>NZ_JODY01000002.1 GCF_000718015.1 Streptomyces catenulae | reverse complement strand
CAGCGCCGATGGTACTGCAGAGGGGACTCTGTGGGAGAGTAGGACGCCGCCGAACAATTTTTAGCTCCGGTCCCCGGAAACCAGTGATGGTTTCCGGGGGCCGGAGCATTTTTGCGTTCAAAACCTTTTCAGAACCTTCCCGGGCACGCCGCAAGTGATGGCGCACGAGGTCGCGAGAGGCCGATGGAGGCTCCCGAGAGCCCCGTACGGCCCCTGGCTCGGTTCGCCGCCAGTTCGCGCCCCGTAACCCCGCCTTGAGCCCCGTAAATACGCCGTGGCATTTCCGGCTGCCGGGCGTCCGGATGCTGCGGTCCGCGGCATCGGGGGTGTTCGATCACCGCAGGATTACCCCGTTCGACCGGAGTTCGAGTAACCGCGGGATTCGGTTACCGAGCGTCACGTCACTCTTCCGGGTGGTGTTTCGGGGTGTTGCTCGGTGGTGGAGCGGCCTTTCCGGGGTGTCGTCGTCGGCGGTCACGCTCTGCGTGCGGAGGCCAGATGTAAGCCCCGCAAGGGCTGTGAGCGCCTTTTCGGGGTGGTCACCGTAAGGAATGTTTCCACTGCCCTTATGGGAACGGTCATTCGTTCGGATTCGGGTGGGTGTGCGGGTGGTGCCCTCGTAAGGAGGTGGCGGGGGGTGGCGAAAGGGGCAAGGTGGTCCGGACCCCACCCGGAGAACAACTACCGTGCGTGCTTTGTGAACTGCTGACGGTCACTACCGGAGGGCACGATGCCTACCGCACTTCCCCAGGGGCACCCGACGTCCCAGGAAACGGGGTCCCAGGAACCCGAACCTTCCCCGGGGACCGCCGCCGTACCCACCGGGGCGCGACGGCGGGACCGCGAAGGGGGCCGACACGGGCGGGCGGCCTTCCGGGGCTCGGCCGCCGATGCGGTGATACGGGCCAGGTGGGTCCGTATCGCCGTGGTGCCCTGCGCCGTTGCCACCGCGGTCTGCGCGGCGGCCGTTGTCTGCCTCGTCCAGACCGGCGCCGCCACGCTCTCCGGGCGCGCCTGGCCGGTGCTGGTCGCCGGGCTGGTGCTGGTCTGCGGGGTCGCCGTCGCCGCGGGCGCCGCGGCCAACGGCGAGGCGCGCGCCACCGCGGGCCGCTGCGCCGAGGTGCGCCGCCTCAGCGCCCGTAACCAGGCGGAGCTTCAAGCGCTCGTCGAACGGGTGCGCAAAGGCGAGCGCCTCGAACACCCGGGGCCCGAGCCGGAGTCGGCGGGCGGGGACGCGCTCGATCTGCTCGCCCACGAGATGGCGGTGGCCGCGCACACCGCCTCGGTCGCCGTCGTCGAGGCGGTCGATCTCACCCGGAGCGCCGCCGCGGGGGAGCAGAAGGTCGAGGTCTTCGTGAACCTCGCCCGGCGCCTGCAGTCCCTGGTGCACCGCGAGATCGAGTTGCTGGACGACCTGGAGAACCACGTCGAGGACCCGGACCTGCTCAAGGGCCTGTTCCACGTCGACCATCTCGCCACCCGCACCCGGCGGCACGCGGAGAACCTCGCCGTGCTCGGCGGCGCGATCTCGCGCCGTCAGTGGAGCCGTCCGGTCGCCATGACGGAGGTGCTGCGGTCGGCCATCGCGGAGGTCGAGCAGTACCCGCGGATCAAGCTCGTCCCGCAGATCGAGGGGACGCTGCGCGGCCACGCCGTCGCCGATGTCATCCATCTCCTCGCCGAACTCGTCGAGAACGCGTCGGTCTACTCCGACCCGCAGACCCACGTCCTGCTCCGCGCCCAACTCGTCACCTCCGGGCTCGCCGTCGAGGTCGAGGACCGGGGTCTGGGCATGACGCCGGACGAGCGGACGCGGATGAACGGGTTGCTCGCCGACCCGGAACACGTCGACATGGACGCGCTGCTGGCCGACGGCCGGATCGGGCTGTTCGTCGTCTCGTCGCTGGCCCGGCGGCACGGCATCGCGGTGCGGCTGGAGAGCAACATCTACGGCGGGGTGCAGGCCGTCCTGGTTCTGCCCCGGGAGCTGCTCGGACCGGAGTGCCAGGACACCGGGGTGCTCGACGACGGTGCGCCCGACGCCCACGGGGACGCGCCGCTCGGGCCGTCCGACGGGGAGCGCACCGCCGCTGCCGGGTCCGGCGCGGACCGCGGGTACGCCGCGGGCGGTCCGGAGCAGCTGTATCCCGCCGCGTCGGAGGCGCTGCCCGGACCGGCCATCCCGGCGGCCCGTGCCCCGCTCTCCGGGCCGGGGGCGGCGCCCCGTGCGGGAGCACCGAGACAGGTGCCGTCGCCCGGTGACGCCCCGTCCGCGGGGAGTGCCGAGCCCGCCGGAGCGGACCCGGACGCCCACGGAGCGTCCGCCGAGGAACGGGGCGGCGGGCCCCGGCCCCTGCTGCCGCGGCGGCGGCGCCAGGAGCACCTGGTGCCCGAATTGCGCGGTGAACCGATCCTGCGGCACCCCGACGACCGCGCCGGACCCGAACCGGAGCACGACCCGGGCCTGATGGCCGCGTTCCGGCGGGGCATCAGCCTCTCCGACGACGCCTTCGAGGCCGGGCACTCGGCCGGGGGCGACGCCTTCCGCCCCACCCTGAGCCCGGCCTTCGACGGGCCGGACCCCACCGACCCCCGCCCCACCGACCCCGAGGCCCCGACGGCCCGCCCCCGAGGAGACGAGCCCCATCATGGTGAGTGATCTGCACACACCGACCCACGCGCCCGCGCACACGCCGGTGCCCCCTCCGCTGCACGCCGGTCCGCAGCCGGACCTCTCCTGGCTGCTGACCGGTCTCGTCCAGCGCGTCCCGCACGCCCGCAGCGCGCTGCTGCTCTCCTCCGACGGGCTGGTCAAGGCCGCCCACGGTTTCGACCCGGACAGCGCCGACCATCTGGCGGCCCTCTCCTGCGGCCTCTACTCGCTGGCCCGCAGCGCCGGGGTCCGCTTCGGCGAGGGGGACGACGTCCTCCAGGTCGTCGTCGAGCTGGAGTCGACGTTCCTCTTCGTCTCCACCGCCGGGTCCGGCACCTGTCTGGCCGTCATCGCCGGTCGGGAGGCCGATGTGGCGGTCCTCGGCTACGAGATGGGGATGCTGGTCAAGAGCGTCCGCCCGTACCTGATCACCCCCGCGCGGCGGCAGTCTCCGGCGGGTGGACGCTGAGGATGGCGCTGTGCCACCGCAGCCGCGACGGCGGCCGGGAGCCCGCGTGGTACGACGACGCGGCGGGCCGTCTGGTCCGCCCGTACACCGTCAGCAACGGACGGACCCGGCCCACCGCCCCGTTCGATCTGCTGACGCTGGTCCGGGCGACCGGGCGGCGGGCCGAGGCGCAGGGGCCGGAGCACGCCCGGGCGCTGGCGCTGTGCCGGGTGCCGGTCTCCGTCGCGGAGGTCGCCGGTCAGCTGCGGCTGCCCGTCGTGGTCACCAAGGTGCTCCTGGCCGACCTCGTCGACTGCGGTGCGCTCACCGCCCACGCCCCCGCGACCGCGGGACCCGCACCCCGGACCGACCGAGCACTTCTGGAGGCGGTGCTGCATGGACTGCGCACCCGACTGTGAATCCCTGGCCCCGACCGACGGCGGGGCCGCCTTCCCGACCGCCGTGAAAGTCCTGGTCGCGGGCGGCTTCGGGGTCGGCAAGACCACCTTCGTCGGGGCGGTCAGCGAGATCGAACCGCTCAGCACCGAGGAGCTGCTCACCCAGATCAGCGTCGGGCACGACGATCTGCTCGGTGTCGAGGACAAGGACACCACCACCGTCGCCATGGACTTCGGCCGGATCACCCTCGACCGGTCGCACATCCTCTACCTGTTCGGGACGCCCGGTCAGGAGCGGTTCTGGTTCATGTGGGACGAGCTGTCGAACGGCGCGCTCGGTGCGGTGGTCCTCGCCGACACCCGGCGGCTGGACCACTGCTTCGCCGCCGTCGACTTCTTCGAACGCCGGGCCATCCCGTTCGTCGTCGCCGTCAACGAGTTCGAGGGCTCGCACCACTACGCCCCCGAGGAGGTGCGCACCGCCGTCGACCTCGGGCCCGATGTGCCCGTCGTGGTCTGCGACGCCCGGCGGTGCGGCTCGGCCACGCACGTCCTGGTCGCACTCGTCCAGCATCTGCTCACGCCGGTGCCCGCCGCGACCTGGGAGCTGCCGTGACCCGGCCCACCGCGTACGACCAGAACCGGCATCTGCTGCGAACCCCGGTGGACACCGAGGCGCCGCGGCGGGCGGCCCGGCTGCGGGAGTTGGGGCTCGGCGACGCCCCGGTGCCGGCCTTCGACACCTACGCCCACGAGGTGGCCCGGACACTGAAGGCGCCGTACGGGGTGGTGAACCTCCTCGGCGAGGAGCGGCAGTACCTCGCCGGGCTCCACACCCCGCCGCGCGGCCGGGTGCCGGGGGCGCCGCGGGGCTGCGGCGGCGATCTGCGGGTGCTGCCCCGCGACCGCGGCTACTGCCCGCACGTCGTCGTCCGCCGCAAGGCGCTGGCCCTGGAGGACGTCCGCGACTTCCCGCGGTTCGCCGGGAATCCGATCGTCGACGAGTCCGGCATCCGCGCCTACCTGGGAGCGCCGCTGCTCGACCGTACGGGGTTGGCGCTGGGCACGGTCAGCGTGGTCGATCTCGAACCGCGGTCGTGGGGGAAGGAGGGGCTGGCGGCGATCAAGAAGGCGGCGTACGTGCTGGCCGCCCGGATCCAGCGGCGGGAGGACGGGTTGACCGCCGGTTTCTGAGGCGGGCGGTTCCGGGCCGTCCGGCGCGCCCCGGCGGCCCGGCCCTTGGCGGGGCGCCGTCCGGGAGGGGAGAGTGGCGACCGGTGGGGCTCCGGTCGGTGGGCGCAATCCGGCGCGGGCGTCCCGCCGATGCGGCCGCCACCCGGGCGGCCTCCGCCCGCACCCAGGAGACGATGCCCCATGCAGGCCCCTCAGCCGGAGTTCCACGAGGCCCCCGACGGCGCCCGGATCGCCGCGTACACCTGGCTGCCGGAGACCGGGCAGCCCCGGGCCCTGGTCCAGATCGCGCACGGCGCGGCGGAACACGCCCGCCGCTACGACCGGTTCGCCCGCTTCCTGACCGCCCGCGGCTTCGGCGTCCTCGCCTCCGACCACCGCGGGCACGGCGCCACCGCCGCGTCGACCGGTGGCCTCGGGGTGGTGGGGGAGGACGCCTGGCGGGCGATCGTCACCGACCTCAAGCGCCTCGGTGACCACGCCGCCGCCGAGCACCCCGGCGTCCCGCTGGTGCTGTTCGGCCACAGCCTCGGCTCGATGCTCGCCCGCGACTACGCCCAGGAGTACGGCGCCGATCTCGCCGGGCTGATCCTCTGCGGGACGTTCCGGACCCTGCCCGGCATGGAACTCGACTCCACCATCGCGGAGTTGGAGGCCGAGATCGCGGAGCGGGGCCGCACCGCGCCGTCCGGTTTCCTGCCGCGCGCCTTCAGCTCCTTCAACGACGCCTTCACCCACCGCACCGGCTTCGAATGGCTCACCCGGGACGACGCCGAGGTCGACCGGTACGCCGCCGACGAGCAGTGCGGCTTCCCGTTCTGCGCCGGGCTCGCCCTGGACTGGCTGCAGGCGGTCCGCAAGGTCAACGACCCGGCGCACCTCGCCCGGATGCCCCGCGGGCTGCCGGTCCATCTCGTGGTCGGTGCCGAGGACCCCTGCAACCAGCGGCTGACGCAGGTGAGCGAGATGCTGGAGGACTACCGCTACCACGGTGTCCAGGACCTGACCTGGCGCGCGTACCCGGGTGCCCGGCACGAGATCCTCCACGAGACCAACCGTGACGAGGTCCAGCGCGACCTGCTGGCCTGGCTGGACGCCCGGGTCTGAGCGACCGGAGTCCCGCGGTCCGCCGGGCGGCCGCCCCGGTGGCCCGCCCGGGCGTGCGCTCCCGTCCGGATTGTGGCAACGCGCACCCTCTGACATGCGGTATTGTTCTCGTGCGCGGTCAGCCGGGGAACCGGCCGGGCGAGCATCGGGACGTGGCGCAGCTTGGTAGCGCACTTGACTGGGGGTCAAGGGGTCGCAGGTTCAAATCCTGTCGTCCCGACAGTTGTCGGAGAGCCCGCCGATCCGGGGAGACCTGGATCGGCGGGCTTTTCCGTGTGCGGCCGCCCGGGGCGGCTTACCGGAACGTCACCACGGCTTTGGTCACCTTGCCGTGGTGCGCGAGGTCGACGGCTTCGTTGATGCGGTCGACGGGGAAGACCTCGACCAGCCGGTCGAAGGGGAACCTCCCCTCGCGGTACAGCGCGATCAGCCGCGGGATGAAGGTGTGCGGATCGGCGTCGCCCTCGATGACGCCGACGAGCCGCCGCCCGAAGAGCAGAGGGCCCTGGTCGAGGGTGAGGTCGTTCTCCGGGGCCCTGGAGGCCGACCGGAGCGCAGACGCCGGGCGAGGCCAGGCACTCCAGGGCCTGGCGGACCATCTGTCCGAAGCCGATGCACTCCACGGAGTGGTCCGCGCCGTGGCCGGTGATACGGCGGATCGCCTCGACGGGGTCCTCGTGGGTGGGGGCGATGACATGGGTGGCGCGTTGCAGGAACGGGCCGAGGAGCGGGGCGGGCGTCCTTCGTGTGGCCGGTCGCGTCGGGGACGCCCGGCGGACGGCGGTGCACCGGGTGGAGGAGCGGGGCGCCGTAGCGGGCGAAGGGGTGCAGCGCCTCCAGGAGGTGTTCGGTGCCGGTGACGGAGAGGCCGCGGCGCGGTTCGTACGCCGTGGGCGGCGCGTTGGTGCCGAGACCTCCTCGGCGTAGCGGCTGCCGGGGGCGGCCCGCGCCCGGTCCGGCGCGCCCGCCTCCCCCGAACCGGGGTGGCGGCGCTCGACGATGCGGGAGGTGCGGTCGGCGAGCAGCACGCTGGAGCGGGTGCCGGAGAGGTCGTGGGGCATCCGGCTCAGCGCCGGGGACGCCGCGTCGGACAACCGGCTGCGCCGGTCCACGCCCGCGAGTGAGGGCTCGCGCACCTCCATCCCGGGGTCCAGCCCGTTGAGCCGGGCCCGTTTCCAGGCCAGGGCGATCTCCGGACGGACCGTAGCGGTCCGGTCAGCGGCCACGGCGTTCACCACCGGTGGCCGGGAGGCCCGCGGTTCCTGTAGCCAGCTGTCCGGACCTCACCGCGTGGCGGAGTCCTGGCCCTGCGGTGCGGGGCCGTTCGCCGCATGGGCGAGCGGTGTGGCGCGGGCGCGGAGCAGGGCCGTGAGGTCGGTGCGGCGCTTGATGTGGAGCTTGCGGTAGACGCGGGTCAGATGCTGTTCGACGGTGCTGACGGTGATGTAGAGACGGGCCGCTATCTGGCGGTTGCTGTGGCCACGGGCGGCGAGTTCGGCGACCCGGCCCTCCGCGTCGCTGAGGCTCGCCCGCAACAGGGACTCACCCTCCGACCGGCCGCCGTGCGCGGAGCGCGCCGCCGGGACGAACGGCTGCTGCCGCGGCGTACGGGACGCGGCAGCGGCAGCGGCAGCGGCGGCGCGCGCGGGCGGGGGAGTGGCGGTGCGGGTGGGCGGCGCCGCCGTGCGGCCGGGGTGGGCGCCGGTGCGCTGCGCGGATGGTGTCGCGGACCGGCCGCCCGGTGCCGCCCCGACCCGCTTCGACGGAACTTCCTGACGCGCTGTCATGGTGTGCCTCTCTCCCAACGTCCCCAGCCCTTTCCCCTGCTCGATTCCGTCCAGTTCCCGCAGCACGGCCGCCCGGTCCCGCAGCGCCCCGCACTCCGCGAACGCCTCCGCGGTCCGCGCCAGCAGCGCGGCGCGCTCCTCCTTCGGGGCGCAGGCGGCGAGCGCCCGCAGCGCCTCACCGCGCGCCCGCGCCTGGAGTTCGGTGCACCGCTCCAGCTGCGCCCGGGCCAGCGCGCGGGCGCGGTCCCGCTCGCCGAGTGCCAGGCACGCCCAGGCGGCCTCGCTGCGCCACGCCACCAGCGCGGGCACGTCCATCTCCCACTCCGTCATCCGGGCGCCGATGGCGGTGAACTCGTCCAGCGCCGCCTGCGGCTGCCCCGTGGCGAGGAGGTGGCGGCCGCGGGCGCACAGGTAGTGCAGCCCGATCGGCGTCTCCAGGAGCGTGTCCGGCACCGGGACCCGCAGCGCCCGCCGCGCGATCTCCAGCTGCCCGGAGGCGATCCCCGCCTGGATCAGGGTGCCCAGCGGCATCCCGATGCCCACCCCCCAGCTGTCCTGCGAGGTCGTCGACAGCGCGGTGTGCGCCAGCTGGATGGCGTCCGCCAACGCGCCGCGCCGCAGGGCGAGTTCGGCCCGCGCGGCGGTGAACAGCGCCTGCCAGTTCTGCGCCGGGATCCGCTGCGCCTCGGCGGCCAGCCGTCGGCAGGCCGCGTCCGCGGGCTCCAGCCGGTCCGAGTAGAGCAGCGTGATCAGCGCGGAGAGCAGCACCGCGAAGCTGCGTTCGTTGAGCCGGTACCGGCCCAGCAGCCGCTCCGCCTCGTCGGCGAGATCGGTGTCGGGGCCGGTGCCGCTGAGGCGGCTCAGCAGGACCGCTCCCTGGACCTCCGGGCTCAGCGGGTCGGTGAACGGCGTCGCGGGCGCCGGGCCCTCCGGTACGTCGACCGGCTCCCAGCGGCCCGTCGCCGTCGGGTAGCCGAGCCGCAGCCACTGGAGCGACGCCTGGACGTGGGCCGCCGCGCCCGGGGCGTACACCTCCGGTGCGGCGTTGATCCGCTGGAGCCCGGCGACGGCCGACTCCACGTCCGCCAGCCAGAGCGGGACGGCGGCGGGCGCGCCCTCGTCCGTCCCCTGCGGGGCGTCGGGGGCGGGCGCCAGCGCGGGCAGGCCACGGACGGCGGCGCACGGGTCGGTCCGCCACTCGATGTCGAAGAGGGTGGCCGTGATGGCGGCCCGCAGCTTCTCGTCGGACGGCTCCAGCTCCAGGGCGCGCATCAGACAGTCGTGCGCCAGATCCGGCTCACCGCCGCGCAGCGCGGTACGGGCGGCCTCGTCGAGGATCTCCGCCGCCCAGTCGCCGTCCGGTACGGGCGAGGCGGCCAGCAGCTGGCGGGCGATGGTGACGGGCGCGGCGCCGCCGCGGTAGAGCACCTCGGCGACCCGGCCGCGCAGTTCGGCCTGTTTCGCCGGTGCCGTGTTGTCCAGCACCGCGGCGCGCGCCTTCGCGTGCCGGAAGCGGCTGCCCGACAGCACCCCGGCGCTGTTGAGGGTGTTGACCGTACGCATCAGTGCGGTGGTGTCGACACCGGCCAGCTGGGTCAGGACCCGGGTGCTCGGCGGGTCGTCGAGGAGGGCGATGTGCCGGGCCAGCGCCTGCGCCTCGGCGCCGCAGCGGTGCAGACACGACAGGACGGCCGCGGTGTACCCGGAGTCGACCGCCGGGGTGCCGTCCGCCGGGTCCGCCCACCGGTTGTCGGCGATCAGCCCGTGGATCTGGAGCGGGTTGCCCGCCGTGATGTCGTAACAGGAGTCGGAGAGCCGTTCGGAGGCCGCCGCGCCCAGGTGTTCGGTCAGCAGATCGCGGACGGCGGGACGGGACAGCGGTCGCAGCCGCAGCCGCCGGGAGTGCGGTTCCAGGGGCAGTTCCGCCTGGAGCGCGGCCTGCGCCCACGGACGGTCGGGCGCCTCGCCCAGGACGATCAGCACCGGCTTCGTGCCGAGCCGCCGGACCACCGCCGCCAGACACTGGAGGGAGACCGCGTCGGCGTGCTGGAAGTCGTCGATGCCGAGGACGACCGGGCCGGGCAGCCGCTCGACGGCGTCCAGCAGCGGCAGACAGAGGGAGTTGACGACCTGCGCCGACAGCGGCAGCGAACCGTCCGCGCCCGCCGCGTCGCATAGCTGCCCGCCGTCCGGCAGCGCGGGCTCACCGCCGCCGGGCAGCAGCGCGGCAGCGCCACGGAAGAGCTGAGCCCACACACCGAACGGCACCAGGTGCTCGGTGCGCGACGCGGTCGCGCCCAGGTAGGTGCCGCCGCCGTGGGTGACCTGGCGGGCGAAGGTGCGCAGCAGCTCGGACTTGCCGCAGCCGGTCGGACCCGAGAGGAAGGCGAACCGCGCCGGGCCCGGTCGGTCGTCCGTCAGCAGCTGGTGGAGCACCGCGAGATCGCCCGCGCGCTCCTGCAGGGAGGGGAAGACGGCCTGACCGTTCATCGCTGCTCATTCGGTGGGTGCGGAGAACCGGGGTATTCCTTCACATTTCTTCCTGGACATCCTGGCGGCGGACCTGTGCCGAGCCGGGCGCCGGGGCGGCGCTCACAGCGGGATTCCCAGCTCACGGGCGCGGGCGATGGCCTCGACGCGGTTGCGGGCGTTCAGCTTCTGCAGCACGTTCTGCAGATAGCTCTTGACGGTGTTGCGGGAGATGTACATCGCGGAGGCGATCTCCGGGTTGCTCTGGCCGAGCGCGACCCGGCGCAGCACCTCGTGCTCGCGGGGGGTGACGAACCCGTCCACGGCGGACGCGGCCGGTTGCCGGGCCGGTGCCTCGGCGGGACGCTCGGCCGCCGTCGCGGCCGTCACCCGCTCGACGGCGATGCCGTACCGCGCGACCGGCGCCGCCCAGTCCGGATGGCAGGTCAGCAACGCGATCCGGGAGAGGCCCAGCGCCGTCAGCATCTCGGCGACCACCCGGCTGCCGTTCTCCCGCTCCGCCCGGTACTGCGCGCCCGCCACCGACGACCGGCGCCGGGCACAGCTGTCGAGGGTGCCGACGGCACCGAAGTCCCGGCCGGTCTGCCGCAGGTAGAGCAGGACCCCACCGGCGTCGTGCACGGTACGGATGGTCTGCTGGAGCCGCGCCGCGCAGTCGCAGTGCAGGGCGCCCAGCACCTGGCCGCTGAGGCATTCGCTGTGCACCCCGACCAGCGGCACCCGGCCGCCCTCCGCCGGGGGCCCGCCGAAGCCGAGCGCCACGTGCTCACCGCCGTGCGACAGACCGCTGAAGGTGACCGACGTACCGACCGCGGTGCCGCCGCCCTTCAGACCGACCTGCAGATCACCGGTGGCCCGCACCCGTGGCCGGGGCGGCGTCGTGGGCAGCGGACGCTCCCGCTCACGCTCCCCGCGCGGCCGTACGTCCGGCCGCTGCCGCGCCGTGGCCGCCGGGTTCTCCGGGCTGACGAGGGTCATCGCCGCACGCCCCCGATCGCTGCGCCGCGGAGCGGACGACCGGCGTTCACCGTGTCGAGCACGGCGTCCGCCAGCGACCTCGGGACCCGGCCGCCGCGCGCCAGCGTCGGCGTGACCAGCACCTCCGGGCCCAACGCCCGGATCGCCTCCGCCTCCTGGGCGTCCGCGCTGTCCAGCACGTAGACGTCGCACACATCGCGGATCAGCTCGGCCGCGCCGGTGGCGGTGGCGGCCACGCCCCGTGACTCCATGAGGCGTTGCCTGCTGTCCGCCCGTCGCGCCTCACCCGGATCCTCGAACGGCACCCGGCTGACGGTCGGGGTGACCGCCACCACCGGACAGCGCACCTCCCGCAGCGCCTCCCGTATGCCGGGCACCGCCAGCACCGGGCCGAGGCTCGCGACCGGGTTGCTCGGGCCCAGGACGACCAGATCGGCGGCGTCCAGCGCGTCCAGCACACCGGGCGCCGGGCGGGCGGCGGAGATCCCGGCGTACGTCACCTCGTGCACCCGGGGGGCCGCGGCGTCGCGCACCAGGAACTCCTGGTAGCTGCGGCGCTCGCCGTCCGTACACAACAGCTGGGTGCCGACGGGCTGTTCGGTGGCGGGCAGCACCCGGCAGCGCAGGCCCATGCCCGCCGCGAGCCGCCGGGTCACCTCGGCCAGCCCCACGCCCTCGCGCAGCCAGGAGGTGCGCAGCAGATGGGTGGCGAGATCGGTGTCACCGAGGTTGAACCACACCTCGTTGCCCAGCTCCCGCATGGTCTCCATGCACCGCCAGGTCTCGCCCTTGGTGCCCCAGCCGCGCTCCACGTCCTGCCGCCCGCCGAGCGCGTACAGCGTGGTGTCGAGGTCCGGGCAGACCCGCACGCCGTGCGCCCAGAGATCGTCCCCGGTGTTGACCACCAGGGTCAGCGGGGACGGCAGCCCCGGCGTCCCCGCGTCCAGTGCCTCGTTCAGGGTGAGCCACAGGCGCGATGCGCCGATGCCGCCGCCGATACCCACAACGTTGACCATGTCACTCCGCCTCAGCGCGCTCATTCACCGACCGCCGGGCAGCCGGCGGCTCTCAAGGACGACAGCAGGTCGGCGCGGAATCCCACCGACCGGATCTCACATGATCTTCCCGGTACCCCGCCCCGCGCCGCAGAGCGGCCCACCACGTGGACGCGGGCTAACCGGGCACCGGGCCGACGCCCCCCGTCCGGACCGGTCCGCCCGCCCGTCGCCCGCCGCGTGGGGGCGCCGCGCTCCCGCTTACGGCGCCGCGCCTGGGCGGACGCCAGCACCGGGGCGACGGTCTCCTGCATGCCGTACAGCTGGAGCAGCGAGACCTGGAACCGCTTCTCGAACGAGGTGGTCCGCTCCTCGGACACCTTCTGCGTGGCGATCACCGCCCGCAGCCCGTGCGCGGTGTCCCAGGCGCTCTCCTCCCGGGCCAGCAGCATGCACAGCGGCGCGGGGAGCAGTCCGGCCAGTGTCGCCTCCAGCGCGGTGGCCTGGCCCGCCCAGCGCGCCGCGGTGAAACCCGGCGTCAGCGCTATCGAACCGCCGCTGACCAGCGCCGACATCGACGCGTACTGCTGGGAGTTGCCGCGGAACAGCGGCAGCACGATCAGCTGCCGGTCCTCCGGGCGCATCCGCAGCCGCCCGGCGATGTTCCGCCCGGCCCCCAGATACGCGGCGTGGCTGAGCGGCACCTCCTCGGCGGGGCCCGGGCCCGACGCGGCGTGCAGCATCCCGAGGAGGTCGTGCGGACCGGGGCCCGGACCGTCCTGCTCGGGGTCCCACGGCGCGTCGGACTGCGCATCGCGCGCCGTCTCGAACGCGTCGTGGCCGTCCCCGCCGACGACCAGCAGATGCCGGCAGTCCGGCGCCTGGACGCAGGCGCGCACCGCGGTGTCCCGCAACGACGCCTGGGTGACGCTGACATGGCTGCGCGAGCGGGCGAGCAGATACCCCAACTCGTCCGGGGTGTGCAGCGGATCGCTCGGGACGAGCACGGCGCCCATCCGGGCCGCGCCGAACCACAGGTCGTAGAACTCCGGGCAGTTGGCCGTGTGCACATTGAGCCGGTCACCGAGGCGCAGCCCGAGCGAGCGCAGCAGCCGCGCCGTCCGGGTCGCCCGTGCGTCCATCTCGGCCCAGCTGACCGACAGTCGGCCGCCCTCCGGGGTCTCGGCGACGAGGAAGGTCCTCGCGCCGTGGCGGGCGGCTCCCTGTGCCAGTGCGGCGGCGACGGTGTCCGCGGTTCTCGTACTCACGGTGGAGACTCTTGTGCGGCCACCTCACTTCGTCCGCAACGGTTCATCAAATATTGCTTAACTGCTCGCTCAAGGTGATCGCGTGGTGACGCGAAGGGGTGAACAATGAGATCATCGACACCCCGCGCAGTGCGGTTCGATCGATGCGGGGAGGCACTTTGCCGAGCAGCGGCACACATGCTCACGTCCTGGTGGTGGACGACGACGAGGATGTCCGGACGCTGGCCAGATGGCAGCTGGAGTCCGAGGGTTTCGAGGTGGTGACGGCCGCCGACGGTCAGGCGGCGCTCGACGCCGTCGCGGACGGACGGCCCGATGTCGTGCTGCTCGACCTCACCCTCCCGCTCGTCGCGGGCCTGGACGTCCTCACCCACATCCGGCGCCGCTCCGCCGACCTCCCCGTGATCGTCGTCTCCGGCCGGTCCGGCGAGACGGACCGCATCATCGGCCTCGACCTCGGCGCCGACGACTACGTGGTCAAGCCCTTCTCCCCGGCGGAACTGGCCGCCCGGGTCCGCTCGGTGCTGCGCCGCAGCCGCCGCGCGGAGCCCGCACCCACGGCGCCCGCGCCGGAACCGGTGACCGTGCCCGCGCCGCCCCGGGGCGGTCTCGTCATCGACCGGGCGACGCGGACGGTCACGGTGCGCGGCGACGCGGTGGAGCTGACGGCCCGCGAGTTCGACCTGCTGGCCTTCCTCGCCGCCTCGCCCCGCCACGTCTACACCCGCGACCAACTCCTCGAACACGTCTGGCAGTCCTCCAGCGACTGGCAGGAGCCGGCCACCGTGACCCAGCACGTGCACCGGCTGCGACGCAAGCTGGAACGCGACCCCGACCGCCCGCACTGGCTGCGTACGGTCCGCGGTGTCGGCTACCGCTTCGAGCCCTGAAAAACCCCCAGAAGGTGTCATGTTGCGCGAATTCGACCGGCGTGCCTCCCTCGGTACGGGCCCGGACACCGAGGCCATCCCGCAGCTCCTCGTCCACCACGCCCAGGTGCTGGAGATGATGGCGGAGGGCGCGCCGCTACGGCCCGTCCTCGACGCCGTCACCGGCGCGCTGGAGGACCTGCTGCCCGGGACGCGGTGCTCGGTGCTGCTCCTCGACGAACGCTCCGGGCGGCTGCACCACGGTGCGGCGCCCAGCATGCCGCAGGAGTACATCGAGGAGATCGACGGCATGGACACCGGCCCCTGCGCGGGCTCGTGCGGCACCGCCGCGTACACCGCGGTGCCGGTCGTCGTGCCGGACATCCACCGCAGCGTCCTGTGGGACGCCTTCCGCCCGGCCGCCGCCATCGCCGGGGTCCGGGCCTGCTGGTCGACGCCCATCCCCGGCAAGGACGGCCAGGTCCTCGGCACGTTCGCGGTCTACCACGACGACCCGCACACCCCCACCGAGTACGAACGCCATCTCGTCGAGCGCTTCACCCACCTCGCCGCCGTCGCCATCGACCACGACCGGCTCTTCGGCAGCCTGGCGCAGAGCGAGGAACGCTTCCGCCGCGCCTTCGACGACAACGCCGCCGGGATGGCGCTGCTCGGCCTCGACGGGCGGCTGCTGCGGGTCAACCGCTCCCTGTGCGCCCTGCTGCGGCGGGAGGCGTCCGACCTGGTCGGGCGGTGTTTCCAGGATCTGGTGCAGTCCGAGGACCGCGCCTCGCTGCTGCACGGCGTGGCCGCCGAGACCGGCGAACGCCACCGCTTCGAACTCCGCTTCCACCGCCCCGACGCCGAGCCGATCGTCACCTCGACCACGTACTCCGGCGTCCGCGACGCCTACGGCAACATCGCCTCCTGGTGCGTCAACCTCGTCGACGAGACCGACCGCAAGGCCGCCGAGGAGGAGCGGCGGGCGCGCGCCGAGGCGGAGATCGCCCAGCGCCACGCCGAGGAGAACAGCCGCACCAAGTCGCAGTTCCTGACCGCGCTGGGCCACGAGATCCGCACCCCGCTGCACGCCGTCGTCGGCTTCGGCGAGATGCTCCGCTCCGGCTCCCTCACCCCGGAGCGCAGCACCGAGGCGCTGGATCGGATGGGCTCCGCCGCGGGCCATCTGGTCGATCTCGTCGACGACCTCAGCGACGTCGCCGCCATCGAGGCCCGCGCGCTGCGGCTGCGGGCCGAGCCGGTGCCCGTCGGACCGCTCCTCGCCGATGTCCACGGGCTGCTGACCACCGCGGCGGACGAGGCGTCGGTGACCTTCGGCGTCGAGCTGCCGCCGGGCGACCCGGCCGTCACCGGCGACGAACGGCGGCTGCGGCAGGTGCTGCTGAACCTCGCCACCAACGCCATCAAGTACAACCACCCCGGCGGCCGCGTCGTCCTGGGCACCGCACCGGCCGACGGCGACCGCCTCGACCTGATCGTCACCGACGACGGACCCGGTATCCCCCGCCACCTCCAGCACCGGCTGTTCGTCCCGTTCGACCGGCTGGGCGCCGAACGCGGCCGGAACCCGGGCTCGGGCCTCGGCCTGCACGTCACCAAGGGACTCGTCGACGGCATGGGCGGGGAACTCACCATCGAGAGCGGCGGACCGGCCCCCGGCACCGTCGCCCGCGTCACCCTGCCCACCCCCGACGGCACCGCCGCCCGGCCGTCCGGTGACCGTTCCGCACCCCGGGAGGCATGACCGGACGGAACGGGCCAATCCCCTGCGTACGCCCCGCAACGCCCGTTCCCCGTAACGGAATTACGCGTACACTTCGCGGCGGCAGCGGCGCGGCGCACCTGGTGCGCCCGCTGCACGGGCCGCCGGGTCAGCCCCGGCGCGCCGGGGCCGGGCGGGCCCGCCACCGCAGTCCCATCAGAATCGACACCGGCCCACGGCCGCGCCTCCGGGGCGTGCCGTGCCGGGGTTTCGTCAGCACGGCGGAGCCGGGCGGTCCGCCGCATCCGGCGCCCCTCGGGAGTCTTCCGCCGCCACCGGCCGCCGCGCCGTCCGGCCCACCGGGCCGCGGGCGCG
This sequence comes from Streptomyces catenulae, assembly GCF_000718015.1. Taxonomy (GTDB): domain Bacteria; phylum Actinomycetota; class Actinomycetes; order Streptomycetales; family Streptomycetaceae; genus Streptomyces; species Streptomyces catenulae. Next base: position 483,504 of record NZ_JODY01000002.1, on the reverse strand, counting down.
GGCGGCCCGAACACATCACACCGAATCAGGGAGCCGACCCGCTCCGGTGCACGACCGGTACGGTCGCCGACCCGATCCAGACGAAGGGGGAGCGGCGTTGGCCCGCCACCTGCTGATCGTGGACCCGGACGGGGTCGACGGACACCGCACCATCGCAGAAGCCATCCAGGCGGCCCGCAGCGGCGCCGTCATCAGTGTGCGGGCCGGGCGCTACGAGGAGAATCTCGTGGTGACCAAGATGGTCACGCTCGTCGCCCACGAGGCCGGGGCGGCCGTCGACATCGCGCCCCGCACCGGCAGCGCCGTCCAGGTGCTGGCCGAGGCCGTCAAACTCTCCGGACTGCGGCTGCGCAGCGACGACACGGAGCTGCCGGTCGTCGACGTACCGCGCGGACAGGCCGCCCTGGACGACTGCGAGATCACCGGCGCCTCCTGGACGGCGCTGCTCTCCCGTGAGGAGGGCTCCCTGGCGATGCGGAACTGCCATGTCGTCAACCAGGCGGGCGCCGGCATCGTCGACATCTCCCGCGCCCCCAGCATCATCGAGAACTGCCTCCTCGAACGCCTCGGCAGCTCCGGCGTGGTGATCGGCGAGGACGCCGACCCCGTGGTGCGCGGCTGCACCGTGCGCGACGCCCGCGGCAACGGCGTCCTCGCCAACGGCCGGGCCCGCGGCACCGTCGAGGACTGCACCCTGACCACCACCGGCAAACCGGCCGTCGCCCTGGAGGAGGACAGCGCCACCCGCCTCGCCCGCTGCCGACTGCGCGACACCGTCATCGGCCTGCACCTCTCCACCACCTCCCAGGCCACCGTCGAGGAGTGCACGGTCAGCGCCACCTCCAGCCACGGTGTGACACTCGGCGGCGACACCGACCCCGTACTGCGCGGCGTACGGGTGGAGCGGAGCGACGGTCACGGCATCGTCGTCTCCGGGCACGCCCGCGGCACCTTCACCGACTGCACCGTCGAGGACGCAGCGGGCTCCGGCGTGGTGACCGAGGAGTCCGCGGCACCGGTCCTGACCGGCCTCACGCTCCGCGGCTGCGCGGCGGAGAGCCTGTCGCTCGGCGGGGACGGCGCGGCCCGGGTGGACCGCGCCGAGATCCGCGCCGCGAAGGGCACCGCCGTCCTCATCGACGGTGCGGCCGCGCCGGTGCTGCGCCGGGTGACCGTCACCGACCCCGAGGGCCACGCCCTGGAGGTCCGGTCCACCGGCCGCGCCCAGATCGAGGACGCCGAGCTGACCGGCGCCGGACGGTGCGGCGTCGCCCTCGCCGAGGGCGCCCGGCCCACCCTCCAGGCCACGACGGTGCGCGGCGCCGCCCGCGCCGGGATCCTCGTCGGGGCGCGCGCCGCCGCAACCCTCCTCGACTGCGAGATCGACGCCGCCGGGGACGACGGCATCACGGTCGAGGAGGAGGGCGAACTGACCGCCGTCCGCAGCTGGGTGCACGGCGCCGAGGCCAACGGCGTACGCATCGGACCGAAGGCCCGCGGGGCGCTCAACGGCTGCCGCCTCACCGACAACACCGGCGACGGCGTCCGCGCCGAGAGCGACAAGCGGGTCCGGGTGACCGGCTGCACCGCCACCGGCAACGGCGGTGCGGGCGTCCGCCAGACCGCGCCCGACGGCGAGACCAGCGTCGAGGACCTGACCAGCGCCGACAACGCCGACCCGGACATCTGGGGCGCGGCCGCGGCCGCCGCGGGCCCGGGCGGCGGCGCCGACACCCACGGTCCGCTGGCCAAGCTCGACGCGCTTGTCGGGCTGCAGGGCGTCAAGGAGCAGGTCACCATGCTCGTCAACCTCAACCGGCTGGCCCGCCGCCGCCGCGAGGCCGGGCTGCCGGTGCCCCAGAACTCCCGCCATGTGGTCTTCGCGGGCCCGCCCGGCACCGGCAAGACCACCGTTGCCCGGCTCTACGGCTCGATCCTCGCCGCGCTCGGTGTGCTGCGCTCGGGCCATCTGGTGGAGGTCTCCCGCGCCGACCTGGTCGCCAAGATCGTCGGCGGTACGGCGCTGAAGACCACCGAGGTCTTCGAGAAGGCGCTGGGCGGCGTCCTCTTCATCGACGAGGCGTACACCCTCACCGCCCAGGAGGGCAGCGGCGCCAACTTCGGTCAGGAGGCCGTCGACACCCTCGTCAAGCTGATGGAGGACCACCGCGACGACGTCGTGGTCATCGCCGCCGGCTACACCTCGCAGATGAGCAACTTCCTCGACTCCAACCCGGGTCTGGGCTCGCGGTTCAGCCGCACCATCGAGTTCGAGAACTACACCGTCCCCGAGCTGGTCACCATCGTCCGCAAGCAGTGCGAGGCGCACCGCTACACGCTCGCCGAGGAGACCGAGAAGGCGCTCGCGGTGCACTTCGGGCGGATGCACAAGGACGAGTCGTTCGGCAACGCCCGCGCCGCCCGCAAGGTGTTCGAGGAGATGGTGGACCGGCAGGCGTTCCGGCTGGCGGAGATGGCCGAGGTGTCCCAGGCCGATCTGACCACCTTCGTCCCCTCCGACGTCGGCAAGCAGGCGGCCGCCGCGGTCGGCGCGGGCACCGTCCAGCAGGACAATGCGGCACTCGACGAGGTGCTGGGGCGGCTGCGCGCGATGACCGGCCTGGAGGCGGTCAAGAACGAGGTCGAGGACCTGGTCAACCTCCTCGGCACGGCCCGCAGGCGGCAGGCGGCCGGGCTGCCCGCCACCTCCGTCGGCCACCATCTGATCTTCGCCGGGCCGCCCGGCACCGGAAAGACCACCGTCGCCCGGCTCTACGGCGAACTCCTCGGCTCCCTGGGGGTGCTGCCCCGCGGCCAACTGGTGGAGGTGGCCCGCGCCGACCTCGTGGGCCGGTACGTCGGCCACACCGCCCAGCTGACCCGCGACGTCTTCGCCCGGGCCCGCGGCGGCGTCCTCTTCATCGACGAGGCGTACACCCTCACCCCGTCCGGCGGCGCCTCCAACGACTTCGGTCAGGAGGCGGTGGACACCCTCGTCAAGCTGATGGAGGACCACCGCGGCGATGTCGCGGTGGTGGCCGCCGGGTACTCCGGCGAGATGGCGCGCTTCCTCGCCTCCAACCCGGGCCTGGCCTCCCGCTTCTCCCGCACCGTCCACTTCGAGGACTACACCACCGACGAACTCCTCGCGATCGTCCGGAGCACCTGCGAACGGGACGGCTACGAATGCGTTCCGGAGACGGTGGAGGGCCTGCGCCGCCACTTCGAGGGGGTCGAGCGGGGCGCGGACTTCGGCAACGCCCGCTACGCCCGCAAGGTGATGGAGGCGATGGTCACCCGCCAGGCGAGCCGTCTGAGCCGGATGCCCGACGCGGGTCTCGACGAACTGCGCAGGCTGCTGCCGGAGGACCTGGCGAGCGCCAACCTGTGAGGGAACGGGCCCGGCGGGCCCAATGCCCCTCGCATACCCCCCACTTGTAGGTGGTGGGCGTTCCTCGGGACTGGGTGAATGGGAGGGCGTGGCGGCTCCTGCCGCCGTGCGCCGGACCGGGCGCGGGGGTGCCCGGCCGGTGCCGCCCCGTCCCGGCGTCCCGGGAGGGCGGGGGAACGGCTCTCGACGGAAGTAGGGGAACGCCACCGGTGGACAACTGCCCTGAGAACGCCGCCCGGTTCACCACCCGTGGCCGCACCGGGAAGCGACCGCCCGGCGCGCGGCGGACCCTGACGGCCGTCGCCGCGCTCGGGCTGCTCGCCGCGGGCGCCGCACCGGCGGCCGCGGACCCGGGCGACGGGGGGCTCTCGCTGCCGCAGATCCCCCGGGTGCTGGACGGCAAGGGCTGTACCGCACCGTCCGGGAAGAAGACCCCGGCGCCGCCCTGGCAGCAGGAACTTCTCCGGCCCGAGCTGGCCTGGGACCTCACCGAGGGCGACGGCACCACCGTCGCCGTCGTGGACACCGGCGTGGACGCGTCCGCGCCCGCCCTCGCCGGGCGGGTCAAGGCGGGCCCGGACGTCGTCGGGGGCGGTTCGGCGGGGACGGACTGTGTCGGCCACGGCACCTTCGTCGCCGGGCTGATCGCGGCGGCGAAACCGGCCGATGTCGGCTTCGCGGGCGTCGCGCCCAGCACCCATGTCCTGGCCGTCCGCGCCTCGTCGCACGACGGCACCGTCACCCCCGACCATCTCGCCGCCGGTATCGACGCGGCGGTGAAGGGCGGCGCGAAGGTGATCGAGGTGCCGGTGGCGCTGGCCTCCGGCAGCGCGAAGCTGACGGCGGCGGTACAGGCGGCCCGCGCCGAGGACGTACTGGTCGTCGCCCCCGCGTACGGGGACCAGCAGCAGGACCGGGACGCACCGGCGCCCGCCGCGTACCCGGCGCAGCTGCCCGGCGTGGTGGCGGTGGCCGCCCTCGCCCCGCCCGACGGCCTCCCCGACCAGCAACTCCCGCCGCGGACCGCACCGGTGCTCGCCGCGCCCGGCGACAACGTGCTGAGCATCGGGCCGCACGGGGAGGGGCACTTCGTGGGCAGCGGCGCCGACTACGCGTCCGCCTTCGTCGCCGGGACGGCGGCGCTGGTCCGCTCCTACCGGCCCGATCTGACGGCTGAACAGGTCACCTCCCGGCTCCGGCGGACCGCCTACGACCAGGGCGCGGGCCCGCTGGCCGGTTCGGGGACGGTGGACCCCGGACCGGCGGTCAGCGCCAATCTGAGCGCCGCCCGGCACGGTGCGGGCGGCGACGACGCGATGGCGCTGCGGCTGCCCGCCGCGCCGTCCCGGGTCGCCGCGCACCGCGCCTGGATCATCGCCGGGGCGTCGGCCGCCCTGCTGGCCCTGGTGGGCCTCGTCGCCGTCGTCGTTCCGCGGGGCAGGCGCCGCGGTTGGCGCCCCGGCCGGTTCGCCGTCGGCCCTACGGGCGGTGCCGCGCCCGGTCAGGATCCGGCCGGTACCGGCGCGGCGGCTTCCGGAGTCTGAGCCCGAGCACGGAGTGAGGGAGCGCCCGGGGCGGAACCGCCCCGGGCGCCTTCGCTGTTCCCGGGCGGTGGGGCGCCGGGTCGGAGCGTCCCGTATCGGCCAACCGCGGGCCGAGTCGGCCGGATCCGGGCCTTGTCGCCGTGCCCGACCGGGGGAGTGCGGGGCGGTGGCGCCGGGCCGGTGCGGTGCGCGGCGGGCGCCGGGGGCGGACATCGGCCCGGCGGGTGTGACCGTGCTGTGCAGAAGCGGGTGAATTCCTGGGACGGCGTGCGTTTTTCCCGCCGCTCCGCGCCCACCCTTTCCCCGTTCCTCCGCGATATCGGAGCCGTAAACCCTCCACCTGGGGGTGGCATTACCGGGATTACGTTCCGGAGAAATAGCGGGACGGTCGGGAAAAGGGCGCCGGATTATCCGGCAAGGGCGCGAGAAGGCCCGTCTGATGTGCAAGAGCAAAGCCCCGCGCGGATGCCGGGAAGGGATCCGCGCGGGGCCGTGGCGGGCGCCGGGGCCGTCGCTCAGGAGGCGTCGGGGGCCCGGAGCATCGCGGTCTGCACCTGGGTCGTGCCGCGGCGGGTGGTGTAGAGCCCGCGCCCGGTCGTCATGGTGCGCGGCTTCACACCGGGCAGGAACATCCCCTCCGACGGCGGGCAGGACAGCATCAGCGCCGGGGTGTTGGCCTCCAGCAGCTTCCGCAGCAGCGGGTCACCCATGCCGCGGGAGGCACCGTTGGCGCTGCGCGCCACGATGAGGTGCAGGCCCAGTTCGTTGCCCTGCGGCAGGAACTCCATCAGCGGCGCGAACGGGCTCGGGCCGGACACCCCGCCGCCCCCGACCATCTCGAAGTCGTCGACCACCAGGAAGAGCTGCGGTCCGGTCCACCAGTCGCGGCGGCCCAGCCGCTCCGGGGTGATCTCCGGGCCGGGCACCCGGTCCTTCATCGCCCGCGCCACGCTCTCGATCATCTTCCGCAGCTTGTCGGTGGAGACCGCGTACCCGAGCCGCGACTCCTCGGGGACCGCGGGCGCCAGCGACCGCCGGTAGTCCACCAGCATGATCCGGCCCTCGTCGGGGCCGTACCGCTGCGTCACCGCGCGGCAGATCAGCGACAGCAGGTTGGTCTTGCCGGTCTCCGCGTCGCCGATGACGATGAGGTGCGGATTGGCCTCGAAGTCGTGCCGGAGCGGCTCCAGCCGCTGGTCCTCCAGGCCCAGCGGTACCCGCAGATCGCCGTCGGGCGCCGGGAGCGTCGCCGCGTCCAGCTCCAGCGGCAGCATCCGCACCGCGGGCGCCGCCGGTCCGTCCCAGGCCGCCTTGACCCGGCTCACCAGCTCCGTCACGCCCTCGGCGAGCGAGGCGACCTGCGGGTCGCCGTCCAGCCGCGGCAGCGCGGTGAGGAAGTGCAGCCGCTCATCGGTCAGACCGCGGCCGGGGATCTTCGGGACGGTGTCCGCCGCCCGCATGTTGATCACCGAGTCGACCGGGTCGCCCATCCGCAGCTCGAAGCGGGTGCCGAGCTGGTCGCGGAGGGCGCTGCCGATCTCCGACCACCGCGACGACGCGATGATCAGGTGGACACCGAAGCTCAGCCCCCGCGACGAGATGAGGTTGAAGGCGGGCACCAGATCCATGAAGTCCTGCCGCACCGTGCTCCAGCCGTCCACGACCAGGAACACGTCGCCGTACCGCTCGTCGACCGGCTCACCGGCGGCGCGGCGGCGCCGGAAGTCGTCCATCGACTCGATGCCCAGCTCCGCGAACTGCCGCTCGCGCCGTGCGATGACCGCCGTGACCTCGGCCACCGTACGGACCACCCGCTCCGGGTCGAGGCGCCCGGTGACACCGCCGACGTGCGGCAGCCCGGACAGCCCGGACAGCGAACCGCCACCGAAGTCCAGGCAGTAGAACTGCACCTCGCGCGGGGTGTGGGTGAGCGCCAGCGCGGCGATCAGGGTGCGGACCAGATTGCTCTTGCCGCTCTGCGGACCGCCCGCGACGGCGACATGGCCACCGGCGCCCGACAGATCGGCCGTCAGCGGGTCGCGCCGCTGGTCGAAGGGGCGGTCGACGACGCCGACCGGCACGGTCAGCCGGGGCCCGTCCGCCGCACCGGCCGGTGCCAGACCCCGCCCGGGCGTCCCGGTCAGCGGCGGCAGCAGCCCGTCCAGCGTCGGCGCGAGGTCCAGCGGCGGCAGCCACACCCGGTGCGCGGGGGCGGCGTCCGGCTCCCGCAGCCGCTCCACCGCGACGGAGAGCAGGCTCGGCGCCGACTCGTCCGTCTCCTCCGGCAGCTCCTCGACCGCCTGCGGCAGCTGCCGCTGCGGCACCCACGCGGTGCTGAACGGCACCACCTGGCCCGCCACGACCGCCTGCTGCGCGGCCCGCCGGACCGGGCGGTAGGACCCGGACACATAGGCCGCCTTGAAGCGGGTCAGCGTGCCCACGTCGTTCTTGAGCAGACCGCTGCCCGGCTGGGACGGCAGGTTGTACGCGTCGGGCACACCGAGCACCCCGCGGCTCTCCATCGCGGAGAACGTCCGCAGGCCCACGCGGTACGACAGATGCGACTCCAGCTGGTGCATCCGGCCCTCGTCGAGGCGCTGCGAGGCGAGCAGCAGATGGACGCCGAGGCTGCGGCCGAGGCGGCCGATCATCACGAACAGCTCCATGAAGTCGCGGTGCGCGGCGAGCAGTTCGCTGAACTCGTCGACGACCACGAACAGCGTCGGCAGCGGCGCGAGATCCGCGCCGCCCTCCCGGGCCCGCTCGTACTCCAGCGCGGAGGAGTAGTTGCCCGCCTTCCGCAGCAGCTCCTGGCGGCGGATCAGCTCGCCGTGCAGCGCGTCCTTCATCCGCTCGACCAGCGCGGTCTCGTCGGCGAGGTTGGTGATGACCGCGGAGGTGTGCGGCAGCTCGTCCAGCCCGAGGAAGGTCGCGCCGCCCTTGAAGTCGACGAGGATGAAGTTGAGCGTCTCCGACGAGTGGGTCAGCGCCAGCGAGAGCACCAGGGTGCGCAGCAGCTCCGACTTGCCGGAGCCGGTCGCCCCGATCAGCATGCCGTGCGGGCCCATTCCGCCCTGCGCGGACTCCTTGATGTCCAGCTCGACCGGCCCGCCGTCCGCCGACAGCCCGATCGGCACCCGCAGCCGCTCCCCGCCGGAGCGCCGCCGCAGCCGGTCCAGCGCCGCCGACCGGAGATCGGCGATGCCCAGCAGACCCGCCAGGTCCATGTCCTCCTGGAGCGGCTGGTCGCTCTGGGCGCGCACACCGGGCCGGTACGACGCGACGGTGGCGGCCAGCGCCCGGGCGGCGGCCGTGCCCAGCTGCTCGGGGCGGCCGATCGCGGTCTCGGTCTCCTTGCCGTTGCGGTCGGTGCCGATCATGTGGAGCGTGCCGTCGCCGGAGCGCAGCCGCAGCACCTGCCGGGCGTGCTGCCGGTCCAGCACCCCGCGCACGTCCAGCACCACGGTGTTGGCGTAGCCCGCGCCCGCCACCCGCGCGCCCTGCGGCACGTTCGCGGTGTCCAGCACGATCACGGTGTACGGCTCGTCGCGGCTCGGCTCCCGCTCCGCGTCGAACTTCGGCCGCTGCGCGAACTCCTCACCGAGCAGCGACTCCAGCTCCGAGACGGTGTCGATGACCAGCCGGGCGGCGCCCGCGCCGTCCGTCTCGGCGGGGTGGTGCACATGCGGCAGCCACTTCGCCCACTCCCACTCCGTGCGCGCCTCGCCGTCCGCGACGATCACGATGTCCAGCTCCCGGGGCGCGTGCAACACCGCCAGCTGGGCCAGGAGCGCCCGCACCGTGCTGCGGGAGACCGCCTCGTCACCGCGGAGCACGATCTGCGCGTAGGTCCGCAGCCGCACGGCGACCGGCTGTTCGGCGACCGTGCCGTACGCCCGGATGAAGCGGCGCAGCGCGTGCGCGCAGAGCGGTTCGAGGTCTTCGACGGGCTTGGTCGACAGCGGGGAGAGGGTGAGCGCCAGAGCCTGGGAGCCGCGGGCGATACGGACCTCGGCGAAGTCCTCGTGGGTCAGCCGGCGCTCCCACAGCCGGCTGGTGCGGGCCAGCGACCACAGGGCGGGCGGTTCGGGGTGCTGCCAGGCCAGCGCCTGCCGCTGCTGGGTGATCACCTTGCGGACCCGGCGGCGGGTGGTGGAGAGGTAGCGCAGATAGTCCCGGCGCTCGCCGCGCAGCTTGCGCTTGCGGTCCTGGGAGGTGCGCAGGAACTGCGTGACCAGCATCCCGACGGCGGAGAGCGCCATCATGCCGATCGCGACGTAGGTCAGCGCCCCGCCGCCACCGCCCGGCTTGAGGAAGATCAGCACCATGCCCATCGAGCTGAGCGCCATGGGCAGGTACATGAGCATGCCGGACACGGCGCTCTGCGGCTCGGGCAGGGTCGGCGGTTCCTGCAGGCTCAGCTCACCCTGCGGGAGTTGGGGCCCCGGCCTTCGTGGGGGGCGGCGGAATGTGACGGTGCTCAAGACGGACCTTCCTTCGGGAGGGGGCCGTATCCCGCGCTGCCCGGCGGCCGGTGCGGACCACCGGGCGCGGAAGCGAGGACACTTCGCAGATGCGATGGAGCAAATGGCGGTTAAGGAAAGAGAGATCGGGAGGCGGTGACCGGATGGTTCCGGATGCATCTTCCGCTCTCGGGAGTACCCTCTGTGATCGCATTACTGATAAGCAGTCACGATAGTGTTCTCCTCAATCCGCGTCGACCCGGAGGAATTTCCGGGACGAAGAGAGCGAGCCGCCGTGAGCGACACCACCGTCGGCCTGTGCCGACTCACCGTCCGAGCCCCCGACCGGGCCTTCGACATCGGCGTGCCCGTCGACGTCCCCGTCGCCGACCTGCTGCCGGTCCTCGTCGACTACGCGGGCGACGACCTGCACGAGGCGGGGCTGGAGCAGGGCGGCTGGGCGATCCAGCGCCTCGGCCGCCCCCCGCTCGACGACGAAGGCACCCCCCGCACCCTGGAGTTGCGCGACGGCGAGACCCTCTACCTCCGCCCCCGCAACGAGACGCTGCCCGAAGTCGCCTACGACGACCTCGTCGACGGGGTCGGCGACGCCCTGCGGGCACGCCCCGACTCCTGGCGCCCCGAACTCACCCGCCGCCTCCTCCTCGGTCTGACCGCCACCGCCCTCACCGTCGCCCTCACCGTCCTCGCCCTGCCCGGCCCGGCCACCCTGCGCGCCGTGCTCGGCGCCGGACTCGCGCTCCTGCTGATCGGCTGCTCCGGCGCCGCGTCCCGCGCCGTCGGCGACGCCTCGGGCGGCGCGGTCCTCGGCATCATGGCCGTGCCCGGCATGGCGCTCGCCGGAGCCCTGGTGCCCACCGGCGGGGAGCCCGAAGTCCTGCTGGGCGCACGGCTGCTGGCCGCGGGCGCCGCCGGGGCCGGTGCCTCCGTGCTCGCCCTCGCCGCCGTCGCCGCCTGCGCCCCGCTCTTCCTCGGCGCGCTGACCGTCAGCCTCTTCGTCGCCGTGGGCGGCGGCGCCGTCGTCGCCGGACTGCCCCTCGCACACGCCGCGGGCGTCGTCGTCCTGCTGGTCCTCATCTGCGGCGGTCTCGTCCCCGGCCTCGGCTTCCGGCTCTCCGGGCTGCGGCTGCCGGTGCTGCCCGCCAACGCCGACCAGCTCCAGGAAGGCATCGACCCGCACCCCGCCGAGCACGTCAACTCCCGCGCCGTCCTCGCCGACACCTATCTGACCGGCCTCTACGCCGCCCTGGGCCTGGTCTCCGCCGGTTGCCTCACCGCACTGCTCACCGCCCCCGCCACGGACAGCTGGCCGCCCCTGGTGTGCGCCTGCGTGCTGAGCCTGCTCCTGCTGCTCCACTCCCGCCACTTCGGCAGCCTCTGGCAGCGCCTGGCGATGGTGCTGCCCGGCGCCTACGGACTCGCCCTCGCCGCCACGGCGGGCGCGACGGGGCTGGGGCTCCCCGCCCGCCTGGCGCTGATCGCGGTGCTGCTCGCCGCGGGCGCGGTGGCCGCCGTCGCCGCCTGGACGGTGCCCGGCCGCCGCCTCGTGCCGTACTGGGGCCGCATCGGCGACCTGCTGCACACCACGACCGCCGTCGTCCTCGTCCCGCTGGCGATCCTCGTCGCCGGTATCTACCAGCAACTGCGCGCCGTCAACGGCTGATCCGGCCCGCCGTATCGCCGCCGGCCGCCCGGCCGGGGAAGGGGAAAAGACATGCAATCCAGGCGGGACCAGGTCCAGGCCCACCTGTTCGTGATGAGCCGGTTGTCGGCGGGCATGCTCCGCGTCGAGCCGGACGCCGCCGACGCCCCCAGCGCCCGTACCAAACGCGGCCTGATCGGCGGCACCGTCGTCGCGGTCCTCGTCGGCATCGGCGTGGCGCTCTACGGCGTCATCTCCCCGGGCGGCGCCACCTCCTGGCGCAAACCGGGCACCCTCGTCCTCGTCGACGACTCCACCACCCGCTACCTCTACGCCGACAACGCCCTGCACCCGGTGCTCAACGAGGCGTCGGCGAAGCTCGTCGCCGGTGACCGGCTGACCGTGCAGCACGTCAGCGCCGCCTCCCTCGGCGGCACCCCGCACGGCGCGCCCGTCGGCATCGTCGGCGCCCCCGACTCGGTGCCCGCGCCCGACGCACTGGACACCGGCGCCTGGCTGGCCTGCGCCGGACACCTCACCAACGCCTACGGCAAGAAGCGCGAGGCGCTGAGCCTGGCCGTCGGCAGCACCGAGGTCGGCGACGCCCTCGACGACAACACCGGCACGCTGGTGACCTCGCCCTCCGGCGGTGTGCAGCTGCTCTGGCACGGCACCCGGCACCGCGTCGACACCGAGCACGGCGCCCACTCCGCCGTCGGCTGGTCCGGCGTCTCGCCCCTGCCGGTCAAGGACGAGTTCCTCAACACCCTCTCCGCGGGCATCGACGTGGCCTCGCCGCCCGTCCCGGACCGCGGCACCGACGGACCCGAACTGGCCGGTGCCCCCACCCGCGTCGGCCAGCTGTTCACCGGCTCCGACGGCCAGCACTACGTCCTGCAGAGCCAGGGCCTCGTCCCGCTCACCCCGCTCCTGTTCGACCTGCTGCGCGGCGACCCCCGCACCCAGAAGGACGCGTACGACGGCGCGCCCGTCCAGCCGCGCGCCATCGGACCGGCCGACCTGTCGGCGCACCAGGCGTCCTCCGGTCCGGGCGCCTCCCTGGCCGAAGGTCTCCCGGCGACGGCGCCCCGGCTGGTCACCGCGGGCGCCGCACAGAGCGTGTGCACCAAGGTCACCCCGGGCCGCGGGAGCAAGGGCCCCACGACCGGCGTCGTCGTCCTCGACAGCAAGGACGTCCCGGCGGGCGCGCCCAACGCCCAGCCCGGCATCCAGGCGGCGTGTCTGCCGTCCGACCGGGTCTGGGTCCGGCCGGGCAGCGGGGTGCTGGTGCGGTCGCTGTCCTCGGCGGGCGCCGGGGCCGCCGACTACCTCGTCACCGACGCCGGTGCGGCCTACCCGCTCAGCGCCGAGGCCGCCAAGCAGTTCGGCTACGACCAGACCCAACCCGCCACCGTTCCCGGCCAGTTGGTGAAGCTGCTGCCGACCGGACCGCGGCTCGACCCGACACGGATCGCCAAGGGCGGCATCGTGCCCGCCGCCGCGTCCTCGGCCACCGGTTGCGCGCCCTCCGGTGCCGGTTCATGAGCCGTGACGGAGAGGCCGGGAAAAGGGATTTCCGAACATCAGCCTTTGGTATGACTACACCCCGTACCCTCGTCGTTACCCTGGATTCGATGTTGTTTCCCGAAGCTGATTCCCTCGTGAAGTCGGCGTCGTGGCAGCCGGATTACCGGCGTATCTCCTGCCGTCGCGCAGGTGCACGTGCCGGTGGTGTCGGCGATTCCCTGGCAGCGACACCGGGCCGAAGAGCCCGGGAGCGGCGCGCCCGGAGAACGTGAATTCCCCGCGAAGGGTTCCGCCCACCTTTCGTCTGCGTTGTCCGGAGCGCACCGCGGCGTCGTTCCCGACGTCGTCGACATATGTCCCCAACCCCCAGCTTTTTTCGGAGAGGACGACCCCATGAGTGCCGGTGGCATGGAAAAGAAGGATGAGGACATTCGGCAGGCGCTTTCGCTGCTGAATGAACAGATGGGCAAGATGCGCACCGCCGGGCAGACGGTGGAGACCACCGTCCAGTCCGTCGCCCGGAACTTCGATTCCGGCGCCAGCCGGCAGTTCCAGACGAAGATGCAGGAATGGATCGAGACGTACAACCAGGTGTCGCAGAAGGTGAACACCCTGCACGACAACCTCGAAGCCGCCAACCAGACGCTCAACACGGGTGACACGGACGCACACGACCTGGCCGCCGGGTGGAACACCGGTGGCGGCGACCTCGACAACATCCACGGTGTGCTCGGCGGCTCCGCTTCCTGACGCCGCCCCGCGGCACCACCGCCCCGCAGGCGACAGCGCGGTCGGGGCACCTCTCACCTCATCCCTCAGCCTCGCGAGGAGCGACATGTCCTTCCGGATGGAAACCCAAGAGCTGGAAAACGACATCGAAGATCTGGACACCGCCAACCGGAGCATGGTCGACGCGCTGAACGCCATGAAGGACGATCTGGCGCCGCTGCTCCGGAGTACGCGCGGTACCACGGCGGACGCCTGGAACGAGGTGCAGCGCAATCTCGACAACCAGATCCACGCGCTGAACTCCTCGCATTCGCAGGGTGTCAACGTGCTCCGCGAAATCAGGGAGACCATGCTCCTGGCCGACCGGAACGGTGGGAACCAGGTCCATGGCGGATGAGGAGCACGGCTCCGGCACCGGCCGGGTGAAGATCACCGAGGGATATCTCGAAAACTTCGCCCAGCAACGGATCCAAGACTTCATCATGGGTCTGCGGGACAACGACGACTACCGCAACATCGACGGTTTCGGTGGCGGCGCGGCCGGTCCCGGCGGCTATGCCAAGCTCCTCGCCGGGAGCAAGGATTTCCCCGCAGGCCAGGAACTCCAGCAGCGGTACGCGGCATTCTGCAAGGGCCTGAAGCAGGAATTGGACCGCTTCGCGCAGTCCATGACCGATCTGTCGAAGGACCTGTTGTCGGTGCACCAGGTCCTCGACAAGGCGGAGGCGGACACCGAATTGTCCGCGTCGCAGATGATGCAGGACCTCCAGGACATCCTGAACGGCTTCGGCGGCAAGACCCCGCCGTCGCAGGGGAATTCCACGGGAACCGCGTAGCGACCGCCCGCAGCGGCGGACCATGTCCGGCGAGCAATGATCGACGACACACCGGCCCCGCCCCGGGCGGCCCCCAGCGGCCCGTCCGGTGACGGGGACCGGCCGGAGAGGGACCACCAGGTGAACCGGTACGGGCCGAAGGGACGGGCGCGCGCGTGAACTGGGGAGAGGCGATGAAAGCCTTCGCCGGCAGCGGGCAGAACGTGACGGACAGTTCGGCGGTCGGGACCGACGGCACCCCGAGCTGGCTGTCGGGGTTCACCACCGGCACCTCGCTCGCCGGTGGCGCGGACATGGCACACGGCCAGGACGTGTGGTGGTCCTTCCGCTTCTCCACGGGCTCCAGCGATCTGGAGTACTTCCTCGGCGCCACCATGGACTGGGGTGGTCTGGACTCCGGACCGTTCCACCAGTTCGTGCAGCAGCCCGAGGCGATCCTCGGGCCGATCGCCGGTTCCCTCAAGGGCAACGACGTCGCCAGCCTGGGAAGTTTCGACACCGCCGGAATCACCCTGCGCGGTCTGGAGCGGCGGCTCGAAGGGGCCCGCGGCATCCTCGACGCCTGGGCCCGTGAGGTCAACGAGGACGACTCCAACTGGCAGGGCAGCGCGGCGGGCGTCTTCCGGACGGTGCTGCACGGCATGGCCGACGAACTCGATCGGCTGCGCGTCGAGATGACCACCCCGCGCGACATCGCCGCGGAGCTGGACCGCACCCGCACCCAGATGCACGACACGCTCACCGCGCTGCTCGCCGCCCACCGGGACTGGCGGGCCGACCGGATGGCCTGGCCGGTCAACGCGGTGCACGACGCGTTGCAGGAGGCGATGCAGGGCGCCACCGTCAGCTTCGGCTACCAGACCGTGGGCGACGGCAGCAACCCGGAGCCCAAGGTCACCTCCTCGTACGGGGATCCGAGTACGCAGGAGTTCTGGGACCGGGTGCAGTCGCGGGCGAAGGCGCTGTGGCTGGCGAACGTCAACACCCGGCTCGACCAGCCCGCCGGGCAGCACATGGACGCGCTCACCACGACCGTCGGCTCCACCAGCACCGCGATCCCGCAGCAGCTCACCCCGCTGCAGCTCAGGATGCCCGGCGGCGGTGCGGGCGGCGGCAACGCGTTCGGTACGAACACCAACCCGTTCGGTACGGGCACCGACCGCAAGGAACTGCCGCCGGACATGCAGCAGTACCTCAAGAACAACGGGTACGGCACCGGCACCGGACCCGACGGCGCCGGTGGCCCGGACGGCTCCGGAACCGGTCCGGACGGGGCCGGTGGTACGGACTCCTCGGTGGACGAGCACGGCAAGGGCGACGGCGTACAGCCGCCCGGCGGCGGCTCGGGCGAGGACGGTCCCGAGGGCGCGAAGACCCCGCCGGACGTCAAGCAGTTCGCGCAGCAGCTCGGCGGCGGCACGGGCGGCACCAGCGGCACCGGCGACGGCACCGCGAACGGGCAGGGCGGCGACGGCGACAAGACCGGGCACCTCCCGCCGGGCGTGCTGCCGCCCCCGCCGCCGCCGAAGATCCAGCCGCCGATGACCGGATCCAGCAGTGACCGGTCCGGCCTGAAGACCTCCCCGTACGGCTCCGGCGGTGGCTCCGCGAAGCTGGTCGGGCCGGACGGCAAGGCGGTCACCGACAGGAACGGGCACGCGGTCGACGTCCCCCGCGGCTCCAAGGTCAACGCCGACGGGACCGTCACCCGCCCCGACGGCACGCTCGCCACCGACCGCAACGGCAATCCGCTCACCGTGCCGCGCGGCACCAAGCTCCACTCCACGGTGGAGCCGCCGCACGACGGTTCGGTGTGGCGCGAGCGGAAGGCGCCCGAGAACTTCCAGCTGCCCGGGGGCAAGGGCGGCGGGGCCGGTGGCGGCGCCCATCCGCCGGTGATGCCGCGCGGTCTGAGCACCGTCAGCGGTCTGGGTGGCGGCGGCGAGGGCGGTGGCCGCGGGGTGTCGCCCGGCGAGGTGCAGCCCCCGCGCACCGGCATGAGCCCGAAGGCGTTCAAGAACGGCGGTTCGCTGCCGCCCCCGCCGCCCGAGGAGATGCCCCCGGGGGGCCGCGGTGGCCGGGGCGGCGCGCTCCAGGAGGCCACCTCGATGGGGCGGTCCACCTCGTCCGGCTCCCCGATGGTCCCGCCGATGGGCGGCGGCGGGGCAGGCGCGGGCGGCGCCGGTCAGGGCGGCGACCGGGAGCGCGCGACCTGGGTCGACGAGGAGGAAGAGGTGTGGGGCACCGACGGCGGCGCCACACCGGGCGTGATCGGCCGATGACCGCACGGACAGTGGCAGACGAACGGAAGGGCAGGCGATGAGCCCCGGATTCCAGGACCAGGTCGACCAGATGATGGGACGGCTGGCCGAGCACCGCGACCGGCTGCGGGAGACACAGGAGCGGCTGGCGCAGGAGACCGTCAAGGTCACCTCGAAGAACCGGGCGGTCACCGTGGTGATGGGCACCCGCTCGGACGTCCGCGAGATCAAGTTCCACGGCGAGCAGTACCGCACCATGGCCCCGGCCGAACTGGGCCGGACGCTGGTGCAGTTGCTGGAGCAGGCCCGCGCCGAGGTGCACTCCAAGGTGCACAGCGCCGTCGCGCCGTTCACCGGCTTCGGCGACGAGATCCGCGAGTCGATGCTCGGCGGTACGGAACAGTTCAAGGCCATGCAGGACGCCCGGAAGATGTGGCCGCAGCAGGGCGCGGCCGGTGCCGCCCGGCGCGGCGGCGACGACGAGGACGAGACCGATGGCTGAGGAGATCCGGACCACCGACGATCTGAAGCGGCTGTTCGGCGAGTACCCGCACCTCGCCGAGTCCATCAAGGCGCTCAACGCGGACGTGGCGGAGATCAACCGCCTCAACACCGAGGGCGCCGGGCGCGACGACGAGGTCCACGACCAGTACATGGACAACGCCGGGCCCGGCACCCACGCCCTGGAGGCGGTGGTCAAGCTGATGTCCGACCTCACCGACTCCACCGGTCAGTCCGGGGAGAACATCATGAAGATCTTCGACGCGGCCAAGCGGGACAGCGAGGAGCTGGTCCAGGCGTGGAAGGCCATGGACACCCAGGGCGAGGAGAAGGGCACGGAGAAGCACTAGCGTCCGCCCGCGCCCGCGCACCGCCCGCACCGGGGAGACGGGGCGGGCGCGCGGGCGTCCCCGCCGTCCCGGTCCCGCCGCCTCGTCCCGTCCCCGTTCTCCGTGTCCCCGCACTCGCCGTGCACTCCGTCATGCGGGCCCGCCGCCCGTGGTTCCAGAAAGGGGTCGGCCGTGGCCCTCATGCCCTCCCAGGACATCATCAACCTCCTCAACACCCTGGGCATGAAATGGCCGCAGGCCAACGAGGACCTGCTGCGGGAGGCGGACGCCGCGTATCTGCGGACCGCGGGGGACCTGCGGAAGGCGGAGGAGTACTTCGTCGACATCGCGCGCGGCGTCAATCTGAACTTCAGCGGGGAGAGCGCCCAGAAGTTCGCGGACTGGGTGGACTACCTCTGCAACGGTGACCAGTCGATCCTGGACGCCTCGGCGAAGCAGTGCGAGCAGCTGGCGAAGAACGCCCGCGACACCGCCACCGATGTGGAACACACCAAGTGGTCGATCATCGGTCAGGCCATCGCCCTGATCGCGATGCAGGCGGCCATGGCGTTCCTGAGCTTCTTCTTCGGTCCCGAGGTGATGCTCGGCCTGAGCTTCGAGTACACGCTGGTACGGGAGTTCATCCGGAACCTGATCATGGCGCTGCTGCGGTCCATCGCCACACAGGCGGCCATCGGCGCCGGGGTGGGCGCCGCCGTGGACGCGGCCGTCCAGGGCATCCAGATCGGGCAGGGCCACCGCGACGGCTTCGACCAGAAGCTGCTGACGCAGGCGGCGGTGGCCGGGGCGATCGGCGGTGCCATCGCCGCCCCGTTCGACCTGGTCGGCGTGGGCATCGGCAAGTGGATCGGCAACAAGATCGGCACCGGGGTGTCGGGTGCGCTCGGCAAGGAGCTGGCCGACGTCTTCGAGCACGCCGCCACCGGCGGCGCGGCCAAGGCAGGCGTGGGAGTGGGGCTGGGCAACGCGCTCGGCAAGGCCGAGAGCCAGGCGTTCGGCAGGGACTTCGGCAAGCTCATCAGCAACACCCAGGCGGAGCTGTCCAAGGGCTTCGGCAAGGGCCTGGAGGGCGGCAAGGGCACCATCGCCCATGCCTTCACCGAGAAGACCGGCGACCTGTTCGCCAAGCACCTCGGCGGCGGCAAGGCGTTCGGCGGCGAGGCCAAGGGCCTGGCCGAGAGCGAGGCGCGGGAGCTGGGCCGCACCTGGGGACGGGAGGTCGTCAAGAACTGGGGCACCGACGCGGAGCGGAACGCCGTCAAGGACGCCCTGAGCACCACCTTGAAGGGGTACGAGAAGCAGCTCGGCGCGGACGGCGTGAAGGTGTTCACGCACGAGGTGCCCGACGCGATGCACGCCGCACTCCGCGACCACCTCGAAGGCAACCTCCGCTACCGCCTGGCCGGGACCGCCGCGGGCACGCTCACGGACGGCGCCAACAACGCCCTCTCCGACGCGGTCGTCAACTACGTCTACACCGGCAAGTTCGAGACGACGGGCGGCGCGTTCCTCGGCGGTATGGCCATGGGCGCGGCCGGTCGTGGCTTGGGCGAGTACGCGATGCCGCCGGTGCAGAAGCACGTCATCCACCCGGCGCTGGGCGCGGTGACCGGCGGCCTCAAGAGCTTCAAGGACCAGATCTTCGGCCCCTCGACGTCGAACGCCGTCGGACCGATGACGGCCGAGCCGCCCGCCGCCCCGCCGACCGTCCCCACCGTCAGCACCACGGACCAGAACTCCGCCTCCTCCGTCCTCCACGACAGCGGGTCGGACGGCGCGTCGACCGGCGGCTCCGACGGGGCGACGGCCACGGCACCTCCGACGACCGACCCGACGGCGGGCACCTCCGCCGCGCACCCGGTGGAGACCGCCTCCGTCACCGACGAGGACACCCACTCCCTCGCCGACCCGAAGAACGACACCGCCACCGAAGCCTCGACCGATACGGCCACCACCCCCGTGACGCCCGTGACGCCGGTGGTGACCGACGGGCAGTCCCCGGTGCCCGGTTCCGGCACGCCGGGCGCCGGGCAGAGCAGCAGCACCACCCCGCATCAGCAGCACACCCCCGTCACCCGGGACGAGACACCGCCGGGCGGCAACCGTACGACCGGCGGATCGACCAGCAACACCGTCGTCCCGCCGCCGTCCCCGCGGAAGATCGTCACCACCAGCCACCAGAAGTCCGCCCCGACCGAGACCCCGACCGGGACCCCGGTCGAGCACACCACCACCTCGACCTCGCACCCCGTCACCGCGTCCGGCGACACACCGCCCGCCCCGCCCGTCCAGCACCCGACGGCGAGCACCGACGACACCGCCGGGCTCTCGGACCCCACGGCCACCCCCGGCACCCCGCATCCCGTGGTCACCGAGGGCGGCAGCCCGACCGCGACGCCCCCGCACACGCCGGGGGAGGGCGGCGGCGCACCGCTCCGCGACGAGCCGGTGACCGCGCTGGTGGACCGTATGATCCGGGTCCGCGCCGCCCGCCACGAGGCCACCGTCGACGGCGACCAGGTCTCCGCCCCGCACCTGCACGACACCGGCGCACTGCGTCCGCTGACCGAGCGGGAGCGGCAGGAGTGGATCCAGGAACAGCTGCTCCGGAGGAAGACCGACCAGCAGCAGGAGCCACCGCAGCACGCCCCCACCGACGAGGAGCGGCGGACCGGGGACCCCACCCCGGGCACCGACGCGTCCACCGACGGGCAGCCCACGGTCGAGCCGACGCCGGAGGAGAAGCAGCGGGCGGCCGAGGCCGCGTTCCGGCAGGAGCAGGAGGAGTTCCTCACACAGCTCCACGCCGATCTGCTGACGGAGTTCACCGCGAGCGCCGAGGCGCAGCAGCACTTCTCGCAGGCGCCGCAGTGGTCCACCCACGAGGACGCCGCGACCCGCGCCACGCGCTGGCAGGCCGAACAGAAGCGGATGGCCGGCTGGTACGACGCCGAACTCTCCCAGGCCCACCAGGACGCCCTGCGGATGGCGTTCTTCGAGGACGTCTTCGACCGGTGGGCCACGGACCGGCTGGGCGGCGCCCCGCTCCACGCCGCCGACCAGGAGCTGCGCTCCCGCGTCCTGACCCGCCTGTACGACCGGGAACGGGAGCGCGCCGCACAGCACTTCCAGGCGGGCGGCGACGAGTCGCTGGCCACCGCCGACGGGCTCCGCGCCCACCTCGACCGCGCCTGGGTGCGGGAGCACGCCCTGGAACACCTCTCCGGGTGGGCCGAGGCCGCCTTCGAGAACTGGCGCGGCGGCCTCCCGCCCGAGACCCGCGCCCTGCTCGACGAGATCGACCCCGCCACCGTGTTCCCGAAGAGCTCCGACACGGAGACGGACGAGGCCACCCCGGCGCCGCACACCCGGGGCCGAACGGCCCTGGACGAGGCGGTGTACGCCTTCGAGCAGCATGCCGCCGCCGTCGTGGAGCAGCTGATCGGCAACGGCGCGCTGCGGACCGATCCGCAGCGGCTGATCGCCACGCTCGACGCGCTGAGCGAGGGCGCGTTCAGCGCCGCGACGCTCCGGCAGCACCTGGGACGGCAGGCCGGTGCGGTGGGCGAGGCGCTCGCCGGTGCGCTGCCGGAGCTGTACAAGGCGTTCGGCGACGCGGTGCAGGACGTGGTCCACCACCACGCCGCGGAGGAGATCTTCAACGGGGCGGCGCGGTCCGCCGCGCTCCGTCCCGCGACGCAGGTGACGGAGTCCGACGGCGCGGTGGCCCCCGCGACCGCCTCGCAGCTCTCCGACGGTGGCCGCGAGCTGCTGCGCCGCCGGTGGCTGGACCGCTATCTGCGCGACCGCCTGGACCACTACGGCGCCGCGGGCAACGGGTCGCGTACCGGCTCCGGTCCGTCGGAGCAGAGCTGGGAGCGGCTCCGGGCGCCCCACGAGGCCGATCTGCACCTTGAGTTGGAGCTGCAGATCGCCAAGGAGACGGCCGCGAAGGAGGCCTTCTCGGCGGCCCAGGACGCGGCGGAATCCTGGGGCGAGGCGCTGAACGGGCTGCCCGAGGACGTCCGGCAGCAGCTGAAGGACGACTTCGGGCTGGACGGCACGGGGACCGCCGCCCTCGACGCGTGGCACACCGCCGCGCGCAAGCTCGGCGACGTACTGCACCAGCAGCTCGACGCCTGGGCCGCCGGGACCCGGGACGCCGCGTTCCCGCATGTGCTCCTGTCGGAGTATCTGAAGCCGGAGGTGGTGCGGCAGCGGGTCGCGCTCGCGGTGGCGCGGGCCGAGGTGGAGCGGGTGGCCCGCGCGGAGGCCGAGGCGCTGGCCGCCGACGAGGCCGAGCACCTCGCCCACGACGCCCGCAAGCGGTTCGTCACCGAGCATGTCGAGCGGGTGACGGCCCAGTTCGACGCGGTCTTCACGCTGGACACGGTCTTCGGCCGCGCGGCGGACGAGCACCCCACGGCCACCCCGCCCGCCGGGGCCACGGAGCCCGTGACGCCGGGGGACGCGGACCCGCAGCAGGTCCCGGCGGCGCCCCCGCAGCACGATGCGGCCGGGCAGAACCCGGACGCCGCCCCGCAGCAGGACGGCTCCGCGGGCGACGACGGGCAGCCGAGCGCGGGCGGTGCGCGGACGGACGAGGGGTCCGCGCTCCGCCAGGCGTTCGTCACCTGGGCGGACGGCCGCCGCAGCCTCAGCGACGAGTTGCTGAGCCGTCTGCACTTCGAGATCAGCGCCACCGGCGGTCTGGACTCCTGGGCCACCGGCTTCCACGGTGCGGCCGGCGGTCGGGGCATCGCGCAGGAGGACCTGACCCGGATCGGCTCCCGCACCCGCGAGGACTGGTTCACCACCTTCCAGAAGACCTGGGGGCCGGACGACCTCGACGCGGCGCACTGGCTCCAGCACGAGAGCGCCCACCGCAACCGCTTCGGCACCACCGCCCCCACACCGGAGACCGACGCCGCCCTCGTCTCCCACGCCGACACCGCCCCGCACCTCTTGGAGCACGACCCGACCGACGCCGTCACCCCGCCGAAGCCCACCACCGATGACGGACTGACCTCCACCACCGACGCGGACGAGATGACGTCCATCACCTCCTCGCCCAAGGGGGACGCCTGGGACGAGTCGCTGCTCAGCCGGTTCGAGGCGCTGCGGCGGGACGGGGCCGCCGGTGCGGAGGAGGAGACGCCGGGCACCGACACGCCTCCGGTGCACGAGGAGAGCGTCGAGGAGGAGATGGAGCGCCGGTTGGCGGCGCTGCGGCGGAAGGAGCCCGCCGGTGCGGAGGAGGAGACGCCGGGCACGGACACGCCTCCGCACCAGGAGAGCGTCGAGGAGGAGCTGGACCGGCGGCTGCGGATGCTCCAGCGTCAGGACCCGCCCGGCCAGGGCACCTCGTACGAGCCCACGACCGCCACGGTCCGGCAGCGGAAGTGGATGGCGGCGGACGACGACACGTCCTCGGAAAGCTCCGTCGCCACCTCCTCGTCCATCGACCGCGAACGTGCCGCCCGGCGGATGCGGCACGCCCGTGGTGAGCAGCGGTGGTGGGGGTCCGAGGCGGCCGTCGCCGGGGTCAGGAAGGCGCTGACGTCGTCCGGTACGGCCGGGCACGGCAATGTCTCCTACGTCTTCGGCAGCACGGACGGCGCCACCACCGTCCGGCTGCACGCGGTCAACGACCACGGCACACTGCTCTGGCTCGACCCCCGGACCGGCCGGGCGCTGAAGGCACCGGAGGACGGCCGGACCGTCTGGGTGTACGCCGACGACGGCACCCCGCTCCCGGGGCAGACCGACGGAACGCTCTTCACCTCGATCGACCTGGACGCCGACGGCCGCCTCCTCCACCTGGACGAGACGCTGCGCGGGATGCGGGACGGCGGCGACGAGGACGTGGACTGGTTCCCCGACCTCATGCCCGACCCCGCCGCCGTCCAACAGGCCCTCACCTCCCGGGACTTCGTCCCGCAGCCGCCGGTGGCGCAGCCCTTGCGGCGCGAGGTGCGGGACCAGCACCTCGTCCAGCAGGCACCGACGAACGGAGCCCAGCAGGACACCCGGCCCACCGAGAACCAGGAGAGCCAGGAGAACCGGAACCAGGACGAGCAGCACCCCCCGGCCCCCCAGGGCGGGCAGCTCGGGCAGACCCCGCCGGTGCCGCCGACCACCCCGGCCACGACGGAGCAGAACGCGGCGGACGACGAACGCGACCGGATCCGGCGTATCCAGCGGAAGATCCTGGCGCTGGAGGCCGAGCGCGCCCGGCTCTACCGGGAGCAGGGCCGCCCGGTGCCGGAACCGCTCGGCGGCACGTGGTACCCGGCCGCCGCGAGCGGGTCCGGGAACCAGCCCGCGGCCACGCCCCCCACCGAGTCCAAGGACAAGGGCAAGGCCACGGCCACGGACAAGGCCGCAGACAAGGCCACGGCCGCAGACAAGACCGCGGACAAGGACAAGGCCAAGGCCAAGGTGGTGCGCCCCGACGCGCTGACCGCCGACGAGCTGAAGGAGTGGCTGGCGCACGTCTCCTCGGGGCAGGAGCTGCAGAATTACCTCCTGGAGCAGGATCTGCTGCGCCACCCCGTCAGCACCTCCGGGGTGGACGCCTGGCAGGCGCAGCAGATCGCCCACCACAAGGACCTGCTCCAGGCCCTCCAGCGCGAGGTCGTCTTCGCCCCCCGCGACGAGGACGGCAAGCTCTCCACGACACCCGTCGAGGAGCAGATCCTCGACATCCACGACCGCGACAACGACCGCCCGGTCTTCTTCGACCTGGCGCCCACCGACGTCAGCAAGGTCTACCGGAAGGGCTCCCGGACCACCTTCGAGGACGGCACCGCCCTGGAGGAGCACGCGTCGCTGGTCGGCGGCACCGAGATCGAGCTGCGGGAGGCCGGGAAGGTCGCCGACCGGCTCGCCAACAGCGTCACGGACGTCGCCCGGAGCGCCCGCGCGAAGCTGCGCGAGGACATCCTCACGCTGCTCGTCCACCGCCCGCACACCCTGCTGCCCCACCCGGAGAGCGGCGCCGGACAGCTGCCGACCTCCCTGGGCAACGGCGCGTTCGTCCTCTACGAGACCGTCACCGGCGGTCGGGGCCTGTTCGCCCTCAGCGCCCTCAACCACGGTACGTACTCCCGCTACGAGGACGCCGTCACCGTCAAGGTGAAGGGCGGGCAGCGCAGCAACCAGAAGGACGCCACCTCGCACGTCCAGGCGTCCAGCCACGCCATCGGCATCAACACCGGTGTGATGATGCCCAGCGTCGCCACCGGCATGATCACCGTCGCCGCCACCGGCAACATCAACCAGGCGACACACACCACCGCGCACTCGGTCACCTCGACCGACACCCGCACCGTCGGCTCCGAAGGCCCGTCGCACACCTATGTCAACCATGTGCTGTACGAGGGCCGGACGTACACCCTGAACGCGCGCGGTGAGCGGCGGCCGACCGGCGCCGCCCCCGTGCGCATCGCCGTCGACAGCGGCTGGTCCTGGCGGGTCCCGGACTCCCTGACGGCGAAGCCGCCGGTCGCCCCGACCGGTCTGCCCAAGTCCCTGACCCTGCCGCAGGGCGTCTTCCCCGACCTGGTCTCCGCCGACCACCTCGTCGTCTCCCAGGAGTTGCCGGACTGGGCGGTCCAGGTCGCCACCGTGCACGGCCAGATGACGCCCGAGATGCCGGGGATGGCGGAGATCCTGCACCGGTTCTCCACCTTCACCCTGCACGAGAACCTGGTCCCCGCCATCCGCGGCGACATCCAGCAGATCAAGGTCGTCGACAACCAGCAGAACACCATCGGGGTGTTCACCTACAGCATCGACATCGTCCGCTCCGTGGACGCCACCCTCGTCAAGACGATCGCGGCGCAGGAGAGCGAGACCAAGGTCCAGAAGAACACCGCCGTCGGCGACGACCACAGCAACACGATCAACAACAGCCTCACCGTCAACCTCTCCGGCGGCCCGGCGTACAACGGCCCCGCCCGGGCCCAGGCCGGACTGAACACCCAGCTCGGCGCGGCGACCAGCCGGACGATGACCTCCTCCGGCAAGGGACAGGTGCAGATCGGCCTCTCCGACAAGTCGGCCCAGGGGCTCTACGCGTACCAGCTGAGGATCAACGTCAGGTTCCGGCCCGGCTACGAGCTGAGCCAGCTGGACACCCCGAAGGAGCTGCGGACCGGGAACCAACCGCCGCTCCAGCAGAGCTTCGTGGCCCACACCGTCCTGCGCACCCCCATGGACTCCGCCCGCGAATGGGCGGACCTGGACCCCAACCGGGTGATCAAGCAGCGCGACCCGCTGGCCCTGCCCGGTATGACCGGCAAGGACAGCCCCAACGACCTGCACGTACCGGACTTCGTCCCGCCGCAGGATCCGCAGGAGCTGGCCGACCACCTCAAGCTGCTGCTCAGCTCGTACAACTACATCCGGATCAACGCCCCCACCGTCGAGTCCCGGCCCCCGCGGCGCCCGTCGCCGCGTCCGCTGTCGCAGCGCGCCGCGTCGGTGCTGGCCTTCGGAAGCCGCCGCGCCGGCGGTGCAATGCAGGGGAAGCGGCAGCCGATGCGGCGGACCGTGTCCGTGCCCGCGACCGGCTCCCCGGGGGCCACCTCGAAGTTCCTCCGCAGGCGGCGTCCCGACTCCCTGGTCGACACGGCCAACAGCTCCGGCACGTCCCGGATCCCCGGCACCCCGCCCGGCTCCCCGACCACCCCGACCGGGCGGCGGCTGTTCCCCGTGCCGGAAGAGGAGGAGCAGACGCCTCCGGAGTCCGGCAGCTTCTCGGAGCCGGAAACCCAGCCCTCCCAGAACTCCGAACTGCCGGTCACCGCGACGACGCCCAGCGACCCGCGCCCGCTCGCCCGCCAGCTGCGGGAGGCCGCCCGCCGGGCGCTGGTCAACAACGACAAGCGGCACGTCAGGCAGATGCTCCCGGCGGAGCCCGGGCCGGGCAACCGGAAGTTCCACCCCGGCTTCGTCGCCAAGCACACCGTCCGTGCCTTCGCCAAGCGCCTGGGTATCAGCACCGGCCCGACCGCGTACCCGAAGCCCAACTCCCGGCAGCGCCGCGCGCTCGCCAACGACCAGTCGTTCCTCCGCCACCACGGCGCGACGAGCGTCGAGACCCAGGGCGCCAAGCTCATCCGGCGCGCGCTCCAGCCGCTCGACGACCTGACCGTCGAGACGTCCGGCCCGATGGTCGTGCTCCGCCGCTCCGGTCTCTTCCGCCACGAAGGCGTCTCCGTGGCGATGAGCCTCACCCTCGACCGGCTCTCCTACGCCGGGCTCTGGCGGGACGTCACCTCCTCCGGCAGCACCTCCGGCGCCCGCACCCTCGGCCAGTCCACCGAGACGCAGACCAACTGGCACATCGGCGCCACCGCCGACGCCGGGGTCAAGCCGGTCGCCCTCACGAACCTCGTGATGGGTGGCTTCTCCGCCACCTACGGCGGCAGCACCAGCCGCAAGTCCGAGACCGGACTGGAGACCGGCACCGAGTACTCCCTCAGCACCGGCAAGGGCTCACACGCCTACGAAGCCGTCGGCGTGCTGCACCTCGACGCCGAGCACCACGGGACGACCCGGAAACTGCTCCGCACCCTCGCCGACGGACTCTTCGACATCGCCCCGCACCAGATCGAACTGGGCCGGGACAACGAGGGCAGGCTCATCGGCAAGGTCCGTGTCCTGATCTTCCAGCCGGACTCGCTGATGCCGCACAACCTGCGTCAGCCCTACCGCGCACCGAGCCCGCTCGCCGGGCCCACCCCGCCGCCCGGCGCGCCCCCGCACCCGACCACCGCGCCCACCCCGCACCGGCCCACCGCGCTGGAGATCGCCCGCAACACCCTGCACACCCCGGAGAACGGCGTCACCAAGTGGACCGCCCCGGCGGCCAAGGCGCTGGTCGACCACGCGCGGCCGTCCCGCTCCCATGTCAACGCCTTCCACGCCCACGTCCGCAACGGCCACGGCCCGTACATCGCCGCGCTCACCAAGGAGGTGCTCAGCGCCGTCTCGACGCACCTCAACGACCGGCTCACCTACCGCGCTTCGCAGGAGTACGGCGACCTGATGGCCTTCGTCGAGCAGATGGAGGCGCAGTTCGACTCCGCGGTGCACGGCGGCCGCACCCTCGACATGCTGCACCACCGCGGCCGCGCCTTCCGCTTCGAGACGCGGCTCCAGCTCAACGCCTACCCGCTGGGCCCGGTGGTCCGCGACATTGTCGACACCAACCTCTCCGCCAGCCACGCCATCCCGAGCGCGCTGAGCGTCGGCACCGGCATCTCGGAGACCCGCACCCTCAACATCCAGGGCCAGGTGACCGGCAGCACCGCCTTCCACGCCGGTGAGCCGGGGGCGACCCAGGAGTCGCAGAGCTGGGGCGTGGTGTGGACGCTCTACAACCGCAGCAACACCCACACCACCTCGCACTCCCTCTCCGTCGGCGTCACCTTCACCGAGGCGCGTACCGGCCGGATGGCGATGGTCGGCTACGAGGCGATCACCTGGGCGGTCAGCGCGCAGCTGAAGTCCCTGCGGGTCGGCGGGGGCGGGTCCGGTCTCTCCGGCGCCGTCACGGTCGCCGGTGACCACACCTCCGTCTTCACCCTGGACGACGCCCGCAGCCTGGGCTGGGTCGCCAACGGCCTGGGCACGCTGTCGCACCGCTCCCAGTGGGAGGCGCCGCGGCAGCTGCCCTCGTTCGTCTCCGTACGCGGCGCGCTGGACACCGGGCCGGTGGTCGAGTCGTTCGTGAAGGCGCTGGAGGGCAAGGCGAAGTCGGTGCTCCCGGCGGACGGCATGGGCCGCCGCGCCGCGCTGCGCACCGAGCTGAACACCCTGCTGACCCCCGACGCCCTCAACGGCGGTCTCCACTACCAGCTGGTCCGCGAGGGCATCCCGCTCACCGGCGGCGTCTGGCTGCGGCTGATCCAGGAGGGCACCCCGGAGTATCTGACGACCCTCTACAACGTCTCGGTCGACGAGGACCGCGCCGTCTCCTACACCAGCTCGCAGGCGCTCTCCCGGTCCGAGGCGGTCAGCCTGGGGCTGACCAGCACCCAGACCCCGGCCACCCACCCCAACACCCCCGAGGGCAAGCGGCAGCCCGGTGCCGTCGGCGTCGGCCTCCCGGTCAGCGCGAACGTCACCGCCACCACGACCCGGTCGGTGACCCGCACCGACGCGGTCAGCAAGACCGGGACGCTCACCTTCGGCGGTCCCTACGTCGACTACCTCGTCGGCTACCGCATCGAGCTGACCCACATCGACGACTCCGGCAAGGTCGTCCAGGTCTCCGAGGACGCCGGTTCCCTGATCCAGGGACACCCCGAGACGCTGCTCAAGCCCGCCGTCACCCGGCCGAAGCAGACGGACCAGCAGCAGACGGACCCGCAGCCCACCCCGCAGGACGGGCAGCTGACGCAGGGACCGACCCCGCAGCCGACGCCACAGCCGCCCAACGAACCGGCCGCGCCCAATATTTGGCGGCAGCGGAACAGCGCCCTGACCGACGTCCTGGCGCACGAGCACACCGTCTTCCTCGACGCCCACGGCGCGCAGGAACTGCTCCGTCAGGTCACCGCCGCGGTCGACGCCGCCGCCGGGAAGACCACCACCTTGACCACGTCGGGGAAGAAGCAGACCCCCGGGACCCCGCCCGCACGGCGCCGCGCCGTCGGCGGCAGCAGCCTGACCAGGCCCGGCACCGGCGCGGCACGCCAGCTCAACCTGCAGAACACCTCCCGGGCGCTGCGCGAGATGATCTCCGAGGCGCTCGGTGCGGGATGGCGGCAGCCCGCCGTCGAGGACAGCTCCTGGTCCGGCTCCTCGCGCGCCACGGTCACCGTCCACGCCCGGGCGAAGAGCGACCGGCCGCGGATCCTCGGCGTCCTCGACGAGGCGACGG
The DNA here is from genome assembly GCF_000718015.1 of Streptomyces catenulae. Taxonomy (GTDB): domain Bacteria; phylum Actinomycetota; class Actinomycetes; order Streptomycetales; family Streptomycetaceae; genus Streptomyces; species Streptomyces catenulae. The sequence goes on along the minus strand of NZ_JODY01000002.1, from coordinate 454,343 downwards.
TCACCAAGGACCAGCGGATCACCCAGACGTTCCAGCACGCCGAGGGGTACACCGCGGCGTCCAGCTTCAGCGCCGGTGCCGTCCCCTCGTACACCGTGAACGACGCGGGCAACCTCTCCCACCGCGCCACCCCGCCCGCCTTCCAGGGCAGCGACGTCGCCACCTCGCAGAGCGCCTTCGCCAACTCCGTGAACTCCGTGGTGGCCCCCAAGGCGGAACGCCGGTTCCTGGTGGAGGTCCCGCTGGACTTCCTCGTCGGCGCCACCGTCGTCAAGCACGGCCTCAAGTCCGGCGCCGCCGCCCTCAAGGCCGCCATGGCGCCCTATCTGCCCGCGTCGACCGCGCTGCAGCGCACCGTGGACCGCCTCAAGCAGAAGCTGGCCACCGCCGGTCCCGACGAGGAAGCCGCGCTGCTGCGCGACCACATCGAGACCCTGGAGGGCTCCGCCCGCACCACCTTCTCCTCCGACGACGGCGTGCTGGCGCTGGTCCCCGAGTGGGTGCTGCGCGAAGCCGGACTCCTCGACGACACGACCTTCCCCGAAGCCGTCGGTACGGCGTACGACCACGTCAAGGACCTGCGGGAGAAGCTGGTCGAGACGGAGAAGGAGTACCAGGAGGCCGAGGTCCGGATCGAGAAGCGCTACGAGGAGCTGTACGAGGCGCTCCGCGAGCGCGGACGGCGCACCGCCGACGGCACGTCCACCACTTCGCAGGACGACGTCACGGCCGGGTCCTACCGCTCGGCGCTGCGCCGCCTCGTCGACCACGAGATCGAACGTGCCGGTCTCCGCGCCGAGCTGGCGCGGCTGCGCACCGAACTCCACCGGGCCCGGGTCAGCGCCGACGCGCTGCGGGAGTGGCACGAGCGCAACGCCGGGAACCCGGACGCCGAGGGCAAGCCCACCGCGTACACCTACGACAAGGAGGAGAAGACCACCCGGCGGCCGGTGGTGGCCGTCGAGGACGCCACCACGCCCCGGCCGCCCGCCCCGCCCGTCGACGACCTGTTCACGGACCCCGCCGTCCACGAACTGGTGGCGCAGGCCGAGTCGCAGGGCGGTATCTGGACCGGCGGCGCGGTGCCGCCCGCCCACGCCGAACTCCGCGAGAAGCTCATGGCCCAGGCGCTCGCCCTGGTGCTGGAGGAGAAGGCGGCCGAACCGCTCGACACCGCGGACGCGCTCGACGAGGAGTCCGCGCGGCGCCAGGGTGTGCTGCGCGCGGGGGAGGACGCCTACCTCCGCCGGGCCCACGAGCGGGCGCTGACCGCCGCCCGGCAGATCCGGGAGGCGATCGACGCCGAACTGGCGAAGATCCGGGCGGCCGCCGCCCGGGGCGACGAGGACGCCGCGCTGCTCACCGAGTACGCCGAGGAGCTGCGCAAGGGCGGTCTGGTCCGCCTCACCGACCTCGACGGCCGCCTCGCGGAGCTGCGGGCCCGGCTGGACGTCGCCCGCGACGCGTTGGAGAAGGCCGCGGGCGGTCCGCACGCCGCGGAGGCGCTCGCGCGGGTGCGGGAGCATCTGGCGGCCGTGGAACAGCTGGAGCGCACCGTCCGGCAGGAGCGGCAGGCCCTGGAGTTCGCCCGGTCGCTCCAGCCCTCGGCGTTCCCCGAGCCGCCGCTCGTCAAGGACCTCGGCGAGGACGCACGCCTCGCCGTCGAGGAGCTGGCGGCGTTCGACACCCCCGTGCAGTTCACCGCCGGGGGGGCGGGGGGCGGGGACGACGACCCCACCACCTACGTCGGCGACGACGGCACCGTCCACGACGTCCTCGACCCGCACGACACCGAGCACCCGGAACGGACCCGGGGCGAGGGCCTGTTCCTCGCGCTGAACAGCGCACTGAGCGCGCTGGCGGCGACCGGCACCCCGCTGGCCACGGCGCCGCACACCGGTACCCCGCAGGAGATCGCCCGGGCGCTCCGCGAGGCGCTCGCCGACCGGCTGCTCCGGGACGGCGAGAACCACGACTCCTGGCTCGGCGCCCCGGGCTCCACCGGCAACACCTGGCTCCAGATCGACCCGGGACGCGACCGCTTCACCCAGGACGAACTCGAATCGGCCGGGATCTTGCTGAGCACCTCCGAGAAGAGGCTCCCGGCGGGCGGCATCCGGCTGACCCCGCCGCACGAGAAGGAGTTCCTCCAGGACGGCACGCTCCACGGCAACGTCGGTCTCCCGCACTCCGCCCGCGTCAAGCTCCTCGCCCTCCAGCTGAAGCGCCCGTCCGACAGCCCGCTGCGCAGCGGTGGCCCCGACGAGAACGAGTTCGACGACTTCTTCCTGGCGCCGCAGCTCTTCGCCTTCGTCCACGGCGTCGAGGTCCATGTCGTACGCCCCGAGGTGGGCGTCGAGGTCTTCCACCCCGGCGGCCCCGAGGGGACGCGGAAGCTCGGCGTCCCGGCGGTCACGGTGGTGCTGGAGAAGGACACGGTCAAGGCGCTCATCCCGCGCCCGGAATCCGGGCAACCGGACTCCGACCCCACGACGCCGCCCTCCCCGAATCCGTCGGTGGACTCCTCGAAGTCCGCGCCGCCCTCCCCGAATCCGTCGGCGGATTCCCTGAAGTCCGCGCCGCCCTCCCCGAAGTCCGCGGCGTCCGAACGGGCCCTGACACCCACGCCGCCCTCCCCGAAGTCCGCGGCGTCCGAACGGGCCCTGACACCCACGCCGCAGGAGCCGCCGACCCCGCAGGAGCCGCCGACGCCGCACGTCTCCGAGGAGCCGATCTCGCACGTCCCGGAGGAGTCGGCCACCTGGCCCCTGCCGGTTCTCGGCACCGAGCTGTCCGTTCCCGAGGACGGCTGGTGCCAGATCTCCGCGCTGCTGGTCGGCGCGCCCGGTCACGTCCGCGACCAGCTCGATCTCACCGGGCACCCCGAGGTGTACCGGCTGCTCGGCGACGCCGAGGCGGTGCGTGCCGCCGCGCGGCGCCCGATCGGCGGCCCCGGGCGCGCCGCCTTCGACCGCGCGGTGGGCCTCGCCCACCAGCACGTCATGGCCTTCCTCGGCACCCGGGTGAGCGAGCTGCCGCGGTCCTTCGCCGCGCGGCGGCAGGTCCGTATGCACCGGACGACGCCCGGGCGGGTCCCGACCAGGGAAGAACGCCTCCGGGAGGTGTACGAGCGCACCGGCGGCACCGACGAACTCCGCCTTCTGTTCACACAGTGGCGCCCCGGCGGGACGGAGCCGGTCGGGCCGGACGCGCTGGCCGCGGCCCTCGACGCGCTCTCCTCCACCGACCTGCAGTCGTTCGCCGCGTACGTCTGGGACCAGTCGCCGGGCTGGACCGCCGAGGAGTTCAACGGTCTGCGGAAGACCGCGGCCAAGTGGTCGAACGCGTATATGGCGGAGCACTACGGCGAGCTGCTGCTGCCGCTGCTGGCCGAGGCGTTCGGCGTGGGGGTCCACGTCCACCGGCCCGTGCTCGGCATGGACGAGACGCGGCTCGGCCCGCCCGGCGGCCCGACCGTCGTCTTCCGCTACAACGGCCACAACCACTTCGCCGGTGACACCGGCGGCTTCCCGGCGCCGTCGCCGGTCAGCCCGAACACCCCGGTCAGCGTCGTCCGGCACGACCCGCCGCAGGTCTCCCTCCTGGAGGACGACGAGATCCTCTCGGCCCTCTCCGGGCGGTCCGTCCGCGACGTCTCCGTACAGAAGTCCGCCCCGCCGGAGCCGCCGGTCCAGGAGCCCCCGGTCCAGGACCTCACGGAACAGGACCTCACGGAACAGGAGGACCCGGTCTCCCGGCCGGACGAGGAGGAGCGGGACAGCCGGGAGGAGTTCCACGACGAGGAACTGTCGCTGCCCACGTTCGAGACGGACAAGCACGAAGCCGGGCAGATCCAGCTCAAGGACGTCCAGCACCAGGAGATCCGGGACGCCCGCACCGGCCGGAAGATCGGCCGCGCGTTCCTGAGCCCGCAGGCGCTGGCGGCGGGCGGCTCCCTGCATACCCTGATCGACCTGTCGAAGACCAAGTTCGCCCACTACGAGCTGAGCGCCGACGGCAAGAGCGGCAAGGTGCCCGCGGACGGCCTCTCCCCGGTCGTGTGGGATCCCGCCCGCCCGATGTATGTGGGCCTCTTCCACGGCGGCGCCGGGCGCGTCACCCTGATGTCCGGTACGGGCGCCACCCGCGCCCTCCGCGGTGAGGATGCCGGGCAGGGGCTGAAGCGCCGCGACAGCTTCGTCAGGATGCAGCAGAAGTACGGGGCGCGGGCACAGCTGTTGCTGCTCTCCTGCGACGCCGCGACCGTCGGCCCCTCGGGGCGCCTCGCGGCCCAGGAGATCGCCGACGCGACGGGCATGGAGACCATCGCGCCCACCACCCGTGCCACGGTGCTGCCCGGCGAGGAGTACTGCTTCGCCCTCGCCTACGAGAAGGGCGGCGAGCGCGGCGAGTTCCGTGTCTTCACCCCGCAGCGGACGGACACCGGTCGGCCGCCCGGCACCGAGCCGGTCGTCACCCCGCAGCCCCGGGCGGCGAAGCCGACCGCCCCGACCGCCGCAGCCGCGAGCGACCACCCGGAATTCGGTGCGGACCGGGCGAAGTTCACCGAGCTGTCCCGGCTGCTGACCGGGTCGGCGACGGACCACGCCGCGAAGACCTGGCACGACGTCGTCGCGCACTGGACGGACCTGCGGATGCAGCTGGCCGCCCAACTCAGCCACCCGGGCCTCGCGGAGAGCGTCGGCAGCGGCGTGGTGGACACCGCGGACACCCTGGCGGAGCCCGGCCACGACGCCCTGCGCCGCAGTCGCGACCTCGCGGTGTGGGCCCACGAACAGCTCGCCGCGCTGGAGGAGCTGCTCACCGCCGTCCCCGAGGACCTTCTCTCCCTGGGCGTCTCCCCGTCCGCCCTGCGCGCACAGCTCACCGAGGTCAAGGAGCTGATCGACGAGCAGGTCCCCACCTGGAACGCGCTGCTGGCCGCACCCGAGGACCACACCGCCCCCCATCTGCTGACGGACCGGGACCAGGAACTGCCCCCGGCGGGACCGTCCTCCCAGGAGTCGGCGGAGGAGCCGACCCACCAGCCGACCCACGAGCCGGTGGAGGAGCCGACCGAGGACCCGACCCACGAGCCGACCGAGGACCCGACCCACGAGCTGACGGAGCTTCAGACCGAGGAGCCGACGGACGAGCCCCCCTCGTACAAGTCGGTGCTCGGGCGGGAGGACGTCGAGTCCGCCACCTCCGGCACCGTGCCGCTGCACCCGACGGAGCGGCCGGAGCTGCCGCCGTACGAGGCGCCGCGCGTCCACTCCCCGCAGGAGATCCGCCGCGGCGCCCGGGCCGTCGGGCTGTCCCGGGACCGCTTCCGGGCGCTGACCGCGTACTCCTGGTTCCGGCCGGAGCTGCTGGTCCCGCTCGCCCGGGAGCTGGGCGTACGGAACATGGCACACCTCGCGGACCTCTCCGAAACCCTCGGCCGGATCCCGTCGGACCTCCCGCAGCTCGCCCGTGAGCTGGGGATGCCCGTCGTCAAGGACCTGTACCGCATCGCCCGCGACACCGGCATCGACCCCCGGCACCTGGCATCGGCCTTCCCGCACTCGCTGCGCGCCGTCAACTCCGAGAATCTGCTCCGCGCCCCGGCGGAGTTCATCGTCGGGATCGAGCGGCACATGCGGCGCTACGGCGCGTCCGTACGCGGCAACGGGGGCTCCGACGCCGCCTGGCTGCTCGCGCTCGCCGCCCGCGAGTCGATGGCGTGGCCCGACTCCGACCCCATGATCCACAGCAGCGACAACCGTATCCAGCACGGCACGATGCGCGCCTTCCTGCGGTACGTCGCCGACACGGACCGTCTCCCGTCCTCGCGCCTGGCGGCACATCTGCGGGCGATGCACCCCAGCCGTCTCGACGAACTCCTCCTCGACCACCGCAACAGGGCCCTGCGGGACCCCCTGCCCGCGTACGCCACCGAGAGCGCCGTCCCCCGGCCCCGGGCGCTGACCGCATGGGAGATCCAGGACTGGGCCGCCCGCCTGGAGATGACGCCCCGCGCGGTCCGGGACCTGATGGAGAACGCCTGGGCCGACCCGGAGCGGCTCCACGCGCTCGCCACCGAACTGGGCGTCCGCGACATCAGCCGTCTGATCGCCCTCAGCCACCGCATCGGGCGGCTCCCGTCCGACATCCCGGAGCTGGCCCGTAGCCTCGGCATGTCCGACGTCAAGGACCTCTACCGCGCCGCCCGCGACCTCGAAGCCGACCCGCGCGACCTCGCATACCTCTTCCCGGAGCAGCTGCGCGCCCTGGGCGGCTCCGTGCCGCCGTCCCGCTTCCGTCCGGCCCGCGCCCACCACGAGTTCGTGAACACCCTCCGCCGCGACTTCGCCGCCCTCGGCGCGGAAACGCCCGCACAGCGACGGGCGTTGCTGCGGGTGGCCCGGACGGAACAGCTCAGCTGGACGCCGGTCCCGCCCGGTGCCGAGCCGACGTCCGGTTCGGTGCAGAGCTTCGCCGACCACCTCATGCTCACGGGCGCGATGCGGCACTTCCCCACGGACGCGCCCGCCGCACAGCGGTCGGCGCTGGACACCTGGCGCGCGCTCGGCGGCGACGACCGGTACCAGCCGTTCTTCCTCAGCGACGGCGCCTCCGAGCCGGGTCCGCCCGGCGGGGGAACGCCGCCCGGCGGCGAGCGGCGTCCGCTGCCCACGATCCCGGAGGAGGACGAGGAGGGGAACGGCCAGGGCGAGGTGGGCCGCCCCGCCGCACTCACGGCTCAACTCACGGTCCAGGAGAACTACTGGCTCCTCGCCGACGAGTTGCGCGTACCGTACGCGGTCGCCCGTCTGATCGACGATTGGGAGGGTCTGCCGCACACGGTCGACGGCTCCGACCTGCTGCACCTGGCCCACGAGTACCGGATCACCACGACCGGGACCATGGCGATGCTGCTCCGCTTCCTGACGGAGCACCGGCGGATGCCGGACGCGATCGAGTGGCTGCCGGTCCGCCTCGGTCTGTCGCCGCAGCGGTACCGGCGGATGCTGCGGCGGCTGGACCTCACCCCGGAGCAGCTGTTCCCCGTCTCCGACCTCATCTCCTGGGCCGGTGACCTGTCGGCCGGTGAGCAGGTCCTGATCCCCGCGATCACGCTGATCAACCGGTTGGCGATGGTCGGGTTCGAGCCCCGGGACCTCGGCTGGTTCGCGGGGCTGCAGGGCCTCTCCCTGTCCGACCTCGCGGCGTTCCGGCGGCATCTGGAACAGGCCGGTACCTCCGTCAGTGCCCTGCGCGACGGCAGCCCCGAAGCGGTTCAGGAGCACGTCAGGGCGTGGCAGCGGGCCGAGGCCACCGAGGCGGCCAGGGCGGCGGAGGAGCACACGGCGCTGGCCGCCCGGACCGCCGAGGCGCTGCGGACCGGGCAGGTGCCCCCGCCCGAAGCCGACCCCCGGGCGGTGCGGCGCCACCAGCAGCGGGTGCTTCTGGCGCGGACCGTGCTGGCCCACGGCGGGCCGGTCCCGAACGGTCTGCCCGACACCGCGGCGCATCTCGCCGAGGCGCTCGGCATCGACGTCGTCGACCTCGTGCAGCTCTTCCGCCCGGACCTGGAGTCGGTCCACCACCGGCGGCAGGAATCGGGGGCGGTCGAGGGCTGGCTGCCGACACAGGAGGTGCTCGACGCGTTCCAGGGCCGCCTGCACGGCATCGGGCTGCGCGGTCCGGCCGACCGCGCCGCGTTCCTCCATTTCGTCGGCAGCCACCAGGAGCTCTTCACCCACGGCGTCGGGAACCCGCCGCCGCCCGGGGCCGACGCCGGGTGGTACCCGGGCACGGCCGCGTACCGCGCGGCGGAGATCTTCGTCCGGTCCTTCCGGCCCACGGACGACCGGATCACGAGCGACAGCAACTGGCTGCCCCCGCACCTCTCCCTTGAGGCGCTGCGCGAATCCCGGCCCTGGGCCCGCATCATGGCGTCGGTCTTCGCGGGACTCCACGAACGCCCGGCCCTGCGCAGCACACCGCAGGCCCTCGCCGACCTCGCCGACCACCTCTTCCTGACGGCACGTGAGCAGACCCCGCCGGTGGACTGGGTGACCGCGCTGTGGCGCCCCCCGTACCGCAGGGGACTCACCCTCAGCTGGCTCCTCGCCCAGCCGCTCGCCCACCTGGTACGGCAGTGGGCCGCCGGATACCGGGGCCCGGACACCGCCCCGCCGCCCTACGACCCGCCGGAACGGTACGACTCCGACCGGCGGCCCCCGGAGCTCCACGACGACGTACCGCCGCCGACGTACACGGAACCGTCCGGGACCGGCCCGGGCGGTGACCTCGATCCGCCCGCACCGGTCCACGACCCGGCGCACCCCGATCCGTCCGTGCACTGGTCGCTCTGGCCCGGCTGGGGCCGCGGCCAGGAGCCGGCGGGCGGGCACGAGCCGATGGCCCGGGCCGCCTTCCTGCGACGGTTCGCGCTGCCCGCCGATCCGGGCGTCCAGCACCTCCTGGAGCAGGCGCTGGCCGCGGCCGGGGCGTACTCGGCCGCCGACCGCGCCTGGCTCTACCACTTCCTGAGCGACCCCGCGGTGGCCGGGCCGGTCCGCGCGGAGGAGCGGTGGGACGGCGAGTGGTACGCGCCCTCCCAGACGCTGACGGCCCTGCTCTGGGCCGTCTCCCCCCAACGCGGCGGAAACCAGTGGCGGCGGAGCGGCTTCGAGACGCTGCGCCGGGCCGGTGACTTCGAGGCGGCCCTCCACGCCTTCGACGACCTGCTGTCGGAGTACGGACGCGGGGGCGCGGTCCTCCACCACTACCACGCGGTGCAGCCGACCCCCGCCGGAATCACCCAGGGTCTCCAGCGGGCCGTCGCCTACGCGGAGCAGATCGAGGAGTCGGTGGCGCACACCCACTTCATGGAGAGCTTCCGGCTCTGGGGAGCCGGTATCGACCAGCACCTCCAGGACGCGATGTTCCTGGGCGGCGCCGTGGACGCGCGTACCCGGGCCGCCTTCTACCGCCTCGCCGAGGCCGTCGGCTCGCTGGACGAGGAGCGGCTGTCCGCGGTCTCCCGCCGCGAGGGCCGGATCCTCCCCGGCGGCCTGCTCACCCTGCTCCGCTGGGCCGCCCGCGCCGAACCCGACACCCTCACCGGCGGCAACAGCCTGGCGAACCTGGCGGACATGGACATCGAGGAGGCCGCGGAGTACCTGGACACGATGGCGCAGGAACACGAGCTGTCGTCGTCGGAGCAGTTCCGCTTCCCGCTGACGGCGCGGGCCGAGGACGGGACGCCGCTGCCGCAGCCGGACGAGCAGGACGTGACGCAGGGCCTCGCCGTCTGGCTCCAGTACCAGCTGACCCTGACGGCGGACGCCTACGCCGCGCTGGGGGAGAGCGGCGTACAGATCCCGGAGATCGTGCACTACCTCCGCGGGCTCGACACCGGCGGGGGCACCTACCGCGCCGGTATCCAGGAGCTGCGGACCCTGCTGGAACTCGCCATGTGGACAGGGGGCTTCCCGCTCCGGGAGCTGCACCACCTCGCCGCGGTGCTGCAGATCCCGCCGACGGTCGCCGTCGGCCTGCTGCGGACGGCCTTCAGCTTCGGCCTCCAACCGGAGGACTACGGGCTGATGCGGCCGCTGCGTGACACCTTTCTGGCAGCGCACCGGAACGGCAGGGAACTCGGCGACCTGGTCGTGAACGAGATCCTGCCGCTGTTCGTGGAGCACGGGGTGGACACCGAGGCGCCCATGCCGGCGGAGCTGTCCGCGGAGGAACAACAGCAGGAGCGGGTGCGGAGGTTCCAGCAGCTCCACCAGCTCCTGAGGGTGATGGAGACGGCCGGTGCGGACCTGGCCGACCTCCCGGAGCTGGGCCGGTACCTGGCCGCGACGGCGGGCGGCCCGCTCGCGGCCACGGGGTACGACGCGCTGGACAGCCCCCTGCGGCACCAGGTCTGGAGCCGGATCCCCGAGGATCTGGCGGTCACCTGGAGCGCCGCACAGCTCGGCATCGACCGGGCGCGGTACGAGGCGCTGTGGCAGGAGCACGGGCAGACCTGGTTCGACGCCCGCCACCTGGTGGCGGTGGTGCACGGCACCGAGGAGGGTCCCACGGCCGCCCGGCTGTCCCCGACCGACGTGCTGGCGCTGGCCGAGCAGCTTCAGGGGGTGCCGAGCCACCTCCGGCGGATCGCCGCACAGCTGCGGCAGGCCCCGGCCGACCTGCTGTGGGACCTCACCGGTCCCGCGGGCATCACCACCCGGCGCGCCCTGGCGGACTGGCTGATGAATACGTACCAGGTCCTGGGCCGTCAGAGGCTGGACGACACCGCACGGGACCGGGTCGCGCGCGCCCTGCTGACCGAGGGCCTGATGGCCGCCGTCCGCGAGGCCAACACACTCGTCCTGTACGCCCACGAGACGGCATCGGTCCCCACGGATCTGGTGCCCGTACCGCTCACCGCCCCCACCCCTCCCGCACCGCAGACGGACCCGGCCCCCCACACCGGGGAAGAGCCGCACGACGACGGCCAGCCGGTCGAGGAGCTGATCGACCAGCCGGTCGAGGAGCCGGTCCAGGAACTGATCGAGGAGCCGGTTGACGAATCGGCCGAGGAGTCGGTCGAGGAGTCGGCCGACGAACTCTCCGACGAGCTGAGCGACGAACTCTCCGAGGAACTGCTGTACGAGTCGGCCGAGGAACTGACCGACGAGCTGATCGACGAACTGCCCGTCCACGAGGCCGAGGGCCAGCACGACCAACTCACCGACGAGCAGCATGAGCTGACCGAGGACCTGGCCGGGGACCTGACCGAGGAACCGATCGACGATCTGACCCACGATCTGACCCACGAACCGACCGACGAACCGACCCACGAACCGACCGACGAACTGCCCGTCCACGAGGTGGACGAGCCGCAGGATCAGGTCGTCGGTGAGCGGCGTGGTGGGCAGGAGGACGAGGTCGTTACGGGCTCCGGGCGCTTCGGGGGCCGGACGCTGGGTTCCGGGAGTGCCACCCGGTGGGCCCTGTGGACCGTGGAGTTGTCGAGTCTGCTGCGGGTGGCGGGGGACCGGGGGCACCCGGGGGCGCTCTCCTACTTCGACCAGGACTCCGTCCTCGCCCTGCTGGAGACCCGGGGCGCGGCACGGACCGCCGCGGCGCTCGTCGCCCATCTGAAGAGCCACGGCCTGACCCTGCGGGACCTGTCCTGGTTCAGCGATCTCGCGGAGTGGGGGAACGGACTGCCGCACGAGGTGTTCCACCGCTTCACGGAATCCGTACGGACCGTCGCGACCACACAGCCGTCCGAAGCCGACCGGTTCCACCCTCTGCTGGCCGGTTGGCGGCAGGGGCTGGACGGGCACGGCACCCTGCCGCTCGGCACCGACGGCGCCCGGGTGCTGGACCGCGCCCTGCGCGGCACGCCGGACGAGGACCGCATCAGCGCACTCGTCCGCCGCGCCGTCGACCACGCGCACCTGCCGCCCGCCTCTCTCTTCCTCGTCCTCGACACGGGCGCGCTCCCCGCCGAACTCACCGACCTCGCCCGCACGCTCGGGATCAGCCATGACGCGCTCGCCGTGCTCACCGACGAGCTGACCTGGCTGGGCGACGCCGCACCGCGCTCCCGCGCCGACCTCGGCGAGTACCGGCTGCGCGCCCGGCTCGACCTGCTGGGCCTGCACCCCACCGACCTCGGCTGGTTCGCCGACCGCGGTCTCCGCCTCACCCTGGCCGACCTGCTGGACTTCCTGCGCCATGCGCGCGCCGACGGGCGGACGCCGGAGGAGCTGCGGCAGCTGACGGCGGAGGAGCGGGCGTCGGTCGTGACGGACTGGCTGACCGGTCGCAGCGGACCGGACGAGACCGACAGGGCGTTCGGCCGCCGCTTCTTCCCCGACGACGCGCTGCGCTCCACCGTGTACGCGGCCGCCCGCGCCCTCGGCATGGACCCGCTGGACCTGCACCACCTCTTCGGCCAGGAGGTGCGGCAGCTGTACGTCCTCCGCCGGAGCGAAGGTCAGTTGGAGAGTCCCAGCTGGACGCCGCCGGACCGGTGGGTGCGCCTGATGAACGGCCAGTTCGACGGCCTCGGGCTGCGCGGAACGGCGGGCCATGTGGCACTGGCCCGCCTGGTGGAGCACCTGCCGTCGCTGATGCGGGGGACCGAGGCGGGCGGCGGCGCACCGGGGTCGCAACTGCTCGGCTCCGTCCGCTACCAGCGCGTCAACGTCTTCCTGCGCGGACTGGACACCTCGCTCCGCGAGGTGCTCGGCAGCGGTCCGTCCGCCGCCGACCACTACGACGCGATCCACCGTGCACTGAGCACCCGCCCGGACCGGACGCTGCGGACCGACCCCGCGATCCTCCGGGAACTGGGTCGGCACCTGCGGAACACGACCTACGGGAGCGGCACGACACCGCAGAGCCTGCACGAGACGACCCTCCGCTGGCTGGAGGCGCGAGAGGAAGCCACCGCCCAGCAGCGGACACCGGAGACCCAGCAGCCGGTCACCGGGACGAACGCCACCACCGAGCGGCGGACACCGACCGAACCGTCCCCCGTGCCGGAGCCCACCGAGCCGCCCGCCTACCTCGTGGCCGACGGCGAGGAGGCGCCCCCGTACCTGGACGACAACCGCATCCAGGAGGTCCGCGACCGCCACGCCGACCTGGTGGACACCTTCACCCCCGAGGAAATGGTCCGCCTCGACGACCTCCGGCAGCGGCTGGGCGTCCGGCGGATGGCGAACCTGGCCCGCCTCGCCCGGACCACGGGCGAGATCCCCTCCTACGGGAGGCTGGCCCGCTACGCCGAACAGTGGGGCGTCACCCCCCGGGACCTCTACCGCGTACTCAAGCGGTTCCCGGTCCGGCTGGACGTCCTGCCGCTGCTCGCCGACGCCCGTCGGCTGCGGGAGATCTTCCGGCCGCTCAACGACCGGCAGCTCTGGCCCGGACGGCCGGTCCGGCAGGTCGCCGCCGCGCTGATCCGCGCGGGGGCCGCCGCCCAGGCCCGGCAGCAGTTCCACTGGACGCTCCAGCCGGACCTGGTCTCCGATGTGACGGCGGCGGCCGACCACTTCCGGGAGACGTTCGGGCTCCGCGAGCAGGACCATGTGGAGCTGATCCTCGGGGACGCCGCCGACACCCTCGGCGTCTCCGCAGAGGACCGCGCCTGGTTCTACCGGCTCCTCACCGACCCGGCGGTGATCGGCCCCGCCGACCTGTCCGCCCGGACCTGGGACAGCACGAGCACCTGGCTGGCCCCGTCGCACGTACTGCACCTGCTGGAGACCGCCGAGGAGTGGCAGCGGACGGGCCTGCCCTACGGCCGGACCGTCACGCAGTTGCGCCGGACCGAGGGCTTCCCGGCCGTCCTGGGCGCCCTGGACGGCACCTTCGGTCAGCTGGCACTGTCCGAAGGCCTCGGCGTCCAGGAGCTGTACCCGGTCGACCGCGGGCCCGCCGGGGCGTTCCGCGCGCTGATCGGCTGGGTCGCCGAACGGCGGGGCCAGCTCCCGCAGGAGTATCTGGGCCGGTTCTCCCGCCGGTTGGCGGAGGCACGCGTCCGGTTGGCGGAGGCGCGCGTCGAGGCGACCCTCCAGGAGTCCCAGCGGCGCGCCGCCGACGAGGTGCAGCTCCAGGCACTGGCCGAGCTGGGCTTCACCCCCGAGGACATCGAGACGTACGCCCGGAGCATCGACGCCGCCGACGAGCGTGACTGGGTGGACGCCTTCGTCCGCGAGCACGGGCGGCTGCCCCGGGAGGAGGTCGACGCCCTGGTCCGCGCGGTGCATGTGCCCGCGGCGCTGGCGCCGGTGCTGTACGACCTCGCCCAGCTGTTCGGCCTCGGTGCCGACGAACACCATCTGCTGCGCGGGCTGCGCACCTCCCTGCTGGACCACCTCTCCGCAGGCGGCTCCGCCCGTACCTGGCACGAGGAGGTGGCCCAAGCCCACTGGGAGCGCCTCGGCGTCGACCTGAGGGACTCCTCCGGCCATGACCGTGAGTCCCGCTCTCTGCGGGGGCTTCTGACGACGCTCGACACCCACCATCTGCGCCTCGGGGACCTGGCGTCCCTGGGCAACCACCTCGCGACCACGTCCGGTATCGGCTCGCTGACCGGGGTGACCGACTACGAATCCGCGGGGCGCGCCGAACGCCGGGCCCTGTGGGAGTACTTCGCCCACGCCGGTGACCTGGCCGCCCAGGCGGTCCAGGAGTGGCGCGAGCATCGGCTGGCGGCGCAGAACGCGCCCTGGTACGACGCCGAAGCCCTCCAGCAACTCGCCGACGACCTGGGCCTCGTGGAGACCGGACCGCTGCTGGCCCTCGCCGAGGAGCTGCGGACGGTCCCGCAGGGCCTGCTGGACCTGATCCGGGAAACCCCCGGCGGCCCGGTGCTCCGGGACCCGGCGGAACTGATCGAGTCGCTGCTGACGGAGGAGGTCGCCGTGGCGCGCCTCCGGCTGGCGTCCGGTTTCCTCCGCTGGCCGATGGTGATCGGCACCGACGCCGAGGCCCAACTGCGCCGCACCGCCACCACCGAGGCGCTGGGGGAGGTCGCGGACGCGCTGTTCCGGTACGGCCGACAGGCGGCCGTGGAGACCGCCCGCCGCCTCTCCGACCTGGAGCGGGCCGCCTCCGTGCGGCGCCTGCCGCAGGACCGGCAGGCGGGCGCCGTCTCCTGGATCGGCACCGAGGCGCAGCGCCTCGCCCGGGTGTCGGGCGGCGCGCCCAGCCGGGGTAGCCGCAGGCGCCAGTGGCAGGCCCGCCCGTACATGGCCTCCGGGTCGGGCGGCGGCTCCTCGTCCCGCTCGTCCCGCGCCGACAGCATGCTCGGCGCCTTCCGGGTCGAAGCGCCCGGCAGCGTTTCGCAGGACCCACGTGCCTATCTGGACCGGGACCTCGCGGACTTCCGCGGGGGAGCGGAGTTCCGGAGCGCGACGGGCAGGCACTACGTCGAGGGTCTGATCGCCGCGCTCCGCGACAGCGGCGGGCCGGACGCGGCGTTGGCGGATCCCCTGCGGAACTGGATCAATCGGTACCACGGGGACAACCACCACCGGTGTGCCGCCGAGTTCGACCTGTGGTGGCGGGAGACACAGCGCAACGGGCAGAGCTTGCTGGACCCGTCGCCCGCCCTTGTGCGCGCCTACATCGAGCGCCGGTGCGCGCCCGAACTGACCTCCGGGGTGCTGCGCCGCCTGGGGCTGCTCCGTTCCTTCTACCGTTCGCTGGAACGGGAGTGGCCCCAGGGCTGCCCGTTCGAGAGCGTCGGCTCCCTGCGCCTCCCGCAGCCCGGAGGCTCCGCGGGACGGCACATGACGCAGCGGGTCCGGGAGAACGTCACACCGCAGGAGCAGCCCCCGCGGCCGTCCTCCTTCCGTGGGCCGGGCGGCCTGGACCTGTTCGGTGACGGGCCCACGTCCGGGACGCAGCTCTCCACCCCGTCCTCGGCGATGCACATCTCGTCGCTCATGAACGAGGAGCCGGTGACGGAGCCGTCGACGGCGAGTTCGGTGATGAACATCGCGTCGCTGATGAACGAGACCACCACGACGGACCCCACCACCACGACGGACCCCACCACCACGACGGACCCCACCACCGCGACGGACACCACTTCGACGTCCCTGGAGGAGCAGGAGACGACCGGGACGACGACCGAAGAGGGGCACCCGGCGCCGCAGACGGAGGCGGGGAACGCTCTGGAAGGGTGGCCGCTGACCGCCTTCCAGCTGATCGACACGCACCCCAACCCGGCCGTCGCCAGGGCGATCAGCGACTTCTTGCAGAACACGACGGTCGGGATGGGCGCCCGGGGCGTCATGGTGACCGCGATCCGGACCTGGCTCGACTACGTGGGGAGGAGCGAGGCGTACCGGCAGAGGCAGGAGATCCTGGCCCCGGAGAACGACAGCCGGTTCGCGAATTTCGCGACGTTCTACCGGGACGGCGAGCTCACCGGCTTCCCGTTGGGCACCCCGCAGGTGACGCGGCGGATCAACTTCGCGCAGCTGTTCCACACCTACCTGTGGGAGTCCGGTCAGCTGGCGGCGTTGTGGTCGGGTCCGGTCTCCTGCCCCCCGCTGGACCGCCGTACGTTGCAGCCCCGCACGGAGCCGCTCGACACCGTGCGGGAGGCTCCGCCGGTCACCCCCGCACCGGAGCCCACCCCGTCCGAGGGCGAGGAGAGGCAGCAACCGCCCGGGACGCCCGAGGCGATGGAACTGGACGAACCGACACAGCCGACGGGCCCCGGCCACGCCACCGGGTCCGACCACGCCACCGGGTCCGACCACGTGACGCTGCCGCAGAGTTACCCGGAAGACTGGCCGAAGGAGCTCTTCCGGATGGTGTCGCGGCACCCCAACCCGGCCGTCGCCGCCACGATCGCCGCGTACATCGACGACACGCCCCGGCTCAAGAACTCCCGGGGCCAGATGGGCAACGCGGTCCGGATCTGGCTCGACTACCTGGAGAGCACACTGCGGACACCGCACTCCCAGCCCGCCACGGACGGGGGACGCCAGCAGACGCAGCCGATCCTCGCCCCGGAGGACGACCGCATCTTCCGGAGCTACGCACGGCGCTACCGACTCGGCAGGCCGTCCCACTCCGCGGTCGACGACGGACAGCTGGTCAAGCGGCTCAACTACGCGCAGGAGTACCACGACTTCCTGATCCGAACAGGTCAGCTGGAGGTGCTGCGGTCGGGCCCGCTCGCCTGCGCCCTGCCGCGGGGCGGGCGGCCCATGCTCCTCACCGAGGAGACGGGCCCCGTCCTCCCCCCGGAGAACGACCCGCTCGACACCGAGATGGACGAGCCGACCGTGACGGGGCAGAACACCTCCCGGCCGGACGAGACGCAGGAGATCTCCGGGACGCCGGACGCGATGGAGCTGGACGAGCAGGCGCACCCCGTGAGCACCGGTGGCGACGACGGTTTCGTCACCTACGAGTTCGAGGCGTACGTGCCGGACGAGGAGTCCGTCATGTCCCTCGACCCGGCCCACCCCGACCCGTCCGACACCACACAGGAGACCGGGACCTCCGGACCGCGCAGGACCCGCCGCCGGGAACAGCACGACGAGGACCCGCACGACGAAGAGCGGTACGGCGAGGACCGGTACGACGAGGAGCAGCGGCACGGCGACGAGCAGCACGGCATCGAGGTGCGGGGATCCGCGCGGCGGCGGCCCGTACCGCAGCTCGGCCCCGTCGTGCCCGTGGGCGACGCGCCGGTGACGGTGCCGCCGACGTGCCCGAGCACCTGGCCGCAGTCCGTCTTCCCGATGGTCTCGACGCACCCCAACCCGGCCATCGCGCGTGCGCTCACCGGCTATCTGCACCACTACGCCGTCCTCGGCAAGCGGAACCTGCAGACGCGGGAGCCCGGGATCCGGACCTGGCTCGGCCATCTGGAGAGCCTGCGGGAGCAGCGGCCCGAGCTGTTCACGGCGGACGGACAGCACCTCCTGGACCCGCGGAGCGACGACGCGTTCCGGCGCGACGTACGCTTCCTCGACGTCGAACCCACCCTGGCCACGGCCGCCGCCTGGAGCCCGGACACCCTGGTCGACATCGCGCAGAGCCTCCACGACTACCTGCGCGACTCCGGCCAGTTGGACGTCCTGCGCTCGGGACAGCTCGGCTGGCCCGCCGAACTCGCCCGGCCCACGGACCCGCCGGAGTCCGGCACCGTCCGCCACCGGGAGCCGCGCCGCACGGAACGCCGCCCCCGGCCCGGCGGCAACGCGGTGACGCGCCGCACGGAGTCCGGCTCCGGCGGCGGCACCCCGCCGCCGGTCCCCACCGTGCCCGCCACGCGGTTCGTGTGGAACCAGACGCCGCTCCACCTGACCGGCGCCGAGACCGGCGCGCAGATCCTGCGGGTGCTGCACTCCGCCCAGCGGCTCGTCCTGCCCAGGCAGCAGCCGCAGAGCTGGTCGCGCACCATGTACGACCTGGTCGACGCGCGACGGGTGAGCGACCCGGAGCTGGCCGCCGCGCTCGCGGTCTGGTTCGGCCGGGTGGCCACGCTCCCCGCCGCGGCGCGGATCGCCCTCGGCATCCGCGACTGGCTGACCCACCTGGGACCGGAGGTGCCGCGGACGATGGCGCGGGTCGTTCCGCCCCAGGACGACATGGTCTTCCGCTCCGCCGTGCGACAGCAGCGGAGGTGGGGGGCGCGGCAGGACGAACACGGCAACTGGCAGGAGGTCCGTGAGCGGCACCGGGTCCGGGCCGCCCAGTACTTCTACGAGTACCTGCGGGACAACCCCACCCTGCTCGACCCGTCGGGGACGAGCCTCGACGAGCCCGCCCTCACCACCTTCGAGGAGTTCACCGAGCCGGCCCCGCCGAGCCCCCTGGTCATGCCGGAGGACGACGGATTCGACGGGGGCCGGAGCCTGGTCCTCGACGAGGACGAGGGGGACGGCTCGTGGGTCGAGGAGCCCGGCGCCGATGAGGCGGAGGCGTTCCTCACCTGGGCCGAGGCCCACGAGGGACCGGTCACCCGCGCCCGGCTCGACGAGGGCTGGCGCCTGCTCGCCGCCGCCGACGACGAGGTGTACCTCGCGGACGCCGATCCCGCCCTCCGCGACCGGCTGCTCGCCCAGATGCGGCGGCTGGACACCCCGGGCACCACGCCCGATCAGGTCCCGGCCACCTCGTCGCAGCTGCCGCGGCAGCGCGACGGATGGGCCGCCTGGAACAAGTGGTTCAGCTACCTGGGCAGCTTCCTCCACGCGCCCGGCACCGCATACCTGCCGTTCCGGACACGGAACCTGACCCGGACCAACCTCCGGGACGTCCGGATCGCCGTGGGCGAGCAGTTCCGCCGCGACCTGTGGGAGGCGCGGACCGCCGAACGGTTCCTGGTGAGCATGCGGGCCGAGTACAGCCGGGCGATCGACGCCGCGCTGGCCCGGCTGCGCGCCGACGACACCCTCCAGGGGCCCACCGCCGGTATCCGGAGCACACCGCGCTGGAACACGTCCGCCGTGGTGGACCCCGCGCAGTGGAGCGGTGAGGCGGCGCAGCTCCTCACCCAGCTCGACCGGGAGAACGAACCCGAACTGGCCGCCGCCGTCCGCGGCTGGCTGGGCGGGGAGGCGCTGACCCACCCCGAGCGTGGGTTGCGCGCCCGGGCGTTCCAGGCGTGGCGCAACTACCTCCGTGGCCGCGACCCGCAGGCGGGACCCTTGACCACGGCGCACCGGCCGATGCTGGACCGGCAGTTCGACGCCTACCTCGCCGCCCACCAGGCCACGTCCGACGGTGGCGCCAAGAGGATGCGGGTGATCCGGCGGGCCTACGCCGCCCTCTTCTACGAACACCTCGCCACCCACCCGGAGTTGCTCACCGGGCACCCGCCCGAGGACACCGACACCACCTGGGTGGGCGGAGTGGAGACGACGGTGCAGGTGCTGGAGGCCGCATCGGGCGGCGGCAGCGCCCCGCTCGGCGACCGGTCGACGTGGTCGGAGTGGATCGACCGTGCGCTCGCCTACCGCCAGGAACTGGACGGGGCGGCGCCGCACGGGGTGTCCGACGAGCGGGCGGCCGCGCTGCGGGAGCAGCTGGACACGGTGCTGGCACAGTGGCCGACCGAGCCGCACACCGCCCCCGGACGGCACCAGGAGACGGTCGGCGCCGAACTCTTCGACGCGCTCGACCCCGGACTCGACACATTCCTCTACACGGTCACGGACCACCAGCCGGTCTCCTTCCCGGCGGTCGACCCGGAGCTGGACGCGTTCCTCGGGATGCACGACGGCCAGGAAGACCTGGACCCGACCATGGGCCTGGACCTGGGCATGGGCCTGGATCTGGACCTCAACCAGATCCTGACCGTCACCCCGGACCAGCGGACCGGCGCCGACGAGGGGCCCGTCTCCATCGCCCGGACCCTCGACCTCTCCGGCTGGCCCGCCGGCGTGCGGGTGCTCCTCCTCGACCTGGAGACGGTCCACGGCAGGGGCTCCGACGAGGTCCGCCTGGTCGCGGACTTCCTCGGCGACATCGTGACCTGGAGCAGCCAGCAGCAGGTCGCGTCGGGACTGCGGACATGGTGGCGCCACCTCGACGGGGACGACCTGATCGCCCCGCCGCGGGAGGCGGTCACGGAGTACGTGGCACAGCTCCGCGCCGACCTGACGGACGGCACCCGGCGGCCGTACGAGCGGATGCGGGCCCTGGCCGGGCCCCGCAAGTTCTACGCCTACCTGCGGGAGCACGGCGTCATCACGGCGGACCCGTTCCACCACACCACGCTGCGCGGACCGCGTCGGCTGCTCCAGCAGGCCAGGGAGGCGCTGGACGAGGTGGCGGCCACCCCGCAGGAGCGGGACGCCATCCAGCGGTGGGCCCAGGAGCGCCGCGCGGGGCTGCCCGCCCTCCGGCACGTGCTGCTCTGGCACCGGTATCTGCGGGAGAACGGCCGGTCGCTCCTGACGGAGACGGCCGCAGCCGCCACGTCCGGGGAGTTCGTCCGCCATCTGCAGGGCGTCAAGTTCGGCCTCCCGAACCTGGACATCCGGAAGGCCCGAGCCTCGGCCGTCGAGTTCATGACGTTCCTGGACACCGGGTCCGCGCCGCGGACGGGGGAGGAGCCGGAGCACGGCGACGGCGGATCGGCGCAGGACGAGGAACGGATCACCGCGCCGACGTACTGGGCCGACCGCGAACGCCTCCTCCTGGACGACCTCCAGGACGTCTTCGGCCCGACGGACGTCCGCACCCGGCAGACCCACGCCTGGCTGGAGCTGGAGGAGGTCCCCCACATCCGCGGCCCCAAGGCGGCACAGCTGGCCCGCTGGTGGGGGTATCTGGAGAGCCTCGGCGCGGACCTGCTGGACGACGGTCCCGGGCTGCTCGGCACCGAGGCGTCCCGGCAGGCGCTCGGGAACCTGCGGTACGTGGCCGACTTCTACCGCCACCTGGTCATCCGTGAAGTGATCGCCGCGTCGCAGCTCCCCGCGTCCGGCCCCACCCCGGCGGTCCGGCCCGCGGCGGGCTTCGAGCCCCTCACCCACGGCCCCGACGACCTCCCCCCGGCGCCGCGGACCCGCCCCGAGGACTGGCCGGAGGACGTCTTCACGTACCTCGGCGAGCTGACGGGGACCGATCAGCGGCTGGCCCGGGCGCTGACCTTCTGGATGCAGCAGGAGTTCACCTTCGAGGAACGCGCGTTCCTCATGGACGCCGTACGGACCTGGACCGACTTCCTGACGGCCACCGACCGCCACCCGCTGAACGGCAACCACTCACCGGCCACCGACCCCGGGTACACCGAGTTCCTGGCCACCCTCCGGGACAACGGGACCGACCGGCCGCTCTCACCGGCACAACAGCAACTGCTGCGCACCGGCGCGGAGGCGTTCTACGGGTTCGCCGTCCGCCACCCCTGGCTGCTCAGGACCCCGACGGACCCCACCGCCCCGCTCCCCCCGACGCCCGACGCCACCACCCACGACGAGCACTCCGCAACCGTCACCCGGCCCCGTCACGAGACCCCGGAGGAGGACTACTGGGGGCAGCTCTTCCACGACGAGGAGTTGCTGGCCGCGCTGGGGAACGGCGAGGGGACCGACCCCTTCGACCCGAACGCGTTCGACTTCGGCCCGACGGAGACGCTGCAGGACGCCTCCACACCCCCGCAGTTCCCCACCGAGAACCAGGGCGGCACGACGGGCGACCTGACCACGGGCACCTCCGACCTCGACCCGCTCCTGACGGAGATGGCGCACCTCCAGCAGAACGTGTCGGACCCGCAGTTCCCGCCGCTG
Organism: Streptomyces catenulae; assembly: GCF_000718015.1. Lineage (GTDB taxonomy): Bacteria > Actinomycetota > Actinomycetes > Streptomycetales > Streptomycetaceae > Streptomyces > Streptomyces catenulae. Next base: position 432,567 of record NZ_JODY01000002.1, on the reverse strand, counting down.
GACGAGGGCGGCACCACGCTGTTCGACCCCGACCAGAGCTTCCTGGACTTCCTCCGGAACGGTTCCTTCGACGGCCCCCTCCCGCAGGACACCGGATCCGGCGTCCCGGACTTCCTCACCGCACTGGAGGAGATGCCCTACCTCGACCCGAACCCGCCCACCCTGGAGGAACTCCTCGGCGACCAGCAGCAGCACACCCCCGGCACCGACACGGCCGAGGTGACGCCGCCCACGGACGGCGCGGCGCAGCCCACGGTGGCGGTCACCGGGCCCACCCCGCAGGCCGACCCGACCCCCGGCCCCACCTCCTTCCCGCTGTTGCCGGAGCTGGACCCGCACCCCGCGAACGGAACCGCGCGTGAGCTGACCCGGTCCCGGAACGCCCTGCGCACGCTCCGTACCCACCTGGCGACCTGGGAGCAGTCCCGGCAGCCGCAGGGCGACCGGACCTGGCATCCGCTGCTGACCGGCGCCCAGACCTCCTACACACAGCGCATGCGCGAGCTGGAGGCGTTCCTCGACGCGCACTCCGCGCTGATCGACGGCTGGGGCGGCCCGCGGCACGACGAGGCCGTCGCCCGCTTCCTGATCGAACAGGTCGAGCCGTGGACCCGCGAGGAGCCCTCGAACCCCCCGGCCCTGCGGGAGCTGCGCCGCGCCGCGGTCGACCCGGCCCAGATGCTCGCCCACTTCGGGAAGGACGACCCGGCCCTCGCCAAGGCGGTCGCGGACACCCTCACCGCCGACCGGGACGACCCCGGCACGGACCGGGTCGTCCGGGCCCGGCAGTTCCTCCGGCTGGCCTGGTCGAAGCAGCGGGTGGCCGGACGGGTCCTGCCCGTGGACGCGCTGCTCACCGCGGCGCTGCTGGAAGGGCTCGGGATGAGCCTCGGCCGCCACTTCTTCCGGCAGTCGCCCCAGCAGCTCTTCCCCGACCAGCACCGCCTCTTCGGCGGCGCCCGGGCCGTCCAGGCGGCCCTGGAAGCCGTCGGCGCCCGCGACACGTTCACCGCGTACTTCGACGGCGCGACCGACGCGCCGAGCGTCTTCGGACACGTCCTGGACACCCTGGCGCGGCTCGACGGCTGGGACGGCAACTTCCCCGCCCGGCTGCCCGATTCCGTGGTGCGGAAGGTCCGCGACCTCTTCCACGAACTCCACCAGTTCTTCCAGGCGTACGCCTCCGTGCCGTACGCGCACGCCGAACAGACCTCGCAACCGCCGCAGCACCCGACCGGCCCGGTCTTCGCCTACCAGGACAGCCACGAGGGCCGCCCGCACCTCCCGGGCAGGCGCGCCCTGGTGCCCGAGGGCGGCGTCTTCCGCTACGACGGCGTCCACCGGCAGCGCTACCAGGAGCTGGCGCGGCTGTTCGCGACGGACGAGGCGGTCCACGAGGCGTACCGCACGTTCAAGGGGGAGCAGCTCGACGAACTGCTCTGGAGGGACGGCTGGCTGCTCGCCGACGACCCGGTGGACCGCATCCGCGACGGACACCGGCCCGTCGAGCGGGACTACGACGCCGTCCGCCGGAGCTGGGGCAACCGGCCGCCGCGGAACCCGGCGACGCTCCCGGACCACCTGGTGCGGCAACTCCTGGGCAACGGTGTGCCGAACGACGGCGCCGCCCGGATCGCGCTGAACGCCGTCCTCGCCTTCGCCGACGGCAAGCCGTCCGCCTTCTGGGACGCGTTCGACGCCCGCGAACCGTCCGCCATGGCCGCCGTCTCCGTCGCCGTCACCGCCCTGCAGACGCTGCCCGGTCACACCCGCGCCGTCCGGAGGCTGGTGACGACGGAGGAGATGCCGTTCCAGATCGGCGAGGAGATGGATCTGGACCTGCGCCACGCCGACCGGCTGGCGGGTCTGCCGAGGACCGGCGCACCCGGTGCGGTCCCCCGCCCCGGCGCGCAGCTGCCGTCCAGCGCCACCATGGAGATCGTCTACGAGGGCTTCGACACCGTCGACGTGGACGCCCTGGCCCCCGGCAAGGTGCTGTTCCGCCCGAAGAGCCGCGGGGTGGTCGTCTCGGTGCAGTGGGCACCGGAACTCGACCTGACCGTCGGCTGGGCGAAGGACGGCCGGCCGATCATCCGCCGCGGCCACCGGGTCACGGTGGTGCCGATGGGGGAGGAGATCGGACCGCGCGTCGAGGTGCAGGCACCCCCGAAGGAGTTCCAGCGGTGGCTGGGCTCGCTCGGACCGGTCTGGGCGCAGCGCTTCGAGGTACGCCGCTACCAACTCGGCGACGGCACCCGGCTCAGCCGGTTGATCGCCCGGCACCATCTCGCCCCCGACGAGGGGATCACCCCGAAGACGCTGGCCGAGAAGAAACAACAGACCAAGGAGGCCGGAAAGCTCTACCACAACGTCGGACACCGCTTCCCCGACGGCGATCTGGTCCACTTCGCGGTGGAGTTCGTCAGCGCCAAGGCCGTCCGCCACCACCATGTGAACCTCAAGCCGGGCCGTGACCGGGAGAACAACGTCACGTGGTACGAGGGCACCCCGGTATCGGTGATCGCCCACGAGACGATGCACAACTACGGCACCTCCGACTGGTACGGGGAAGGCCTGCCGCGCCCCCTCGACGAGGACGGCACGCTCATGTCGGCGACCGTCGTCGACCGGTGGGGCCGCATCCCCAACTCGAACCTCCTGTCCGACGCCGCCGGGCTCCCGCCCAACCTGCGGCTCGCCGTGCACGACCTGATGATGATCTGGTCGTCCATCCAGCGGAAACGGCGCCTGCTGGAGGAGGAGACCGCCACCACGGGCGGGACGGACCATGCGACGGGCACGCCGAAGGACCCGAAGGGCAAGGCGAAGGCCGGACGGGACGGATGGCTGCTCTCGACGGATGCGAAGAACAACGAGGTGCGGGCCGCGGCGGGCGCCGCGCCCAAGCCCCTGCCGCTCACCTTCGACCGGGTCACCGTCCCGCTGGAGGTGCGCCGCAGGGTGCTGTGGGGCGACTCCGGCACCTTCCGCGCCGGACGCATGGCGCCGCGCAACCACTCCAGCGTCCGTGAACAGCCCCTGCAGATGGGCGCGCTGCTGCCCAACCACACCTACTGGGCGACGTTCCGGTCCTGGCAGTCGCCGCAGGGCCGCTTCACCTTCCGCACCACCGTCGACGACAGCACGGGGCTCACGCCCGAACCGGGCGCGCCGGTACTGATGTTCCCGGACAACCGGACCGAGGACGAGATCGTGTACGCGGCCCGGCAGGCGTACTTCGACTGGCGGGACCGCGGCGGCACCCTGGACCCGGGCGCCGGGCGGACCACGTTCGACGGCGTCTACCAGGGACTGCGCATCCGCGGCGTCATCGATGCCACCGGCCGGATCCTCGATTTCGCCCCGCACGAGGACCAGAGCGACCCGAGGACGGGCAGGCTCCTCCAGGCGCCGCTCTTCTTCGACCAACTGCTCGGCCCCGCCCCCCTCGGGCTGCCGCGCCTCACCCGTTCCCTGGAGCGGTTCCTCCTCGTCGGCGACCGCGCCAAGCGGGTGGGCGGCTACTTCTTCTTCGACCAGGGTGTTCAGGGCGTACTCGGCACCCGGTACGAGCCTTTGGTGCAGCAGAACCCCAACGGCACCTTCTACGCCGAGGTGGAGGCCCTCGACGTGACCGTCGGCACCCACCAGACCGAGGCCCGGGACCACAACCGGTGGCGCCCGATGCTCGACGCCCACCAGGGGCGGCGCCTGCTCTTCCCGCGGGGCCGGAGCGAGGAGTACCCGGAGGGCTGGTCGGCGGAGAGCCTGTGGCTGCATGTGCAGACCGCCTATCTGACCGCCATGGACAGCGGCCGGTTCGTCTGGCCGGTGGGGGAGGCCCGGCATCTGCACGCGGGCTATCTGTGGACGGGCGAGAGCGGCGGCATCCGCATCCAGGGCTACACCCTCCAGGGACGGCACATCTGGGTGCGGCCCGCCCCGCACCAGCCGCTGCCGACCTGGACGGACAGCGGCACCCTGGTCCATGCCCGGACACTGCCGGAGGAGCACAGCCTGGAGATCGGCGGGAACGGGGGGTATTCCTACCGTTTCTCGCACGCCGTCCTCGGCGACGGGGACTTCGCCCTGCACATCGCCCTCGACCTGCCCGTACCGTCCGGCATGACGTCCGAACAGGTCGCACGGGCCCACGCGCGGCTGACCGCGATGCAGCAGGAGATCGACGCCACGTACAACCACCTGAGCCGGATCGACGGCGCCCCGGTGACCCGCTTCGTGATCCGGACGGTCCTGGAGGGCGGCGAGCCGTCCGAGGAGGCGATCGCGGACTTCCTGGAGTTCTGCGGGAACGAACCGGCCCTGGCCGCGCAGGAACTGATCGGCTTCGAGGCGACGGACGAGAACCTCAAGCTCCTGCTGGACGCCGCCCGCGCGGTGCTGGATCCGCCGAACCCGTACGCCCCGCAGCAGTGGGGGGAGGGGTCGCGGATGGACATGGCCCTCATGGCGATGAACCACCGCAGCGTGGAGGAGATCCTCTGGGACCCCCAGGCGAAGAAGCTGCTCGACGCCTACCGGGCCCGGGAACTGGCACCGTTCACCACCCGCGAGGAGACCCTCGGGGAGCTGCTCAGCCAGCACTTCCACCGGTTCACCGAGCGCGGCTGGCACAAGACGCTGACCGAGCTGCCGTCGGACCTCACCATGGACGACGTCCGTCTGCTCGCCGTCCGCACGGCCCGGCGGATCCGGACCGAGGGACGGTCCGGCCGCATCGCCGTCGACTGGGTGCCGGACCACGACGACCTCCAGATCCATGTCGAGATGGACCGTGACGGGCTCGTCGACGACTTCTTCCTCGTCCGCGGCGACGCCCCCACGCCGCCGCCCGCCCCGCAGGACGGGGACGACAGCGGCAGCGACATCCTGGAGAGCGACATCCGGAACCGCGACGACGAGGAACCGGAGGAGGACGACATCCTCGACGTCCTGAGCGGCGGCGGCCAGGCCACCGGGCAGACCGACGCCGCGGCCCACACCGCCCACACCACCCACCCCACCGTCACCGACGACCAGGAGGTCCCCGGGCCGGTCCTCTCCGCCCCGCCCACCGGCGACGCGGCCCCGCACTTCACCGAGAAGCTGGCGCAGCTGCTCCTCCACGGCGACCGGGACCGCGGTCTCGCCGGGCGGCTGCTGCGGAACGCGGACGAACAGCGGGCCCACGGCATCGTCTACGCCCCGCGCAAGAGGCTGCTGCGGGACGCCGACCGGACACTGTACGAGGAGGACTGGCTGCACACGGAGAACGGCATCCGGATGGCGAAGGTCCGGCTGCTGGACGAGAACGGGACGGAGCACGGCCCGGTCGGCGCCGCGTGGAAGGAGATCTTCCCGACGGGGTGGACGCTCGACACCCTGCGCGACGCCGTGACCGCGGCCCACGCACACGCCCTGGAATCGGGGGAGCTGAGCCTGCACGGCGACGGCTACCTGTGGGCCGGTACCGGCAACGGCGTCCGGATCGAGGGGTACGTCCGCGACGGCGAACACCAGTGGATCCGCCCGGCGCACCACCTCCAGCCGCAGATCGGGCCGGAGACCGAGGCGGAGGTGATCGCGCACACCGCCCCGGTGACGGTGGAGCTGCCCGGCGACGGCGGGCCCCTCCCGCTGACCGTCCGGCACGCCCTGCGGACCGACGGCACGGCCGTGGCGCAGCTCACCGTCACCCTGCCCCGACCGGCGTCCGGCACCACCGACGGCACCGCATACGCCACCGCCCTCGCCCGGCTCCAGGAACACCTGGACACCGTGCACCGGGCGCTCACCGGGACCGCGCAGCCGGTCACCGTCACGGTGACCGCGGCGGAGCCCGGCGCCCACCCGGGCGGCGGCGCCGACCTCCTCGCCCTCCTCCTCTCCGGCGACGACGCGGACCTCGCCGCCGCGGCACAGCGCCTGCTCGGCACCGCGCCGACCGCCGCCGGGCTGGACACCCTCCTCGCCGGGGTGCGGCGGCTCGTCCCCGTCCCCGACGAGGCGACCGCCTGGCAGCCGCGGACGGGGTACGGGGCACCGCACCTCACCCCGGCGCTGCGGATGCGGGCCGCGGCCCGGGTCACCGCGTTGACCGGCGACGCCGAGGTCCGGGTGGTGTCCGGCGACCCGGACGCCGTCCCGCACGGCTCCGGCGCCGCCCGGCTGGCCGGTCAGCTCCGCGACCGGTTCGCACCCGAGGCGTGGCAGCGGCGGTACGACCCGCGGTACCTGCCGGAGGGCTGGAGCACCGACCGGCTGCGCGTCGCCGCGTATCTGACGGCCCGCAGCGGCCGGACCACCCCGCCGCCCGGCGCGCCGGAGTTCACCGTCGAGGCGGGGCCCGAGGTCCCGTTCACGATGACGGTGACCGTCGACGCCCGCACCGGGAACGTCCTCGACTACGAGCTGCCCGACGTGCCGCCCGGCGGCATCGTCCCCGTACCGCAGCCGGGCGCCACCCCGGGCGGCCCCGGGAACGGCACCCCGCCGACCGCCACCGGCGGGAGCGACGTCTTGGCCCTGCTGCGGGACGCGATCCGGCGTGCGCAGGCCGGTCCGAGGGTCCTGCGGGGCGCGCGGCCCCCGGCGCCCGGCGGCGGGAGCGGTGTGTCGGCCCTGCTGCGGGACGCGATCCGGCGTGCGCAGGCCGGTCCGCAGGCGCTGCAGAGCGCGTCGAACGTGCCGCCCGGCGCCCCGCGGCAGCGGCGCGGCGCCTTCGGCGGCGCCCCGACCTCCGGCACGCTGCTGTCCCCGGGCCGTACCCGCGCCCAGGCCGTGGTGCGGCGGCATCTGGACACCGCGCGGTCGCTCACCGCGGTGCTGAACGAGGTGGAGGCGGCGACCGGTTCGCTGCCGCAGGAGTCCGTCGCCGGACTCGGCCTCGACCAGGCGGCGGTCGTCGCCCACCTGGCCGTCGTCCGCATGGCGGCCCGGGCCGCCGGTCTGCTGCTGGCGAACCCGGTGCCGCACCGGGAACTGCTGGACCTCCTCGGCGCGACCGGTGGCAACCACCCGGCCCCGGACCGGAGCTTCGAGAGCGGCTTCCGCTCGTACACCGGCCTCACCCCGGTCGACGCGGTCCGGCGCGCGGTGGAGCAGCGCCGTCTGGGCGCGGAGTGGTGGCAGCCGCTGATGGCGGCGCTCGGCCACCCCGAGGCGCCTGCCGCGAGCGCCCTCGCGCCCGTGGAGGTCGCGCCGTACGCCCTGCCGCAACAGCTGCCGCAGGTCGTCGCGTTCGCCGGTGAACTCCACACCCGGCTGCGCGACGGGGCGTTCGACAGCGCCCTGCGGATGCTCGGCGGACTCCACCGCGATCTGCGCAAGCTGTGGGCGGTCCAGGACGCCTGGACCGCGGCGTACCACTCCGACCTGGAGAGCGAACTGCGCACCCTCGCCCCCCGGCGGACCCCGGACATCTCCTACGCGCTGGGCCTGGGCACGAGGGACGTGGTGAGCCGGGAGCTGGTCGACGGCTGGTACGAGGATCTGTCCCGGATGTACTACCACGACCACCAGTTGGGCGAGCTGCCGATGCCGCACGGCCACCCGGAGGACGGCTGCTATCTGCGGGCGCACCACATCGCGCTCAAGCTCCAGCAGTGGAACGCCCCCGTCCGCAAGATCACCGTGGCGCGGACCGAACCCCGGCTCCACGTCGCGAGCCCCAACGCCGCCGGAGCCGACAACACCAGCCCCGGGCGCATCGAATGGGACTACCACATCGCCTGCGCGGTCCCCGTGACCCGGACGGACGGCAGCGTCGTCCTCCTCGTCCTCGACCCGGCCCTGGGCAGGGGGGTGCTCACCGGCGACGAATGGCTCGCCGTCATCGGCGTCACCCAGGACGAGGGGCTGCGGCTGATCGGCTCGCTGGAGGAGGTGCACACCGCGCTCATCGCCAACTACCTGGAGAACCCGGGCGGCTGGAAGGCGATGAGCGGCGGCGGACTGCTGCCCCTCCAGGCGATCACCGTCGTCACCGACCCCTACGCGCAGTACTTCCCCAACCCGAACCTGCCGCAGTGCCGCTCGCTGCGCGAGGCGGACACCGTCCAGCGCAACTTCAGCGAAACCCTGCGCACCCACAGCCTGGAGGCGATGGAACGGGACATGGTCCGCGAACTCCGGCAGGAACTGACGGCCCGGGAGCACGGCGGCGGAACCGGCGGCACGGAGTGGGCGGCGGTCACCTACGACACGCTGAGCGTCACCGGCACCCTGGAGCGCCATCCGGAGCTGGAAGCGCGGCTGCGCGCGCTGCTGCCACCCGGCCACCAGACCCTGGGCGGGACATCAACCGGTGCCCGCAACCCCGACGTTGAGGCCACGGAGCTGGATATGATCCTCCAGGGTGCGGGCTTCCTCGCCACCCCGGTCCTCGGCTCCATGTCACCCACCGCCCTCCAGGCCCTCGTGCACTGGGACGGCTCCTCCGACACCGCCATGGACCAGACGCCCGGCCCCGGAGCCGGGCAGTGACACCGGCACCGGCCACGCGACCCCCGCGCCCGGTGGACGGCACCCCTCCACGGTCCCGCGGCGGCCCCGCACGGGCGCGTCCCCCGGACCACCGCCCCGGTCCCGTATGACCCCCTCACACCCACCCAGAGTCACATCAGAAGAAGGAGACGATGGCGCCCATGGAGCCGGAAGAGTCCCGTAGGAGGGGCGACGCCCCGTCGGCGGACGGCGAGGCGACGGCCGTCGAAGCGGCCGGAGGCGAGGCGCCCGCCGCGCCGCCGCGCCGGGGGACCGCCAGGCCGCCCCGCACGGACGGCGCGACCGTACCCGTCCTCTCCGCGGACACCACGCCCGCGCCCGGACCCGCGGCGCGGCGGATGCCCGGGACCGACGGGCGCACCGCCGCCGCGGGGGAGACGGACGCGGCGGCGGACACCGGGAAACGGACGGCGGGCAAGACCGCGTCGGCCACCGCGGCCACCGGTGCGACGGCGTCCGAGGCGGCCCCGGACACGCTCGTGGCGAGCGGCGGCCGGGTCTCCAGGCCCATGGTCGCCGCCGCCGGTATCGCCGGGGTCCTGCTCCTCTGCTCCCCGTTCCTCATCTCCCAGCTGACCGGCCGCCACGGCGACGCCGCGAAGCCCCCGGCCGCCGCCTCCGAGTACGACGGACAGGGCCGCGGCGCCGGGGTCGTGCCCGGCGCCGATCAGCCGCAGGGGCATCAGGCACCGCAGGACGGCGGCGCGTCGGGCGGCTCCGGCGGGCAGGGCGGTGCCCCGGCGGACGCCGCCACCACCTACACGGGGACGGCCGGGCCCGGCTGCACCGACAAGTCCACCGGGTACAAGGAGCACGGCACCTACGCCGACGGCGACGCGGGCTGGACGACGCACAAGGGCGGTTGGGCCAAGGACGGCTGCGACGGCTCCTTCGTCTCCGTCCCGATGGCGGGCGACAAGGGCGACGACGGCAACTACACCCTGTGGACCTTCACCACCGGGCCGGTGAAGTCCGGCAGCTGCCAGGTCCGGGCCTTCATCCCCGGGGACGACGACGTGAAGCACGTCGGCGGACACCCCACCCGCTACTCGGTGTTCGCCTCCGCGGCGGGGACGGGCAAGGCGCTCGGCGACTTCACCGTCGACCAGACCAAGAAGCGCGGCGACTGGGCGCCCGGCGGCACCTTCCCGATCACCGACGGGCACCTCTCCGTCAAACTCCACACCCAGGGCACCGACTTCGGCTCCGGCTTCGACGGCGCCCACCACGCGGCGTCCGCCGTCACCGTGCGGTGCACCGGCTGACACCCCGCACCCGCCCCGGTTTCCGGTCCGTCCCCGGCGTCCTGCATGGCGCCGGGGACGGCGGACATCCGGGCGGGGACGCCGCTCCGCCCGCAGGTCCCGGCCCATGACACCTCTTCGGGGGACACCCGGTGTTCACCTGAAATTTATAGGGGTCGCTAGGGGTCGGGGTGCGCTGCGCAGGGTGTTCGGGGCCTGGACAATGGAGGGGGACGACCGGGGCCGCGCGGTGAGCGGGCGGCCGGGCCCGGGCCACGGCGGTCTCCGCCGGGCCGGAATCGGAATGTCGCCCGGCGACCGGAGCACGGACCTCGTCCGCCGCTTCAGGGGCCCTGGGGCGACCGGGAGCGATGGTGCGACGCCTTCGGCGTGGAACCCTTCCCGCCTGGTACGGGAGGCAACCGAACCGGGCCGACGGCGGTCCTGACCACCGAGTTGGGCGAGCGGGGCGCAAGCCGCCCCGGAACACGGACACAGCGGCGGGCGGTACAAGCGGAACGGCGGCGGGGCGGCCGCTCCGGCTGCCCGACATCCGGCCGCGGCGCGCGGCGGGCGAGAGGAATGACATGGGTATCGCTTCCGAGGCGGACACGGGCGCGGGGCGGACCGCGCCGGAGGAGGACGGGGCCGTAGCGGTCGTCGGGGTGTCCTGCCGGTTCCCCGGGGTGGACGGCCCCGACAGCTTCTGGCGGCTGCTCCACGACGGCCCGGAGGCGTCCGAGGGCTCCGGCGGCAGGCGGTTCGGGTCCGGCGGCGCGGCCCGCTGGTTCGGTCCGGAGTCGCTGGGGGTGCCCGCCGAGGACCTCGGCGCCCCCGACCCGCGGCAGCGGCTCTCCACCGACCTCGCCCGGGAGGCCCTGGAGAGCGCCGGGATCCTCCCCGAGGGCCTGGCGGGCGGCGGCACCGGTGTCTTCCTCGGCGCGTCCGAGTGCCCGCGGCCCGCGGCGCGCGGCACGTCCGGCACCGACCGCACCACCCTCGCCAGCCGACTCTCCGCCACCCTGGGCCTGCGCGGTCCGAGCCTGGTCGTCGACACCGCGCGCTCCTCCGCGCTGACCGCCGTCCACCTCGCCTGTCTGGCGCTGCGCGGCGGCGAGTGCGACGAGGCGCTGGCCGGTGGGGTCAGCGTCCGGGCGTCCGCCGGTGGCGCGGCGGCGGCGGCCGACGGCGGGCTCCTCGTCCTGAAGACGCTGCGCCGGGCGCTGGCCGACGGCGACACCGTGCACTGTCTGATCCGCGGCGGCGCCGTGAGCCACGACGGCGGCGCCACCGCCGGGCCGGGCGCCGCCCAGGAGGAGGCGGCGCGCCGGGCCCGCGCCCACGCCCGGGTCGACGCCGCCGCGGTCCGCTTCGTCGAACTGGCCGCCACCGCGGGCCCGGTGCGTACCGCGGTCCCCGCCGGTTCGGGTGGCCGCCCGGTGCGGGAGCCGCTGCCCGCCGACGCCGCCGCGCGGCCCGAGGGCGCCGCCGCCGCGCTGGTGAAGACGGTGCTGTGCCTGCGCGCCGCGGTCCGGGTGACCGGTGAGGCCCCGGCGTGGACCGGCGCCCCGGAGGGGACGGGCCGCGCCGTGGTGCCGCTGACGCGCCGGGGGAGCGAACCGGTGCTGGCGGGGGTCGGCGCGTACGGCGACGGCGGGACCTGCCATCTGGTGCTCTCCGACTGGGCCGGTCGCACCGCGCCCGCACCGGCCGCGGGCGGGCACGGTGTCCGGCGGGCCGACGACGGGCCCGCCACCTCCCCGGCGGAGGCCGCCGCGACGCTGCGGGCCCGCGCCGCCCGGATGAGCGTCCACCTCGCGACCCGGCCCGGCTTCCGCCCCGAGGACATCGCCGACGCGCTCGCCCCCACCCCCGTCCGCCGCCCCCTGCCGCCGGTCGCCCCGGGCCCGCTCCCGGAGGCCGTCCCCGCGCGGCCGGACGCCGCGGCGGCACCGGCCGCCCCCGACGCGGAGGCCGCCGCCCCGGTCGATCTGGCGGCCGGGCTCAACGACGAGCAGGTGCTGGAGATACTGGGCGAACTGCCCCTCCAGCGGCTGCGCGAGGAGGGACTCCTCTCCCGGCTGCTGGAGCTGGCCGGGCACCGCTGAGCCCGCGGCACCCCGCACCCCGCGCAGGGCCCGTACGGCACGTTCCGTACGGGCCCTGCGGCATGCCGGGACACGGGCACGGCGCCGGGACGCTCCCGGGGCGGCGCCGTGCCGTCGGCGGGAAACGCGGTGCGGGGTCGCGGAAAGGAAGGGCCGGAATTATCGGGGTTCCCTTTTCTTCTCCGGTGCGGAATTTATAGGGGTCGCAGGGGCTTGAGGGCGCCGTGGCGGGCTGCCTAGCGTGGCGGCGCGAAAGGGAGCCTTTCCCGTACCGCCGCGGACCGCCGACGTATACGCGGATCCGCCCGGTGCGATGCCGCGATCGGCCCCGGAATTTCTCGCGCCCATGGACCGTGCGGTGGAAAGCCGCGGTGGGGCGCCGTATCTCATCTCAGAAGGGAAGAGCCGTGGATTCCTTGGCTGATGCTCTGCTCGGCGGAGCCACACCGGAAGAACTCGAACGGCACGAACTGCCGGACGAGTATCTCGCCGCCCATCTCCGCGCCGAGGACATCCACCTGTTCGACGGCGTCGAGGACAAGGACGTCCGCAAGTCCCTGCACGTCGGCCCGGTGCCGATGCCGGAGATCGCGCCGGACGAGGTGGTCGTCGCCGTCATGGCCAGCTCGATCAACTACAACACCGTGTGGTCGGCGATGTTCGAACCGCTGCCGACGTTCACCTTCCTGAAGAAGTACGCCCGGGAGGGCGGCTTCGCCACCCGCCACGACCGTCCGTACCAGGTCATCGGCTCGGACGCGGCCGGAGTGGTGGTCAAGACCGGGACCGGCGTGCGCCGTTGGCGTACCGGCGACCATGTCGTGGTCAGCTGCGTCCAGGTGGACGACCAGGAGCCCGCCACCCACGCCGACGGCATGCTCGGCACCGGCCAGCGCGCCTGGGGCTTCGAGACCAACTTCGGCGGGCTCGCCCACTACGCCGTCGTCCGGGCCAGCCAACTCCTCGACAAGCCCGCCCATCTGACGTGGGAGGAGGCGGCCAGCACCATGCTGACCGCCGTGACCAGCTACCGCATGCTGGTGAGCGACAAGGGCGCCCGGATCAAGCAGGGCGACATCGTGCTCATCTGGGGCGCCGCCGGAGGGCTCGGCTCCTTCGCCGTCCAGATGGTGAAGAACGCCGGCGGCATCCCCGTCGGTGTCGTCGGCTCGGAGCACAAGGCGCAACTGCTGCGGAAACTGGGCTGCGAGGTGGTGATCGACCGCCGGGAGATCGGCGTGGACGACGGCGCGCCCGGTCCCGAGGAGACCATCGAACGCGGCAAACGGCTGGGCCGCGCCATCCGGGCGGCGGTCGGCGAGGACCCGCACGTCGTCTTCGACTACGTGGGCCGGGCCACGTTCGGGATCTCGGTGTTCGTGGTCCGCCGCGGGGGCACCGTCGTCACCTGCGGCTCCAGCACCGGCTACCAGCACAGTTACGACAACCGCTATCTGTGGATGAACCTCAAGCGCATCGTGGGCAGTCACGGCGCCAACCTCCAGGAACAGTGGGAGTGCAACCGGCTCTTCCGGCTGGGCCTGCTCTCCCCGGTCCTGTCGGCCGTGCACCCGCTCGCCGACGTCGGTGAGGCCGCGCGGTCGGTGCAGCTCAACCGCCATGTCGGCAAGGTCGGTGTGCTCTGCATGGCGCCCGAGACCGGGCTGGGCGTCACCGACCCCGAGCTGCGCGCCCGCATCGGGGCCCAGAACCTCAACCCCCTACGGGAGTTGCCCGCCGAGACGGTCGCCTGACCCGGGCCCCGCCCCTCCCCGCCCGGCCGGATCCCGCCCCCTTCCGGGCGTTGGCGCGTAAGCGGTGAACCGCATCCGGAATGCGGACGACCCCTGTTCACCGCGGTGTCCCCTAAGGGGTCCGGCCCAGGGGACTGGGGTTCACGCCAGGGGTTCCGCGCGGCTACGTTGGCATGTGCCGGGGGCAACGGCGCGGAACGGAAGAAGAGTCCGGCCGGACGCACACGAGGCGACGGACCGACCACGGTCCCACCGCAATTTTTGTGGCGAGGTCCCACAAGGAATACGAGAAATCGGATTCTGGATTCCGGGTTCCGGCCGGTGAATTCCACGGTACCGAAGCGCGTTCCGGGCACCCCGGTCACCGGGGTGCCCGGAACGACGGAATGACAGCTGGAGAGCGAGGAACCATTCGTGCGGTACGAGATTCTGGGATCGCTTCGGGTGACCGATGACCGGTCCGTCGCGGCGGTCAGCGCACCGAAGATGCAGATCCTGCTGGCGGCGCTGCTCATCAGGGCCAACCACGTCGTCTCCCGGGACGAGTTGAGCAACGAGATCTGGGGGAGCGCCCCGCCCCGCCGCGCCACCGCCTCCCTCCACGTCCACATGTCCCAACTGCGCAAGCTCCTCACCCGCCCCGGACGGCCCGGCGGCCCGATCGCCACCACGGCGCCCGGCTACGTCCTGCGGCTCGCCCCCGGCGAACTGGACCTGCACCGCTTCCAGTGCCTGCTGCGGGACGGTCGCCGCGCCGCCCGCGCGGGCGGCCACGAACGGGCCGTGGAACTGCTCGGCGCCGCCCGGTCGCTGCACCGGGGCACGGTGCTGGACGGCGCGGCCACGGGCCCCATCGTCGGCGGCTGCGCCCGGTGGGCGGAGGAGGCGCGCATCGAGTGCGCCGAACTCCTCGTGGCGTCCGGCATCGCCCTGGGCCGCTACCAGGAGATGACCGGCGTCCTGCGGGCGCTGCTCGCCGAGCATCCGCTGCACGAGGCGTTCTACCGGCAGCTGATCCTCTGCATGTCCCGCTCGGGACGGCGCGCCGAGGCGCTGCGCACCTACCACTCGGCCCGCGACACCATCCGCCGTGAGCTGGGCCTCGAACCCTCCTGGGAGCTGCGGGAGTTGCAGCGGACGATCCTGCGGTCCGACGGCGCGGCGCGGGACATGCAGCTGGTGGGCTGAGCCCGCACCGGGGGGAGCCGGGCGGGGCGGGAGGGGCGCTCCGGCCGCCCCGCCGGTGCCCGTCCCACCCCGCCCGGCGGCTCAGCCGGTACGGTCCCCTTCCGCCTGCACGAGACCGCACTCGTACGCGAAGATCACCGCCTGGACGCGGTCGCGCAGTTGGAGTTTGGCGAGCATCCGTCCGACGTGGGTCTTGACGGTCGCCGCGGACACCACCAGGGATTCGGCGATCTCCGCGTTGGACAGCCCCTGGGTCACCAGGAGGAGAACCTCCCGCTCCCGGCCGGTCAGCGACTCCAGGCCGCTCGTGTCCGGCGGCATCCACCTGTACCGATGCGGCCGCAGCCGACTGATCACCGTCGTTCTCCTTGGTTGTCGGCCATCGCGGACGAGGATGCCGAAGGGTGTGCGCGGGAGGCACCCCCAGTTGGAGGGGCGCACCGTGAGCCCCGCCAACCGGGGGTCAGAGCCGCTGTGTTGGGCCGGTCAGCGCACCGATGATCCCGGCGGCGACCTCGGCCGCGCGGGCGTCGAGGTAGAAGTGGCCGCCCGGGTGCACCGTGACGTCGAACGCGCCGGTGGTGTGCGGGCGCCAGGCGTCGGTCTCGGCGACCGTGACGACCGGGTCCCTGTCGCCGCACAGCACGGTCAGCGGGCAGCCGACCGTCGCCCCGGCGGCGCAGACGTACCCCTCCACGGCCCGGTAGTCGGCGCGCAGCACCGGCAGCACCATGGCGCGCAGATCGGGATCGTCCAGGGCGCCGGGGATGGTGCCGCCCAGCCGCTCCAGTTCCGCGACGAGCGCGTCGTCGTCCCGCCATCCGGTGGCGCCGCGGTGCGGTACGGACGGCGCCCGGCGCGCGGAGGCGAAGAGCCGCACCGGCCCGTGGCCCGTCTCCGCCTCGCACCGGCGGGCCACCTCGAACGCGACGAGGGCGCCCATGCTGTGCCCGAAGAAGGCGTAGGGCCCGGTGAGATGCGGGCGCAGGGCGGTGAAGGCGGCGTCGGCGAGCGCGGTGACCTCGGTGAACGGCGTCTCGCGGTACCGCTCCTGGCGCCCGGGGTACTGCACCGCCCAGGTCTCGACATGCGGCGTCAGCTGCTTGGCCAGCGGCAGGTAGGAGCCGGCCGAGCCACCGGCGTGCGGGAAGCACACCAGGGGTACGGCGCCGTCGGCGGCGCCGAAGCGGCGGATCCACGGACCGGTCGGCGCGGTGCGGGGGGAGGGCGGGTGCGGCACGGGGGACCTTCCTGGGACGCGCCGCCGCGGCGGCCGCCCGCCGGGGACGGCCGCCCGCGGGTCAGGGCAGTCGGGTCAGGGCGAGGGTGGCCTCGCCCTGGCACCGGCCGCCGTGTGCGTCGTGGTAGCGGTGGGTGGTTTCGGCGATCAGGAGCGGGGTGCCGCCGCGGGGGGTGCGCCGGGTCAGCCGCTTCAGGGTGAATTCTCCCTGGAAGGCGCGCGGGTCGACCGGCCGGGGGAAGCGGCTCTCGAAGCGGACGATGAGGATGTCGGGGAGCTGCCGCTTCCAGTAGTCCGCCATCGTCCACTCCGCGAACTGCGGCAGCAGCCGGTCCCGCACCGCGACCGCGAGGGCGTAGTACATCAGCTGGTTGTAGCAGATGTTGACCTCGACGGAGTTGAGGTGCCCGGTGTCGTCGATGTAGCAGGACTCGGGGATGGCGAACTCGCCGCGGGCGGTGAGTGTCCCGTCGTCCGCGGTGACCTCCGCCGACCGCAGATAGGTGCAGTGCGCCTTGTAGGGGGCGAGCACCCGGGTCAGCAGGTCCGGTTCGGCTGTGCCGGTGGCGCTCACGCGGCCGCCGTCTCGTACAGCGGGCGGGCGTCGTGGACGGTGACGCGGTGCGAGACGGTCGGCTCGGGGGTGGTGGTGTGGCGGGCGCGGTGGATGAGGCTGCGGTTGTCCCAGATCAGCAGGTCGCCCTTGCCGAACTCCTGGAGGTGGAGGGCCTCGTGCGTCAGCTCCTCGTCGAGCTGGCCGGTCTCCTTGAACAGCCGGGCCAGGAGCGCGTCGTCGAGCGGGGTGCCGTCGGCGTCCTCCAGACCGACGGTGAAGCCCTCGCTGAGGTAGAGGACGGTCTCGCCGGTCATGGGGTGGGTGAAGGTCGTGGGGTGGAGCACCGCGGGGGTCTTCCGCTCGACCTCCTCGATGATCTCCGAGATCGGGCGGTAGACGTCCGACGGGCGGATCTTGAAGTACTTGCGGACGCTGTGCCGCCCGTTGGTGCCCGCCACCGCCTGCTTCAGCTCGTCGGGCAGCCGCCGGTAGGCGGCGCCCATGTCGAGGAAGTAGGTGCCGCGGTTCTTCTCCGGGACGACCTGGGGGTGGATGAGGGTGATGCCGAACGGGTCCGGCATGAACTGGTAGTCGGCGTGCCAGAACTTGCCGGTCTTGGGGACGCCGATCTGCTTGCCGTTCTCCGGCACGTTCGACGAGACGAAGATGTCGGGGTTGTCGGGGTGGTGGTACATCGGCTCGTAGTACGCCTCGGGGCGGCCGAACCGGGAGCCCAGGTCGTGGAAGGACTGCGGGGAGAGGTGCTGCCCCTTCAGCACGACGATCTTGTGCTCGTAGACGGCGGACAGGACGCGTGCGACGGCCGCCTCGGAGGCGGTGGTGTGGTCGAAGCCCTCGACGGTGACGCCGAGCTGCTTTCCGGCCTGCGGGGTGATCTGCATGGGGGCTCCTGGGAGGTGGCGGGGGAGGGGGGTCAGGCGGCGTCGGCGGGGAGTTTGGCGTCGATCAGCCGCACGGTCTGTGCCAGCGTCAGGTCCTCGGTGAGTTCGTCGTCGCCGACCTCGATGCCGAGGGTCCGCTCGATGCGCAGCGCGATCTCGACCATCGTCAGCGAGTCGACGCCCAGCTCGACGAAGGTTGCCTCCGGGGTCAGCGCCTCGGCCGGGGCGTCGTGGAACTCGCCCAGGAGGGCGGTCAGTCGGTCGTACGTGGCGTGGGTCATCGCCGGTCCTTTCCGCCGGTCGGTCACCGGTCGGTCGCGGGGCTGAGGTCGGGCCAGCGCAGTGCGCACGAGCCCCAGGTGAGGCCGCCACCGAAGCCGGTGAGCAGCACCCGGGCGCCCGGTGTCAGCGCACCGGTGGCGTGGGCGTCGTCGAGGGCCAGCGGGATGGAGGCGGCGCCGGTGTTGCCGACGTCGACGAGGTGCCGGGCGCACCGCTCCCGGGCGACGCCGAGCCCGTCCGCCACGGAGTGCAGGATGCGCAGATTGGCCTGGTGGGCGACGAGGTGGTCGACGTCGTCGGGGTGCCATCCGGCGGCGGCGAGGGTGGTCCGCGCGGACGCGGTCATCCGGGTCACCGCCTGGCGGTAGACCTCCTTGCCGCGCATCGCGAAGTGCCGGTCGGCGCGCGGGGTCTGCGCCGTGAGGGGGCTGCGGGAGCCGCCCGCCGCGATGAGGATGGCCTCCTCCGCGCCGCCGTCGCTGCCGAGGTCGAAGTGGCCCACCGCGCCCGGCTCGTCGGGCGAACCGGCACGCAGGACGACCGCCCCGGCGCCGTCGCCGAAGATGATGGCGTTGGTGCGGTCGGTCGGGTCGACGACGGACGAGTAGACGTCCGCGCCGATCAGCAGAACGCGGGTGGAGACGCCCGCGGCGATCAGCCCGGCGGCGGTGGCGAGCCCGTAGAGGAAGCCGGTGCAGACCGCCGACACGTCGAAGGCGGCGGCGCCCGTCAGCCCGAGCCGGGCGGCCACCAGGGGAGCGGTGGCCGGGCAGCGGCGGTCGGGGGTGACGGTGGCGACCAGGACGGTGTCCGCCGGTTCGCCGCCCGCCGCGTCCAGCGCCCGCCGTCCGGCCGCGACGGCCAGGTCGGAGGTGGCCTCACCGGGGGCCGCGGCGCGGCGGTTGCGGATGCCGGTGCGGGTGGTGATCCACTCGTCGGTGGTCTCCAGCCGCGCGGAGAGTTCCGCGTTGCTGACGACCCGTTCGGGCAGCCGACCGCCCACACCGCACAGTACGGCGGCGCGTCCGGGCGCCCCGGGAGGTATTCCGCTCATGTTCACGACCAGCCTCTGGAGAAGAGAGAGAACGGGCGGAGAATTCCTGCGGTGCATTTCTGCGCCGCATTCCGCCCGTCACGGGGAGAGGTGTTCTCAGCAAAAGACGCCGCGGCGTTCCCTGTCAATCAAAGGCCGTGTTTCTGAAGTGATTCTAAAGCCGCTCTAAAGGTGCCGCGCGGGGTGCAGGGCGGGCGGGATGTTGCCGACAGGCCGTCCGGTATGAGTTCCTGACGTGCGGGGATGCGGGAGAGTGTAGGGGTGGCGCGCTTCCGTACGGTACGGCACCCGGCCGTTTGTGTGTCCCGTTCCCCGAGATCGTCGCTTGCGTTCCCCGTGAGCTGCGGCGTATCAAATGAACCGGTCGTCCGGAACGCCGCGGTGCGGAATTGTTCCGGGCGTCGTTGACGCTTTTCCGCTGCCCGTGTGAGACCGGCACGTGGTACCGCGCGGATTCATTTGGAGGCGCGTTTCCCATGGAATCGACTTCGGCACCCGCCTGGCCTGCCGCCGACCGCCCCGGCGGGGAACGGCGCCGGGTGCTGCTCGGCGTGGTCCGCGCGCACCTGGCGGAGCTGCTCGGATACCCGGTGCCGGAGGACGCGTCCGAGGTGCCCTTCCTCGACCTGGGGATCGACTCCCTCACCGCGGTCGACCTGCGCGACCGGCTCGGCGCCGGGAGCGGGCTGCGCCTGCCGTCCACCCTGGTCTTCGACCACCCCACCCCGGTGGCGCTCGCCGCCTTCCTCGACACCCTGCGGACGGCGGACTCCGCGCCGCCCGCGGACGCCCCGTCGGACACCGCTCCGGCCGATGCCCCCGCCGCGGAACCGACCGGGCCCGCCGCCGACGACGACCCCGTCGTCATCGTCGGGATGGCCTGCCACTTCGCCGGTGGCGTCGACTCGCCCGAAGACCTCTGGCGGCTGCTCGCCGCCGGGGACGACGCCATCGGCCCGCTCCCCACCGACCGCGGCTGGGACCTGGACGCGCTCTACGACCCGGACCCCGACCGGTCGGGCACCAGCTATGTCCGCGGGGGCGGTTTCCTCGACCGCGCCGCGGAGTTCGACGCCGCGTTCTTCGGCATCTCGCCCCGCGAGGCGCTGGTCATGGACCCGCAGCAACGGCTGCTGCTGGAGACGTCGTGGGAGGCGCTGGAGCGCGCCGGGATCGACCCCGCGGCGCTGCGCGGCTCGCCCACCGCGGTCTACGCCGGGGTCGCCGACTTCGACCACGCGCTGACCGCCCGGCCGGTCCCCGACAGCGACATGTACTACACGACCGGCACCCACCACAGCGTCGCCTCCGGGCGTATCTCCTACGCGCTCGGGCTGGAGGGCGCGGCGCTGACCGTCGACACGGCGTGCTCGTCGTCGCTGGTGACGCTCCATCTGGCGGCGCAGGCGCTCCGCCAGGGCGAGTGCGCGCTGGCGCTGGCCGGGGGTGCGACGGTCCTCTCCGGGCCCAGCGTCCACCAGGGCTTCAGCCGTCAGCGCGCCCTCTCCCCGGACGGCCGCTGCCGCGCCTTCGCCGACGGCGCCGACGGCTTCGGTCCCGCCGAGGGCGTGGGCATGCTCGTCCTGGAGCGGCTGTCGGACGCGCTCCGCGCGGGTCGCCGGATTCTGGGTGTGGTGCGGGGTTCGGCGGTGAATCAGGACGGTGCGTCGAACGGTCTGACGGCGCCGAGTGGTCCGGCGCAGCAGCGGGTGATCCGTCAGGCGCTGGCGTCGGCGGGCCTGTCGGCGTCGGACGTGGACATGGTCGAGGCCCATGGGACGGGGACGCCGTTGGGTGACCCGATCGAGGCGCAGGCGCTGCTCGCCACGTACGGACAACGGCCGTCGGATGCGCCTCCCTTGCTGCTCGGTTCGGTGAAGTCGAACATCGGGCACACCCAGGCGGCCGCGGGCGTCGCCGGAGTCATCAAGTCCGTGCTCGCCCTGGAGCACGGGACCGTCCCCGCCTCGCTCCATGTCGACGCGGTCTCCTCGCACGTCGACTGGACGGCCGGTGCCGTGGAGGTCGTCCGGGAGGCCGCGCCCTGGCCGCCGACCGGGCGGCCACGCCGCGCCGGGGTCTCCTCCTTCGGCATGAGCGGCACCAACGTCCATGTGATCGTCGAGCAGGCACCGCCCGCGGTGGAACGGGAACCGGCTCCGGCCCCGCGCGGCGCCGCCGGTCCGCTGCTGTGGCCGGTCTCCGGCCGCGGGGACGCCGCACTGCGCGCCCAGGCCGGACGGACGGCGGAGTATCTGCGGGGCGACGACGGGGCGCCCGACGCGGCGGTGGCCGCCGCCCTCGCCGGACGGACCGGGTTCGAGCGGCGGGCGGTGGCGCTCGCCGCCGACCGGACGGGCGCCGCCACCGCGCTGGCGGCGCTCGCCACCGGCGCGGAGCCGGACTCCGTCGTCACCGGCACCGCCCCGGCGGGCGCCGCCACCGGCGGCACCGTGCTGGTCTTCCCCGGCCAGGGCTCCCAATGGGCGGGCATGGGGCGGGAACTCCTCGACGCCTCACCGGTGTTCGCCGACTGGGTCGCCCGCTGCGAGCGGGCCTTCGCCCCCTACCTGGACTGGTCGCTGACCGCCCTGCTCCGCGACGAGGACAGCACCGTCTCCCTCGACCAGGGCGACGCGGTGGTGCAGCCCGCGCTCTTCACCGTCATGACGGGCCTCGCCGCACTGTGGCGGCACCACGGGGTGACCCCGGCGGCGGTCGTCGGACACTCCCAGGGCGAGATCGCCGCCGCCCATGTCGCCGGGGCGCTGACCCTGGACGACGCGGCGAAGATCGTCGCACTGCGCGCCGGACTCCTCACCGAGCTGGCCGGGCGCGGCGCGATGGCCACGGTGATGCTGGGCCGCGCCGAGACCGCCGCGAGGATCGCCGACTGGGACGGCGCCCTCACCGTCGCCGCCGTCAACTCCCCGTCCGCCACCGCCGTGTCGGGCGACGCCGCCGCGGTGACGGAGTTCCTCGACCGGATGGCCGCCGACGGCATCTGGGCCCGCCGCATCCCCATCGACTACGCCTCGCACTCCGCCCAGACCGAGATCCTGGCCGACCGGCTGCACACCCTCCTCGCGGACATCACCCCGCTGCCCGGCGACGGCACGCTGTTCTGCTCGACGGTGACCGGCGGCCCGGTGGACCCGGCGGAGCTGGACGGCTCGTACTGGTACCGCAACCTCCGGGAGACCGTCGACTTCCAGGGCGCCGTCAGCCACCTCCTCGACCGCGGCTTCCGGGTCTTCGTCGAGGCGGCGGCCCACCCCGTGCTGACGATGGCGGTCGACCGGATCCTGGAGGAGCGCGGGCACGAGGGCGTGGTGCTGGAGACGCTGCGGCGCGGCGACGGCGGCGCGGACCGGCTGGCCCGGTCGCTGGCGCGGGCGTACGTCCGCGGCGTGGACCTGGACTGGTCCGCCGTCCTCGGCGCCGACCCGGCCCACGCCCGGACCCTGCGCACCGCCCTGCCCACCTACGCCTTCCGGCACGAACGGTTCTGGCCCGCCCCGTCCCACGGCCGCGGCGCCCCGGAAGCCCTCGGCGTCACCGCCGCGGACCACCCCTTCCTGGGCGCGGCCGTCGAACTGCCCGCCACCGGCGGCACCGTGCTGACCGGCCGGATCTCCCTGGCCGCGCAGCCGTGGCTGGCCGATCACGCGGTCGGCGGCGCCGTCCTGCTCCCCGGCACCGCCTTCGTCGAACTGCTGCTACGTGCCGGGCAGGAGACCGGCTGCCCCGAGATCGCCGAACTCGTCCTGGAAGCCCCGCTCTTCCTCCCCGAGCGCGGCGCCCTCCACCTCCAGGTCGCCGTGGACGCCCCCGACGCGGCCACCGGCGACCGCCCCGTCACCGTCCACGCCCGCCCCGCGGACGACCCCGACGCCCCCTGGACCCGGCACGCCACGGGCACCCTCACCGCCGAGGAGCCCGCGCCGGACGGGGCCGACCCCGCCCCCTGGCCCCCGGCCGACGCCCGCCCCGTGCCGCTCGACGACTTCCACGACCGGACCGCCGCCCGCGGCTTCGGCTACGGGCCCGCCTTCCGCGGACTGACCGCCGTCTGGCGCCACGGCGACGCCCTCCTCGCCGAGGTCGCACTGCCCGACGCCGTGCCGGACGCCGGACGGTTCGCGCTCCACCCGGCCCTCCTGGACGCGGCGGTCCACCCGATGCTGCTGAACGGCGGGCTCGACGATTCCGCCGACGGGCCCTGGCTGCCGTTCACCTGGAGCGGCGTCCGCAGCCACGCCACCGGCGCCGACCGGCTGCGGGTCCGGCTGACCCCGCAGGGCCCCGGCACCGTCGCCGTCGACCTGACCGACCCCACCGGCGCCCCCGTCGCCACCGCCCGCTCCCTGGTGACCCGGCCCGTCCCCGCCGACCGGCTCCGCCCCGCCGCCGACGGCCGCGCCCTGCACCGCCCCGTCTGGCAGCCCTGGGACCTCCCCGCCGCGACCGGACCCGACGCCACCTGGGCGGTGCTCGGCACCGACCCCGCCGACTGCCCGCCGGGCCCCACCGTCCACACCGGACTCGCGGCGCTCCGCGCCCGCCTCGACGCCGGGGAGCCGGTGCCCGACACCGTCCTGCTGCCGTGCGCCGGACCGTCGGGCCCGGACCTGCCCGGCGCCGCCGAGACCGCCACCACCACGCTCCTGGCCACCCTCCAGCAGTGGCTCGCCGACGACCGCTGCGCCGCCTCCCGCCTGGTGATCGTCACCTCCGGAGCCGTCGCCGCCACACCGGGGGAGGACGTCACCGACCTGGCGGCGGCGCCCCTGTGGGGCCTGGTGCGGTCGGCGCAGAGCGAGAACCCGGGCCGGTTCCTCCTGGTGGACACCGACGGCACCGACGCCTCCCGCCGCGCCCTGCCCGCCGCCCTGGCCGCCGCCCGCGACGCCGACGAACCCCAGCTCACCCTGCGCGCCGGACGCGCCGCCCGGCTCCGCCTCACGCCGTACCGACCCACGGACGGCGGCGCACCCGGACGGACGGCGGGGAGCGCCGCGCCCGCCCTCGACCCGGACGGCACCCTGCTGATCACCGGCGGGACCGGCACCCTCGGCGGCGCCCTCGCCCGCCACCTGGTACGCCGCCACCGCCCCGCCCATGTCCTCCTCGCCGGACGCCGCGGACCCGACGCGCCGGGCGCCACCGAGCTGGCGGCCGAACTGACCGCCCTCGGCGCCGAGGTGACCGTCGCCGCCTGCGACACCACCGACCGCGCCGCCCTCGCCGCGCTCATCGACGGCGTGCCCGCCGCCCACCCGCTCACCGCCGTCGTCCACGCCGCCGGAGTCCTCGACGACGGCGTCCTCCCCTCCCTCACCGCCGAGCGCACCATCCGCGTCCTCGCCCCCAAGGTGCGGGCCGCCTGGCACCTCCACGACCTCACCCGCGGCCACGACCTGGCGCTGTTCGCCCTGTACTCGTCCGCCTCGGGCCTCCTGGGCACCGCCGGGCAGGCCAACTACGCCGCCGCCAACACCTTCCTCGACGCCCTCGCCGCCCACCGCGCCGCCCACGGACTGCCCGCCACCTCCCTCGCCTGGAGCCTGTGGGACGAGACGACCGGACTCACCCGCCACCTCGACCAGGGCAGCCGCACCGACCGCCTCGCCCGCCTCGGCATCGGCACCCTCACCACCGCACAGGGCCTCGCCCTCTTCGACACCGCGGCGGCCACCGCCGAACCCCTGCTGGCCCCCGTCCCGCTCACCGCGCACACCCCCGGCGCCGAACCGCCCGCCCTGCTGCGCGCCGCCGCACCCGCCGCCCCGCGCCGCGCCGCCCCCGCACGGACCGACGCGGAGCCGGACGGCCTCACCCGGCGGCTGCGCGCCGCCGACCCGGCCGAACGCGACCGCCTCCTGCGCCGGTTGGTGCAGGCGGAGGTCCGTGCGGTGCTCGGCGCCCAGGACCGGGACGCGGCGCCCGACCGCCGCCTGGGCGACCTCGGCTTCGACTCCCTCGCCACCGTCGAACTCCGCAACCGCCTCTCCCGCGCCACCGGCCTGCGGCTGCCCTCCACCCTGGTCTTCGACCACCCCACCCCCGCCGACATCGCCGGATACCTCCGCACCCGGCTGCTCCCGGACGCCCCCGCCCCGCAACCGGCACCCCCGGCCGCACCCGCCACCGCCCCGCGCCCCGGCGACACCGCCGACATCGCCGCGATGGACGTGGACGCCCTGATCCGGCTCGCGCTCGACGACCACTCCTGACGCCACGGCAACAACGAGGTTCGTGATGGAAACCCCCGACACCCCCGGCGCGCCGCGCCCGCCGCACGCCCCCGACGCCAAGGTCGTCGAGGCGCTCCGAGCGTCCCTGACCGAGGCACGGCAACTGCGCCGGGAGAACCAGCGGTTGCGGGACGCCGCCGACGAGCCGATCGCCGTCGTCGGCATGGCCTGCCACTACCCCGGCGGCATCGACTCGCCCGAAGACCTCTGGGACGTGGTCGCCGCCGAGGGCCGCGTCCAGGGCCCGTTCCCCGACGACCGCGGCTGGGACCTGGACGCGCTGTACGACCCGGACCCGGAACACCCCGGCACCAGCTATGTCCGCGAGGGCGGCTTCCTCGACGCCACCACCGGTTTCGACGCCGCGTTCTTCGGCATCTCGCCCCGCGAGGCGCTGGCGATGGACCCGATCCAGCGGCTGCTCCTTGAGACGTCGTGGGAGGCGCTGGAGCGCGCCGGACTCGACCCGGCCACGGTGAAGGGCAGCCGCACCGGCGTCTTCACCGGCGCCTTCCCGTCCAACTACTCCCTCCTCCTCCAGCCGGTGTTCGACCAGGTCGAGGGGTACTTCGACCTCGGCACCACCTCCAGCGTCGCGGCCGGACGCCTCGCCTACGTCCTCGGTCTTGAGGGCCCGACCCTCGCCCTCGACACGGCGTGCTCGTCGTCGCTGGTGACGCTCCATCTGGCGGCGCAGGCGCTGCGCCGCGGCGAGTGCACGCTGGCGCTGGCCGGGGGCGTCACCGTGATGCCCACCCCCACCGTCTTCATCGAGTTCAGCCGTCAGCGCGCCCTCTCGCCCGAGGGCCACTGCAAGCCCTTCGCCGACGCCGCCGACGGCACCTCCCTCAGCGAGGGCGTGGGCGTCCTGGTCCTGGAGCGGCTGTCGGACGCGGTGCGCGCGGGTCGTCGGATTCTGGGGGTGGTGCGGGGTTCGGCGGTGAATCAGGACGGTGCGTCGAACGGTTTGACGGCGCCGAGTGGTCCGGCGCAGCAGCGGGTGATCCGTCAGGCGCTGGCGTCGGCGGGCCTGTCGGCGTCGGACGTGGACGTGGTCGAGGCTCACGGGACGGGTACGGCGTTGGGTGATCCGATCGAGGCGCAGGCGCTGCTCGCCACGTACGGCCAGCGCCCGTCGGATGCTCCGCCGTTGCTGCTCGGTTCGGTGAAGTCGAACATCGGGCACACCCAGGCGGCTGCGGGCGTCGCCGGGGTGATGAAGGCGCTGCTGGCGATGGAGCACGGGACCGTCCCGGCGTCCCTCCATGTCGCGCCGGCGTCCACCCATGTGGACTGGGCCGAGGGCGCCGTGGAGGTCGTCCGGGAGGCGGTGCCCTGGCCGGACGTGGACCGCCCCCGCCGGGCGGGCGTCTCCTCCTTCGGCGTCAGCGGCACCAACGCCCATGTGATCGTCGAGCAGGCGCCGCCCGCCGAGCCCGGCCCGGACACCGACGCGACGGCCGCGCCCCGGCCCGTGGCGCCGCTGCTGTGGCCGGTCTCCGGACGCGGGGACGCCGCACTGCGTGCCCAGGCCGGACGGCTCGCGGAGTTCCTGCGCACCGACCGGACGGCGGAGCTGCCGGACGCGGCGGTGGCGGGCGCGCTCGCCGGGCGCACCGGATTCGCGCAGCGGGCCGTGGTGCGGGCCGCCGACCGGACGGCCGCCGCCGCGGCGTTCGACGCGCTCGCCGCCGGGGTCGAGCACCCCGCCACCGTCACCGGCACCGTCCCGGAGAACCCCGGCGAGGGCGTCGCACTGGTCTTCCCCGGCCAGGGCTCCCAGTGGATCGGCATGGGCGCCGGACTCCTGCGCACCGTGCCGGAGTTCGCCGACTGGGTCGCCCGCTGCGAGCGGGCCTTCGCCCCCTACCTGGACGTACCGCTGACGGCCTTCCTGAAGGGCGAGACCGACGACCCGGCCGCCTACGACGATCTGGCGGTGGTACAGCCCGCGCTCTTCACCGTCATGACGGGCATCGCCGCACTGTGGCGCCGCTGCGGGGTCACCCCGGCGGCGGTCGTCGGACACTCGCAGGGCGAGATCGCCGCCGCGTATGTCGCCGGGGCGCTGAGCCTGGACGACGCGGCGAAGATCGTCGCGCTGCGCGCCGCCTGCCTCAACGCCCTCACCACGCCCGGCGCGATGGCCTCCGTGCTGCTCGGCCGCGCCGCCGTCGAGGAACGGATCGCCGCCTGGGACGGCCGGGTCACCGTCGCCGCGGTCAACTCCCCGGCCGCCACCACGATCTCCGGTGAGGTCGCCGCCGTCGAGGCGGTCCTCGACCGGCTCGCCGCCGACGGCGTCCGCGTCCGCCGCATCCCGGCGGAGCGCGCCGGACACTCCGCCCATGTGGCGGAGGTGGAGGACCGGCTGCGTACCGCCCTCGCCGACCTGACGCCGCTGCCCGGCAACGGCACACTGTTCTGGTCGACGGTGACCGGCGGCCCGGTGGACCCGGCGGCGCTGGACGGCTCGTACTGGTACCGCAACCTCCGGGAGACCGTCGACTTCCAGGGCGCCGTCACCCACCTCCTGGACCACGGCGTCCGCGCCTTCGTCGAGGTCAGCCCGCGCCCCGTCCTCACCGCGGCGGTGACACAGATCGCGGACGACGCCGGACACGGCTGCGTGGTCCTGGAGTCGCTCCGCCGCGACGAGGGCGGCGCCGACGACTTCGCCCGGTCGCTGGCGCAGGCGTACGTCCACGGCGTGGACCTGGACTGGCCCGCCGTCCTCGGCGCCGACCCCCGGCAGACCCGGGAAGCCCGGACCGCCCTGCCGACCTACGCCTTCCGGCACGAACGGTTCTGGCCGGTGCCGCCCGCCACCACCGCCGGGGACCCCGCCCACCTCGGCGTCGGCGGGGTGGACCACCCGCTGCTGGGCGCCGCCGTCCAGCTGCCCGGCACCGGCGGCACCGTCCTCACCGGCCGGATCTCCCTCGCGGCGCAGCCGTGGCTGGTCGATCACGCGGTCGGCGGCGCCGTCCTCCTCCCCGGCACCGCCTTCGTCGAACTGCTGCTCCGTGCCGGGCAGGAGACCGGCTGCCCCGAGATCGCCGAACTCCTCCTGGAAGCCCCGCTCTTCCTCCCCGAGCAGGAACCCGTCCGCCTGCACCTCGCCGTCGACGCCCCCGACCCGGCCACCGGCGACCGCACCGTCACCGTCCACGCCGCCCCCGGCGACGCCCCCGACACCCCCTGGACCCGGCACGCCAAGGGCACCCTCACCGCCGGGCACCCCGCCCCGGCCCCCGCCCCCACCGCCTGGCCGCCACCCGGCGCCGTACCCGTACCGCCCGACGAGCTGTACGCCCGGCTCGACACCATCGGCGCCGGATACGGGCCCGCCTTCCGCGGGCTGACCGCCGCCTGGCGCGACGGCGACACCCTCCACGCCGAGGTCGCACTGCCCGACGCCGTCCCGGACGCCGGACGGTTCGCGCTCCACCCCGCCCTCCTCGACGCGGCACTCCACCCGCTCGGGCTCACCGGCCCCGGGCTGCGCCTCCCGTTCGCCTGGCGCGGCGCCCGTCTGCACACCCCCGGCGCCACCGCGCTCCGCGTCACCCTCACCCCCGAGGGCGCCGACTCCGCCGCGGTCACCGTCACCGACGGCACCGGCCGCCCGGTGTTCCACGCCGACGCCCTCACCCTGCGGCCCGTCGACCCGGCGGCCGTCGCCGCATCCGGCGGCGCCCACCGGGACGCGCTGTTCCGCACCGTCTGGCACCCCCGGCCCGCCACCGGTCCGGGCGGCGGCACCTGGGCCGTCCTCGGCTCCGCCCCGCCCGTCCCCGGCGCCCGCCACCACGACCGGCTCGCCGACCTGCAGACCGCGACGGCGGCGGGTGAGGCGCCGCCCGACGTCCTCGTGGCGGCGCTCCCCGGACCCGAGGACACCCCGCCCACCGGGGACCTCGCCGACCGGACCCGCGCCGCCACCACCGCGGCGCTGACCCTGCTCCGGACCTGGCTGGCCGACCCCCGCCTGACCGGACGGCTGGTGCTCGTCACCCGCGGCGCCGTGGCCGCCGCCCCCGGCGACGCCGTCCCCGACCTCGCCCACACCGCCCTGTGGGGCCTGGTCCGCTCCGCCCAGCAGGAACACCCGGGCCGCCTCGTCCTCCTCGACACCGACGCGGACCCCGCGGCGCCGCGCACCCTGCCCGCGGCCGTCGCCACCGGCGAACCCGAACTCGCCCTGCGCCGCGGCACCGTCCTCGTCCCCCGCCTGGAACGCGCCGGGACACCGGCACCGGCGGACGACGCGCCCCTCGACCCCGACGGCACGGTCCTGATCACCGGCGGCACCGGCGTCCTCGGCTCCCTCGTCGCCCGCCACCTCGTCACCGCACACGGCGCCCGCCACCTCCTCCTCACCGGCCGCCGGGGCCCCGACGCGCCCGGCGCCGCCGCCCTCGCCCGCGACCTGCGCGACCTCGGCGCGGCCACCGTCACCCTCGCCGCCTGCGACGCCGGGGACCGGGAAGCCCTCGCCCGGCTCCTCGCCACCGTCCCCGGGGACCGGCCGCTGACCGCCGTCGTCCACACCGCCGCCGCCCTCGACGACGGGGTACTCGCCGCCCTCGACGCCGACCGCGTCGCCCGGGTGCTGCGGCCGAAGGCCGACGCCGCGCTCCACCTCCACGACCTCACCGCCCATCTGCCGCTCCGCCGCTTCGTCCTCTTCTCCTCCCTCGCCGGGGTGCTCGGCGCGCCCGGCCAGGCCAACTACGCCGCCGCCAACGCCCTGCTGGACGGGCTGGCCCGCCACCGGCACGCCGCCGGGCTCCCCGCCACCGCCCTCGCCTGGGGCTACTGGGAGCGCACCGTCGAACGCGAGGAGCAGTTGGACCGCGACGACCTCGCCGCCCAACTCCGCCGCACCGGCGTGCTCCCGCTCCCCACCGACCAGGGCGTGGCCCTCCTCGACACCGCCCTGGCCACCACCGAACCCGCCCTGACCGCCGTCCGCTTCGACCTCGCCGCCCTGCGGCAACGCCCCGGCGGCCCACCCCCGCTCCTGGGCGCCCTGCTGCCCGCCGCGGCCCGCCCCGCCCCGCACGGCGCCGACGCCGACGCCCTCCGCGCCCGGCTGGCCGCACTGGACGCCCCCGGCCGCACCGCCGCGCTGCTCACCCTCGTCCAGGAACGCGTCGCCACCGTCCTCGGCCACCCCGCCGGACAGGCCGCCCGCACCGTCCCCGCCGAACGCCACCTCACCGACCTCGGCTTCGACTCGCTCACCGCGGTGGCGCTGCGCAACGCCCTCGACGAGGCGACCGGACTCCGGCTCCCCGCCACCCTCGTCTTCGACCACCCCACCCCCGCGGCGCTCGCCCAGGACCTCGACACCCGGCTGACCCCCACCGGGTCCACGGCGCCACCCGACGTCCCCGGAACGCCGGACGCCCCCGCCGAGGCGCTGCACGGTGCGCTCGACCGGCTCACCGCCGCCCTGGAGGGCACCGGACCGGGCGAACGGGCCGCCGCCGCGGCCCGGTTGACGGCGCTCCTCGCCGAACTGCGCGACGACACCGGCCCGGACGACGGGCTGGACGCCGCCACCGACGAACAGCTCTTCGGCCTCATCGACGAGGAACTCGGCACCCACTGACGGGGCGCCGGGCAGCGCCCCGTCCCGTACCGCCCCGACCGGCCCAAGGAAGGCATCCATGGCAGACGAACGCCAGCTGCGCGTCTACCTCGAACGCGTCACGCGGGAACTGCGCCGCACCCGGCGGGAGCTGGCCGCGGCCGAGGAACGGCGGCACGAGCCGATCGCCGTCGTCGGGATGGCCTGCCGCTACCCGGGCGGCGTCGAGACCCCCGACGACCTGTGGCAACTGCTCGCCGACGGCCGCGACGCCACCTCCGGCCTCCCCACCGACCGCGACTGGGACCCGGCACCGGCCGGAGCCACCACCCGCGGCGGATTCCTGCACGGCGCGGCCGACTTCGACCCCGCGCCGTTCCGGATGACCGACGAGGAGGCCGCACTCTGCGACCCCCAGCAACGGCTGCTGCTGGAGACCGCCTGGGAGGCGCTGGAGCGGGCCGGGATCGACCCCACCGCACTGCGCGACAGCCGCACCGGCGTCTACGCCGGGGTGATCTACAACGACTACGGCGGACGCGTCCGCGACGCCCCGCCCGGCACCGGCGGCGCCCTCCTGGTCGGCAGCGCCCCGAGCGTCGCCTCCGGCCGGATCGCCTACACCCTCGGCCTCCAGGGCCCCGCCGTCACCGTCGACACCGCCTGCTCCTCGGCGCTCGTCGCCCTGCACACCGCCGTGCACGCACTCCGCGCCGACGAGACGGACCTCGCGCTGGTCGGCGGCGCGTCCGTGATGGCGACGCCCGCCGCGCTCACCGCGTTCGGCGCCCAGGGCCTGCTGGCGCCGGACGGCCGCTGCAAGTCCTTCGCCGCCGGGGCGGACGGCTGGGGCGTCGCCGAGGGCGCCGGACTGGTGGCCCTGGAGCGTCTGTCGGACGCCCGGCGCCACGGCCGCACCGTCCTCGCCGTCATCCGCGGCTCCGCCGTCGTCCAGGACGGCGCCTCCCACGGGCTGACGGCCCCCAACGGCCTCGCCCACCGCCGGATGATCCACCAGGCGCTGGCCGCCGCCCGCGTCCCCGCCCACTCCGTCGACGCGGTGGAGGCACACGGCACCGGCACCCCGCTCGGCGACCCCGTCGAGGCCCAGGCGCTGTGCGACACCTACGGCGCCGAACGCGAGGCCGGACGGCCCCTGTGGCTGGGCTCCCTGAAGTCCAACATCGGCCACACCCAGGCCGCCGGCGGCATCGGCGGCCTGATCAAGATGGTCCTCGCCCTCCGCCACGGACAGCTGCCGCGGACCCTGCACGCCGACGAACCCTCACCCCACCTCGACTGGAGCGCCGGAACCGTCCGGCTACTCACCGAGGCCGTGCCCTGGCCGACCGCGCCCGGCCGCCCCCGCCGCGCCGCCGTCTCCTCGTTCGGCATCAGCGGCACCAACGTCCACGTCATCCTGGAGGAGGCCCCGGCCGACGCGCCCGCCGAGGAGACCACGACCCCCGCCGCCCGGCCCCCGTCCGGCCCGGACCACGCCCCGCCCTGGCCGCTCTCCGCCGCCGACGAGGCCGGGCTCCGCGCCCAGGCCGCCCGCCTCGCCGCCCACCTCACCGCGCACCCCGAAGCCTCCGTCCTCGACGTGGCCCGCACCCTCGCCACCGCCCACGCCGGACAGCCGTGCCGCGCCGCGGTCCTCGGCGCCGACCGGGCGGCCCGGCTGCGCGCCCTGACCGTCCTCGCCGACGGCGCCGACGCCCCCGGCCTGCTCCGCCCCGGCCCCCGCACCGCCCCCGGCCCGGACCCCGACCCCGGCACCGCCCTCGCCGAGGCCCACTGCCGGGGCGAACGGCCCGACTGGGACGCCGCGTTCGCCGCCACCGGGGCCCGCCTGACCCCACTGCCCACCTACGCCTTCCGGCGCCGCCGCCACTGGCTGCGCGCCGCACGCATCTGAAGGGCCGCTCCACCATGACCAGACACCCCGCGCCCCCGCCGACGCACCGCACCCTCGACGCCCGGCTCGCCTTCCACGCCACCCACCGGCCCGAATACCCCGCGCTCGTCTGCGGCGGCGTCGAGGTCACCTACGGACGCCTGTACGCCGAGAGCGCCCGCGGCGCCCTGGCGCTCGCCGCGTCCGGCCTCACCAAGGGCTCCCGCGTCGGCTACCTCGGCAAGGAGTCGGTGCGCTTCTACGAGCTGCTGTACGCCTGCGCGGCCGCCGGAGCGGTCCTCGTCCCCGTCAACTGGCGCCTGGCGCCCACCGAGGTCGAGTACATCCTGCGCGACTCCCGCGCCGAACTCCTCTTCGTCGAGGAGGAGTTCCTGCCCACCGCCCACAAGATCCGCCCCGACCTGCCCGACCTGCGGCACCTGGTGCTCCTCGACGGCACCGACGAGTCGGCCCGCACCCTCAAGGACTGGAAGGACACCGGACGCGGCGCCGCCGCCCCGGCCCCCGCCACCACCGACGACGCCGTCGCCCAGATGTACACCAGCGGCACCACCGGCCTGCCCAAGGGCGTCGTCCTCGCCCACCGCAGCTTCTTCGCCGTCCGCGGGCTGCTCGACGACGCCGGACTCGACTGGATCGACTTCCGCCCCGACGACGTCAGCCTCATCGGCATCTCCGGCTCCCACATCGGCGGCCTGTGGTACGCCACCCAGGGCTTCAACGCCGGGGTCACCAACGTCGCGCTCCGCTCCTTCGGTGGCCGCGAGGTGCTCCACCTCATCCGCGAGTCCGGCGTCACCACCGCCTTCCTCGTCCCCGCCATGCTGCTGATGCTGCTCTCCGAACCGGACGCCGCGGAAGCCGACTTCGCGACCCTGCGCAAGGTGGTCTACGGCGGCTCCCCGATCTCCGAATCCCTCCTCCAGCAGTGCATCTCCGTCATGCGGTGCGACCTCGCGCAGATCTACGGCCTCACCGAGACCGGCAACACCGCCGTCTGCCTGCCGCCCGCCGACCACGTCCCCGGCAGCCCCCGGCTGCGCGCCGCCGGACGCGCCTACCCCGGCATCGAACTGCGGATCGTCGCCCCCGACGGCCGCGCCCTGCCGCCCGGCGAGGTCGGTGAGGTCTGCATCAAGACGCCCGCCCGGATGCTGGAGTACTGGCGGCTGACCGACGCGACCGCCGCCACCCTCCGCGACGGCTGGCTCCACACCGGCGACGCCGGATACCTCGACGCGGACGGCTACCTCTTCATCCAGGACCGCATCAAGGAAATGATCGTCAGAGCCGGGGAGAACATCTTCCCCGCCGAGGTCGAGAACGCCCTCTGCGCCCACCCCGCCGTCCTGGACGCCGCCGTCATCGGCGTCCCCGACGACCGCTGGGGCGAGGCCGTCCACGCCTTCCTCGCCCTCCGCCCCGGCGCCTTCGCCGCCCCGTACGAGATCCGTACCTTCCTGCGCGGACGGCTCGCCGACTTCAAGGTCCCCACCCGCTACACCGTCGTCGACTCCGTCCCCCGCAACCCCAGCGGCAAGATCCTCCGCCGCACCCTGCGCGAGCAGTTCTGGGCCGACCGCGACCGCGCGGTCAACTGACCGCCGCCCACCCGAAGAGCCGAGCCTCCCGCCGGAAGAGAAGAGCTGACATGTCCGAGCAGCCCGTCCCCGCCTTCAAGCCGTACGAAGGCAAGGCCGCCCACCCCTGGGAGCAGCTGGCCGCCGACCGCGCCCGCTGCCCGATCGTCCACTCCCCGGAACTCGACTCCGTGCAGGTCACCTCGTACGAGGCGGTGAAGGAGATAGGCCGCAACCACGAGGCGTTCTCCTGCACCTACAGCGCCGCCTGGCCGCTGGAGGAGCCGGTCCCCGAGGAGCTGCAGGTCTTCACGCTCGCCGACCCGCCCCGCCACACCCGTCAGCGCCGCCTCATCGTCCGGGCGCTGTCCGCGTCCCGCATCAACCGCATGCGGCCGTTCACCGAGCGGACGGTCAACGACCTCATCGACGGGCTCGCCGCCCGCGGCGGCTCCTTCGACCTCGTCACCGATTTCGCCTCCCCGGTGAGCGAGACCCACATCTCCGAACTCCTCGGCATCCCCGAAGCGGACCGCGAGTACGTCCTGCGCACCGCGCTGCTGCCGGAGTCCACCGGCCTCGCCAACACCGAGGGACTGGCCTCCCCCGAGCTGGAGGCGTGGAGCGACTACCTCCGCGAGACGGTGCGCACCCGACGCGCCGCCGGGCCCGGCGCCGACGACCTCACCACCACGCTCTGCTTCGCCGAGGAGAACGGCGACCGCTTCGCCGAGCGGGAGATCGGCCTGCTCATCCTCGGCCTGATCGCCGGCAACGCCTCCACCGGCGCCGCCATCGGCAACCTCGTCCGCGCCCTGGAGCAGCACCCCGACCAGAAGACGGCGTACCTCGGCGACATCGACGGACTGACCGAAACCCTCGTCGAGGAGGGCCTGCGCTACGACGGGCCGATCCTCGGCCTGTACCGCCGCACCCTCAAGGAGGCGGAGCTGCCCGGCGGGCACGTCTCCCGGCCCGGCGAGCGGATCTACTTCTCGCTGGGCGCCGCCAACCACGACCCGGAGATCTTCGACCGGCCCGACGAACTCCGCCTCGACCGGGACCGGAAGGAGCTGCCCGCCTCCATGGCGTTCGGCTACGGCGTCCACCACTGCATCGGTATGAACCTCGGCCGCCTCCAGGCCGAGGTCGCCCTGTCCACGCTCTACCGCCGCCTGCCCGGCCTGCGGCTGCGCCCCGGCTTCACCCCCGAGCAGGTGCCCGGACCGATGTTCCGCTCCTGGACCTCCCTGGAGATGGTCCACGACGGCCCGGTCCTGCCCCGCACGGACCGCGCATGAGCGGCCCCGTCGAGCGGACCACCGCAACCCGCAGGGTGAGCGTGGACCACGCCCTGTGCAGCGGCACCGGCCACTGCGCGGAGACCGTCCCCGCCGTCTTCCGCCTCGCGGACCGGCGGGCCTGGCTGCGGCCGGACGCCGACCTGGACGCGGCCGACGCGCAAGCCCTCGTCCGCGCCGAGACGATCTGCCCCTGGATGGCCGTCACCTTCGAACGACAGGAGTCCACATGAGCTACGTGCTCGACCCGGCATGGCACGCGGAGCGCGCCCGCCTGGAGAACATCTGCGCGCTCTACGACCCGGGCACCGCCGAACTCTGCGACCGCCTCGGCCTCGCCCCCGGCTGGCGCTGTCTCGACGTCGGCGCCGGGACCGGCGGGGTGGCGCAGCGCCTCGCCGACCGCGTCGGTCCGGACGGCGAGGTGCTGGCCGTCGACGCCGACACCCGCTTCCTGGAACCGCTCGCCGGGGGCGTGCTGGGCGTACGGCGGATGGACGTCACCGCCGAACCGCTGCCCGAGGGCCGGTTCGACCTCGTCCACTCCCGGCTGCTGCTGGAACACCTCACGTCCCCGGAGCCGGTGCTGCGGTCGATGGTCCGGGCGGCCCGGCCCGGCGGCTGGGTGCTGGTGGAGGACATCGACTGGACCACGGTGCGCGCCGTCGACCCGCCCTCACCCGCCCACGACCGCGTCGTCACCGCCCTGCTCACCGCCCTCGCGGTCGGCCCCTACGACCAGCACTTCGGCCGGAAGGTGCCGCGGCTGCTGCGCGCCGCCGGACTGCGTGACGTCCAGGTGCGTGCGGTGTCGCTGCCGCTCTCCGCCGACCCGGTCGCCGGACAACCGGCCTGGGACCTGCTGATCGAGCAGCTCGCGCCCCGGCTGCTCGCCGCCGGGCTCGTCGACCAGGACGACCTCGACGCCTTCCACCGGCTCTGGCGGGACGGCGACATCCTCGGCTTCGGCCCGCTGATGGTCAGCGCCTGGGGCCGTCGGCCGGACACGGCGGAGGTCTGACGCGCGACGGTCGGCCCCGGAGCCCGGGGCCGACCGTTCGGCGGTGACCGGGCGTCAGCGGGGGTGGCCCGCGGCCGGTGTCACCGCCCGCTCCCGCGCCACGTGCAGCAACTGCACCGTCGCGCGGCTCACCAGCCGGTTGCGGTCGTCGAAGACCTCCGCGGACCACAGCTGCTGGGTGAAGCCGCGGTGGACGGGGACCGCGCAGAGGTGCAGGGTGCCGTCGACCGCCGGGCGGACGTGGTGCATCTGGGTGTCCGCGCAGACCGCCGCCTCACCCTCCCCGGCGTTGAGGGTCCCGCCCGCCGCCGTCGCGCTCTCGGTCAGCGCCGCCAGCACACCACCGTGCACCGTGCCCCGCGCGCCGTGTATGCGTGGGGACAGGGTGAGCGAGGCGAGCACCCGCCCGGGGGACACCTCCTCGTAGCGGATGCCGAGCAGGTCGTCGAGGGGATGCCGTGGCATGGGCAGCAAGGGTCTGCTCCCTTCAGGTGGGCCGGCACCGCGGGCGGGCGCCGCTGCACGAGGGGTCGGCGGCCGCGCGCGTGGACCCGGCCGCCCCGGGGCGGCCGGGCGGGTGCGGGCCCGTCGCCGGGCCCGCACCGGTGCTCAGATCCAGTCCGGCTGCTCCGGGGGGATCCGGCGGCCGTTGGCGATGAAGAACGAGCGGATGACGTTGCCGCGGGCCAGCTGGCGGTTGCGCGGCCCGTCGAACGCCGCGGAGAACTCCTTGACCCGGTCGCTGTAGAAGCCGCGCTTGCGGTACTTGCGGGTCTCCTCGTTGAAGATCTCCGCGATCATCTCGTCCGGCGTCCGCCCGACGAACTCGGCGAACTCGGCGACGGTGTTCAGCCTCGCGTCGCGGTCCTTCGTGTCCAGGTCCGACAGCTGGGCCGCGTACCGCTGGACGGTGATCAGATCGTGAAAGGCAGTGTCGGTCATGGGCTTTCCTCAGCAGGCGCCGGCGCGGGCGCCGTCGTCGTGGTGGTTCGGGGCGGGTGGGAACGGTCGGGGCCGGCGGGCCCGGCGGGGGAGTCCAGACCGTCGAGGAGGTGCCCCATCCGGGACCGCTTGGTCCGCAGATAGCGCAGGCTCTCCCCGTGCGTCGGGGCGAGCAGCGGCACCCGGTCGGCCACCCGCACGCCGTGCCGGGCGAGCGCGGTGACCTTGTCGGGGTTGTTGGTCAGCAGCCGTACGCCGGTGATGCCCAGGTCGTGGAGGATCGCCGCGCCCGCGCCGTAGTCCCGGCCGTCGACCGGCAGCCCCAGCGCCACATTGGCGTCCACCGTGTCCAGACCGGTGTCCTGGAGCTGGTAGGCGCGCAGCTTGGCGGCGATGCCGATACCGCGGCCCTCGTGACCGCGGAGGTAGACCACCGCGCCGGTGCCCTCGGTCGCGACCCGCCGCAGCGCCTCGTCGAGCTGCGCACCGCAGTCGCACCGCAGCGACCCCATGAGGTCGCCGGTGGCGCACTCGCTGTGCAGCCGCACCAGCGCGTCGGCCGCCCCGGACACCTCGCCCGCCACGAACGCCAGATGCTCCACACCGTCCGCCGCCGCGTACGCCACGCAGCGCAGCTCGCCGTGGGCGGTCGGGATGCGGGCCTGGGCCAGGCGGCGGACTCCCGCGGAGCCGTCGGGGTGGGCCGGAGGCCGCGACGGCGCCCGGGAATCGGGCACCACCGCAGCCTCCGACATCAGCTCGGCTCTCACTCGGGGAGACCGAACATCCCCGCCAGGGCACGCAGCTCCGCCTTGCGGTGCGGCAGCGGCGCGGGCGCCTGGATCATCCCGGCGTCGGACAGCTCGGCGACGACCGACTCGTCGCTGCCGTAGCTGGTGCCCCAGGTGCCGTCGAAGTACAGGTCCTCGAAGTCGGGGCGGGGCCGCTGGCCGCCCGCCTCGATGCTCTCGGCGGAGTAGCCGACCAGCTGGATCTGGGTCGGGATGACGCTGTCGGGCATCTTCAGCAGCTCACGGATCTGCTCCCGGCGGCCGGTGACCAGGCCGGTGCCCAGACCCTCGTCCGTCGCGGCGAGCAGCGCCGAGCCGACCCCGAGACCGCACTCGAAGGCGCTGAGCCACTTCGCGAACTCGACGTCACCGGCGAGCACGTTGAAGTCCGGCGTCTTCATCACGACGCTGTCGACGAACTCCTCGGACCAGCCGTAGCTGGAGGTCAGGGAGCCCGACTCGATCAGCTTGAGCAGCGCGGGACGCAGCGGCTCCCACCCGGCCATGTCGGTGCACCACACGATGGCGACCGGCGCCTGGTGGGCCTGCGGCTGGTTGTAGACCGCGTCGATCAGTCCGTCGCGCACCGCGTCCGGGGTCTCGCCCTTGGTGATGACAACGGCCTTACGGACCTCCTGCGCGTTGCCGTGGTGCGACTGGAGCCGCGCGGCGTGCAGGATCTTCTGGACCTTCTCCTTCTCCACCGGGCGCCATGCCTGGTAGTAGCGGGTGGTGCGGCGCGTACCGACGGCGCGCTTGAATTCCATGGATACTCCTCATGTTGATGGATGGATATCCACCGGTGCGGGCGTCATCAGCGCCCGCACCGGGTCAGCGACCGCGAAGCAGATGCTTGCGGATCTTGCCTACCGAGGTGCGCGGCAGTCCTTCGACGACCGCCACACACCCCGGAACCTTGAACGGCGCCAGCCTGGCCGCACACCACTCGATCAACTCGCCCTCGCTGAAGGGGTGTTGACCGTTGAGGACGACGAAGACCTTCACCGTCTCGTCCCGGATCGGGTCCGGGACCCCCACCACCGCCGACTCGAAGACCGCCGGGTGCGCGTTGACGACCCGCTCGATCTCGCTCGACGACACGTTCTCGCCCGCCCGCTTGATGACGTCCTTGCCGCGGTCCACGAAGTGCACGAACCCGTCGCCGTCCACCCGGACGTGGTCCCCGGTCCGCAGCCAGCCGCCGCCCAGCGCCTCGGCGGTCGCCTCCGGATCGCCGAGGTAACCGGCCATCAGGGTCCGCCCCGGCACGCCGCCGACCAGCAGTTCGCCGCTCTGACCGCGGACGACGTCCCGCAGCCGCTCGTCGACGATCCGCAGCCGCGCGCCGGGCACCGGACGGCCCATGCTCTGGTTGCGGCGCCGCCCGTGCAGCGGATTCATCAGCGGCGGCGCGACGGTCTCGGTCATGCCGTACAGCTGGAGCAGCGGCACCCCGAAGCGCTCCTCGAACTCGGCGAGTTGGGCGTCGGTGACGTTCTGCGCGAAGAGCACGGAGCGCAGCCGGTGCGCGGTGTCGTACGCCGACGGGCGTTGCGCCAGGATCATCCGGATCGGCGCGGCGAACAGGCTCGCCACCGTCGCCCCCAGCCGCACCGCCTGCTCCGACCAGCGCGAGGCGCTGAACCGCGGGGCCAGTGCGATCGATGCGCCGGTGACCAGCGCGGACATCGAGGAGTAGTACTGCGCGTTGCCGTGGAACAGCGGCAGCACGATCAGCTGCCGGTCCTCCTGCCGCAGCCGCAGCTGCCGGGCCACCACCTCACCGGAGTGCAGATACGCCGCGTGCGGGACGACGACGCCCTTGGGGCGGCTGGTGGTGCCGGAGGTGTAGAGCACCCCGAGCGGCGCCGCCGGATCGTCCACCACCCGCGCGGGCCGGGCGGGCGCCGTGGCCAGCGCCCGCTCCAGCGACTCCGAGCCGGTCACCAGCAGCTGTTCGCAGCAGGGCGAGTCGATGGCGGCGACCTGTGCGGTGGTGAGCAGCTCGGGCTGGGTCAGGCTCAACCGGCACTCGGCGTGGGAGAGGACGTAGGAGAGTTCGTCGGCGGTGGACAGGGGGTTGGTGGGGACCATGACGGCGCCCGCCTTCGCCGCGCCGAACCAGGCGTCGAAGAACTCGGGCCGGTTGGTCAGATGGACGTGGAAACGGCTCCCGGGACCGATGCCCCGGCTGACCAGAAGGTCGGCCATCCGCTCGGCGCGGCGGTCCATCTCGCCGTAGCTGACCGTCGTGACCGCACCGGACTCGTCCAGGAAGGAGAGGAACGGGCGGCCCGGATGGCTCCGGGCGCGTCGCCGCAGGACACCGTGGACGGTGTCCGGTCCTGGGCTGCTCTGCCGTAGTGGTTGCACGCGGAACAGAGTCCGTGGCGTAGATCAGTTCCGGCGTAACGAACCATCAACTCGCTGTTAACGGAGGGCTGGTGGGGTGAGTTCGCGCGCGGGCCCCGGAACGGCGGAGAGCACCGGACGGCAGGGCGTCCGGTGCTCGGGGGAGAGGGTGGAGGGGCGGGCCCGCAGGGCGGAGTCGGGGGAACTCCCGGGCCCGCCCCTCCGGCGCCGGTCGCCTTCAGGGGGCGACCGGTGGAGCGGGCCCCGCGGCAACGGTGCGGCCCGGGCGGGGGAGGACGTCCCGGGACGCGGCCGTGAGGATTGCCGCGGGGCGGTCAGAGGGTCAGGAACGGGGCGAGCCGTGCCGCCCGGGGCCCGACCGGGGCTCCTGGTGGCGGGGGCAGCGCGCACACCGGCACGGCGGGAACGCCGCGCTGATCGCT
This sequence comes from Streptomyces catenulae, assembly GCF_000718015.1. GTDB lineage: Bacteria > Actinomycetota > Actinomycetes > Streptomycetales > Streptomycetaceae > Streptomyces > Streptomyces catenulae. The sequence goes on along the minus strand of NZ_JODY01000002.1, from coordinate 391,530 downwards.
GGATGCGGCGGCGCCGTGCCCAACGGCACGTCCACGTAACGGACTTCGGTCCGGGCGGAGGTCGTGGGGTCGATCCGGTACACGTTCATGGTCATGCGGGGCACGCGGCACCTCCGGCGCGGCGTGCGGCCGGGGCCGGAGCGGTGGCACGTTCGACGGGCGCGGGCCGGGCGGTACGTACGAGGGCAGGGGTCATGGGGGCAGGTCCTCTCCGTCAGGCGGGGGGTGACGGCCCGGGGGGAAGGTCCGGGCCGTAAGCGGGGAGGGCCGGGCGGTACTCACGAAGGGGCGCCGGCCGACGCCGGACGGCAGAGCTGCCGCGGCGACTTCCCGCCATCAAACCGCCCCCCGCGACGGGACGGGCACCCCCTCCTGGGTGCCCCCGGAAGGGGGTGGCCGGAAGGGCCGCGGTGGCGTTCCGCACGCCTTCCGTGGTACGGCGGCGGGGCCCGACGGCCCCGGCGGAAGCGGCGGCTCAACTCTCCGTTAAGGAACGACCGGGCCGTGCGAAGGGACCCTACCGACCGGCGGCGGCACGGGGCAATCCGCCACGGAATACCGTCCGTTCCGCCTTCCGTTCCCGACCACCCCTGGCATCCGGTGATCGGTCCGTGACAGGATGTGCCCGGGAGTCCCGACGGTCGACTTAACTCACCGTTGGGTCCGTGGACAGGGCTGCGCACGGGCCGGCGACGGCAACGGCCGCACACGGGGGAAGGGCTAGGGGATGGCTGCGAAGGACGACAGGGAGCGCACCGGGAAGCCGGGCAGGGCAAAGACCGGCGACAGCGCGGCCCAGGACGTGCCGGGCGGCGCCGGGCCCGGCACTGCGGCGCACGACGGGACGGCACGGCAGGACACCGGCACCCTCGCCGACCGCCTGGGCCGCCTCTTCACCCACATGCACCCGCCCGGCGCCCCGTACACCAACGCCCATGTCGCCGACGAGATCAGCGGCGACCCGGAGCAGTTCGGCGGGGTGCGCCTGACCGAGCAGTACCTCTCCATGCTGCGCAACGGCCGCCGGAGCAACCCTTCCCCCGAGGTCCTGCGCGCGCTGGCGAAGTTCTTCGGCGTCCCGGCCGGATATCTCCTGGGCGACCTGTCGCAGCCGCAGGCCGAGCGGGTGGAGGAGGAGGTCCGCTTCCTCGCCGCCATGCGCGACCAGCGGGTCCGCGCCATCGCGCTGCGCTCGGTGGGCCTGCCGCCCGACGTCCAGGAGAGCCTGACCACCATCATCGACCAGTTCCGCCGCCAGATGGACCTGCCGGGCAGAGGCGGTGTCGGCCATGACGGTTGACCTGCCCCGGGTCGACGGGCCGGACCGGCTCTTCGCCACCTGGCGGCGCACGCACGACGACGGGATGACCATGCGAGTGGGGCGGATACGCAGGCGGTGCAAGCGGCTCGTCAAGGAGCTGGCGCTGCCCGCCACGGTCGATCTGCGGGGTCTGTGCGACCTCGTCGGCGCACGCGTGGGAGCCCCCGTCCACCTGGTGCCGATGAGCCTCGACGGCGCCGCCTCCGGCATGACGGCGGCCACCGACGACGCCTACTGGGTCTTCTACGAGAGCCGCACCTCGCCCTGGCACCAGGCCCACATCGTGCTGCACGAACTCGGCCACCTCCTCCTCGGCCACGACCGCGACCCCGCGCTCACCGAGGACGCGTTGCGCCTGTGGACGCCCTCCGTCGACGCCGCGACCGCGCTGCGCCGGATGGGTCTGACCCCGGGCCTCGCCCGCCACCACGGCTACGACAACCCCGCCGAACGCGAGACGGAGGTCCTGGGCACCCTCCTGATGGAACACCTCGCCCCGCCCACCCAGGACCCGCCGCCCCCGCCGGACGGCCGCGCCGCCGAACTCGCCGCCGCCCTCGGCCCGGCCCTCCAGCACCTCCGCAGCCCGGACGCCGCCGCCGACGGCGAGGACCGCGTCCCGGCAGCGGATGCCCCGGGCACCGACGCCGCCGAACCGGCCCGTGACGACGGCGGTGAGCCACGTGCCTGATGTCTTCGACGTCGTCTACCTCTGCTTCGCCGCCGTCGCCTGGACCCTCGTCGGCTACAAGACCACCGCCTGGCTCCGCGACCGCGCCAACGCCGACCTGGGCCTGGCCTGCGTGATGACCGGCAGCGTCGCCACCGTCTTCCTCTTCTCCGCGCCCAGCCTCTACCGCGCCTTCGACCACCTGCTGGGCGTCGCCAACCTCGCGATGGTCTTCCTCTACTCCGCCGTCATGGTCTTCGCCGTCGGCGCCCAGGTGATGCTGGCCCGCTGGGCGGCGGGCGTGGGCGGCGCCGCCCGCCGCCGCGCCCGCACCCGGGCCCGCACCACGGTCGCCGCCGTCGCGGTGCTCTGGGCGGTCGCCGTCACCGGCTTCGCCGTCGGCCGCCCCGACGCCGTCGAGCACCCCCGCGACTTCAGCACCGCCTACACCGGCGCCCCCGGCGTGATGGTCTTCCTCGGCCTCTACCTGGCGATCTTCGGCGCCAGCCTGGCGGCCCTCGGCACGCTCTGCCTGCGCTACGCCGCCACCCTCGGCGTCTCCTGGCTCGCCCGCGGCCTGCGGGTGCTCTCCGCCGGATGCCTCCTCGGCCTGGTCTACTGCGCCGCCAAACTCCTCGGCTTCGCCCTCTCCTGGGCCGACCGCCCCGCCCCCTGGCTCTCCAACGGCGTCGCCCCGCTCAGCGCCTCCGTCGCCGCCCTCCTCGTCCTCACCGGCTTCGCCCTCCCGGCCGCCGGGCCCCGCGTGACGGCCTGGCGCCGCCTGCGCCGCCTCACCCCGCTGTGGCGGCAGGTCACCGAGGAGAACCCGGAGGTCACGATGGAACGCGAGGACTGGCCGGGGCGGTGGCCCTTCGCCGACCTGGAGTGGCGGGCCAACCGCCGGATGGCCGAGATCCGCGACGTCCAGCGCTCGCTGCGCCGCCATGTCGAGTCCGACACCCTCGACATCGCCGGGGAACGCGCCCGCGCCGTGGTGCCGGACGAGCGCCAGCGCGCGGCCGTCGCCGAGGCCGCCGCGCTCCGCCGCGGCCTGGAGAACCGCGCGGTGGGCCATGTCCCGCCGCACTCCGCCGACACCGTCGTCGTCACCGAGGGCACCGGTGACGGCCGCCTCACCGCCGAGTACGAGCACCTCGCCCTCGTCGCCGACGTCTACCACTCACCGCTGATCGACACCGTCCTCACGGAGCTGCGCCAACGCAGCGCGACGGGCCGCCCCTGACGGCGGCACACCGACGGGGTGGCCCGGTACGGGGGTCCGGGCCGCCCGCACCACCTCCGCCGCGGGCGGTGCCCCCCCGGTCCCGGACCGGAGGACACCGCCCGCGACAGGGGGGAGAAGGACAGCCCCCTCCGACCTCACCGGCCCTGCCCGGCAGGGCAGTTCGGCCGCCGCGGCCCGCCACCCCTAGAGTCGGGAACCATGCAGAACACCGCCGAGACCGGCCCCGCAGCACCCGTCGATGTGACGCCCCTCCTCGACGACCCGCACACCGCGTACGTCGCCCTGCGCGAGAGCGGCCCCGTCCACCGCATCGCCGGTCCCGACGGACAACCCGCCTGGCTCGTCACCCGCTACGACGACGTCCGGGCCGCCCTCGCCGACCCGCGGCTCTCCCTCGACAGGAGCCACGCCACGCCCGGCAGTTACCGCGGCTTCGCACTGCCCCCGGCGCTCGACGCCAACCTCCTCAACATGGACCCGCCGGACCACACCCGGGTCCGCCGCCTGGTCGTCCGCGCCTTCACCCCGGGCCGCATCGAGGCACTGCGCGCCCCCGTACGCCGTGTCGCGGACGGACTGCTCGACGCCGTCGCACCGGCCGGACGCGCCGACCTCCTCGCCGACTACGCCGGTCATCTGCCGATCGTCGTCATCTGCGACCTGCTCGGCGTCCCCCGCGGCGACCGGCGCGACTTCCGCGCCTGGACCGATCGGCTGATCACCCCCGACCCGGCCCGCCCGGAGCTGATGAAGCAGGCGGTCGGCGAACTCTTCACCTACTTCACCGACCTCATCGCCACCAAGCGTGCCCACCCCGGCGACGATCTGCTCTCCGAACTCATCGCGGTCCGCGACACCCCGGACGCCGCCGCACCGGACGCCACCCCCGGCGACGACCGGCTCTCCGAGGACGAACTGACCTCGCTGGCCTTCCTGATCCTCTTCGCCGGATACGAGAACACCGTCCACCTCATCGGCAACGCCGTCCTCGCCCTCCTCGACCACCCCGAGCAGCTCCAGGCGTTGCGCCGTAATCCGGCCGAACTGCCGAGCGCGGTGGAGGAGTTCATGCGCTTCGATCCGCCGGCCCCGCTCGCCATCCGGCGCTTTCCCCGCGAGGACCTGGAGATCGGCGGCGTCCGCATCCCGGCGGGCGACTGTGTGCTGCTCTCCGTCGCCTCCGCCAACCGTGACGAGGCCCGTTTCCCCGCCGCCGACCGCCTGGACCTCGCCCGCGGCCTCTCCGGACACCTCGCCCTCGGCCACGGGATCCACTACTGCCTGGGGGCGCCGCTGGCCCGGATGGAGACGGCGGTCGCGCTCGGCGCGCTCCTCGAACGGTTCCCCGGGCTGCGGCTGGACGTCCCGCGGGAGTCGCTGACCCACCGCAGGACGCTGCGCGCACGTGGCCTGAAGTCGCTGCCTGTGACGTGGTGAGCCGCCGACGAACACGCTTTCCGAGGCATAAGTGTTCTGCGATGCGGTAGAAAGGTGTTGAGGCCCGCCCGGTGTGCATCCCCCGTCGCACCGGGCGGGCCGCTCTGCGTGGGGGCGCGCCGCTGCGGGGCGCATCTGTCGTCCGTCTGGCCCAGCCGCCCTGCAAGACACCCGGCAGCTCCCTAGCGTGATCGTCATGTCACTCGATGCGTTCCTGTCCCGGAAGGCCGGTGCACTGGCGGTGCTCGTCGTCACCGGCGTCTCGTCGGCCTCCATACCGGCCCCGGCCCTCGCGGCCGACGCGCACCGTCCGCCCGCTCCGGCCGTCGCCGGGGTGCAGGTGGCCGACGATCCCGGGGTGCCCGCGCTCCCGGAGAACCTCTCCGCGCTGTCGTGGGCCGTCACCGACGCCGACTCCGGCAGCGTCCTGGCCGCCAAGGACCTGCACCGCAAACTGCCCCCGGCCAGCACCCTCAAGACCCTCTTCGCGGTCACCGCGCTGCCGAAGTTCGCCGCGGATTCGGTGCACCGGGTCGAGCCCGCCGAACTGGAGGGCGTCGGCTCGGGCAGCAGCCTCGTCGGCGTCGAGGCGGGCAGCAGCTATTCGGTGGCCGACCTGTGGCGCGGGGTGTTCCTGCGCTCGGGCAACGACGCGGTGCACGTCCTCGCGTCGATGAACGGCGGGTGGGCGGCGACCGCCCGGGAGATGCAGGCCAAGGCCCGGGAACTGGGCGCCAAGGACACGACCGTGAAGTCCCCGGACGGTTACGACACCCCGGGCCAGGTCTCGTCCGCGTACGACCTGACGGTCTTCGCCCGGGCGGGGCTCGCCAACGACGACTTCGCCCGCTACTGCTCCACCGCCCGGGCCGACTTCCCGACCGCGGGCGGCGTCACCCGTATAGAGAACACCAACCGGCTGCTCTCCGGTACGAACGGGATGTCCCGCTACCCGGGGATCATCGGGGTGAAGAACGGCTACACCACCAACGCGGGCAACACCCTGATCGCCGCCGCCCGGCGCAACGGGCACACCCTGCTGGTGACGGTCATGAACCCGCGGTCCGGCGCGGCCAACGGCGTCTACAAGGAGGCCGCCGCGCTGCTGGACTGGGGTTTCGACAGCGTGGGCACCGCGGAGCCGATCGGTTCGATGACCCGCGCGGTGGCGCCGGGCCCGGACACCGATTCCGCCCCGCACACCACCCGTACCGACGAGGCGGGCAACTCGCCGTGGCGGGACGCGCTCGCCCTGTGGGGCGGCGGCATCGGCGCCGCGGTCCTCGCCATGGGCGCGGCGCTGGCCCGGCGCCAGCATCTGCGCCGCCGGGCGGGCGAGCGGGGCGGACCGCAGGCACCGTGACGGACGGCGCCCGCCGACCGTCTCCCGGCGGGCCGGATCAGCCGCGCAGCCGCGGCGCCGTACCGGCCGCCGGGACCGGCTTTGCCGGGGCGTCCCGCAGCCGTGCGGTCAGCCGCCGGGCCCAGGCGGTCAGCGCGGCGGTGTCGATGCCGTACGGGGCGGTGTCCGCGTACGGGGCGAGGGCCGCCGCGCCGCGGTCGAGGAGGGCGACGGCGCCGGTGGCGTTGGCGCGGGCCGCATGGGTGAGGCCGACGGCGAGCTGCGCCAGGCCGCGCCAGAGCGCGCGCTCCGGTTCCGCGGCGGTCTTCCAGGCGTCCTCCAGCACCTCGTGGGCGTGGAACGGCATCCCGGCGTCGAGCAGCCGCTGCGCCTCGGTCAGCGTCGCCTCCGGCGTCCGGACCACGCCCTCGGGCTGACGGGCCACGCCCGGGGTGCCGTACGGCAGCGGGCGCCCGAGCCCGTCGCGGGGCCGCGCGTTGCGGGCCCGGCCGTCGGCGTCCCGGTCGCGGCGGCGGGCGGCCACCGGCGGTGCGGCCTCCGCCGCCGGTGGCGCCGCCTCCTCGGCGCAGAAGCGGCAGCCGTCGCGTGCCCCGTCCGGCCGGTCGTCGATCCGCCCGCAGACCTCGCAGACCCGGTCCAGCCAGCAGGCCGGGTCGCCGCCTCCGCCGGTGGCCGGGCGCGGTGTGTCGGAGGTGGTCCGTCCGGTGTCCCTCTGCGCGTCACTCACCCTTCGATTGTGCGCCGGGAACGGGGCCGCCATGCGTCCGGGTCACGGCACCCGGGCCGGGGACGAGGCGTCGGGGACGCGCAGGGCGGGGGAGCCGTGGCCGTCGGCGGGGACGGTCCAGATGTCGCTGGAGCCGGTCTCCTTGCCGGGCAGCGCGTAGGCGAGCGTGGTGTCGTCCAGCCAGGCGGCCTGGTCGTCGACGCTGCGGGTCTCGGCGAGCGGACGCTCCTCGAACGTGCGCAGATCGAGGACGTGGAGCCGCCACGGGTCGCGGGCGCCGTCGCGGACGCGTTTCTTGAAGACCAGTCGGGTGTTGTCGGGGGAGAGCGAGGGGCACTCGACGTTCTCGCGGAGCGTGCGGGCCCGCCATTTCCGCAGGTCACCCTTGACGAGATAGGTCTTGCCCGCGGTGGAGACGGTGGCGTAGAAGGTGTTGTCGTCGCGGGCGAAGGTGACGCCCCAGTAGTTGACGTCGGGGGCATGGTAGCGGCGGCCGTCGAGGGTGAGGGGGACGCCCTCCATGTTCTTGATCAGATAGCCGGTGCGGGTGTCGAGGATCGAGGTGCGGGTGGAGAAGGACGTGGTGGCGTACGAGTCGCCGGTGGCGAACATCGTCCACGACAGCATCCGGCCGGACGCCGAGACCCGCGCCCGGTTGGGGATGCCGGTCAGCCCGATGCGCCGCTTCTCGCGCAGCTTCTCGTCGAGGACGACGGCGTACGAGCGCGGCGGGATGCCCGGGCGGCGCTGGAGGCAGAGCCCGGTGCGGGCCGCCGCGTAGAAGCGGTCGCAGCGCGGGCCGCCGGTGGTGCGCCGCCCCGGTCCGTGGGCGGCGGGGGAGACGGCGGCGCCGGTGGCGGGCAGCCGGGCGACGCGGCCGTCCCCGGCGGCGCCGGAGCGGAAGTAGAGCTGACCGTGGTCGAGACCGAACGCCGAGACCGGGTCGGCCGGTTCCGCCCGGCGGGCCGCGCCCACGGTGTACGCCACCGCGACACCGGCCAGCAGCGCGCCCGTCACGGTCAGCGCGAGGACACGCGTCCGCAGCGGCAGCGCGGCGAACCGGGCCGCGGCCCCGGCGGGCACCGGCCGGGCGCCCGGGGCGGCGGCGCCCGGCTCCCGGCCCTCGGGGGGCGGGCCCTCGGGCTCCCGGACCGGGGGTTTGTGGCGGGGGGAGGGGTTCATGCCGGTGTGAGGTGCCTTTCCGTGCGGGGGAGCAGGAGGACCGCGGCGAGCAGCGCCACGGCCAGGGCGGCGACCGCGGCGATCAGCGCCGGGCGGGTGCCCCACAGCGTCCAGGCGGCGCCGAACCCGGCGGCCGCCAGCAACCGGCACAGCGCCTGGCCGGTCTGGAGCAGCGCCATCCCGCTCGCCCGGCGTTCGGCCGCGAGGACCGGTCCGGCGAGCGCCATCAGGACGCCGTCGGTCGCCGCGTAGAAAACGCCGAGCAGCAGCAGGACGGCGGCGAGCAGCGGGAGTCCGGCGCCGGAGGTCAGCAGCAGGAGGTAGCCGCCGAGCAGGGCGGCGTGGCCGACGAGGAACGGCACCCGGCGGCCGATGCGGTCGCCGAGCCGCCCGGCGGGCACCGCCAGCAGCAGATAGACCGCCGCGGCGCCCAGCGGCAGCAGCGGGAACCAGCTGACCGCGAACTCCAGCCGCCGTTGCAGCAGCAGATAGAGGAACGAGTCGCCGATGGTCGCGGCGCCCAGCAGCGCGGCGGCGACGAAGATCCGCCGGAACGCCGGGTCGCGCAGCGGGGCCAGCAGCGCGGCGCGCGGCCGGGGCGCGGCGGGCGGCGGTGCGGGCTGCGCCACGCGGTCCGGTACGAGGACGACGAGCAGCAGCACGCCCAGCAGCCCCACGCAGAAGCTGACGACGAAGACCGCGTCGTAGGCGTCGGCGGTGGCCCACAGCAGCGCGAATGCGGCGAGCGGGCCGAGGAGCGCGCCGGTGGTGTCCATCGCGCGGTGCACGCCGAAGGCGCGGCCGAGCGCGTCCGGCGGGGCGCTGAGCGAGATCAGCGCGTCGCGCGGGGCGGTGCGGACGCCCTTGCCGAGCCGGTCGGCGGCGAGGGAGGCGCCGATGCCGAGGGTGGCGCCGCCGGAGAGGAGCAGCCCCAGGCGGGAGAGCGCGGAGAGGGCGTAGCCCCAGCCGGCGACGAGTTTGTGGCGCCCGCCGCGGTCGGCGGCGTGCCCGCCGAGCAGCCGGACGAGGGCGGTGGCGCCGTTGTAGAGGCCGTCGAGGAAGCCGAACTGGAGGGGGGAGAGGCCGAGTTGGATGACGAAGTAGAGCGGCAGCACGGCGGTGACCATCTCCGAGGAGATGTCGGTAACGAGGCTGACCGCGCCGAGGGCCAGAACCGGCCCGCCGACGCGGCCCCGCGTCACCTTGGTCGCCGTGGTGGCTGCGTCCGTGGTCGCGAGATACATGGTGCCCGGTGCCCGCCTTCGCCGGTCAGTGGCAGGTGTAGGACGGGCTGCTGTCCTTGGTCTTGCCGTCGGTGCCGATCAGGTCCCAGGAGTACCCGTCGTCGGTGAAGTTGAGTTTCACCACCCCGAAGGTGTTGGTCAGCCGCTTCTGGCTGTTGGGCTGCACCTCCTCGATCTTGTACGGGTGGGCGCCGCCCATGCCGCCGAGGAGTTCGACGATGCCGTTCTTGTCGTCCCGCTCACCGTCCGGGTTCTGCGGGGCGAACCGCTCGTAGTGGTGGTCGTGGCCGTTGAGCACCAGATCCGCCTTGGCGTCGTAGAGCGCCTTCCAGACGGGGCGGCTGACCGGGTCGTTGCCGTGCTCGCCGGAGGAGAAGAGCGGGTGGTGGAAGTAGGCGGCGACGCACTTCTTGGAGGTGGCCTTGAGGTCGTTCTTGAACCACTTCAGCTGGGTGGAGTCGAGGTTGTTGGTGTCGAGGGCGATGAAGTGCCAGTTGCCCTCGTCGTAGCTGTAGTACGGCTTGCCCTTGGGGTAGGCGATGTCGCCGAAGTACGCCTTGTAGCCCTTGAACTCGCCGTCCGGGTCGTAGGTCTCGTGGTTGCCCGGGATGGGGTGGGTCTTCTTCTTGAAGGCGCCCCAGGTCTTGTCGTAGTAGCGGGTGAAGTCCTTGAGGCGGGCGTCGTCGTACTGGTTGTCGCCCATCGTCATGATGAACTTCGGGTCGATCTTCTTCACCAGCGCGGCGGTCTTGGGGTGTTCGCAGTCCTTGCTGTCCGCGGTGCACTGCTCGGCGATGTCCCCGGCGGCGACGACGGTGAAGCCGCCCGCCGCGCGGTGCGGGGAGGCGTCGGCGCGTCCGGCGGGGGACCACATCAGCACGCCGCCGGCGAGCGCGAGGGCGGCGGCACCGGCCGCCGGGACGGAGATGCGGGGGTTCTTGTGGAGGGGCTTCTTGGCGCGGGGGGTGGGCGTCATGTGCGTCTCCTGGTTCGGCACGGGGAGCCGTTCCCGAGGAATCCTGACGCCGGGTCATGTACGGGTCAAGATGCCGGACCCGTCATTGTTAGGAAACTTTCCTACTTGCCGTGTGCCGGGGACGTCAACACCCCAAATCCCGCTGCCGTGGCCGGAGTTCAGGCGCTCGGGCGCACCCGGGGGCGCGTACGCCGGGTGGTGCGCCGGGCCCGGAACGCAGACGCCGGGGCCCCCGGAGGATGTCCTCCGAGGGCCCCGGCGCCGGTACGTCAGATCTCGCGGATACCGCGTCCCGCCCAGGCGGGTGCGGGCACCACCAGGCCGGTGAGTCTGCGGTGCGTCGCCTCGGGCAGCGGCGCGGAGCGGCCCGTGCCCTGGTCGACGTGGAGCGCGAACAGCTCCTCCGTCGCCACCGGCGCGTCGCCCGGCTCACCCACGAACATCTCGTGCGCGAACCGCACCTTCTTCGCGTCGACGCCCAGCACCGAGGTGCGGACCGTCAGCGCGCTACCGCGGGCCACCTCGTCGAGGTAGCGGACGTGCGCCTCGACCGTGTACAGCGAGCAGCCCGACTCCGCGCGGTAGGCGTCGTCCAGCCCGGTCTCCGCCATCAGCGCGTCCGTCGCGAACCCGAAGACGAGGACGTAGTACGCCTCGCTGAGGTGGCCGTTGTAGTCGATCCACTCGTCCCGGACGGTCTGCCGGAAGAGGGGGAGCGGGGCCGTCATCGGGCGGTGCCTCCCAGACGGCCGGTGGCGCGCAGCACGTCGATGACGCCCTGGTCGCGCTCGGCGACGAGGTCCGCGTAGGTCCGCTCACCGGCGGCCTCCTCGCAGCCGTCGACCATCGCGTCGCGCAGCTCGCGGTCGAGCTCGGGGGCCTCCAGCCGGGTCCACGGCGACTTCAGCGACGGGCCGAAGTGGTCGAGCATGTGGCCCATGCCGCCCTCGCCACCGGCCAGCGCGAAGGTCAGGCAGGGACCCATGAACGCCCAGCGCAGGCCCGGGCCCTCGGTGATCGAGTCGTCGATGTCCTTCACCGTCGCCTCACCGTTGGCGACCATGTGCAGCGCCTCGCGCCACAGGGCCTCCTGGAGGCGGTTGGCGATGAAGCCGGGCAGCTCGCGGTCCATGGTGATCACGGACTTGCCCGCCACGTCGTAGAAGCGCGACGACCAGGCCACGGCGTCCGCGGCGGTCCTCTCGCCGCCGACGACCTCGACCAGCGGGATCAGGTACGGCGGGTTGAACGGGTGACCGACGACCAGGCGGCCCGGGTCGGCCGCCTCGGTCTGCATGTCGGTCATCGGGTAGCCGGAGGTCGACGAGGCGATGACGACGCCGGGCGGGGTCGCGGCGTCCAGCTCGGCGAGGAGGGAGCGCTTCAGCTCCAGCTTCTCCGGGGCGCTCTCCTGGACGAACTGGGCGTCGGCGACGGCCTCGGCGAGCGTCGCGGTGACGGTCAGCCGGTCCTGCGAGGCGCCCTCGGCCAGGCCCAGCTGCTCCAGCGCGGGCCAGGCGGCGGCGACCAGACGGCGCAACTTCTCCTCGGCGTCGGGCGCCGGGTCCCAGGCGGTCACGTCGTAGCCGCGGGCGAGGAAGTGGGCGACCCAGCCGCCGCCGATGACACCGGCGCCGATACAGGCGACGCGGCGGACGTCCTCGGGGGCGCAGGGGGCGGGCGGAGTGGTGGTCATGGGGAACTCCAGGTGTGCCGGGGGAGGGGCGGAGAGGGGAGGGCGGTCAGCCGCGGGGCTTGAGGCCGAGGCGGGCGCGGGCCTGGTCGGGCGTGGCGACCGAGGCGCCCAGCAACTCGGTGACCTGCACGGCGCGCTCGACGAGCTGGCCGTTGGTGGCCTTCACGCCCTTGCTCAGGTAGAGGTTGTCCTCCAGACCGACGCGGACGTTGCCGCCGAGCAGGATCGACTGCGCCACCCACGGCATCTGCATCCGGCCCAGCGCGAAGCTGGCCCACTGCGCGCCCTCGGGCAGCATGTTCACCATCGACTGGAGGACGCCCGGGTCGGCGGGCGCGCCCCACGGGATGCCCATGCAGAGCTGGAAGACGGTCGGGTCGTCCAGCAGGCCCTCGGCGTGCAGCTGCTTGGCGAACCACAGCTGACCGGTGTCGAAGATCTCCAGCTCCGGCCGCACACCCAGCTCCTGGATGCGCTTGGCGCCCTTGCGCAGCATCTCCGGGGTGGAGATGTACAGGTTGTCGCCGAAGTTGAGGGAACCGCAGTCCAGGGTGCAGATGTCGGGGAGCAGGTCCTCGACGTGCGGCAGCCGCTCCAGGCCACCGACCAGGTCGGTGCCGGGCAGCGCGCCCTTCTCCAGCGGCTGGTCGGCGTCGAGCACCAGGTCACCGCCCATCCCGGCGGTGAGGTTGATGATGACGTCGGTGCCGGTGTCCTTGATCCGGGCGACGGTCTCCGCGTACAGCTTCGGGTCGCGCGAGGGCGCGCCGGTCTCGGGGTCGCGGACGTGGATGTGGACGACGGCGGCGCCCGCCGCGGCCGCCTCGACGGCGGAGGCGGCGATCTGCTCCGGCGTCACCGGGACGTGCGGGGAGCGGCCGACGGTGTCGCCCGCGCCGGTCAGCGCACAGGTGATGATGACCTCGTTGTTCACGGGGGTTCCCTTCGGAGGGGGCAGGGGGGAGGCCGCCGCCGGGGTGGCGGCGGCCGGTGGGACGGGCGGACTCAGTCCGCGGTGACCTCGCTCGCCACGAAGGCGAGCAGGGCGTCGTGCATGGTGTCGGGGCCGGTGCTGTCCGGCGCGGTGGCCAGGACCTGGGTGGCCAGACCGTCGATCAGCGCGGTCAGCCGCAGCGCGGTGAACTCCGGGTCCAGGTCGCGGAAGACGCCCTGGTCGATGCCGCGGCGCAGCACATCGGCGACGGTGGTGCGCCACTGCCGGTAGTAGTGCTCGTGGAGGCGGCCGATCGCGGTGGAGCGGGCGGCCTGCGCCCACAGGTCCAGCCAGACCAGCCACTGGCGGCGCTGCTGGTCGGTGCGGGGCGTCTGGAGGGCGATCAGGTGCAGCAGCTCGCCGCGGGCGTCGGCCGCGGTGGCGAGGCCCGCGGCGCGGCGCGCGGTGTCCTCGTCCATGCACCAGCGCACCGCCGCCTCCAGCAACTCGTCGCGGCCGGGGAAGTGGTAATGGACGGCCGCGGTGCTGGTGCCGCAGGCCGCCGCGATGTCGGCGACCCGGACGCCGTGGAAGCCGTGCTCGGCGATGAGCCGGACGGTCTCGCGGACGATCTGGAGCGGACGGCCACCGTCCGGCACCGCCACCGGACCGGTCGCGGCGGGCGGTGCGGGGCGCTGCGCCGGGCCGAGGAGGCGGCCCGCGTCGACGCCGGTGATGTCGGCGATACGGACGATCTCGGCGACGGTGAAGCGGCGCCCGCCGTTGAGCGACCGGGAGAGCTTCGAGGGGTCCATCACGATCCGGCGGGCGACCTCGCGGCGGCTGCATCCCAGCCCGTCGATCGCCTGCCGGACACGTTCCGTGAGCGCCCCGGCCTCATCCGGCACCCGGGCTGCGGGGTCGTCCGTCATGGTCCGGGACCGTAGCAGCCGCGTTGAGACCATCGCAACGATGAGCGCCGATTTCCTTCTCTAAACCTACCCTGAGCAGGGAATTTCTCGCGTTGCGCTCACTGACTGATGCGAAAGTCAGTTGTGGTGCGCAGGGGGACGGAGAGACGGTCGAAAAGCCTGCATACCGGGGTGTGTGGGACAGTGGCCGCATGGCTGACCGGGGAGCTCAGCGGCCCACCGTGTCGGTGCCGGACGACTGGCCCGCCCACCCGGATCTCACCCTTGCCCTCAACCGCATGGGCGGATTCGACTGGGACCTCGACCGGGGGCTGCTGCACATGGACCCGCCCGCGCTGCGGCTCTTCGACATGCCCCCGCAGGCGTACGACGACCGGCCCGCCAGCCTCGGCGACCGCATCCCGCCCGGCGAGGCGGCCCGCCTTGACGCCCTCGTCTCCCGCGCCCTCAAGGACGGCAGCGACTCCTACGGCGCCTACTACCGCGCCCGCCACCGCGACGGCTCGCTCCACTGGATCCACAGCCAGGGCAGCATCCGCCGCGACGACACCGGGCGGCCCTTCCGCATCATCGGCGTGGTCCGCGACGCCGAGGAGGAGTACCGCCACGCCGCCGAACGGATCGCCGTCGACGAGGAACGCCGCCGCCACACCGACGTCGTCCAGCGCACCACCGCCGCCCTCGCCCACGCCCGCACCGTCCACGACGTCATCGCCGTCCTCGCCGACGACCAGGGACTGAGCCGGCTGCGCGCCGAGAACGTCATCCTCGGACTGGTCGAATCCGGCCGCATCCGGCTGATCTCCGAGGGCAAGGCGGGCAGCTTCGTCCCGGAGCTGGGGCTCACCCGGATCGGCGACGAGTTCCCCATGAGCGAGGTGGTACGCACCCTCACCCCGCGGTTCGTCGGCAGCCGCGCCGAGTTCGAGGAGTGCTACCCGCGCATCTGGCCCGCCATCGAACCCCTCGACGTGGGCTCCGCCGCCTACCTCCCGCTGATCGCCCAGGGCCGCCCGATCGGCGTCATCGGCATCTTCTTCCAGCGCGAGTCGGACTTCGGCGAGCAGGAACGCACCCTGATGGTCGCCCTCGGCACCAGCATCGCCCAGAGCCTGGCCCGCGCCATGCTCCACGACCAGGAGCACGACCTCGCCGCCGGACTCCAGCAGGCGATGCTGCCGCGCCGCATCCCCGGCGTCCCCGGCGCCCAGATCGCCGTCCGCTACCGCTCGGCCCGCCTCGGCAGCGACATCGGCGGCGACTGGTACGACGTCATCCCGCTGCCGCACGGCCGGGTCGCCGCCGTCGTCGGCGACGTCCAGGGCCACGACACCCAGGCAGCCGCCCTCATGGGCCAACTCCGCATCGTGCTGCGCGCCTACGCCGCCGAGGGCCACGCCCCCGCCACCGTCATGGCCCGCGCCTCCGCCTTCCTCAAGGAGTTGGACACCGACCGCTTCGCCACCTGCGTCTACGTCGACGCGGACCTGAGCACCGGCTCCGCCCGCTTCGTCCGCGCCGGGCACATCGACCCGCTGCTGCGGCACGCCGAAGGGCTCTGCCGCCCGCTGCCCGTCGCCGGGGGCCTGCCCCTCGGGCTCTCCGCCGAATTCACCCGACTGGATTACCCGGTCACCACGGTGCAGCTCGCTCCGGGTGACACCTTGCTGCTCTGCACCGACGGCCTCGTCGAGACGCCGGGCGTCGATCTCGGCGACGGCATCCGCGCGTTGGCCGCCGAGGTGCGCCGCGGCCCGCAGGACGTCCAGCGCCTCGCCGACCGCCTCTGCGACCTCGCCGACCGCGACCCCGGCGAGGACGACATGGCCTTCCTGCTGCTGCGCCGCCTCGGCGACCCGCACCAGGACATCGCCGGACGCGTCCGGCGCCACATCGCCCCCGCCGACCCGGAGGGCCTGAGCGCCGCCCGCCACATGATCCGCGCCGCCGTCCGCGCCTGGGGCGCCGGGGACCGCTCCGAGGAGATCGAACTCGTCGCCGACGAGCTGATCACCAACGCCCTGCTGCACACCGAGGGTTCGTGCGCCGTCACCGTCGAGATGCCGCACAGCGTCGAACGAAGGCTGCGGCTGGAGGTCGAGGACGAGTCCAGCAACCTCCCCCGCCGCCGCGAACCGGGCGAGGCCGGGGTCTCCGGACGCGGTCTGCTCCTCGTCGACCGGCTGGCCGATGTCTGGGGAGTGGAACCGCGGGGCGGCGGCAAGTGCGTATGGTGCGAGTTCAACTGCCCCTGAGCCAGGGCCCGACGGCCACCCGGCAGGGCGCGCGGCCGACCCGCCCCGCGGGCGGACGCGCCCCGTGGGCACACCGGACGCCGAGACATCGGCACGCGCGAGGTAAGGACGCACCATGGAATCGCGGTCGGCACAACAGTCGGCACAGGACCGGCAACTGGCGGCGCGACTGGACGCCGAAGGGGTCCGCAACACCGCTCTGACCTGGGTCGACAACGCGGGCATCACCCGCGTCAAAGCCGTCCCGGCACACCGCCTGGAGCAGGCCGCCCGCCGCGGCGTCGGCATGTCCCCGGTCTTCGACGTCTTCACCTCCGACGACGCCATCACCGAATCCCCCCACATCGGCGGCCCCGACGGCGATCTGCGGCTCTTCCCCGACCTGGACCGCGTCACCCCGCTCGCCGCCCAGCCCGGCTGGGCCTGGGCGCCCGCCGACCGCTACGACCAACTCGGCGCCCCGCACCCCGCCTGCCAGCGGCAGTTCGCCCGCCGGATGACCGAACGCGCCGCGGAGCACGGGCTGGGCGTACGGATGGGCTTCGAGACCGAATGGGTCGTCACCCGCGTCCCCGAGCCCGGCACCCCGGCCGCCGCCGACCCGGACGCCCCGCTCGACTTCCCCTGCGCCGGACCCGCCTACGGCATGACCCGCGTCGTCGAACTCTCCGACTACCTCCGCGACATCACCGAGGCGCTCACCGTCCAGGGCCTCGACGTCCTCCAACTCCACCCCGAGTACGCGGCGGGCCAGTTCGAGGTCTCCACCGCCGCCGGGGACCCGGTGCGCGCCGCCGACGACGTCGTCCTCGTCCGCGAGACTGTCCGCGCCGTCTCCGCCCGCCACGGACTGCGCGCCTCCTTCGCCCCCACCGTCGTCGCCGGACTCGTCGGCAACGGCTGCCACCTCCACCTCAGCCTGGACCGCGACGGCCGCTCCCTGCACCGCGACCCCGCCGCCGCCCACGGTCTGGCCCCCGAAGCGACGGCGTTCCTCGGCGGCGTCCTGGAGGCGCTGCCCGCCCTCCTCGCCCTCGGCTGCCCCTCGCCCGCCAGCTATCTGCGGCTCCAGCCGTCCCACTGGGCGGGCGTCTTCCAGTGCTGGGGCGTGGAGAACCGCGAGGCCGCGCTCCGGCTGATCACCGGGGCGCCCGACGACCCGGACGGCGGCCACGCCGAGCTGAAGCCCTTCGACGCCGCCGCCAACCCCTACCTCGTCGTCGGCGCGGTGCTCGCCGCCGGGCTCCACGGCCTGGCCTTTGGCAGCGTGCTGCCCGAGCCGGTCAGCGGCGACCCGGGCGTCCTCGGCGTCCGCGAGCGTGGCCGCCGCGGCATCGTCCGCCTCCCCACCACCCTCACCGACTCCGCCGACCGGCTGGAGAAGTCGGCGCCGCTGCGCGAGGCGATGGGCGAGGTGCTGCACGGCGCGGTGCTCGCCGTCCGCCGCGCGGAGGCCGCCCGGTTCGCGGGCGAGGGCGACGAGGAGATCGCCGCCGAGACCCGGTGGCGCTGGTGACGCCCGCACCGCGGGACGGCCTGCCGCCGCTCGTCGACCACCACTGCCACGGCGTGCTCCGCCACCAGCCGACCGCGGCGGAGTTCGCCGGACTCCTCACCGAGTCCGACCGCCCGGCCGCCCCCGGCACCAGCTACCTCGACAGCCAACTCGGCTTCGCGCTGCGCCGCTGGTGCCCGCCGGTCCTCGGCCTGCCGCCGCACTGCCCGCCCGCCGACTACCTCGCCCGCCGCGCCGAACTCGGCCCCGACGAGACCCGCCGCCTGCTGCTCACCGCCGCGGGCATCGGCACCTACCTCGTCGACACCGGGCTGCCCGGACCGCTCACCGGACCCGCCGGGACCGCGGAGTCCGGCGGCGGCACCGGCCACGAGATCGTCCGCCTGGAGACCCTCGCCGAACACACCGCCCGGCAGACCGCCGACGCCGAGGAGTTCCTCGACGCGCTGGCCCGCGCGGTACGCGACGCCGCGGCGCACGCCGTCGCCTTCAAGACCGTCGCCGCCTACCGCCACGGTCTCGCCCTGGCGGCCCACCCGCCGGGCCGGGACGTGGTGCACGCCGCGGCCCGCGGCTGGCTGGCCGCCGGTGAGGACCGGCTCGCCGACCCGGTCCTGCTGCGCCACCTCGTCGAACTCGCCGTCGCCACCGGCCTGCCGCTCCAGATCCACACCGGCTTCGGCGACCCCGACCTGCGGCTGCACCACGCCGATCCGGCGCTGCTCACCGACTTCGTCCGGGCCACCGCCGACACCGGCACCCCGCTCGTCCTGCTGCACTGCTACCCGTACCACCGCCAGGCCGCCTACCTGGCGGCCGTCTACCCGCACGTCTACGCCGACGTCGGCCTCGCCCTCGGCCACACCGGCGCCCGGGCCGCCGCGGTGCTCGCCGAGTTCCTGGAGCTGACCCCGTTCGGCAAGCTCCTCTTCTCCACCGACGCCTACGGCCTGCCCGAGCTGTACACCGTCGGCAGCGCCGTCTTCCGCACCGCGCTGCGCACCGTCCTCGACGACTGGACCCACCACGGCGCCTGGTCCTACGAGGACGCCGCCCGCGTCGCGGCGCTGATCGCGGCGGAGAACGCACGGCGGCTGTACGGGCTGGGCGACGGCCCCTGAGGCACGGCCGCGCCGGGGCGGCGGCCTCCCGTCGGCCGCCGCCCGCGGCTCACCACCCGACCGCCTCGGCGAGCAGATCGATCTGTTCCGGGCCGCCGCCGTGCGGGAAGAGGATGAGTTCGTCGCAGCCCGCCTCGGCGTAGGCCGCCACCTCGTGGGCCACCGCCTCGGGCGAGGACAGCCCCGCCTCGATGCTCTTCCGGGTGAAGGTGCCGGAGGTGTAGTACCGCTCCAGGCTGGTGCGCAGACGCCGCTCCGCGCCCGGACCCAGCGCGCAGTGGACCGTTCCCACCAGCCGCGGCGCCCCCGCCCGGCCCGCCGCCTGCCACGCCTGCCGGACCCCCGGGGCGTGGGCACGGAAGTTCTCGACGCCCTGGGCCCCGGCCACCCAGCCGCTGCCGTGGGTGACCATCCGCCGCAGCGCCGCCTCGGTGAAACCGCCCAGCAGCAGCGGGGGACCGCCGGGGGTGGCCGGTCGCGGCCCGATGCCGTCGGTCTCCCGCCACTGTGCGGTGGCCGTCTCCAGCAGCGCGTCGAACAGCCTGCCGCGGCGCCGGAAGGGCAGTCCGCCCGCCCGGTAGTCGTCCTCCCGGGCGCCGGGTGCCAGACCCAGCACGAGACGGCCGCCGGAGAGCCGGTCGAGGGTGGCGGCGGACTTGGCGAACAGCGCGTGGTTGGCGCGCAGCGGGGCCAGCAGGATGCTGGTGGTCAGCCGGATGCGGGAGGTGGCCCCGGCGGCGACGGCCAGGGCGGTCAGCGGCTCGTACTGGTCGTAGACGAGCCGGTCGGTGGTGCCGAGGGTGGTGAAGCCGCGCGATTCGGCGTGCCGCGCCCAGTCGGCGAGCGACAGCTCCGGGTCGGGGCGCAGTACCGGCAGTCCGATGCCGAGGTCCATGTCGGGTGCTCCTCCCGGGCCGGGCGAACGGTCCGGCCCCGTCGTGGGTGGCCCGGGCAACCGATCCGGCGGGTGACGCCGCCCGGGCGGCCCCTGCACGCTACCCGCCGGGGCCGCCCGGGCGGGGCACGCCCGCCGCGCGTCGGCGCCGCGGCGGACCGTCACCCCACCGGCGTCAGACGTCCAGCCGCAGCGCGTTCTTGGCGCGGTCGATCACCTCGTTCGGGGGCGGGCCCTCCGAGTGTTCGAGCGCCAGCGCCTGGTTGAGCGTGACGTACGGGCGCATCCGCCGCTCGTAGCCGGTGAACGCGGCACGGTGGTCGCCGCCGGACCGGCCCAGCTCGTCGGCGAGGACGTACGCCCCGGCCAGCGCCAGGCTGCTGCCCTGCCCGGACAGCGGGGACGGGCAGTGCGCCGCGTCGCCGATCAGCACCACCCGCCCCGCCGACCAGCGGTCCATGTGGATCTGCGCCATCGCGTCGAAGAAGAAGTCCGGCGCCTCCTGCATCGCCGCCAGCAACTGCGGTGCGGGGCCGCCCAGATGGCCCAGCTTCTCGCCGAGCAGCTTCCGCTGGGCGGCGGTGTCGTGCCGGTCGAGGTCGAGGGGGTCGGAGCGGAAGCCGAGGAAGGTACGGAGCTCGCCGTTGTCCCGCGTCGGGTAGACGCAGAGGCTCGCGTCCCCCTCCTGGAGCCAGATCTGCCAGTCCGCCAGGTCGAGGAAGTTGGCGGAGCGGAAGACGCCGACGTAGGCGCCCAGGTGGCGGGTGTACCGCTCCTCCGGGCCGAAGGCCAGCCGCCGTACCGTCGAGTGCAGCCCGTCCGCGCCGACCACCAGGTCGAACGTCTGCCGCCGCCCGCTGAGGAAGTCGACCCGCACCCCGTCCGCGTCCTGCGCCAGGGCGGTCGCGGAGTCGTCGAAGAGGTACTCCACACCGTCCTGGGCGTACCGGTGCAGCAGGACGGTCAGTTCGTCGCGGAAGACCTCGATGTCCGGGCTGTCCAGCGGACCGGCGCTCCAGGTCGCCTCGGTCGAGCGCCACTGCTCGGCGCCCGTGCCGTCCAGCATCGACATCCCGCGCATCGTGGTCCGCAGCGCCCGCGCCTCGGCCAACTGCCCGCCGCGCTCCAGCACCTCCAGCGCGACCCCGCGGACGTCCAGCGCCTGACCGCCCGGGCGTAACCCCAAGGCGCGCTCGACGACGGTCACCGTACAGCCGGCCCGGCGCAGCCAGTGGGCCGCGGCGAGCCCGGCGACGCTGGCTCCGGAGATCAGTACGGACGTCATGGAAATTCCCCCTCCATCAGGTGTACACGGCGGGACCGCCACGTACGCACCCCAGGAATGTACGGCGTACGCGACGCCTGCACCACCTTCCTGAGCTGCATGTTCTCCGCCCCAACTCCCCCTTGTGTACTAGGACATGAGGAGGAGCGCGGCCGTTCCCGCAGGTGGTCTCTGTGCTAGTACAGGGGCGGCGCGCGGACGGAATTTCCGGAAGGATCGCGGGGGCGTCTCCGCACCGGCGGAGGCGCCGCACACGGAAGGAGCAGGACGTGGCCGAGCGCCCCGACCCGCCGTACCTGCGGATCGCCGCCGCGCTGCGCCGCCGCATCGAGAACGGCGAACTGGCCCCCGGCGACCGGGTACCGGCCACCCGCCGCCTCGCCGAGGAGAGCGGCGTCGCCCTCGCCACCGCCACCAAGGCGCTCGCCGTCCTCCGCCGCGAGGGGCTGATCCACGCCACCGGGCGCACCGGAACCGTCGTCGCGCCCCGGCCCGCGCCCCGCCGCACCGCGCCCGCACCGCCCCCGGTCAGCGCGTCCGCCGGGGACCCGGGGCGGGACCGCCTGGTCCGCGCCGCTATCGCGCTCGCCGACGCCGAGGGGCTCGCCGCGCTCTCCATGCGCGCCGTCGCCGGGCGTCTCGGCGTCTCCACGATGGCCGCGTACCGCAATGTGCAGGGCAAGGATGAACTCGTCGCGCTGATGACCGACACCGTCCTCGGCGAGCTGGACCATCCGCGCACCCCGGCGCCGTGGCGGACCCGGCTGGAGGAGGGCGCCCGCGCCCTGTGGCGGGTGCACCGCGCCCACCCCTGGCTCGCCCAGACCGGTCCGCTCACCCGGCCCCAACTGCTGCCGCGGCTGCTCGCCTACTCCGAGTGGATGCTCGCCGCCCTCGACGGCCACGGACTCGACGCCGCCACCGTCCTCGACCTCAACGCCCTGCTCTACAGCCACATCCAGGGCCTGGCGGTGCACGCCGAGCGCGAGGCGCACGCCGTCGGCCAGACCGGGCTGACCGACGAGGAGTGGCTGGACACCCAGGAGCCCACGATGTCCGCGCTGCTGGGCTCCGGCGCGTACCCGACGCTCGCCCGGCTCCTCGACGAGGTCGGGGAGGACGGCTACGACCTGCGGCTCGACGGGCTCTTCGAGCGGGGGCTGCGGGCCCTGCTCGACACCGTCGACCGGCTCGTCGCGGAGTGCGCCCCGCCCGCCTGAGCCCCGCCGGGCGGCTGCCGTGAGACGACCCGCCGCCCGGCGGCGCGGACATGCTCTCCTTCCGCGTGCCCGATACGAACACCCCCGCGGACCCCGCCCCGCGACCTCACCCACGCCACCTTCGCGGTCGGCCTGGTCGGCCTCTGCTCCCTCGTCCCGCTCGTCGTCTTCGGTCTCTACGGCGGCGCCGTCGCCGACACCGTCGACCGCCGCACGCTCGGCCTCTGCAGCGCGACCGGCGCCACCGTCCTCTCCGCCGTGCCGGCCGTCGCGGCGCTCACCCACCACCACCCCGTCGCGCTGCTCTACACCGTCGTCGCGCTCCAGGCCGTCTGCTTCGCGATGAACTCCCCGGCGCGGTCGTCGCTGATCCCGCGTCTGCCGTGACGGGCGGGCCCGGGCGTGCGGCGCGGCCGGGAACGGGCCAGACTCGGAGACGGGGGGATCCGCGCACGCAGCAGTCCAGCTCCGAAAGGCACGCCGTGCAGCCGCAACCGATCCCGCACCGCCCCCGGGCGCGCGGCGGCCCGGTGGCGTCCGGCGGCCCGGGCCACGGGCGGTACGGCCCCGCCGCGACCGACCCGGCCACCCCGCCGGATCCCGGGGGCCCGGACCCGCTGCCGCCCGATCCCGGCGGTCCGCCACCGGAACCGGACGGCCCGTCCCCGGAGCCCGGCGGTCCGCCGCCCGGCCCGGTCCCCGAACCGCCGCCGGGCCCGCCCGGCCCCGAACCCTCGCCGTCCCCGATCCCGCGCCCGCCGGGGCCCGATCCCGTACCGGACCCCTCACCGGCCCCCTCGCCGCTGAGCTGAGCCGGGCGCGCCCGTACCCCCGCCGAGCCGATCGTCCCGTCCCATCGAGGAGGTGCTGTTCATGGCCATCGCCACGGTCAACCCGGCCACCGGCGAAACGCTCAAGACCTTCGAACCGCTCAACCCGGGCGAACTCGAAGACCGGCTGGTCCTCGCCGAGCAGGCGTACACCGCCCACCGGCTCACCTCGTTCGCCACCCGCGCCGGGTGGCTGCACAAGGCCGCCGATCTGCTGGACGCCGACCACGAGACCGTCGCCCGCACCATGACCACCGAGATGGGCAAGACCCTGGTGGCGGCCCGCGCCGAGGTCGCCAAGTGCGCCAAGACCATGCGCTGGTACGCCGACCACGCCGCCGCCCTCCTCGCCGACGAGCACCCCGATCCGGCCGACGTCCGCGACTCCGGCGCCGCCCGCGCCGTGGTGCGCTACCGCCCGCTGGGCGTCGTCCTCGCCGTGATGCCGTGGAACTTCCCGCTCTGGCAGGTCGTACGGTTCGCCGCGCCGACCCTGATGGCCGGGAACACCGGGCTGCTCAAACACGCCTCCAACGTTCCGCAGACCGCCCTCTACCTGGAAGAACTCTTCCGCCGCGCCGGGTTCCCGGCAGGTTGCTTCCAGACCCTGCTGATCGGCTCGGGCGCGGTCGAGGGCGTACTGCGCGATCCGCGGATCGCGGCGGCCACCCTCACCGGCAGCGAACCGGCCGGTCGCGCCGTCGCCTCCGTCGCGGGCGACGAGATCAAGAAGACGGTGCTGGAACTCGGCGGCAGCGACCCCTACGTCGTCCTGCCCTCCGCGGACCTCGACGCCGCGGTCCGGGTCGCGGTCACCGCCCGGGTCCAGAACAACGGCCAGTCCTGCATCGCCGCCAAGCGCTTCCTCCTGCACGCCGACATCCACGACGCGTTCGCCGAGAAGTTCACCGCCGCGATGGCCGCGCTGACCGTCGGCGACCCGATGGATGAGAACACCGACGTCGGCCCGCTCGCCAGCGAACAGGGCCGCTCCGACCTGGAGGAGCTGGTGGACGACGCGGTCCACCGGGGCGCCACCGTGCTCTGCGGCGCCCGCCGCCCCTCGCGCCCCACCGCGGGCTGGTTCTACGAGCCGACGGTCCTCACCCACCTCACCCCCGA
Organism: Streptomyces catenulae; assembly: GCF_000718015.1. Taxonomy (GTDB): domain Bacteria; phylum Actinomycetota; class Actinomycetes; order Streptomycetales; family Streptomycetaceae; genus Streptomyces; species Streptomyces catenulae. The sequence continues at coordinate 367,558 of NZ_JODY01000002.1, read as the reverse complement.
CATGCGCATCCACCACGAGGAGGCGTTCGGCCCGGTCGCCACGCTCTACCGGGTCGCCGACCTCGACGAGGCGGTGGCGCTCGCCAACGACACGCCCTTCGGCCTCAGCTCCAACGCCTGGACCCGCGACGAGGCCGAACAGGAACGCCTCGCCCGCGATCTGTGCGCCGGTGGCGTCTACTTCAACGGCATGACCGCCTCCCACCCGGGCCTGCCCTTCGGCGGCGCCAAGCGCTCCGGCTACGGCCGGGAGCTGTCCGGCCACGGCATCCGGGAGTTCTGCAACATCACGACGCTCTGGTACGGCCCGTAGGCCGGGCCGCGGCAGCCCCGGCCGGATCCGCCTCCGGCGGGAGGATCCGGTCGAGGTGGTAGCCGAGGACCCGCAGCACGTCCTCGCGCGGGCGGCGCCCGTGCAGCAGATCGCCGCCGAGCCCGGTCACTCCGGAGACCAGCAGATCGGCCTCGTGCCGCGGGTCCACCCCCGGGGCGCACCGCCCCCGCTCCCGGGCCCGCTCCAGCAGCCCGGCGACCAACTCCTCCAGCGGATGCTCGGGGGCGAGGAAGACCGCGGCCAGCGCGGGGTCGGTCAGGCTGCGGGAGTAGTACGCGGCGAGCACCCGCAGCGCGGTGCGCCGCTCCTCGTCCAGCGGCAGGAACTCTTCGAGGACGGCCCGCAGCAGTCCGCGCGGATCGTCCGCGTCGTGCCGGATCCGGGCGCGGGCCCGCCGCTCGTTGTCGTCGTGCAGCAACCGGAGGGCGTCGACGAGGAGTTGGTGCTTGCCGGTGAAGTGGTACTGCACGGTCCGCAGGGAGACCCCGGCCTCGGCGGCGATCTCGCGCATGCTCGCCGCGTGCAGCCCGCGCGCCGCGGCGATCCGCCACACCGCCTCGGCGATCTGCCGCCGCCGCGGCGAGACCGCGACCGGCTCCGGCTCCGCCGCGGGCGCCGGGACCGGCGGCTGCCTGCGCCGCCGGTAGGCCCGCGCCTGACAGCTCCGCGAGCAGTACCGCGCCGGTCGCCCCCGCCCGCCGACCGCCAACGGACCCCCGCACTCCCGGCAGCCGCCCACCGCGTCCCGCCGCCCGGCCTCCCTCTTTTCGTCACGCATGAACGCCACCCTAGCGCGGGAAATTGTGTGACGTAATGCCGATGTGAGCCGCATTCTGCGCGATTTCCGGTGGTACGTTCGTAACGTTCTCCGGGGGCGTCCCGCCGCCCGGAAGCGCCGGTGCGGACGTGCTCCGCGGGGGAGCCGACCGGTGCGAGTCCACAAGGGGGAGACCGACGGTGAAGTACGACGTGTGCCAGATCATCGGCATGGTGGCCGTCGCGGTGTGCGGGCAGGGCGCCGTCCGGCTGCTCGTCCACCACGGCGACACCGGCGTCCTCGGCGCACTGCACGCCGGGTTCGGGGTGACCCTGGGCGTCTACGCCACCGGGACCGTCGCCGGAGTCGTCCTCGCCGGTTGGGCCCACGGCCGCGCCAAGGCGCTCGGCCGCCGCGGCTGACCCGACGGCGGGGGCGGGCCGGGGGAGCGGCGGCAGGCGGCCGGGGGCGTTCCCCGGGCCCGGCTCACCCCTCGCCCGGCGGGCCCGCCCCGTCCGGGGACGCCTCCCCGTCCGGCACCACGAACTCGCACCACAGCGCCTTGCCGGAGCCGCGCGGCTCGGCGCCCCAGCTGTCCGCCAGCGCCTCCACCAGCATCAGACCGCGCCCGGACGTGGCGGTCTCACCGGGGCTGCGACGCCGGGGCCACTGGCTGGAGCGGTCCTCGACCTCCAGCCGGATCCGCCGCGGCTCGCCCGGCAGCAGCTCCATCGTCACCAGCGCCCCGCTCTCCGTGTGCGTCAGCGCGTTGGCGATCAGCTCGCTCGCCGCCACCTCGATGTCGTACATCACCGGCCCGGCCCGCCACTGGTCCACGGTCCGCCGCAGCGCCGAGCGGACATCGGCGGCGCCCGCCGGATCGGCCTGGTGGACGTGGAGCCGCAGCCGCGGCAGCGCGCTGCCGCCCGGGTCCGGCACCCGCCGCAGCAGCAACAGCGCCAGATCGTCCTCCGACCCGGGCGCCGACCACAGCAGCTCCGCGAGCTGATCGGCGAGCGGCCCCAACTCCTGCGGCCCGGCGCGGACCGCCGCGGTCAGCGCGTCGATCCCGACCGAGATGTCCTGCCCCGGCTGCTCCACCAGCCCGTCGCTGCACAGCAGCAGCGTCGACCCGGGCTCCAGGAACAGCTGCGTCTCGGGGAAGTGGTCGTGCCCGAACGTGGTCGCCACCCCGAGCGGCAGCCCGCCGCGGACCTTCGGCCAGTCCACATGCCCCGAACCGTCCCGGACCAGCGGCCCCAGATGCCCGGCCCGCGCCACGTGCAGCGCCCCGGAGTCCAGATCCGCCTGGACGTAGGTGCAGGTCGCGAAGCGGTCGGTCTCCAGCTCCGCCAGGAACCGCGAGGCGCGCACCAGCACCGTCTCCGGCGGATGCCCCTCGCTCGCGTACGCCCGCAGCGCGATCCGCAGCTGCCCCATCACCGCCGCCGCATGGGTGTCGTGCCCCTCGACGTCCCCGACGACCAGCCCCGTACGGCCCTGCGGCAGCGCGATCACGTCGTACCAGTCGCCGCCGATGTCGCGGCCCACGCTCGCCGGGTGGTACCGCACCGTCACCTCGCCGCCGGGTATCTCCGGCACCCGCCGCGGCAGCATCGTCGCCTGGAGGCCCGTCGCGAACTCCCGCTCCTGGTCGAAGAGGGTCGCCCGCTGCAACGACTGCGCCACCACACCGGCCAGCGCCAGCGCCAGGTTCCGCGCCTCGGCGGACTGTCCGGACGGCTCGTTGCCGAACAGCCCCAGCGCCCCGATGACGGTGTCCTGCGCCACCAGCGGCAGGAACGACGCGCTGCCCGGCGGCAGCATCTCCCCGTACGGGCGCAGCCGCGGGAAGCGGGCGATCATCTCGCCGCGGGTGCGCAGAAAGCTGGGGCGCCGCGACGCCACCGTGTCCGACAGCGGCAGCGTGTCGTCCAGCCGGGAGCGGAGCATGTCCTCGGGGACGTCGCCGTCCAGCCCGGTCGCCGCGATCACCTCGAACCGGCCGCCCGCCACCAGCCCCAGGACCAGCGCGTCCGCCCCGAACCGGCGCGCCCCGCCCGGACCGGTCAGCACCCGCGTCACATCCGCCACCGACATCGCCCGCGCCAGCGCCGCCGTGGTCTGCTGCACCATCACGGTCTGCCGCTGCCGCTCCTGTTGCAGCGACCGCAGCAGCGCCGAGTCCGCCAGCTCGTTCGACGCCTCCCGCACCACCCCGATCACCCGGTACGGCAGCCCGTCCGCGTCGTGCAGGATCCGGCCCTGGGAGTGCGCCCAGTGCATCGTCCCGTCGCGGTGGCGCACCCGGAAGTACGCGCCGTACGAGGAGGCGCCGTCCTGGAGCGCCAGCGACAGCGCCCGGTCCAGCCGCGCGCCCTCCTCCGGCGGCACCCGCGAGGCCAGCGCCAGGGGCTCCCCGCTCCACTCGTCGGCGCGCAGGTCGTAGAGGCGCAGCGCACCCTCGTCGAGGTTCAGGTGGCCGCGGTTCAGGTCCCAGTCGAACGTGCCCATGAGGTTGAGATCGAGGCGGCGGCGGAGCCCGATCGGCTCGTGGTGCGAGACGCCCGGCGCCTCCTCGGGCACCGCGCGGACGCCCGGGGCGGCCAGCGGGTCGTAGCGGCGCCCGGGATCGTCGCCGCTCCCGGCGGTCACCGAAGCGCCCGTCGCCCGGCTGCCACGGGCGGACGGGAACGGGGGAGGGACGGCGCCGCGATCCGGTCCTGGCGGTGCGGCGCCGCGCGGGAGTGCGGGCCCCGGGCCCGCGGCCGCGCGCCGTTGACCAGGGCCGATATCCACCGGGACGCGGCCATGCGCTCACCCTAGGCCGGGGCGCGGCCCGCCGCATGTCCCGCTGCCCCGCCCGGGGCGCGCGGCCCCCGCTGGTGCCGGACCCGCCGCTACGCCGGTGCGCCCGCCCGCGCCCCGCCGACCGGCGCCGTGGTGCGGATCCGGTGGGCGCGGGTGGCCGTCCGGGTGGCGACGTCGACGGTGTACGCGTCGAGCGTCAGCGCGGTGCCCGACACCTTCAGCAGCATGAAGCCGTGGTCGGAGAAGTTCTGCCAGGCGGCCGGGTGGCCGAAGTGCGCGCTGCCGTCGCCGGTCTTGCCGGACGCGCCGCACACCACCTGCCGGGTGCCGCCGGTCCGCGCCGTCGGCTCCAGCAGCTGCGAGGTGTGGTCGTGCCCGGAGAGGATCAGATCGGCGCGCCCGAGGACGACCTCCTCGTACATCTCCTTGAGGTGGACGCCGCTGGTGTAGTTGCCGACGGTGAAGCCGTCGTAGGCACCGGCGCTGCCGTGCTTGCCGTTGTTGAGGTACGGATGGTGGCCCAGGACGATCTTCCAGCGGGCCCGGGAGGCGCGCAGCGCGCCGTCCAGCCACTCCCGCTGCCCGCGCATGTACGGGCCGTCCCAGCGGTAGTGCGGGTCGATCTGGGCGACGTACGACGACCACGGGATGGTGTCGATGGCGAAGAACTCCACCAGCGGACGGTCGGCGGGGACCGGCACGCTGTAGTAGCGCTCCGGCATGTACCAGCGGCGCGAGGTCGCCGCGTACGCCACCTCGCGGTCGCCGCGGGACGGGTCGCCGCCGCTGCCCGGGATCAGCCCGGAGCAGTCGTGGTTGCCCAGCACCATCAGCCAGGGCACGTCGATTCCGGCGTTGGGCTTCTCGAACTTGTCCTGGAACTCGGAGTCGTGGTCGGACTCCGGCCCGTTCTCGTAGATGTTGTCGCCCAGCCCGACGGCCAGTTCCACGCCCTCCGCGCGGCAGACGTCCCGCGCCGCGGCGGCCACCGCGTACTGCGCCTCGTCGCCGGTGCCCGCGTCGCCCGTCACCAGGACGGCGAACTCGCCCCTGCGGTTGGGGCGTTCGGGGAAGGGGTACGCGCCGGGCGCGCCGCCGCGGGGCGCGGCGGCGGCCGTCCGGTCCCCGGCGCCGAGCGGCAGCACGCCGAGCGCGGCGCCCGCCACCGCGCCGCCCAGCAGCGTCCGCCGGTTGACCCACGGCACGGTGCGGCCGGTCGTCCGCATCCCGGGCGCGTCCGCCGCGGGCCGCGTGGCCTCGTCCCGCAGCCACTGGTCCTCGGTCAGGTCCGCGCGCGGCGGGATCAGTTCGTCGTCACACATGCCTCGCTTTTTCTCATGGGCGAGGAGGCTGATGGTGAAGGTCCGATGAAGGCGAAGTGGACGTATGTACGACACCGGGTGCCGGGTGGGGGAGTTGTCGGTGCACTCGGTGCCATAAGGGTCGCGGGGTGCGGCCCGCCGCCGTACGGCCGCCCGGGCTCAGGACGGCTGCCACCCCGTCGCCGCCGCCCAGCGCTCGGCGCCGCGCATCAGCGCCTCGGTGGCCGGTTGTTTGATCCGCCCGTACGCGGCGAGGTCCGGGACCTCTGCGGCCAGCCGCTGTTTGAACGTGCCCCACGCCCGGCGGACCTCCGCGTCGGCGCGCAGATGGTCGCGGAAGAGCAGCGCGAACCGGGCGTTGGGCCCGCCGTGCTCCCGCAGGTGGATGTTGCACCGGCGGGCGCCGACGGGCGGGGCGAAGACCAGCTTGCGGCAGGGGCGGCCGGACACCACCTCGGTGCGGTTCCACGGCTCGGGGCGGAGCCGGAACCCGGCCGCCGTCAGCCGCGCCGTGGCCCGCCCGGCGCACTCCTCGTCGAGCGGCGCCGTCCGCACCTGGATGTCCAGACAGTCCTTGGCCGCCAGCCCCGGCACGGAGGTGGAGCCCACATGGTCGACCGCGACCGCGAGCGCCCCCAGCAGCTCCCGCAGCCGGGCGGCGTGCCCGGCGAACTCCCGGGCCCAGCACGGCCGGTGGGCGACCACGGCGACCGGGGCGATCTCATCGTCGAAGGGCATGCCCGGACGCTACCGCCCCGGCGGCCCGGCCGCCCCCTCCCGGTGCGCCCCGCGCCGCCGGGCCCGCCGGGCGCACCTCCGTCCACCGCCCGGGCCTCAGTGCGCCTCACCGGTACGGGTGCGCTCCAGGATCGCCGTCAGATCCGTGCCCGGCGGCAGGGTGCCGAAGGCGTTGCCCCACGCCCCGTCGAGCCGCGAGGCGCAGAACGCGTCGGCGACCGCGGGGGAGCTGTGCCGCACCAGCAGCGCCCCCTGGAGCACCAGCGCCATCCGCTCGGCGACGGTCCGCGCCAGCAGCTGCGCCCGCTCCGGGTCGGCCAGCTCACCCAGCAGCTTCCGCAGCCCCGCGGCGGCCGCGTCCAGCCGCCGGTCGGCGCCCGCGGCCGCGTCGATCTCCGCGAAGTACGCCTCCAGCGCGTCCGGTTCCCGCTGGAGCGCCCGCAGCACGTCGAGCGCCGCGACATTGCCGGAGCCCTCCCAGATCGACAGCAGCGGCGCCTCCCGGTAGAGCCGCGGCATGCCGGACTCCTCGACGTAGCCGTTGCCGCCCAGGCACTCCAGCGCCTCGCCCACGTGCGAGCTGCCGCGCTTGCACACCCAGTACTTGGCGGCGGCCAGCGCCAGCCGCCGCAGCGCCGCCTCCCGGGCGTCCCCGGCCTGCGAGCGGTCCACCGCCGCCGCCAGCCGCATCCCCAGCAGCGTCGCCGCCTCCGACTCCACGGCGAGGTCGGCGAGGACCGAGCGCATCAGCGGCTGGTGGTCCAGCGTCCGGCCGAACGCCTGCCGGTGCGCGGTGTGGTGCAGCGCCTGCCGCAGCCCGGCCCGCATCGCGGCGGCCGATCCCAGCACACAGTCCAGGCGGGTCATGTTGACCATCTCCACGATGGTGCGCACCCCGCGCCCCGGCTCGCCCACCGGCCAGGCCACCGCCGCCTCGTACTCGATCTCGGCGGAGGCGTTGGAGCGGTTGCCCAGCTTGTCCTTGAGGCGCATCAGCCGCAGTCCGTTGCGGCTGCCGTCCGGCAGGACGCGCGGCAGCAGAAAACAGCTGAGACCCTCCGCCGTCTGTGCCAGGGTCAGGAAGACATCGCTCATCGGCGCGGAGGTGAACCACTTGTGGCCGGTGATCCGGTAGCTCCCGTCGGCGGCGGCCACCGCGCGGGTGGTGTTGGCGCGGACGTCGGAGCCGCCCTGCTTCTCCGTCATCGACATGCCCGCGATCAGGCCCGACTTGGTCAGCGGCGGCCGCAGCCCGAAGTCGTAGACCCGCGAGGTGAGCAGCGGTTCGTACACCGCCGCCAGCTCGGGCGCCGCCCGCAGCGCGGGGACGGCGGCGTACGTCATCGAGATCGGACAGCCGTGGCCCGGCTCCGCCTGGGACCAGAGGTAGAACTTCGCGGCGCGCACCAGATGCGCGCCCGGCCGGTCGTCGGCCCAGGGCGCGGCGTGCAGCCCCTGCTCCACGGCGACCGTCATCAGCTGATGCCAGGCGGGGTGGAAGGTGACCTCGTCGACGCGGTGGCCGAAGCGGTCGTGGGTCTGCAGCCGGGGCGGCACCTCCTCCGCCCAGCGGGACTGCTCCTGGACGGCCGCCGTGCCCGCCAGCGCGCCGAGTTCGGTCACCTCCCGCTCGCCCCATCCGGCGCCTTCCCGGCGCAAGGTCTCCAGCAGGGCCGGCTCGTCCGCGGCGGTGAAACCGGTCAGCGGCGGCGGCTGATTCACGACTTCATGAGTGACGGTCATACCTCGACGTTACAGTTGTACGACAAGCGTGGAAAGGATGTAATGAATGAACGGCGCGGACGGCTGTGACGGCACCCCCGGAACGGCCCCCACGGGCACCCCGCGGAGCGCGGCGGACGATGCGGAGGACCTCGGGGTGAGGCCGCTCACCGCGCGCTCCGTCGTCCTCAGCACCCTCCTGGGCAACCATCCGGCGCAGCTGCCGGTCCGCGCCCTCGTCCGTATCGGGGAACTCTTCGGCATCGCCGAGGGCACGGTCCGGGTCGCACTCTCCCGCATGGTGGCAGCCGGAGACCTCACCCACGCCGACGGGGACTACGCCCTCACCGCACGGCTGCTGGCCCGCCAGCGCCGTCAGGACGACAGCCGCACCCCGCGCACCCTGCCGTGGTCCGGCGCCTGGGAGATCGCCCTGGTCACCGGCGAGCGCCGGACCGCCGCCGAACGCACCGCGCTCCGCCGCGCCATGGACGGACTCCGCCTGGCCGAGCTGCGCGAGGGCAGCTGGCTGCGCCCCGCCAACCTCGACCGCCCCCGCCCGTCCGCCGCCGACCAGTGCATCTGGCTCACCGGCACCCCCGACGGCGATCCGGCCGTCCTCGCGGGCAAGCTCTGGGACCTCGACGGCTGGGCCGCCCGCGCCCGCGACCTCGACGCCCGCCTCGGCGGCGCCGACGACCCCGCGCACCGCTTCACCGTCGCCGCCGCGGCCCAGCGCCATCTGCTGACCGACCCGCTGCTCCCCGCCGAACTGCTCCCCGACGACTGGCCGGGATCCACCCTGCGGGAGAGCTACGACGCCTTCGTCGACCATCTGCGCGAACTGCTGCGCCACTACCTCTCGCCGGTCGCCGCCCCCACGACGTCCGGCTCGGGCACCGGACCCGCCGGTGCGGTACGCGCCGCCGGGACCCGCCGCCGCACCTCGTAGCCCACCAGCACCACCGCCATCGTCACCAGACTCAGCCAGAACTGCGAACGGCTGTCGGGCAGCACCGCCATCGCGGCGATCACCGCCGTCATCGCCGCGATGGTCACCCAGCTCAGCCAGGGGAACAGCCACATCCGCAGCGTCAGCCGCGCCGGGTCCTCGCGCTCCAGCCGCCGCCGCATCCGCACCTGCGCGAAGGCGATGGCCAGATAGACGAAGAGCGCGACCGCGCCGTAGGAGTTGATCAGGAACGAGAAGACCACATCGGGGGAGATCCAGGCGGCGATCACCGACAGATAGCCGACCGACGTCCCGGCCAGCAGCGCCCGCCGCGGTACGCCGCCGCGGCTGACCTTCGTGAAGGCGCGCGGCGCATCGCCGTTGCCGGTGAGCGCGAAGAGCATCCGCGACGACGTGTAGAGCGCGGAGTTCAGGCAGGACAACACCGCGATCAGCACCAGCGCGTTCATCACCGTCCCGGCGCCGGGCACCGCCAGCCGCTCCAGCACCGCCGCGTACGGACTGACCTCGATCGCCCGCGACGTCCACGGCACCACCGCGACCACCAGGAAGATCGACAGCACGTAGAACGCCACCACCCGCAGCACGATCGAGCGGATCGCGTCCGCCACCGCCCGCTCCGGCTCGACCGACTCCGCCGCCGCGATCGTCACGATCTCCGCCCCGGTGAAGAACCCGACACAGGGCACCACCGCCGCCAGCACCGCGCCCACCCCCGCCGGGGCGAACCCGCCGTGCGACGTCAGCAGCGCCAGCCCGCCTTGCGCGTGCGGCCACAGCCCCAGCACGTACAGCGCGCCCAGGAACAGGAAGACGACGATCGCCACCACCTTGATCGACGAGAACCAGTACTCGAACTCGCCGTAGGACCGCGCCGACACCATGTTCGTCGCCGTCAGCAGCCCCATCAGGACCAGGCTGACCGCCCACAACGGCACGCCGGGCAGCCACAGCTGGACGATCCGGCCACCGGCCACCGCCTCCACGGCGACCACGATCACGAAGAAGTACCAGTACAGCCAGCCGACGGTGAAACCGGCCCGCGGCCCCAGCGTCTCGCGGACATGCGCGTAGAACGAGCCCTGCGCGGGCCGGGCGACGGTCATCTCCGCCAGCATCCGCATGATCAGCACTGTCAGCACCCCGGCGGCCAGGAACGACAGCACCGCCGCCGGACCGGTCGCGTGCACCACCACCCCGCTGCCGACGAACAACCCCGCGCCGATCACCCCGCCGAGCGCGATCAGCCGCATATGACGGCGCTTGAGCCCCTGGTGCAGCGCACCCTCCGCCGGTGCCGGGCCGCTCTGGGGGCCGTGCGCCCCCGGTGTCTGCGTACTCATGGGGGGCGACGCTAACTTCCGGACACTGCCGCACTGTTGCGGCAGTGTTTCACTCCCCGCGACCCGCCGGATCCCGCGGCGCGGCCCGCCCGCTCACCGCGGCAGGACGCACACCGCTGCCGCCGCCGCGAACGGCTCGCCCCGCCGCACCAGCGCCCCGGAGTCCGGGTCGACCGCGAACACCGTCACCGTCCCCGACTTCTGGTTCGCCGCGAACAGCAGCCGTCCGTCCGGCGAGAAGGTGATCTGCCGCGGGAAGTCGCCGCCCACCGGCACCCTGTCCAGCAGCCGCAACCGCGCCCCGCCGTCCTCGACCGCGTACCGGGTCAGGCTGTTGTGGCCGCGGTTGGCCAGGAACGCGAACGCCCCGTCCGCGGTGACCAGCAGCTGCGCCGGATAGCTGGTGCCCTCGCCGGTGCCGGTCGGCTGCGGCTCGCCCGGCGTCAGCCGCCCGCTGTCCGCGTCGTACCCGCAGACCACCACGGTGTTGTCGACCTCGTTCGCCAGATACGCGTACCGGCCCGACGGGTGGAACGTCAGATGCCGCGGCCCGGCGCCCGGCCGCAGCGCCGCCCGCGACACCTCGGCCAGCTTCCCGGCGGAGGTGTCCAGCCGATAGGTGTAGACGGTGTCGGTGCCCAGATCGACCGCCAGGACGTGGCCGCCGTCCGGCGAGGTGAGGATCTGGTGCGCGTGCGGCCCGTCCTGGCCCGGACCGGGCGGCGGCGCGGAGTGGGTGACCAGATCCGTCCGCCCGCCCAGCGAGCCGTCCGCCGGGTCGATCGGGTGCACCGCCACGCTCCCGGAGGTGTAGTTGGCGCTCAGCAGCCACCGTCCGCCCGGGTGGACCGAGAGATGGCAGGGCCCGGCGCCGCCGGTGGGACGGCTGCCCAGCACCTTCGGCGGGCCCTGCGCCGGAAGCGCCAGCGCGGTCACCGCGCCGTCCGGCTGCTCGTCCACGGCGTAGAGCGTGCCGCCGTCGGGGGCGAGCGCCAGGTACGACGGGTCGGGGACGCCGCCGACCGTGCCGGTGGAGGTCAGCGTCCCGTCCGCGGCGTACTCCGCAAGGATGATCCCGGCTCCCCCCGAGGAGGTGTACGTCCCGAGGAACGCGGTCCGGGCGGCCCGCGGTCGCCGGGCCTCCCCGCGCCCCCGGTCCCGGGCCTGCGCCGGGGTGGCGTCGCGGCCGGTCAGCGCGGTGCCCGTGGCTGCGACGGCGAGTCCGGCGGCGACGCCCCCGAGCAGACGCCTGCGCCCCACGCCGGGGCCCGTCCCTGCTGCGTTCATGCTCCACCTCGGTATCCGGCGCTCGGCCCGCGGACCGTACGGCCCCGCGGCAAGACGGGGTCAGCCTGACCCGGACGGCGCGGCACGGCAAGGGGACGGCGGCCCGCGGCACGGGTCCACCGCGTCACCGTTCCCCGACGCTCCGTCAGCTACCGCTGCCGTTATCGCTGTTGGGAGGGGGTTCACCCGTACATCGCGGTGATGACGGCGGGGGCGGACCGTAGCACTTCAGAGGTACGTGAGGAGGGGCACTGCGAGGGATTCGGGCTACAGACCCGACTCCATAGCGTCGTGAGCAAGACGGATCATGAACGAGAGGGCACCGCAACATGTACGGCAAGGCATTCGCCCCCGAGTACCAGGGCGCGCTGGGCGCGAAGCTCGACGTCAACTCCTCCTACGAGGAGGTGCTGGCCGCCGCCGTCCGCGCCCACGAGGAGGCCGAAGGGCCGCTGGACCGGGCCCGCGCGGCCCTCGCGGCGGGCGAGGCCAACCGCCGTCTGGGCAGGGTCGAGGCGGCCGGTGCGGCCTGGCGCGACAGCTACCGCAGCGCCCGGGAGGCGGGCGACCGCGGCGCCATGGGCTGGGCGCTGTGGAGCGGCGGCACCCTCGCCCGCCAGTGCGGTGCCCTGCCGCTCGCCCGTCGGCTGCTCACCCACGCCGTCGCCCTCGCCGACGGCGCCGACCGGCTGGCCCACGGCTACGCCCTCGCCGGGCTCGCCGAGACCGGCCGCATCCAGGGCGACTACGCAGCAGTCGCCGACCTGCACGAACAGCTCCTGGCCCAGGCACGCGCCCACGGCGAGCCCCGCCACGCGGTCTGGGCGCTGTCCGGCATCGCCCAGATGCACCGCAACACCGGCGACCTGCCCAAGGCGCTGGACCTCTTCGAGGAGTGCGTCACCATCGCCGCCGCGGCGGACGACAGCCGCGGCCACGCCTGGTCGCTGCGGGGCGTGGCCGACGTCCGCTCCGCGCTGGGCGAGACCGACCGCGCCCTGGAGCTGCTCTCCGAGGCGGAGGCGATATGCCGCGCCATGGACCTCGCCGCCGCCCTCGCCTACAACCACAAGATGCGCGGCAACGTCCTCTTCCGCGCCGAGCGGTACGCCCAGGCGCGCGAGCTGTACGCCCTCGCACTGCGGGAGTTCACCGAGATGACCGAGCCCCGTGGCCGCGCCCTGGCCGCGCTGGGCCTGGCACGGTCCCGCGCCCGGCTGGGCCGCGACCACGTCGAGACCCTCGCCGAACTCGACGCCCTGGAGCGGGAGTTCCGCCGGATCGGGCTGCGGGAGGCGCTGCGGACGCTCACCGCCTTCCGGGACGAGGTGACAGCGCGGTGGGCGGCAGAAACGGACGGACTTCTCGACGGTGCCACCATGCACCTGACTCCCGTAGCTCCCGCCACGTCGTGAAGCGGTACTCGAAGAGCCGGGCCCGCACCCGCAGCGGCGGGGCGTCCGGGAACGGATTGCCGCGCAGCAGCCGCAGCGTGTCCCGGTCGCCTTCGAGCAGCCGCTCCACGAAGCCGCCGAACCAGCCGGCGGCGTAGCCCGGCGACAGCGCGGCGAACCACATCAGCCAGTCGAGCCGCAGATGGTAGGGGGCGAACTGGCGCGGCAGCCGCCCCACCTCGCCCGGCTTCCCGTGGAAGGCGTACTCCTTCCACACCGTCCCCGGCCCGTCCACCGCCGACGCCGTCCCCTCCACCACCACCTCCCGCCGCACCCGCGTGACACTGCCGAAGGCGCCGTACGAGTTGACCAGGTGCAACGGTTCGTAGGAGGTGTTCATCCGCTGCTCGCGGGCGAGGAGGTTACGGGCCGGGCGGTAGCTGAGCGCCAGGACCCCGGCGGTCGCCGCGCAGACCAGGACGGTGAACCAGACCGGGGCGCCCGCCGGGAGCGGCGGCGGGGTGACCCGGGGGAGGGCCCCGGCGGCGACGGAGAGGGCGAGCGCGAGGGTCAGCCAGTTCAGCCAGGCGAAATTGCCGGAGAAGACCAGCCAGAGCTGGGTGACGGCCATCGCCGCCGCCGCCCACCCGGCCACCGGCTGCGGGGTGAACAGCAGTACCGGCAGCCCCAGCTGCGCCACATGGTTGGCGGCGGTCTCGACCTTGTGCAGTGGGCCCGGCAGACGGTGGAAGAACCAGCTCAGCGGGCCCGGCATCGGCTGGGTCTCGTGGTGGTAGCAGAGGCAGGTCAGATCGCGCCAGCAGCGGTCCCCGCGCATCTTGATCAGCCCGGCGCCGAACTCCACCCGGAACAGCAGCCAGCGCACCAGCCACATCACGAGGACCGGCGGCGCGAGGTCGCCGTTGCCGAGGAAGACCGCCAGCATCCCGGTCTCCAGCAGCAGCGACTCCCAGCCGAAGCCGTACCAGGTCTGGCCGACGTTCACGATCGACAGGTACATCACCCACAGCGCCGCCCACATCGCCATGGCCGCGCCCAGCGGCACCGCGTCGGCGGCGCCCGCGGCCACCGCGGCGGCCAGCAGCGCCCCGCACCACGACCAGGCGGCGAAGAACCGGTCCGAGTAGTGCAGCTGGAAGACGGACGGCGCGGCGCGGAACGGTACGCGCGCGACGAAGCGGGGCACGGGCAGCATCCCCCGCGCGCCGATCAGCGCCCGGAACTGCCGCGCCGCGGCGAGGAACGCGGTGAGATAGACGAGGGCCAGCAGCCGCTGGAAGACGAGGCGGCCGAGCCAGTAACCGGAGTCGGTGAACCAGTCCACCCGCCCAGGGGTAGCACCGCCCGGTGCCGTCCCGCGGGCAGACGCTCCGGACGCCACCCGACGCGCCGGTACGTCCGGGCGGCGGCGCCCGGCCGGAGGGGTGGCGGTCATCCGAATGGCGGGCCCCGCAGGGCGGCCGCGGCACCCGTCGGCCACCCCGCCCGGGCCGGTGACCGGGGCCGACGCGGTGCGGATCACCGCCATTGCGCGGAGAGCGGGGCAAAGCCGACGGAAAAAGTCGCGCGGTAGGGGTTAGGTGTCGTTAGGGTGGGGGACGACGGACGCCCCTTCTGGGAGACGCCAACACCATTTGGCCCGTCGCGGGAACGCCACAAACCCTGGCCGATCTCCCGGTTTGTGAACGAGGCGCCACCGCGTCGGGACCCATACCTCTGATTGAAGGAGTGCGTGGTGGCATTCGACAAGACGCAGTACAAGGAGCCCCGCCCGAAGCAGGGCGAACGCCCCGGCCGGATCAAGGAAGTCCGCAACCTTGAGGTCTGGGGGCGTGGCGCTCCGGTCCGGCTCGCCGGCTGTGACGAGGAGCCCGTCGAGCCGCACATCTTCCGCGGCATCGACTGACCCCGGAGCCCCCTTCCGGTCCCGCCCGGGCCGGGCGCGAAGGGCACATCCGGCACCGCAACCGCCCGTTCCCGTCCGGGAGCGGCGCACGACGGGGAGCGGCAGCGATCGGCTGCCGCTCCCCGTCGTCGTGTACCGGCGGGCGACGCCCGCACGCGGCACGGCGCTCCCGCGTACCGAACGGCGTTGCCCGGACGGGCCGTTGCCCGGGCGGTACGGCGCCCGTCCGGCCCTCTCCCCTTCCGGCGCCGGGCCCTCTTCCGAACCGTGGGCTCCACTGTCACCATGGCACCGCTTCCCATGAACGAACAGCGTTCCCGTACGTGAACGGGATGGGTCGCGCCGGGCCCCACCGCATGCTCCGCCGGTGCCGCCCGCGGCCCCGCGTCGCCCCGTCCGGGCAGCCCCCGGCCCCGGCCCGTCCCGTGGTGCTCGTGCCCGATCGTCGTACCCGGAAGGGGTGTGTCATGGAACGTCGGCACTTTCTCGCCACCGGCGCCGTCCTGGCCGTAGGGGGTGGCCTCTCCCCGTTCACGGGCGGCGGCGACCGCGCCGCGGCGGCGGAGCGGACGGCCGCGGGCGGCGGACTGCCCGCACGGGCGGAGATCATCGCCGTGCTGCGGCGCGTCGCCGACCACTGGATCGGGGCGCACACCGACCCCGGCGACAACAGATGGGCCCGCGCCACCTTCTTCAGCGGACTGCTCGCCCTGCACCGGCTGACCGGCGAGCCCCGCTACGCCGCCTACGCCCGCGGCTGGGCCGAGAAACACGACTACGGTCTCAACGACGGCCCGACCACCCGCCACGCCGACAACCAGTGCGCAGGCCAGGCGTACCTGGACCTGTACGCACTGGACCCGGCACCCGACGAGGCGAAGATCGCGGCGCTGGACGCGTCGGTGCGCGCGATGGTCGACTCCGCGGCGGACCGGCACTCCGACTGGACCTGGGACGACGCGCTGCACATGGCGATGCCGCCGTTCGCCCGCCTCGGCGCGCTCCGCGGCGACGACTCCTACGCGACGGCGATGCACACCTTCTACACCCACACCCGCAACGCCGAGGGCGGCCCGGGGCTCTACGATCCCACCAGCGGTTTCTGGTACCGCGACAAACGTTTCCTGCCCGGAGGAATCGTTTCCCCGGACGGCCGACCGGTGCTGTGGTCGCGCGGTAACGGCTGGGTCGCCGGTGCCCACACCAAGGTGCTCACCGCGCTCCCCGACGACCACCGCCACGCGCCCGCCTACCGCACCGCCCTCCTCACCGAGCTGCGCGCACTCCGCCGTATCCAGCGCCCCGACGGCTTCTGGAACGTCGACCTCGGCGACCCCGCGCACCTGCCCGGCCCCGAGACCAGCGGCACCGTCTTCTTCCTCTACGCGACGGCCTACGCGCTGCGCACCGGACTCGTCCCGGCCCGCCTCTTCCGGCCGGTCGCCGCCCGCGCCTGGCACGCCCTGGTCACCCACGCTCTGCACCCGGACGGCTTCCTCGGCTACGTCCAGCCCGAGGGGGACCGGCCGGAGTCGGGCCAGCCGGTCGGCCGCGACACCACCGCGGACTTCGGCGTCGGCGGGCTCCTGCTCGCGGGGACGGAGCTGGCGGCGCTCGTGGGGTAGGCCCGGACCGCCCGGCGGTCACCGGCTGCCCGGCGCCTCCCCGCCGGGCAGCCACCGCAGCAACGCCCCGACCGCCAGCGCCAGGCCGAGGCTGAGAACGAGCGCCGCGGCCAGCGCATGGGCGTAGGCGCCGGTGTCGTGCCGGGCGGCGCCGCCCAGCGTGCCGTAGAAGACCAGGCCGAGGACGGCGACCCCGGCCGCGCCGCCGACCTGCTGGCCGGTGGAGAGCACTCCGGAGGCCATCCCGATCTCGGCGGGGCGGACCCCGGCGAGCACGGTGTGCAGCAGCGGCGGCACCAGTACGCCGTTGCCCAGCCCGACCAGCAGCAGCGGCCCCACGAGCGCCCACGGGGTGAGGGCGGCGCCGCGGACGGTGACGACGGCGAGGGTGACGGCGTGGCCGAGCGCGAGGATCCACGCCCCGGTCCGCAGCAACCGCCGCCCCGGACGGGAGGCCCGCCCGGTGGCGACGCTGCCCGCGAAGAACGCCGCCGCGAACGGGACGTAGCAGAGCCCGGCGGCCAACGGGTCCAGCCCGAGGCCGTCCTGGAGGGTGAGGGAGAGGATCAGGAAGAAGGAGTTGATCCCGCAGTACGCCAGCAGGACCAGCGCGATACCGGTGGTGAAGGCGCGGTCGGCCAGCAGCCGCGGGCGCAGCAGCGGCGTCCCGCCGCGCGCCTCGATCCGCCGCTCGACCACCACGAACGCGTACAGCGCGGCCGCCCCGGCGACCGGACCGGCCCAGATCCACGGCGCCCCACCGGCGCCGTGCGCTTCGATCAGCGGCACGATCAGCAGACCGAGCGCGACGGTGAGCACCGCGGTGCCCGCCAGGTCCGGGCGGTGCCGTTCGGCGGCGCGCGATTCGGGGACGTACACCGCGGCGAGGGCGAGGGTGAGCACGCCGAGGGGGACGTTGATCCAGAAGAGCGGCCGCCAGGAGGCGCCGAACAGGTCGGCGGCGAGCAGAACGCCGCCGAGCAGTTGCCCCGCGACGCCCGCGAGGCCGATCACCGCACCGAGGACGCCGAACGCCCGGGCCCGCCGCTCCGGCGGCAGCACCACCTGGATCACCGCGAACACCTGCGGGAACAGCACCGCCGCGGCCAGCCCCTGGGCCACCCGCGCGGCGATCAGCGCACCGGCGGTGGGCGCGGTGGCGCAGGCCACCGAGGCGAGGGTGAAGGCGCCCGTGCCCAGGAGGAAGCAGCGTCTGCGGCCGTACCGGTCGCCGAGCCGGGCGCCGGTGACCAGGGCGAGGGCGTAGGCGAGTTGGTAGCCCGCCAGGATCAGCTGGGTGTCGGCGTCGGAGGCGTGCAGACCGGCCTGGACGGCGGGCGCCGCCACCAGCACGACGAAGGTGTCCAGCACGGCCATGAACACGCCGACGAGGACGAGGGACAGGGCCCGCCACGGGGCGGGGAAGACCGCTTCCGGGGCGGGAGCCGGGACGGACGGTGCGGGGGCGGCGGGTGGCCGGGGGATGGTCATGCCGCCGAGCCTGGTCGGCGGGGCGGCCGGGATACAGAGCCCGTTGATGCTGGTGGTGGGGGTACCACCCTGGGGCCCGCGGGCGAACGCGTCCGCGCCGTACGGGCGTTACGCTGGCGGGCGGTCGGACGCCCCGGAGCGCGGGGCGGGGAGCGGGCGGGCGCGGGGCCCGTGGACGGAGCGGTGTGATGGCGGACCGGGAACGGCGCCGGGTTCTGGCGGAGTTCCTCCGCTCCCGCCGCGAACGGATCTCCCCGGAGACGGCCGGGCTGCCCACCGGGCCGCGGCGGCGCACGCCCGGGCTGCGCCGTGAGGAGGTCGCCGCGCTCTCCGGTGTCAGCGTCACCTGGTACACGTGGATGGAGCAGGCCCGTGACATCACCGTGAGCCGTCAGGTGGTGGAGAGCCTGGCCCGGGTGCTGCGGCTCTCCCCGGCCGAGGCCCGCCATCTCGCCGCGCTGGCCGGGCACGCCCCGCCCGGCCCGGCTCCGGTGCCGGACGGCGGCCCGGCGCTGCAACGCCTGGTGGACGCGTTGGACCCGCATCCGGCCTACGCGGTGGCGCCCAACTGGGATCTACTGGCCTGGAACCGCGCCGAGGCCGGGCTGATCGGCGACCCGGCGGGGTGGGCGGACCCGGTGCCCAATCTGCTGCGCCGGGTGTTCACCCATCCGCCGGTCCGTACGCTCCTCGTCGACTGGCCGGATCAGGCCCGTACGCTGCTGGAGCAGTACCGCGCGCACGCCGACCGCCACCCGGGCCACGCCGCGTTCGAGGAGCTGACCGCGGAACTGTGCGCCCGCAGTGAGGAGTTCCGCGGCTGGTGGGGCAGGCACGACGTGGCGGAGTTCCGCCCGACGCGCCGCCGCTTCGCCCATCCCCGGCTGGGGCTGCTGACGTTCGACTACGTCAAGCTGGCGGCGGTCGACGCGCCGGGCGTCACGGTGGTGTCGTGCCTGCCCTCGGACGAGGGGACCGCCGCCCGGCTGCCGGAGCTGACGCGCGGGCCCTGAGCCGACGGGTCAGTCGGCCGATCCGTCGGGGACGATCTGGAGCTTGCGGCCGGTGCCCTTCTTGAAGGTCTCCAGCGCCTCGGCGTACCGGTCGAGACCGAAGCGGTGGGTGATCATCGTCTCGGAGTCGATGACGCCCCTGCCCAGCAACTCCACGGCGCGGCCGTAGCTGTGCAGGATCGCCATGCTGCCGACGATGCGGATCTCGTCGTTGTAGATGCGGAACGGCGAGAACTGCGCCTTCTCCTGGTCGGGGGCGCAGCCGAACTGCTGGAAGGTGCCGCCGCGGATGGGCCGGGTCAGTCCGTCCTCGATGGCGCGGATGTTGCCGGTGCAGTCGGTGACGACCTGCCAGCCGCGCGGGTGGTCGTCGGTCAGCGCGTCGGCGGTGGTGGCGACGGCGTCGGCGCCGAGTTGGCGGGCGACCGCCAGCCGGTCCTCGTTGAGGTCGACGACGGACACGGAGGCGGCACCGGCCCGGCGGGCGACCTGGAGGTAGAGCAGGCCCATGGTGCCCGCGCCGTAGATCAGGAAGTTGTCGCCGAGCTGCGGGTCGACGATGTCGAAGCCGCGGACGATCGTCGACAGCGGCTCGATGAGCGGGGCGTGCTCCAGGCGGACGGTCTCCGGCAGCCGGTAGAGGTTGCCGACCGGGACCTTCACGTACTCGGCGCAGGCGCCGTCGACGGTGATGCCGATGGTGCCCCACCGCTCGCAGAGGTTGCCGCGGCCGATGGCGCAGAAGTGGCAGGCGCCGCAGTAGATGGCCGGGTCGGCGGCGACGGCGTCGCCCTCCGCGTAGCCGGTGACGCCCGCGCCCACCGCGACGATCTCGCCGGAGAACTCGTGGCCGGGGATCACCGGGTAGCGGGTGGGCCCGAACTCGCCCGCGAGCATGTGCACATCGGTGCCGCACAGTCCGGCGGCGGTCACCTTGACGACCACCTCGCCGGGGCCCGGGGTGGGGTCCGCGACGGTGGTCACGGAGAGCTTGTTCGGTTCCTCGATGACAACGGCGCGCATGGTCGCTACCGCCTTTCGGAAGAGGGTGCGGGAGAGGGGCGGGGCTCCTGGGAGGGCTCGGTGGGTCAGGCGGTGAGGAGGTTACGGGACTCGACCTGCCGGATCTTCTCGACCTTGGGCGCCGAGCCGCCGCCCGCGAACTCCGAGGCCAGCCAGTGCTCCAGGCAGACCAGCGCGGCTTCGACGCCCATCGTGCGGTTGCCGAAGCAGGCGATCTGGGCGTCGTTGGACTTGCGGGCGCGCTCGGCGCTGTAGCTGTCGGGGATCTGCGCGGCGCGGATGCCGGGGACCTTGTTGGCGGCGATGGCCATGCCGATGCCGGTGCCGCAGATCAGCACGGCCCGCTCGTGGTCGCCGCGGGCCACGCTCCGCGCGACGCGCTCGGCGACGTCCGGGTAGTCCTCGGTGGGGGCGGCGCTGAGGTCGGTGACGGGGTAGCCGCGGTCGGTGAGGTAGGCGATCATCGCGTCCCGCATGACGATGCCTGCGTCGTCGGCGCCGATGGCGATACGGACGGGGTCCTGGGCGGTGGTCACGGGGTCTCCTGACGGGGCGGGGCCGTGCGGCCGGGTGGGTGCGGGAAGGCGGCTCGGATCAGCCACCGGCGATCTCTTCGACGACCTTGCGCAGGCCCTCGGTGTCATGGGCGAGACGTCCCAGGAACAGTCCGTCGACGGCGCCGTCCAGTTCGGTGTAGGTGCCGGGGCCCGCGGTGCCGCCGTAGATCAGCCGCCCGCGGACGTCGTGGTCGCGCAGCGCGCCGCGGATCGCGTCGGCGACCGTCCGGACGTGGTGCGCGGGGGCCGGTTCGCGGGCGCCGATCGCCCAGACCGGCTCGTACGCGATGACGATCTCGCTGCCGGGGACGGCGCCGGACAGGGCGGCGCGGACCTGGGTGAGGGTCTCCGCGACGGCGTCCGCGAGGCCGTCGGCGCGGCGTTCACCGGCGCAGATCACGGGGATCAGCCCGGCGTGGGTGGCGGCGCGGGTCTTGGCGGCCACCGTCTCGTCGGTCTCGCCGAAGTGGCGGCGGCGCTCGGCGTGGCCGATCTCGACGTAGCGGGCGCCGGTCTCGGCGAGCATGCCCGCGGAGACCTCACCGGTCCAGGCGCCGTTCTCGGCCCAGTGGACGTCCTGGGCGCCGTAGCCGATGCCGGTCCCGGCCAGTAGGTCGCGGGCGTCGGCGAGGGCGGGGAAGGCGGGGAGGACGAAGAGGTCGACGGGGCGGGGGAGCGCGGTGAGGGCGTCGCGGAGCGCGGCCACCTCCGCGAGCCAGGCCCGGGTCTGCGCCAGGCCGAAGTAGAGCTTCAGCGAGACGCCGACCACCGGGCGCGGGCGCACGGAAGACGTCGAGTTCTCAGGGATCACGTCGTTCATGATGCTTCAAACAGAATCACATGTGAAGTTCTCAGATCAAGACGTGAATTTCACAAAGTAGGTGTGATGCGGGGCTCGGCCCGTGCGGGGGTGTCCGGCGGCGGGCCTGCCGCCGCCGGACACCCCCGGCGCCCCGTGCCCCGGCCGCGCCGTCCCCCTCGGCAGGTCGGCCGGAAGCTACGGCAGCCCCTCGCGCGGCGGAGGGAGGAACGCCGCCCGGTAGAGCTGGATCCCGTCGTTCCGCTGCAACCGGGAGTCCGCCACGGCCCGCAGCCCGCGGTGGAAATAGGTGTGCCACCACGACCGGTGATCCGCCGCCAGCGCGTCGTACGGCTCCGCGGTGGCGTCCCGCACCACCCGCAGCGCCCGCCGCCGCGCCGCGCGGTCCGGGTGCGCCGGGACGACCGCCGCGTACAGCGTCCGCGCCCCGTACCCGTCGGCCCGCTCCCGCCACGCCGTCACCTGCGCCCCGCCGTCCGGTAGCGGTCGCACGGCGGCGTGCGCCGCGGCGTGCTCCTCGACCCGGACGGGCGGCGGACCGGTGTCCCCCTCGGGCCCGTCCGCCCCGGCCGGACGGAACCGCCAGCGGAACGCCCGCTCCCCGGCGCTCGGGACCACCTCGACGGCGAGCACGGGGCGCGCGGTGTGCACCAGCGCGCGGACCGTGAGGGTGCCGCGGTCGGTGGTGAGGGTGCCGGTCAGCTCCGCCTCGCGCAGCCGCAGCCGCCAGTCCGCCGCGGTGACCGCGCCGCACGGCGTCAGCGTGAAGTGCCCCACCGGCGGCCGTACCGGACCGAACGGTGCCCCCGACTCCGGCCGCTGCGCCGGGACTTCGCCCTGTTGCACGGTGAACCGCACCGCGTGCCCGTCCGGTTCGGCCGACGCCCAGCTGCCCAGCAGTGCGTTCCCGAGGAACGGCGCCTCCTGCCACGCCGCGGGCAGCCGCCGCCAGACGGGGTCGGCGTCGGCCAGGAGCCGCACCCAGGAGTCGCCGGGCTCCGCCTCCCGCCCGGCCACCCCGTCCTCGCCTCTGCCCGCCGCGGTCAGGGTCGGCGCCCCGGGGGCGCGGCGTCCCGGCGGGGAGGCGGGGGAGCGGTGGGACGGGGACGGTTCGACGGCCATGCGGCCTCCAGTCGGCGCGCGCGGCGGGGAACGGGCGCACACGAACGGCCGCCCGCCGCGCCGGCCCCTCCGCATGGTGGTGCCCCACCGGACGTTCCGGAAGCCCCCGCACGGGGCGTACGTCGGAGGGGTGAACACATTCCGGACGGGCCAACGCGGTGCGGGAAAGGGGGGTTGACGTGCGGTGCGAGGGGGATTGCCGGTGCGCTACGTGGAGTTGGGGCCGTGGTGCGGCAGATGCCCCGAGGGGCACACCTCCGATGTCCGGCGGGCGGCCGGTACGGGAAGCGCCGGTCGGGAACCCCGGAAGCCGTCGCTCAGGCCCTGCCCGGGCGGGCGCTCAGCACCCCGCCAGCTCCGCCGCCACCCACGCCCGCCGCAACGCGTCCGCGCCGCCCGCCGGGTCGCCGTGCGCCGCCTCGTGCAGCGCGCTCTCCACCCCGCGCGCCGCCGCCCAGGCCAGCAGCCGCGCCGGGTCCTCGGCCAGGGCGGCGCCGAGCAACCGGGCGCGGGCGTGCAGCACCGGGCCCGGGTCGGGGTGGGTGAACGGGTCGTCGATCTGCAGCAGCAGCGGCCACGGGTCGTACGCCGGGTCGCCGGTCATCGGCTTGGGGTCGATGGCCAGCCAGGGGCGGCGCCGGGCGGCGAGGAGGTTGCCCGGGTTGGCGTCGCCGTGGACCACCGCCGTACGCCGGGCCCCGCGCGGCAGCGTCCGCAGCAGCCGCGCCCCCAGCGCCACCAGCCCGGCGTCGTACCCGGCGGGCAGGTGCGCGGCGCGCTCCTCGACCAGCGCGGCCCACTCGTCGCACACCGCCACCATCGACTCCGGCCCGCCGTCCGCCGGGCGCGGCACCGCCCACAGACCGCGCAGCACCTCGGCGGCGAGGGTGAGCCGTTCCTCCGGCGGCAGCGGCGCGGCGGCGAGCGGGGTACCCGGTGCGCACCGCTCGATGAGCAGCGCCCCGAGCGCCGGATCGTGGTCGAGCAGCCGTACGGCGCCCTCGCCCGCCCAGGCGCGCAGCGCGGGCGCCTCGCCGTCGGCCTCGCGGTGCGGCAGCCCGACCTTGAGGACGGCGGGCGCACCGTCCGGCAGCGTGGCGGGCGCGACCCAGGAACAGCTGCCACCGTCGTACGGGGCGCCCAGCCGCAGCCCCCACCGCTCCTCCGCCGCCCGCACCAGCTCCGGCAGCCGCGCCAGCCAGGACCGCCCGTCGGCCGTACGCCGCACCGTACGGAGCATGGTCAGGCCGGGCGGGAAACGGTCCGTGGCGGGGTGGCCGCCGGTGTCGTCCATACAGGCAGCGTAGAGGCGGGCGGGGCGCGGCGGGAGGGGCGCCCGCCCGGCCCCGACGCCGTCGCGCCCACGCCGCCGAGCGGGCCGGGCGGCCGTCCGGGCGATATCCCCGCAATCCACCCTTTCCGCTGCTTATCCGAAGAATCGTCTTGATATGCGTCAGGAATGAACCTGTACCCCCGCTCTGCCGTGACCGTCCTGGTCGCCGCCCTCGCCGTCGGCTGCGGTGCGCCCCCGGCCGCCCCGCCGCCCCGCCCGGCCCCGTCCGCACCGGCCGCGGCGGGCGGGCACGGCGGTGCCCCGCCACCCTCGGCCGCCAAGGCGCCGTTCACCCTCGTCGCGTCCGGGGAGGTCCTCGCCTCGTACCCGGAGGTCCTGGACACCGCGCAGGACGACGCGCCGGACTTCGCGCACCACGCCGGGGCGCCGACCGGGTACGACTACCGGCCGATGCTCAAGGGGATCAAACCCGTCATCGCCGAGGCGGACCTCGCGCTGTGTCATCTGGGGACCCCGCTCGGCCCGTTGACCGGCCCCTTCACCAGCTCCGGCGCCGCCCAGGCCCCGCCCCAGGTCGCCACCGCCCTCAAGGACGCCGGGTTCGACTCCTGCGCCACCGCCTCCGGCCACACCCTCGACCGCGGCGACGCCGGGGTCCGCACCACCCTGGAGGCGCTGGACACCGTCGGGATGCGGCACACCGGATCGGCGCGGGACGCCGCCGAGGGCTCCCGCCCCGCGCTGCTGCGGGCGCGCGGCGGCGCCGAGGTCGCGCACCTCTCCTACGCCCTCGGCGACCGCCGGGCCGCCGCCCGCGGCGGCAAACCCTGGGCGGTCAACCTCGTCGACGAACAGCGGATCGTCGCCGACGCCCGCGCCGCCCGCCGCGCCGGTGCCGACCTCGTCGTGGTCAGCGTGGAGTGGGGCACCGAGTACGGTTCCGTCCCCGACGCCACCCAACTCGCCCTGGCCCGCGCCCTGACCGCGGCGCAGACCGACGGCCGCCCCGACCTCGACCTGCTCCTGGGCACCGGCACCCGCGCCCCGCAGGCGTACGAGAGGGTCAACGGTGTGTGGGTGGTCTACGGGCTCGGAGACCAGATCACCGGAGCCATGAAGAAGTGGCAGGGCAACTGGGGCACCGTCGCCCGCTTCCGCTTCGCCCCGCCGGAGCGGCCCGGCGAGCGCTGGCAGGTGACCGACGCGGAGTACGTCCCACAGCTCATCACCCATGGCCGGCCGCTGCGCAGCATCAACCTCAACCGCACCAAACTGTGGGTCAAGGAACGCGCCGCGATCGGGAAGACCGTGCTCAGCAGGGGGGCTGCCGCATCGGGGCTGAAGGCGGGACGCTGAGCGCGGGACACGGTCGGCGCCCGGACACGCGGGGGCGGGCGGCGGTGCGGCGGACCGGGCGGCCCGCGCCCCGGCCCGCCGCTGCGGGCGCCCGGCGGACATTCCGGTACACGGCCGGTACGGGGCGCCGACGCCCCGCGCCGGGCCGGATCCCGGCCCCGGGCGGAGCGCCGGTCCGTACCGGAATGTCGGCCCGCGGCGGGTGCGCCCTGCCCGCCGTCCGCCGACGGAGGTACCGTCCATTCCGCCGGAAGATCGAACCCAACCCGCCCACACCCCCCAGGAGTTGCCGGCCATGAAGATCACCGTTGCTGCCGACGCGTGCTGCGGCGCAGGCCAGTGCGTGCTCACCGCCCCCGAGGTCTTCGACCAGCGGGACGAGGACGGCACCGTCGTCCTGCTCGACGGGACACCGCCCGCCGAACGGCACGACGCGGTCCGCGAAGCCGCCGCCCTCTGCCCCGCCGGCGTCATCGAGCTGCACGCATGACCGCCCGCCCCCTCGCCGTCGTCGGCGCCTCCGCCGCCGGACTCGCCGCCGCGGAGACGGCGCGCCGCTCCGGCTGGACCGGGCCGCTCACCCTGATAGGCGACGAACCCCATCTGCCGTACGACCGGCCGCCGCTGTCCAAGCAGCTGCTCCACGGCACCTGGGAGAGCGAACGGCTGCTGCTGCGCACCGCCGACCAACTCGCCCCGCTCGACCTCGACCTGCGGCTCGGCACCCGCGCCACCGCTCTGGACGCCGCCACCCGCACCCTCACCCTCGACGACGGCGCCCGCCTCGCCTGCGCCGGAATCGTCGTCGCGACCGGCGTCACCGCCCGCACCCTGCCCGGCGCGGACGCCCTCGACGGCGTCCTCACCCTGCGCACCCTCGACGACGCCGTCGCCCTCCGCGCCCGGCTGGCCGGAGCCGGACACCGGCTCGCCGTCGTCGGCAACGGCGTCCTCGGCTGCGAAGCCGCCGCCGTCGCCCGGGAGCTGGGACACGAGGTGACGCTCATCGGACGCGACGCCTTCCCGATGGCCCGCGCGGTGGGGCCCGAGGTCGGCATGCTGCTCGCCGAGGAGCACCGCACCCGCGGCGTCCACCTGCTCACCGGCGACGTCGCGGACTTCCTCACCGGACCGGTGCCCGGCACGACCGGCGGCGTCCGCCTCACCGACGGCACCGAGGTACCCGCCGACACCGTCCTGCTGGCCATCGGCTCCGACCCCGCCGTCGACTGGCTGCGCGGCGAGCCCGCCCTCGACACCACCGACGGGCTGCGCTGCGACGCCTACTGCGCGGCGGCGCCCGGCATCTACGCCGCCGGGGACGTGGCCCGCTGGGACCACCCGCTGCACGGCGTCCCGCTCCGCTTCGAGCACCGGATGAACGCCACCGAACAGGGCATGGCCGCCGCCCGCAACCTCCTCGCCGAACTCGCCGCGGAGACCGCGCCCGGCCCGGACACCCCCGAGCGCCGCCCCTTCGCCCCCGTCCCGTACTTCTGGTCCGACCAGTACGGCATCAAGCTCCAGGCGTACGGGCTCACCGCGGACGCCGACCGCACGGAGACCACCGTCCTCGACCGCGCCGCGCGCAGCGCCGTCGCCCTCTACGGACGCGACGGCGCCGCCACCGGCGTCCTCGCCGCCGGACTGCCGCCACGCCAGGTCAGGGCGCTGCGCGCCGTCGTCGCCACCCCGCAGCCCTGGGAGGAGGCACGCGCCCGCGCCCGGGCGGTTCTCGCCCCGGCCTGACGGTGCCCGATCATGGAGGGATGACCGACTCGTACGTACGGGTGCGCGGCGCCCGTGAGCACAATCTCCGCACCGTCGATGTGGACATCCCGAGGGACGCGCTGGTCGCGTTCACCGGGGTGTCCGGATCGGGCAAGAGTTCACTTGCCTTCGGCACCCTCTACGCCGAGGCGCAACGCCGCTACTTCGAGTCCGTCGCCCCCTACGCCCGCCGCCTGATCCACCAGGTCGGCGCGCCCAAGGTCGAGGAGGTCAGCGGACTGCCCCCGGCCGTCGCCCTGGAGCAGCGCCGCTCCGCGCCGTCCGCCCGCTCCTCCGTCGGCACCGTCACCACCCTCTCCAACTCCCTGCGGATGCTCTTCTCCCGCGCCGGTGACTACCCCGACGGCGCCGCCCGCCTCGACTCCGACGCCTTCTCGCCCAACACCGCCGCCGGAGCCTGCCCCGAGTGCCACGGACTGGGCCGCGTCCACCGCGTCACCGAGGACTCCCTCGTCCCCGACCCCGCGCTGACCATCCGCGAGGGCGCCGTCGCCGCCTGGCCCGGCGCCTGGCAGGGCAAGAACCTCCGCGACATCCTCGCCACCCTCGGCCACGACATCGACCGGCCCTGGCGCGAACTGCCCTCCGCCGAACGCGACTGGATCCTCTTCACCGACGAACAGCCCGTCGTCACCGTCGAACCGGTCCGCGAGGCGGGCCGTATCCAACGCCCGTACAAGGGCCAGTACATGAGCGCCCGCCGCTATGTGCTGCACACCTTCGCCGACTCCAAGAGCGAGACGCTGCGCACCCGGGTCCGCGGCTTCCTGCTCACCGAACCGTGCCCGGTCTGCGCCGGACGGCGGCTGCGCCCCGAGGCGCTCGCCGTCACCTTCGCCGGACACGACATCGCCACCCTGGCCGCCCGCCCGCTCGGCGCACTCGCCGCACTGCTGGCCCCCACCGCCCGCCGCGACGACGACGGCGTCGCCGCCACCCTCGCCCGCGACCTCGTCTCCCGCATCGAGGTCCTCACCGAACTCGGCCTCGGCTACCTCGCCATGGACCGCCCCGCGCCCTCCCTCTCCGCCGGGGAACTCCAGCGCCTGCGCCTCGCCACCCAACTCCGCTCCGGTCTCTTCGGCGTCGTCTACGTCCTCGACGAACCCTCCGCCGGGCTCCACCCCGCCGACACCGAATCCCTCCTCGCCGTCCTCGGGCGGCTCAAGGAGGCGGGTAACTCCCTCTTCGTCGTCGAGCACGACATGGATGTGGTGCGCAGCGCCGACTGGCTGGTCGACGTGGGCCCGCGCGCGGGTGAGCACGGTGGCCGGATCCTGCACTCCGGCCCCGTCGCCGGGCTCGCCGACGCCGCGGAGTCCGCCACCCGCCGCTTCCTCTTCGACCCCGCGCCGCCCCCGGAGCGCACCCCGCGCACGCCCACCGGCACGCTCGCGCTGCGCGGCGTCACCCTGCACAACCTGCGCGGACTCGACGCCGACTTCCCGCTCGGCGTCTTCACCGCCGTCACCGGCGTCTCCGGCTCCGGCAAGTCCACCCTCGTCACCCGGGTCCTCGCCGACGCCGTCCGCGACCACCTGGGCACCGCGGAGGAACCGGCCGGGCCCCAGGACGACGGGAGCGCCGAGGACGCCGCCGACGACCGCGCCCGCATCGCCGCCGCCGAGGGCCTGTCCGCCGTCGACCGGCTGGTCCGCGTCGACCAGAAGCCCATCGGCCGCACCCCGCGCTCCAACCTCGCCACCTACACCGGACTCTTCGACGCGGTCCGCAAGGTCTTCGCCGCCACCGACGCCGCCCGCGCCCGCGGCTACACCGCCGGACGCTTCTCCTTCAACGTCGCCGCCGGACGGTGCGAGACCTGCCAGGGCGAGGGCTTCGTCGCCGTCGAACTCCTCTTCCTGCCCGGCACCTACGCCCCCTGCACCGCCTGCCACGGCGCCCGCTACCACCCCGAGACCCTGGAGATCACCTACCGGGACCGGACCGTCGCCGACGTCCTCGCGATGACCGTCGACACCGCCGCGGAGTTCCTCGCCGACGTCCCCGCCGCCGCCCGCAGCCTGCGCACCCTGCGCGAGGTGGGCCTCGGCTATCTGCGGCTCGGCCAGCCCGCCACCGAACTCTCCGGGGGCGAGGCCCAGCGCATCAAACTCGCCACCGAACTCCAGCGCACCCGCCGCGGCCACACCCTCTACCTGCTCGACGAGCCCACCACCGGACTCCACCCCGCCGACACCGAGGTGCTCCTGCGTCAGCTGCACGGGCTGGTGGACGCCGGGCACACCGTCGTGGTCGTCGAGCACGACATGGGGGTGGTCGCCGGGGCCGACCACGTCATCGACCTCGGGCCCGGCGGCGGCGCGGACGGCGGCCGGATCGTCGCCGCGGGCACCCCGGGGCAGGTCGCCGCCGCCCCCGGCAGCCGTACCGCGCCCTACCTGGCCCGCGCCGGGGTCCGACCTGCGGGTTAAGGTACGCGGGTCGCATCAGCGGCACGGATCGTCCAGCACACGAAGGGGGCCCACATGGCAGACATCGAGAAGGCCAGGGAGCAGTTCGCGCGGTTCGACGAGGACGGCGACGGCCTGGTCACCGCCGAGGAGTTCCGGCGTGCCATGGCCGAGATGGGTGACCGGTACCTCACCGGCGCCACCGCCCAGACGATCATCAACTCCAAGGACACCGACGGCGACGGCCGGATGTCCTTCGACGAGTTCTGGGCCTCGCTCCAGGGCTGAACGTCCGTCCGGGGCGGGCCGCGGCACCCGCCGCCCGCCCCGGACACCGCCCGTGCTCAGCCGGTGCGGCCCGGCCGCCCGTCCGCCGCGGTCATCGGCGGCGGCGCATCCGCCGCCCCGGTGCCCCACCCCGACGGCGCGTCACCCACGGTGAACGCCAACTCCCGCGCCCCGCGCAGCTCGTCGGTGGTCAGATACGTCCGCTGCCGCCCGGCGCCGTCCAGCCGCACCGACTGTACGTAGCGGTCGGTCGCCGAGGTGCCGGGCGCCGTCACGGTGAAGCGGCCCGCCGGGTGGAACCGCCGGTCCAGCCGGAGATCGACGCGGTCGAAGACCGGGGTGCTCAGCCCCCAGGTGTCGGTGCCGGGCTGCACGGGGAACACCCCGATCGACGAGAGCACCATCCACGCCGACATCGTCCCCAGATCGTCGTTGCCGGTCATCCCGGTCGGCGTATCCGTGAAGAGCGTCAGCGCCGCGTGCACCACATCCGTCGTCTTCCACGGCTGACCGGTCGACAGATAGGTGTACGGAGCGATGAGATCCGGCTCGTTCTGCGGGTTGTACTTGTCCGCGTTGTAGTAGTCGTACGGACCGTTGACCCACACCTCGCGCGCGGTCCTCTCCGGGTCCGCCAGCAGCTTGTCGTAGGCGAAGAAGGAGTCCAGCCGCTCGGTGGCCTTCGCCTTGCCGCCGATGAGGGAGATCATTCCGGGCAGGTCCTGCGGCACCAGCCACTGGTACTGCCACGCCGTCCCCTCGTGGAACCCCTCGCTCTTCGCCGGATCGGCGGGCCCGGTGAACGCGCCCTGCCCGTCCCGCGCCCGGAAGAAGCCGGTCGAGGCGTCGAAGATCTTTCGGTAGCTCTGCGCGCGGGCCGCGTACCGGTCGGCGTCCGCCGTATGCCCCAGATCGCGCGCCATCCCCGCCAACGCCGCGTCCGCCAGCGCGTATTCGAGCGTCGCGGAGCCGCCGTGGTCGAAGTCGGAGTCGCCGGGCTTGGTGTGCGGACGGCCCTTGAGGAACGGGACGTAGCCGTTCCGGACGTACTCCGCATTGCCCTCCCGGCCCACCGCGGGTGAGTCGGCCGGCGGTACCCCGTCGGCGTTCCGCCTCAGCGCCGCGTACGCCTCCTCCTCGTGCCCGGCCAGCAGCCCCTGCCGGTAGGCGTTGGTCAGGAACGGCGTCACCGGATCGCCGGTCATGATGTTCGTCTCGACCGTGCCGTAGCCCCACTTGGGCAGCCAGCCGCTCTCCTTGCCGATCCGCAGCACCGACAGCGCCATGTCCCGCGACTCCCGTGGCGCGAGCAGCGCGAGAAGCTGCGCCTGGGTGCGGTAGGTGTCCCACAGCGACCAGTTCTGGTAGTACGTGAACCCGCGCGCGGTGTGGACGCGCTGGTCCCAGCCCCGGTAGCGGCGGTCCACATCGGTGCCGGTGTTGGGGGCGAGGAACGCGCGGTAGAGCGACGAGTAGAACGTCCGCCGCAGCGTCGGCTCGCCGCCGGCCACCCGCACCTGCCCCAGCCGCCGCTCCCACGCCGCGTCGGCCGCGGCCCGCGCCCGGTCGAACGAGGAACCGCCCTCCGCCCGCAGATTGCGCGCCGCGCCCGCCGCGTCCACATAGCTGATCGCGGTGGTCGCCTCGACGACGCGGCCCTTCCGGGTGTCGAAGCGGACGTACGCCCCGTGCCGCCCCGCCGCCGTCGAACTCTTCGACCCGGCCGTCACCCTGTCGCCCCGCCACGTCCCGTAGGAGGCGAAGGGCCGGTTGAAGCGGGTGAGCGTGTAGACGGTGTACGGCTGGGTGTCCTGGCAGAAGCCGCGGCCGGTGACGGCGGTGCGCACGGTGCGCGAGTCCAGCACCTCGACCCGGCTGGAGACCACCTTGTGCAGCGCCTGCCCCGCGTTGAGCAGCACATTGGCCTTCTCCGTCGCCGGGAAGACGTACCGCTGCCGCCCGGTGTGCGCGGTGGCGGTCAGCTCCGCGCCGATCCCGCCGTACGACGTGAGCTTGACGCGGTACGAGCCGGGGCGGGCCGACTCGTCGTCGTGGTTATAGGCCGCGGCGTACTTGGCGTAGTCGGTCTCGGTGACCTCGCCGGTGGTCGGCAGCACCGGCAGATCGCCGCCGAGACCGCACCCCACACCGGAGATGTGCACGGCGCTGAACCCGCGGATGTGGTCGTCGTCGTAGTCGTAGCCCGTGGTGTGGCCGGTGTCGGGGGAGAGCTGCACCATGCCGAACGGCACGGCGGCGCCCGGGTAGGTGTTGCCGTCGTTGCGGCTGCCGATGAACGGGTTGACGAGGTCGGTGAGGCGGCCGGACGGGGGCGCGGCCTGCGCGGCGGGGGCCGCGAGCGCGCCCCCGACGAGCGCGGCCGCCAGCACCGCACCGGCGGTGCGCAGCCGGGTGCGACGGGGCCATGGCATGGGTGGACCTCCGGGAGTGAGCGCGGCGCGGCCCACTGGACGCGGCGGGGCACCGGGCACCGGCACGGCGGGCACCGGGCCGACGCGACGAGCGAGCCGACAACGTTGTCAGGGCGGGCTCATTCTTGGGGGCGGCCCGGTACCCGTCAAGAGGGCGGACCGGTGCGGGAACGCGGGCCCGCGCCCCGGTGTCTTGACGATGACACGTCAAAAAATTCCGCGGCAGTGCCTTGTTCTCTTCGCGGGGCCATGCCTCAATGGGCACCGCATTCAGGTTGCTGAACACACGTCAGATCCGTGTGCCGGGCACGGGACCGCGCCGCGGCCCCGCGCGGACGCCCGCCGCCCGCACCACGACGGCCGGTGCCCCGACCACCTCATCGCCCCCCCCCACGAAGGCGGACCACATGAGACACGGCAAGCTCGGCAAGGCCCTCGGCAGCGCCCTCGCCGTCGGCGCGGCACTCGTCGGCACCCTCGCCATGGCACCGGCCGCCGGTGCGGTGAACCCCGACACCGCCACCCTCGGCTTCGACTGCGGCACCTACGGCAAGGGCACCGCCACGCTCACCGCCACCCAGGACGGCACGGCCGCCACCATCAGCGTCTCCACCTCGGCCGTCACCGCCCCGATCGACGTGGCCGCGAACTCCGTCAAGTCCACCCTCACCCTCACCAAGAACGGCTCGGACACCGCCACCTTCAGCGGCAGCTCCAACCCGAAGATCCCCTCCGGCAGCGCCGTCAGCACCGGCCCGCTCACCGGCACCGTCGCCTCCGGCGACAAGCTGGAGGCCACCTCCCTCAAGGTCGTCGTCTTCGGTATCACCGCCACCTGCAAGGCCACCGGCCCCCAGGACCCGGGACCGTTCGTCTTCTGATCCCCGACGCACCCAGGACGGCGGGCCCCGGAACACTCCCGGGGCCCGCCGTCCGCGTACCGGCCGCGTGGCCGCCGTCAGGGGGTCGGGCCCTCCGCCTCCCGGCGCTCCGCCTTCGCGACCTCCGAACGGCGGTAGGAGTAGCCGAAGTACACGCCCAGGCCGATCAGGAACCACACCACGAAGCGGACCCAGGTCTGCCACTCCAGGAACGTGATCAGCCAGAGCGAGAAGAGCACCCCGAGCGCGGGGACCACCGGCATGCCCGGGGTGCGGAAGGTGCGGGGGAGTTCGGGGTGTTTGTAGCGCAGCACGATCACCGCGATGCAGACGACCACGAACGCCAGCAGGATGCCGATGTTCGTCAGCTCCGCCGCCTCGCCGATCGGCAGGAAACCGGCGATGGCCGCCGACGCCACCCCGACGATCCAGGTCACCCGGGTCGGCACATGCCGGGTCGGATGGGTCTTGGCGAACCACTTCGGCAGCAGCCCGTCCCGGCTCATCGAGAACCACACCCGGGTCACACCCAGCATGAAGGTGAACATCACGGTGAGGATGCCGATGATCGCGCCGACCGCGATGACGTCCGCGATGCTGCTCAGCCCCACCGACTTGAACGCCGACGAGAACCCGCTCTCCGGGTCGATGTCCTTGTAGTTCTGCATCCCCGTCAGCACCAGACAGGCCAGGACGTACAGCACCATCGAGATGACCAGCGAGTAGATGATCGCCTTCGGCATGTGGCGCTGGGCGTCCTTCGACTCCTCGGCCGCCGTGCTCATCGCGTCGTAGCCGAAGACGGCGAAGAAGACGGTGGCCGCGCCGGTGAACGCGCCGCTGACGCCGAACGGGAAGAACGGATGGTAGTTGGCGGTGTTGATGTGGAAGAAGCCGATCGCGATGACGCCGACCACCACCAGCACCTTCAGCCCCACCACGATCATCTCGAAACGGGCCGCGTTCTTGATGCCCAGCGTCAGCAGATACGCGATGAGCAGGCAGAGGACCGCCGCGAAGAGGTCCACCCGGTGGCCCGGGCCGGTGCCCGGCGCGCCCAGCATCCAGTCCGGCAGCTTCGCCCCCATCTCGCCCACCAGGAAGCTGAAGTAGCCGGAGATGCCGATGGCGACCACCGCCACGATCGCGGTGTACTCCAGCAGCAGGTCCCAGCCGATGAACCAGCCCGCCAGCTCACCGAGGACCGCGTAGCCGTACGTGTACGCCGATCCCGCCTTCGGGATCAGACCGGCGAACTCCGCGTACGAGAACGCCGCCGCGGCGCTCGCCACGCCCGCGATCAGGAAGGAGATCAGCACGGCGGGTCCGGCCTTGCCGTTGGCGACGGTTCCGGCCAGCGTGAAGATCCCGGCGCCGATGATCCCGCCGACACCGATCGCGGTCAGCTGCCACAGCCCCAGCACCCGCGTCAGCTGCTGGGCGGAGCCGCCCTCGGCCTCCTCGATGTGCTCGATCGGTTTGCGGCGCAGTACACCGTGTCCCGGACGCAACCCCATTGGTGACCTCCGTACCTCCGTCGTGGCCTGACGGCGGCTCATGATGGACCCTCGACGGCCGGCGGGGAAGGCGTCTCCCCGGGTGTTCACGCCGGCCGGGCGGGGAGTTCACCGGGGCACACCGCGGAGGGTGTCAGTCCGCGCTCTCCAGCCGGAATCCGACCTTCAGGCAGACCTGGTAGTGCTCGATATCGCCGTCGGCGAGGTTGCCGCGCACCTGGGACACCTCGAACCAGTCGAGGTTGCGCAGGGTCTGCGAGGCGCGCCGTACGGCGTTGCGGATCGCGGCGTCGACGCTCTCGTGGGACGTGCCGACGATCTCGGTCACCCGGTAGGTGTGGTTCGTCACGGTGGTCTCCCTGGCCGGGGCGGCGCTCCGCCCGTGCCTTCTCACCGTGCCCCAGCACACCCCGGCCCACCAGCGGAGT
This sequence comes from Streptomyces catenulae, assembly GCF_000718015.1. Classification (GTDB taxonomy): domain Bacteria; phylum Actinomycetota; class Actinomycetes; order Streptomycetales; family Streptomycetaceae; genus Streptomyces; species Streptomyces catenulae. The sequence goes on along the minus strand of NZ_JODY01000002.1, from coordinate 332,898 downwards.
TGACCCGCCCGGTGCGCCGCCGGGCGTCCCGGCCCCGGGACATCCCCTACGGGACGACCGTCACCGGCCAGCGCCCGGTCTTCACCAGCCGGACCGCCACCGAGCCCATGATGCGGTGCCCGGCCGACTCCGAGGCGCCCACGACCACGGCGTCCGCCTGCAGTTCGTCGGCCATCTGCACCATCCCGGCGTACGGGTCGCCGCGCAGTGTGTGGAACTCCCAGCGGATCCGGTACAGCCCCTGCAACCGCTCCGTCGACCGGCGGATCTCCGCCATCAACTCCTCGGCCACCTCATGGGTGGTGTCGACGACCGGCGCGCCCATCGTCGCCCCGGCGGGCAGCAGCGGCTGGATGTAGACCAGCGCCAGCTTCGCGCCCTGGCGGCGGGCCAGCCCGGCGGCGTAGGCGGCGGCGCGCCACGACGAGTCCGAGCCGTCGACGCCGACGACGATGACCTTCGGGCCGTCCGTGCCCCGCTCGAACGCGGGCTGCTGGTTGTCCGCCACCCCTTGAGGTTATCCGTACGTCTGTCCGGACGGGCGGCCGGGCACCGGGTGGCGCGATACCCGGTCAGGCGGCCCGCGGCGGCCAGCTGCCCGGCTCCAGGACGCCCAGCACATAGGCCCGGGCCACCAGCGCGGTCCGGCCCTGCACCCGCCAGCGGCGGGCCAGCCGGGAGAGGTGGTAGTTGACGCCGTCCACGGTCAGGCCCAGCGCCGAGCCGATCGCGGCGGTGGTGGCGCCGCCCGCGGCCAGCGCCAGGATCCGGCCCTCCACCGGGCTGACCCGGCCGCGCGGGGCGGGCGGCGGCGCCGTCTGCTCCCGGACCTTCAGCAGCGCCAGCAGCGCCGGGGGCCGCGCCGACGGGTCGCCCACCGGGTCGAGGGAGAGCTCACCCTGCCGCGTCACCCCGTCCGTCCCCCGCCAGCCGACCGCCACCGGGTACCGCGAGCGGCGGCCGAGCCGCAGCGCCTCCGTCAGCCGGTCCAACTGGGCCGTGTCCCGCGGCCGGAAGAGATCCAGCAGGTTGCGGCCGCAGAGGCGGCCCGGGGCGACGCCCCATTCGGCGGCCATCGCGGGGTTGGCGATCAGCACCCCGCCGTCCGCCCGGCACACCGCGATCGGCAGCGGGAGCCGGTCGAGCAGGGCCAGGAAGTGGTTGCGCCACGGATTCTGCGGGGCCGGTCCGGGCGGGGGCGGCACCTCCTCCGGCGCGTTCCCGGCGGTCCGCGGACCGCCTCCGTCCGGTGCTCCGCTGCGCACCGTGCCCGGCTCGGCTCCGTCCGCCATGCCCTGTCGACCCTCCTCGTCCCGCCTCACTCCGGCGGGAAACCCACTGCACAATCATGCAGTCGCCGCCCCGGACGGGATACCCCTAAACCCGCGATCCACCGCGTCGACCTGCACCGCAGAACCGCCGACGGCGGGAGATTAGGGGTTGCCCACCGGATCGCGCCCCGGGCCGTGCGGTGCGCCCGTGGCCGGTCACGGCGTTCCCCGGCGGGCGCGGGGGAGCGGCGGGTACGTTGACGGGGCCGCCGGGCCCGGGCCCGGGGCACACGGCGCGGCGCCGGGCCACGCCGCCTTCGCCGGTCCGGCGCGGCCGGTGCCGGAACAGGGGAGCGTATGGCGAGGAAGGCTCTGATCGTCGGCGGCGGCATCGCGGGCACGGTGACCGCGCTGGCGCTGCACAAGGCGGGCATCGCGGCGGAGATCTTCGAGGCGTATCCGACCGGCGCCGATGATGTCGGCGCCTTCCTGGTGGTCTTCACCAACGGCCTGGAGGCGTTACGGGTGATCGACGCGCACGGGCCCGTCGTCGACCACTCCTTCCCGGCCCGGCGGGTCGCCCTGATCGGCGCGGACGGTGCGCCGCGCGGGGAACGCCCGATCTCCGGCGGCGACGGCGCCGGTCTCGGACCGCGCACCCTGCGCCGGGCCACCCTCCACCGCGTACTGCACGACGAGGCGGTCCGCCGCGGCATCCCCGTCCACCACGGCAAGCGGCTGACCGGCGCCGAGACCGTGCCCGGCGCAGGCGGCGAGCGGGTGGTGGCCGCCTTCGCCGACGGGACCACCGCCGAGGGGGACGTCCTCATCGGCGCGGACGGGCTCCACTCGGTGACCCGCACCCTCATCGACCCGGGCGCCCCGCGTCCGCGCTACACCGGGCAGCACACGGTCTGCGGCCGCTCCCGCGCCGACGACGTCGACCTGGCGCCCGGCACCTACACCATGGTCGCCGGTGCGCGGGGCTTCCTCGGCTGTACCCGGGCGCCCGACGGCGAGGTGTGGTGGTTCGCCAATGTGCCCGGCGCGGAGCTGCCCCGGGGCGGCGGCCCGACCGCCGCCGGGTGGCGCGCCCGCCTCACCGCGCTCTTCGCGGACGACGCGACCCCCGCCGCCGCCCTGGTCGCGGCGGCCGGTGACACCGTCGTCGCCTCCGGCTCCTACGATCTCGCCCGCACCCCGCGCTGGCACCGTGGCCCGCTCGTCATCCTGGGCGACGCGGCGCACGCGGCGGCGCCCAACGCCGCGCAGGGCGCTTCGATGGCCGTCGAGGACGGTGTGGTCCTCGCCCGTGCGCTGCGCGACCACGACGCCGCGCCCACCGCGTACGCCGTGTTCGAGGCGGCGCGGCGCGAGCGGGTCGAGAGAGTGGTCGCCACCAGCGCCGGTCTGGCCGGGCGGGTCGGCACCCCGGAGGGCGACCGGCGACGGGCGGCCGAGGAGAGCCCCCGGGCCGAGGGGGACGGCGGCCCGGACTGGCTGACGGGGTATCGGATCACGTGGTGAGGCGCGGGCCCGAGGGGTCAGGGCCGCCGTCCGGGGCGCCCCGCCCGTAGGAGCGCCCCGGGACACCGCCTCCCGGCGGACCGTCAGTAATCCGTCCGTCAGGAGTCCGTCCGTCAGCAGCCCCTCCGTCAGCAGTCCCTCCGTCAATAGTCCGTCCGGTCCGAGAAGGCGTCCCGGTCGTGTTCCTCGCGGTGTCCCGTGCCCGCGCCCTGCACCACCAGCAGGGCGAGGCCCGCCACCGTGAAGTTGCGGGTCGCCGCGTCCAGCCCGTTCCACTGCTTCGACTGCCACATCGCGAACCACTCACCGCCCACCGCGAGGAACCCGGCGCCGAACAGCATCAGCACCATCACCAGCCCGGCCACCGCGACCGTCCGCGCCCGCCCCGGGGAATCCCGCCGCAGCCGCAGCGCCCACCACAGCGCGCCGACCGTCAGCAGCGCCGCGGCCAGCGTCTCCCAGACGATGATCGCTATGTATGCGCCGTCCTGCACCCGGCGGGAGGTCACCGCCCGCCACATCAGGTCCTCGTCCCGGAACGTCGTGTCCATCGCCAGCACATGACGGACGAACTCCTGATTGGTGCCGAAATCCGTGATGTTGCCGAACGCGACGAGTGCCATGTACAGCGCGACGATTCCGGTCAGCACGACCGCGGCGACCGGAAATCCGCTCCGCGGGGTCCGTTCGGACATGGTTGCTCCTCTGCTCCGCCGGGCCCCTGCGGCCACGGCCCGTGCAGCCTGCCACGACTGCCGCCCGAACGTGCCCGACCTGCCGTTTCCGTTCCCCGCCCGAGGTCAACTCCCGTACGATGCTGCCCATTCGACCGGGTGAGCGACCGGCGGACGGCGGCGCGGTGCGCGGTCGCGGAGCGAGAGGGAGAGCGGGACGATGAAGAAGGCGTGGGGCGCAGGGGCGGTGGCCGTGGCGGCGGCCGGGTTGATCACGGTGGCGGCCACCGCGGGCGCGGAGACGGCCCCGATGACCTACGCCACCAGCACCTCCGTCGGCGTCCACAACGCCTACGAGAAGGACAAGTACCCCTATCTCGCGGATGCGTTGGACTCCGGTGCCTCGCTCGTCGAGATCGACGTCTGGACCAACGGCTTCGGCCGCTCCTGGCGCGTCTCGCACAGCAATCCGCTCGGCAACAACAGCAACTGCGAGGGCGCCACCACCCCCGCCGATCTGCGCACCAAGGGCCGCGACCAGGACTTCGGCGGCTGCCTCGCCGATATGCGCGCCTGGCACGACGCCCACCCCGACCACCGGCCGGTGCTCATCAAGGTCGAGATGAAGGACGGCTTCAACGACAAGGGCGGCCGTGGCCCCGCCGCCTTCGACGCCCTCGTCCGCGCCAAGCTGGGCGACGCGGTCTACGGACCCGGCGACCTCACCGGGAGCCACGCCACCCCGGACGAGGCGGTCCGCGCCGGAGGCTGGCCGCAACGGGACGCGCTCAAGGGCAAGTTCCTCTTCGAGCTGATCCCCGGCACCGTCGAGGAGAAGAACCCCCTCGACAAGCTCTGGACCGACGTCGAGTACGCCCGCCACCTCAAGGACCTCGCCGCCCGGGGCGAGCTGAAGCGTTCCACGGCCTTCCCCGCGGTGCACGGCGCGGCCCCCGGTGACCCCCGGAGCCGGTACGAGGACGCCTCGCTCCGCCCGTGGTTCGTGATGTTCGACGGCGATGCCTCGGCGTATCTCGCCGACGGCACCGACACCGCCTGGTACGACACCCGCCACTACCTGCTGATCATGACGGACGCCCACAAGGTGGCCCCGGCGATCGACGGCACCCACCCGTCCGAGGGCGATGCCCTGGCCCGGGTCCGGCAACTCGCCGGTGAGCACGCCAGTTTCACCACCGCCGACTGGTATCCGCTGCCGTCCGTCCTGAAGACGGTGGAGCCGCGCGGCGGGAAGTGACGACGGCGCGCCGGGCCCGGCGGGGTCCGGCACGCCGCTCCTTTTTCGGCCCGCGGGGCGCCTACGCCAGCGCGTCGCCGATGCTGTGCCGGATGAGCGTTTCGGCCAGTCCGTTCTCGTTGGGGAAGTCCATCGGGACGACGCCGAGCCCCTGCCAGTCGGCGCCCTCGCCCTCCAGCAGGCTCTTGACCTTCGGGTTGAGGCGGTCCGCGTTGGAGCGGGGCGGCAGCAGCGCGGCGGTGCTGACGTGGTTGACGAAGAGCTTGCCCGGCTCGGCGACCGCCTTGCGGAACTCCGCCTCGATCTTCGGGAACTTCCCGAGCGGCTCGGTCATGTAGTCGTCCTGGATGTCGAACAGTTCCGGCGCGCCGTAGCGCACGCCCGGCATGGCGTCGGCGTCCGCCAGCAGCACCACCCGGCCGCGTGCCTCGCCCACCGTCGGCAGCCCGCCGTCGAGCCGGAACAGCGGGCGGTAGCCCTTGGTGTCGAGATAGAGGTCGAAGATCCGGCGGAACTCCTCCGCCGCCACCTCGGAGTACTCCTGCTGCACCCGCATCAGCACCGTCTCCGACGGCTGCGCGGCGAGGAAGTCCCGGCAGGCGTTGAGCACGTCGCCGAACATCAACTCCTGGTAGAACGCGCCGTGGTGGATGGCGAAGACGTCGTCGATGGCGCGGCAGCGGACGTCGAGGTAGCGGATGCCGCTCGCCAACTGCTCGGCGACCGAGGTGTTCTGGCACTCCACCCAGGGGCCGCCGTGCCGGGCGCCCGAGTCATGGGTGCCGGGGATGGAGAGCCGCTGGATCGGGGTGGCGTCGCCGACTGCGGCCAGCCAGTTCTGCGCGGAGACCGTCGCCGTACGGCGGCCGGGTGCGGCCACCGCGGAGCCCGCACCGGCGCCCGCCAGCATCCCGGCACCGGCCAACGCCGCCGCGCCCTTGAGGAATCCCCGTCGATCCAGTCCCATCCCCGCCACCCCTGCCCTGGTCCGTCGTACGCCCGGACCTACCGGTGCGTACAGGTGATCGAGGTATCGAACCACACGGGCCCGCCGCACGGAATCCGTGCGGCGGGCCCGGGAGGGCGGCGGCGGGGGCCGGATCAGGTCAGCGGCGCACCGACAGCGACAGCGCGAAACGCTCCGCCGTATCCGTCCACCAGTGGGTCAGGTCCAGCCCCGCGGTGGCGAGTTCGGCGCGGATGCCGTCCTCGCGGAACTTCGCGGAGACCTCGGTGCGCAGCTCCTCACCGGCGGCGAACGGCACCGCCAGACCCAGCGCCGGGATCTTCACCGTCAGCGCCCGGCGGGCACGCAGCCGCATCTCGATCCAGGCGTCGTCGGCGTTCCACCGGGCGAGGTGGGTGAAGTCGTCCGGGTCGAAGTCGGCGTCCAGCTCGCGGTTGATGACGTGCAGGACGTTGCGGTTGAACGCGGCGGTGACGCCTTGCGGATCGTCGTACGCGGCGACCAGCGTCGCCTCGTCCTTGACCAGGTCGGTTCCGAGCAGCAGCGCATCGCCCGGGGCGAGCAGGTCGTGCAGGTCGCGCAGGAAGACGGCGCGCTCGTCGGGGAGCAGATTGCCGAGGGTGCCGCCGAGGAACGCCAGCAGCCGTGGCCCCGGGGTGTCCGGCAGCGTCAGCCCGTGCTGGAAGTCGGCGACCAGGGCATGGACCGTCAGCCCGGGGTGCTCGGCGAGGAGCGACTTCCCCGCCGCCTCCAGGGCGGACGCGCTGACGTCGACCGGGACATAGGTGTCCAGCGTCTCCAGCGCGCCGAGGAGGTGGCGGGTCTTGTCCGACGAACCGGAGCCCAGCTCGATCAGGGTGCGGGCGCCCGTCGCCGCGGCGATCGCGGTGGAGCGGGTGAGCAGGATCTCGCGTTCGGCGCGGGTCGGGTAGTAGACCGGCAGCCGGGTGATCTCGTCGAACAGCTCACTGCCGCGGGCGTCGTAGAACCACTTCGGCGGCAGCTCCTTGGGGTCGTGGGTCAGCCCCCGCCGGACGTCGGCGCGGAGCGCCGCGGCGGTGGCGTCGGCGGGCAGGGTACGGGTGAGGGTGAAGGGGCTCACGGGGTGCGCTCCTCTAGGGGGGTGAGGTGGACGCCGTCGCGGGTGGCCCGCAGCAGGGTGGCGTCGGGCACCTCGGTCCAGTGGGGGGAGTCGTCGTACGGCTCGGAGGCGACGACGGTGCCGCCGCCCGGGATCGACAGATGGAAGAGGGTGTCGCCCCAGGCGGTGGCGGCGATGGCGGCACCGTCGGTCATCAGGAACGTCAGCCGCGAGCCGGGCGCCGCCTCGGCGACCGCCTCGACCGTGTGCGCCAGCGCCTGCCCCATGTCGTCGCCCCGGGCGAGCCGGTTGCGGATGAGGGCCCAGCAGAACGCGGCGTCGCAGCGGGCCGCCAGCCGCAGCAGATCGGCGGGCGGCAGTGCGGCGGTGAGCGGTGCCAGCGCCTCCGGCCAGCCGCGGACCGCGCCGTTGTGGCTGAAGAGGTGCCCGTCGCCGGTGTACGGCGCGGCTGCCGCCTCGGCGTCGGCGCCCGCCTCGGTGGCGTCCCGCACCGCGGCCAGCAGCGCGCCGGTGCGGACCACCCGGGCGATGCCGGGCAGACACTCGTCGGCCCAGATCGGCCCGGCACGGCGGTAGCGGGCTGGTTCGGGGTCGCCCGGCGCGTACCAGCCGACGCCGAAACCGTCGGCGTTGACCGTGCCGTACCGCTGGTGACGGGGGGCCCACGACTGGCGGTAGAGACCGTGCGGCGGATCCAGGACGATCTGCCGCACCGGCACCGGCGGTCCCAGATAGGCGAGGTGACGGCACATCGCTCACCACCCTCCCCGTACCGGCCCCGGGCGCCTCATACGGCACCCGGGGCGGCGTCGCGGGCGGTACGGAACCCGGCGAAGATCTGCCGCCGCACCGGGAGGTCCCAGTTGCGGAACGTCCCCCGGCACGCCACCGGGTCGACGGCGAACGACCCGCCCCGCAGCACCTTGTACGCCCCGCCGAAGAACACCTCGGAGTACTCCCGGTACGGAAAGGCGGCGAACCCCGGGTACGGCAGGAAGTCGTCGGCGGTCCACTCCCACACATCGCCGATCAACTGCCCGACGCCCAGCGGCGAACGGCCCTCGGGGTAGCTGCCGACCCGGGCGGGCCGCAGATGCCGCTGGCCGAGGTTGGCGTGGCCGGGCTCCGGGTCGGCGTCGCCCCACGGATACCGGCGGGAGCGGCCGGTCGCCGGGTCGTGGCGGGCGGCCTTCTCCCACTCCGCCTCGGTCGGCAGCCGCCGCCCCGCCCAGCGCGCATAGGCGTCCGCCTCGTACCAGCTGACGTGCAGCACCGGCTCGTCGGGCGGGACCTCCTCGGTGACGCCGAAGCGGCGGCGGACCCAGCCGGGGCCCTCGCGCCGCCAGAACAGCGGGGCGCGCAGGCCGTGTTCGCGGATCTGCGCCCAGCCCTCGGCGGCCCACCAGCGCGGCTCGTCGTAGCCGCCGTCCTCGATGAAACGCAGATAGGCGGCGTTGCTGACGGGCGCGGTGTCGAGGTGGAACGGGGCGACGGTGCGGGGGTGCGCGGGCCGTTCGTTGTCCAGCGCCCACGGCTCGGTGGAGGTGCCCATCGTGAACGGGCCGCCGGGGACGAGCACCTCGGCGGGGAGCGGGCCGCCGGTGGGGTCCGGGGGCTCCGGCGCGGTGAGGACGGCCGGGCCACGGCGCAGCTGGTGGGTGATGAGCATCGTCTCGTCGTGCTGCTGCTCGTGCTGGGCGATCATGCCGAACGCGAAACCGGCGTCCAGCAGCGGAGCGCCGTGCAGCGCGGCGCCCTCCAGGATGTCCAGGACCCGGCCACGGACCTCGGCGACATAGCCGTGCGCCTCGGCGGGGCCCAGCAACGGCAGGAACGGGCGGCTGGCGCGGGGGTGGGCGAACGCGTCGTAGACGGAGTCCAGCTCCGGGCGGAGGGCGTCGCGGCCACCGACGGTGCGCAGCAGCCACTGCTCCTCCTGATTGCCGATGTGCGCCAGATCCCAGACCAGCGGCGACATCAACGGGGAGTGCTGGGCGAGGAGATCGGGCTCCTCGACACAGCCGGTCAGCAGATGGGTGCGGTCGCGGGCGGCGAGCAGCGCGGTGGCCGCGCGGGTCCGCAGCGCCTCGGGATCGTGGGTCACGGGCTCTCCTTACCGGGAGCGGAACCGGCCTCGGGCGGGCCCGCGGCGGCCAGGTCGTCCAGGGCGTCGAGATGGTCGTCGGCGGGGCAGCGGCCACGGGCGACGTAGCGCGCGGTGAACGCCTCGACGGCGGCCAGCACCTCGGGCCCGGCGCCCAGCCGGGGCAGCGCCTCGCGCGCCGCGTCGAAGCAGGTCAGCGCGGCGGCGTGCAGCTCCGGGTCGGTCAGCGCGGCGCGCGCCGCCCGGCGCCACAGCGGGTTACGGGGCGCGGGCCGGGCGCCGGCGGTCTCCGCCAGGGGCTTGACCGCGCGGTAGGCGCGCTCGGTGGCCTCGGGGTCGTCGAAGAGCGCGGTGGTGACGGCCAGCGGGACCACCCAGCCGCGCTCCCCGGGCTGCGCGTCGATCATCCGCAGCTCCAGATGGCCGCGCGGGCGCACCGGTGGGAAGAGCGTGGTGACGTGGTAGTCGAGATCCTCCCGGGTCGGTGGCCGGGGCGCGGCGCCGCGGACCCAGTTGCGGAAGGTGAGGTCCTCGGGGGCGTCCCAGGGGCCGTCCGGGCCGCGGATGCACATCACCGGGGCGTCGAGGACGTACCGGGCCCAGGCGGCGCGCGGGTCGTCGTCCGGCGGCGGGGCGAGGGTGCGCCCCGGGTCGAGCCGGGACCAGACGAGCTGCCGGGTGGTGCGGTAGCCGGTGGGACAGCCCTCGCTGGTGGGGGAGTTGGCGAACGCGGCGGCCAGGACGGCGCCCAGCAGATGGGCCAGCAGCCAGCGGCGGCCCAGGCCCAGCGGCCCGGGCTCCTCGTGACCGGCGTCCAGGCAGACCTGCACCGAGGCGGTGGCGCACATCATGGAGCGGCCCGCCGGACCCCAGCGGTCGAAGTACGCCTCCATCGCGTCGTACCGGGGCTCGACGAGGACCCGGCTGGGGGCGTGCCAGGGGTTGTGGCCGTGACCGGCGAGGCCGAGACCGTGGGCCCGGACGACGGGCCGGACCAGGGCGAGATCGGCGGCGACCGTCTCGATGCAGGACATCAAGGACGCCGAGGGCGGCGAGCTGAGCTCCAGCTGACCGCCCGGCTCGAAGGTGAGCCGGGACGCGAGGGGGAGCTGCCGCAACGCGTCGGCGGCGGTGTGCAGTCGGGACGGTGCGACGGGGCTTCGGGGGGCGCGGGCGTCGTGGACCAGCCACTCGATCTCGACGCCGATCCGGCGGGGCGGACCGGTCTTGAAACAGATTCCGCGCAGATGGGCTTCGAGTTCGGCTTCGCTGACCGCGGGTCGTACGGGCATCGCTTCCCTCTCCCCTCCGGGGGCGGCTGGGCTGCCGCCCTCCACCTAAGCCGCTGTGGCGCGTGCGCTCAAGGGGGCTTCGCGCCCCCGCGGGCGGCGGTCGGCGGGCGCTGGGCCGGGGCCGCGCGGCAGGGCGGGGGCGCAGGGTACCCCCGGTCGGTACGGCCGTCCGGGTGAGGTGGCGTGGTGGCGGGCCCGGGGGCGGCGGCCCCCGGGTGCCGTGCCCGGCGGCCGGTCACTGGCGGTAGCCGCCGAGGAAGCGGCCGATGCGGCGGATGGCGGCGTCCAGGTCGTCGGCGTGCGGGAGGGTGAGGATCCGGAAGTGGTCCGGGCGCGGCCAGTTGAAGCCGGTGCCCTGGACGACCTGGATCTTCTCCCGCAGCAGCAGATCGAGGACGAACTTCTCGTCGTCGTGGATCGGGTACACCTTGGGATCCAGCCGGGGGAAGGCGTAGAGCGCGCCCCGGGGCTTGACGCAGGAGACGCCCGGGATCTCGTTCAGCCGCTCCCACGCCACGTCCCGCTGCGCCCGGAGGCGGCCACCGGGCAGCACCAGGTCCTGGATGCTCTGCCGACCGCCCAGCGCCGCCTGGACGGCGTACTGCGCGGGGGCGTTGGGGCACAGCCGCATGGAGGCGAGGGTGCCCAGGCCCTCCAGGTAGTCGGCGGCGTGCTGCTGCGGGCCCGAGACGACCAGCCAGCCGGAGCGGAAGCCCGCGACGCGGTACGCCTTGGACAGTCCGCTGAAGGTCAGACACACCAGGTCGGGGGCGAGCGCGGCGGCGTGGTGGTGGATCTCGTCGTCGTAGAGGATCCGGTCGTAGATCTCGTCGGCGAGGACCAGCAGCTGATGGCGGCGGGCGAGGTCGAGCATGCCCTCCAGCAGCTCGCGGGGGTAGACGGCGCCGGTGGGGTTGTTGGGGTTGATGATGACCAGCGCGCGGGTGCGGTCGGTGATCTTCGAGGCGAGGTCGTCCAGATCCGGCAGCCAGTCCGCCGACTCGTCGCAGAGGTAGTGCACCGCCTTGCCCCCGGCCAGCGTCGTCGCCGCCGTCCACAGCGGGAAGTCGGGGGCCGGGATGAGGACTTCGTCGCCGTCGTCGAGCAGTGCGGTGACGGCCATGGAGACCAGCTCGGAGACGCCGTTGCCGAGGTAGACGTCGTCGACGCCGACCTCGGGCAGCCCGCGGCCCTGATAGTGCTGCGCGACCGCGCGGCGCGCCGCGAGGATGCCGCGGGACTCGGTGTAGCCGTGGGCCCGGGAGAGGTTGCGGATGACGTCCTGGAGGATCTCCTCGGGCGCCTCGAAGCCGAAGAGCGCGGGATTTCCGGTGTTCAGCCGCAGCACGCTGTGCCCGGCCTCCTCCAGCGCGTCGGCCTGCTCGATCACCGGACCCCGGATCTCGTAGCAGACGTCGGCCATCTTGCTGGACTGCTTGAACTGCATACGGCGGCCTCCCCTTCGTCGTTCGCCGGGCCGCGGGACGTGGCCGGGGCGTGTGGTGGGCGGTGCCCGCCCGCGCGCCGTGCCGACCGGTCCGTGGCCGCCGCGCGGTGCGGCGGAACCCCGGTTTCCTCACCGTACTTGGTTTTACCAAGCCCGGACTTGGAAAGTCCAACCATATGTCTATGCTGGAGCCATGTCGCGCCGAAGTTATGACCAGTACTGCGCCGTCGCCCGCGCCCTCGATGCCGTCGGCGACCGCTGGACGCTCCTCATCGTCCGCGAACTGCTGGGCGGAGCCCGCCGCTACACCGACCTCCACACCGACCTCCCGGGCGTCAGCACCGACATGCTCGCCTCCCGCCTCAAGGACATGGAGCGCGAGGGGCTGGCCACCCGCCGCCGCCTCGCCCCGCCGGGCGCCGCCTTCGTCTACGAACTCACCCCGCGCGGCCGGGAGCTGCTGCCGGTCCTCACCGCCCTCGCCGACTGGGGCGCCCCCGCCCTGGGCGACCCCCGCCCCACCGACGCGGTGCGCGCCCACTGGTTCGCCGTCCCGCTCCTCACCCGTCTCGCCGCCCACTTCTCCGGCGATCCGGCGACCCCCGCCGCGCCCGGCATCGGCGTCCTCGACGTCGTCCTGGACGAGGGCACCTTCCATGTCACGCTCGGCGGCGACACCCCGGTCTACGGCGACGGCCCGGCCCCGGAGCCCGATGTCAGCCTCCGGATGTCCACCGCCACCTGCGTCGACGTCGCCTACGACCAGGTCTCCCTCAGCCAGGCACTGGAGTCCGGCCGGATCGCGGTCACCCCGGCGGGGGAGGCCGACGCGGTGTCCGCGGGGGCGCGGGGAGCGGGCGGTACGCCATGACGCGGCGTCCGCTGGCCGTCTTCGACCTGGACGGCACGCTCGCCGACACCGGGCACCGCCGGCACTTCCTCGACCGGCGCCCGCGCGACTGGGCCGCGTTCTTCGCCGCCGCACCCGAGGACCCACCGCTCGCCGAGGGCGTCGCGCTGGTCCTGGCCGACGCCCGGGACTGCGAGATCGCCTACCTCACCGGCCGCCCCGAGAGTTACCGCCGCCCCACCCTCGACTGGCTCGCCGCCCACGGGTTGCCCGAGGGCACGCTCCGGATGCGCGCGAACGACGACCGCCGCCCGGCCCGCCACGCCAAACTCGATCTGCTCCGCCGCCTCGCCCGTGGCCGGGAGGTCCGCCATCTCGTCGACGACGACGCCCTCGTCTGCGAGGCGGCCACCCGCGACGGCTTCCGCGTCGTCCGGGCCGACTGGGCCACCCCGTCGGCAGCCCTCCGCGACGCACAGGAACGGGAGGGACGGACGTGAGAGGTGACGCGGACACGGCGGGGGAGGGCGGGGCGGGCGCGGAGGCCGTTCCGTGGAGCACGCACCGGGTGGTGCTCCTCCCCGACCGGGTCGTCAAGACGTACCGCCCGGGGCACGCCGCCGCCCGGGCACGGGAGGTGCGTGCCCTGCGGCTGCTCGCGGTCCATGCCCCGGGGATCGCCCCGGTGCTCCTGGAGCACGGCGCGTCCCGGCCCGGTGCGCTGACCATGAGCCGCCTGCCCGGCACCCCCCTCCGCGGCCGCCCGCTGGGCGCACCGGAGCTGCACGCCTGGGCCGCGGCCCTGCGGACCGTGCACACCGCCCTCCCGCCGCCGGAGCTGGCCGCGATGCCACTGCGGCCCGGCCACCAACGGGCGGTGACGGAGCGGCTGAGGCGCTGGTACGCGCGGCCGGCGGACCGGCCGCGCCCGCCCGTGGTGCGCCGCGCGCTCGACGCGGGCCGCGCCTGGCTCGCGGGCGCGCCGCCCGGCGTCACCGGGGACGCCCCGCCATCCGGCGTCACGCCCTGCTTCGGCCCCGGCGACGGCAACGCCGCCAACTACCTCGGGGACGGACACCGGGTGCGGCTCGTCGACTTCGAGGAGTCCGGGCGCAGCGACCGTGCCTGGGAGATCGCGGAGATCACCGAGCATGTGGGCGGCTGGGTGGCGGAGCCCGTCGACGTCCCCGCGCTGCTGCGCGCCTGCGCCCTGACCCCGGCCGAGACCGCCCGGCTCGCCGACTGCCGCCGCCTGCTCGCCCTGGTCTGGCTCTTCCTGCTCGCTGCCGACGATCCGGCGCGCCCCCGTAACCCACCCGGCACGGCGGAGCGCCAGGCCCACCGCCTCCAGGTGCTCCTGGAGAGCTGACGGGCCGACAGCACCGAGGCGGCGCCTGCCCCGTACGGCGGTACGCCCGCGCCGCCCGACACCGTTCGGCGGAGCCGGGTGGGACGTCCCCGCCGGCATCGGGCATGGCTCGGACCATGCACCGTCCCTCATCGTTCCTGGCCCGTACCGGAACCGCGCTGCTGCTCGCCGCGGCCGCACTGGCCGGACCGCTCGCCGCCGCCTCGCCCGCCACCACCGCGCACACCCGTCACGATCCGACCCGTACCGCCTCCGCCTGGCTGCCCTACTGGGGCGATGTGGACGCCGCCTACCGTGACGCGCTGCGCCACGCCGATCAGCTGCACACCGTCAGCCCGTTCTGGTACGAGGCCACCGGGGACAGCACCGTCACCGCCCACCCGGGGGCCGGGCGCCGCGACATCGTCCAAGGGCTGCGGGAGGCCGGGATCAAGGTGGTGCCGACCGTCACCGAGACGCTCGACGCGAAGGACATGGCGGGGCTGATGCTCGACCGGCGGCGGCGCGCCGCACACGTCGAGGCGCTGCTGCGGACCGTGCGCGGCCACGGCTACGACGGCATCGACCTGGACTACGAGAGGATGGCGCTCACCGGCGACGCCGCCGACCGCGCCCGCGTCGCCACCGGGTACAACGCGCTCACCGCCGACCTCTGCGCCCGGCTGCACGCCCTCGGCAAGCAGTGCGTCGTCACCGTCCTGCCGCAGACCGGCGACTCCGGTACGGCGTACGACTACCGGCGGTTGGGGAAGGTCGCCGACCGGTTCCGCATCATGGGCTACGACCTGCACTGGTCCGGCGGCGCACCGGGACCGCTCTCCTCCCGGCAGTGGTACGACGCGTTCCTGCGCCGGGCCACCGCCACCGTCCCCCGGCACAAGATCGAGGTCGCCTTCCCCGGCTACGGCTGGGACTGGGACCGGACCGCCGGGGGCCGCGCCACCCACCGGACCTGGAAGGAGGCGGAGGCGCTGCGCCGCAGCACGGGCGCCGCGTACCGCTTCGACGACGCCTCCGGCACCCCGCACTTCCGCTACCGGCGCGACGGCCACGACCACGAGGTCTGGTACCAGGACGCGCGCGGCGTCGCGGCGCACAAGGAGGTGCTGGACCGGTACCGCATCCGCGGCACCGGGCTGTGGGCGCTCGGCTTCGAGGACCCCGGGAGCTGGGCGGAGCTGCGGGCCCACGCGGTGCGCCACCGCCCCGTGCGGTGAGCGACGGCCGGTGAACCCCCCGGCCCGGCGCGCCCGTTCGCGCCGGGGCGCGGGTGGGTGCGCGGGGCGTCCGGCATGCCCGCCGGACGGTTTCCGGAAGCGGTTCCCTCCGGGATACCGACCGCTTAGTATGCCCGTGGCGCGCCGGAGCCCCCACGGTCCGCGCGCCGTCCGCGTACCGACGGCCCGGGAGGCAGCTGGTGAAGGCATGGCGCGTACACGCGAACGGCGAACCGCGTGAGGTGATGCGGCTGGAGGAGGTGCCGGAGCCACAGGCCGGTCCCGGGCAGCTGCTGCTGCGGGTGCGGGCCGCGAACGTCAACTTCCCGGACGCGCTGCTCTGCCGCGGCCAGTACCAGGTCCGCCCGCCGCTGCCGTTCACCCCTGGTGTGGAGATCTGCGGCGAGGTGCTGGCCGTGGGCGAGGGCGCGCGCGGCGCCGTCGGACAGCGGGTGCTGGCCCAACCGCCGCTGCCGGACGGTGGGTTCGCCGAGCGGGTGGCCGTGGACGCCGCGACCGTGCGCCCGGCGCCCGGATCCCTGGACGACGCCGAGGCCGCCGCCCTCCACATCGGCTACCAGACCGGCTGGTTCGGCCTCCACCGCAGGGCCCGCATCCAGCCGGGGGAGACCCTGCTGGTGCACGCCGCGGCCGGTGGCGTCGGCAGCGCCGCCGTCCAGCTCGGCAAGGCCGCGGGCGCCCGGGTGATCGGCGTCGCCGGGGGCGCCGAGAAGGTCCGCGTCGCCCGCGAACTGGGCTGCGACCTCGTCCTCGACCGGCGCGCCGACGACCTCGTCGCCGCCGTGAAGGACGCCACCGACGGCCGCGGCGCCGATGTCGTCTACGACCCGGTCGGCGGCGACGCGTACGCCAAATCCGTCAAGTGCATCGCCTTCGAGGGGCGCATCGTCGTCGTCGGTTTCGCCAGCGGCGCGATCCCCACCGCCGCCCTCAACCACGCGCTGGTCAAGAACTACGCGGTCCTCGGCCTCCACTGGGGCCTCTACAACACCAAGGACCCGGACGCCGTCGACGCCTGCCACGAAGCCCTCACCGAACTGGCCGCCAAGGGCGCCGTCGCCCCGCTGATCGGCGAGCGCGTCCCGTTCGACGGCGCCGCCGACGCCGTGCAGCGGGTCGCCGACGGCACCACCACCGGCCGCCTCGTCGTCCTGCCCGGGGCGGAGGCGGGACGATGACCGACGCCGCCGACCTGCGCGAGCGCACCGCCCGGCTGCTGGCCGCGCACCCGCCCGCCACCACCGCGCCCCTCGACTTCCTGCGGGCCCGCTTCGACGCCGGGCTCGCCTGGGTCCACTTCCCCGAAGGGCTCGGCGGGCTCGACGCGCCGCGCGCCCTGCAACCGGTCGTCGACGCCGAACTGGCCGCCGCGGGCGCCCCCGGCAACAACCCCGGCCGCCTCGCCATCGGCCTGGGCATGGCCGCCCCCACTCTGCTGCGCCACGGCACCGAGGAACAGCGGCGCCGCCATCTGCGACCGCTGTGGACCGGCGAGGAGGTCTGGTGCCAGCTGTTCAGCGAACCGGGCGCCGGATCCGACCTCGCGGCGCTCGCCACCCGCGCCGTCCGCGACGGCGACCGCTGGGTGATCGACGGCCAGAAGGTCTGGACGTCCAGCGCCCACCTCGCCCGCTGGGCCATCCTCGTGGCCCGCACCGACCCCTCGCTCCCCAAACACCAGGGCCTGACGTACTTCATCTGCGACATGACCGCGCCGGGCGTGGAGGTCCGGCCGCTGCGGCAGATCACCGGGGAGGCCGAGTTCAACGAGGTCTTCCTCACCGGCGTCTCGCTCCCCGACAGCCACCGCGTCGGCGAGGTCGGCCAGGGCTGGGAGGTGGCCCGCACCACCCTGATGAACGAGCGGGTCGCCATCGGCGGCGCCGCCACCCCGCGCGAGGGCGGCATGATCGGCATCGCCGCCGCCGACTGGCGCGCCCGCCCCGACCTGCGCACCCACGACCTCCACCAGCGGCTGCTCACGCTCTGGGTGGAGGCCGAGGTCACCCGGCTCACCGGCGAACGGCTGCGCCAGCAACTCGCCAAGGGCGCCCCGGGCCCCGAGGGCAGCGGTATGAAGCTCGCCTTCGCCCGCCTCGCCCAGCAGATCAGCGGCTGGGACCTGGAGTTCCTCGCCGAGGACGGCCTGACGTACGACGACTGGGCGCTGCGCCGCCCCGAATCCGTCGACTTCACCGGACGCGAGGCCGGCTACCGCTATCTGCGCGCCAAGGGGAACTCCATCGAAGGAGGCACCTCGGAGGTGCTGCTCAACATCGTCGCCGAACGCGTCCTCGGACTCCCGCCCGAGCCGCGCACCGACAAGGACGTCGCGTGGAAGGACCTCCCCCGATGACCGCCGACACCCCCGCGGCCGACCTGCTCTACGGCGAGAGCGAGGACGATCTGCGCGCCGCCGTCCGCGCCCTGCTCGCCGCCCGCAGCGACCCCGCCACCGTCCTCGCCGACCTGGAGGCGGGCCGCGCCTGCGACACCGGGCTGTGGGACGCGCTGGCGAACGGCATCGGCGCCGCCGGGCTGCTGATCCCCGAGGAGTTCGGCGGCGCGGGCGCGAGCGCCCGGGAAGCCGCCGTCGTCCTGGAGGAGACCGGCCGCTCCGTCGCCCGGGTGCCCTACCTGACCGGCGCCGTCGTCGCCGTCACCGCGCTGCTGGGCTGCGGCACCGGGCGACCGCCGGTCGGCGCGCTGCTCACCCGGCTCGCCGCGGGTACCGTCGCCGTCCTAGCCGTGCCGCTGCCCACCGCCCCCGACCAGCCGTTCCGGACGGCCCGGCCGACGGTCCGGGCCACGGCGGACGGCACCCTCCACGGCACGGTCACCACCGTCGCCGACGCCGTCTGCGCCGAGGTGCTGCTCGTCCCCGCAGACGGTCCGGACGGACCCGCCCTCTACGCGGTCGAGGTGCCCGCCGCGGGCGTGGCCACCACCTCGCTCACCCCGCTCGACCTGACCCGCCCGCTCGCCACCCTCACCCTGGACGGCGCCGCCGGGACACCGCTGGCCACCGGGGAACGGGCCGTCGCGGCGGTGCGCGGGGCGCTCACCGCGGGCGCCGGGCTCCTCGCGTCGGAACAGCTCGGGATCGCCGAATGGTGCCTGACCACGGCGGTCGCGTACACCGGGACCCGCACCCAGTTCGGCCGTCCGGTCGGCTCCTTCCAGGCGCTCAAACACCGGATGGCCACGCTCTGGCTCGATATCGCCTCCGCCCGCGCCGCGGCCCGCAACGCCGCCGACGCGCTGGCCACCGGCAGCCCGGACGCACCGGTCGCCGTCGCGGTGGCCCAGGCGTACTGCGCGCCGGTCGCGGTGCGCGCCGCCGAGGAGTGCCTCCAGCTGCACGGCGGCACCGGCATGACATGGGAGCACCCGGTGCACCTCTTCCTGAAGCGGGCCAAGAGCGACGAGAGCGCGTTCGGCGCCCCGGGTCGCCACCGCGCGGCCCTGGCGGAGCTGGTGGACCTGCCCGCACCGTGACCGCCCGGGCGGGCGGCGGCACACCACGGCCGCCGCCCGCCCCGGCTCCCGGGCAGCCGCTGTCGCTTCCCGCCGTCGCGGCTGATGTCTTGAATACGCCGTTCGGGTAGCGTCGTGGGCATGAAGACCGTCAGCCACCGTGTGCTGCTCCTCCCCCTCCTGGCCCTGCTGGCCGCGCTGCTGGTGCCCGCCGTGGCACCGGCGTCCACGGCGCGGGCGGCGGGCGGGCTCGACGAGGCGGCCGCCGCCCTCCGCAAGGGTCCCGTCTACGTCGACCCGCGCGCCGCCTCCCAGCTGCCCCGCGACCGGGCCGACGCCCTGGCCAAGAAGATCGAGAACTCCGGTAAGCCGGTCTTCGTCGCGGTGCTGCCCCGCACCGCCGAGTACCGCCCCGACACCCTGCTGCGCGATCTGCGCACCAAGACCGGCATCAGCGGCGTCTACGCCGTGGAGCTGGGCGACGGCTTCAACGCCGGGGCCGACGCCCGGGTGATGTCGCGCGGTTCGGTGCAGAACCTCGTCGGCGCGGTGAAGCGCTCCGGGTACCCGTCCGTCGATGAGCGGCTGAACAGCTTCGTCGACACCGCGATCCAGCAGGCGAACGGCCACGCCCCGGCCGCCTGGGAGGGCGACGGCGGCGGGGGCCCCGGCACCGGCACCCTCGTCGGGCTGGGCGTGCTGGCCGTCGTCGGCGGTGGCGGCGCCTACGCCCTCACCCGCCGCAACCGGCGCCGCCGCGCCGAGCGGGAGCGCGCCGCCCTGGAGGACCTGCGGGTCGTCGTCGACGAGGACATCACCGCCTTCGGCGAGGAGCTGGACCGGCTGGACTTCCGGCCCGGTGAGCCCGGCGCCGACGACGCGATGCGCGACGACTACAGCCGTGCGCTCGACGCGTACGAGACCGCCAAGTCGGCGATGGCGTCGGCCGAGCGGCCGGACGATGTGCGGGCGGTGACCGAGGCGCTGGAGGACGGACGGTTCTCGCTCGCGACGCTGGCCGCCCGCCGCACCGGCGCCCCGCTGCCCGAACGGCGCCTGCCGTGCTTCTTCGACCCGCGGCACGGACCGTCCGTGGTCGACGTGGAGTGGGCCCCGGCGGGCGGCGCCGCGCGCACCGTCCCGGTCTGCGCCGCCGACAAGGCGCGCCTGGACGACGGCCGCGAGCCGCTGGCCCGTACGGTCCGTACCGCCGAGGGCGACCGCCCCTACTGGGACGCCGGTCCCGCCTACGCGCCCTGGGCGGGCGGCTACTTCGGCGGCGGGCTGCTGCCCGCAATGCTGATGGGCACCGTGCTCGGCAATCTGATGACGGCCCCGCACGCCTACGGCGCGGACCTCGGCGGCACCGAGGGCGGCGAGTTCTCCGGCTCCGACTTCGACGCCGGTGACTTCGGCGGCGGCTTCGGGGACGGCGGTGGCTTCGGCGACGGCGGAGGCGGCGGGGGCGACTTCGGCGGCGGCTTCTGACGGCCGACGCGCGCGGTTTCTCCCGCGGAGTCAGTGACGGGGCCCGGCCTGCGACCGGGCCCTGTCCCGTACCACCCGCTTGATCCCCAGCGTCCGCGCGTACCGCGCCCGCGCCGCGAACTCCGCGTAGCGCCACACCGCCGGGCGGCCGACCTCCTTGCACAGGTGCAGCACCCGGTCCGGGCCCAGATGCACCCCGACGTGCGCGCCGTACCCTTCCGGGCGTCCGGCCACCGGCCCGCCGTCGAAGAGCACCAGATCCAGCGGGCGGGCCACCGTGACGCGGCGGGTGGCGGCGGTGTCCGCCCACAGCTCCGCCGACCGCAGCGGCGGCGCGGTCAGACCGTGGTGGCGCAGCACCGCGTACGCGTAGAGCTGGCAGTTGGCGCCCGCCGACAGATCGGGGGCGCCGCTCCCGTCCGATGACGGCCCATCAGGTGACCTGGCTCCCGGATGGCGGGCCGCCGAGTAGGCGATGTCGCGCAGGGCCGCGGGCAGCCCGCCGAACGGGTCGGGGCCGCAGGGCCCGGGGCCGGTGTTCCGCGTGTCGGACGTCATCGGGCCATCATCCCGCGGCGATCTTGCCCGCGCCGGCGGTGGCGGGGTCGAGGAGGCTCGACGGGCCGACGTCACCGACCCGCGAGGAGAGCCTCCATGCACCGTCGCCACCGCACCGCCGCCGTCCGGGGCGCGGCCGCCGCCGTCGTCCTGGCCGCCGTCACCCCGCTCGCCGCCGCCCACGCCACACCGTCCCCCGGCCCGGGCCCGCGGCCCACCGACCGCGCGATGCTCGACGCGATGCGGCGCGATCTGGGCCTCACCCCGGCGCAGGCGCGGGCCCGGCTCGCGCAGGAGACGGAGGCGGCGCGCGCGGCGAAGGCGGTGCGTCAGGCGCTCGCCGGTCGCGCCGCCGGAATGTGGTTCGACAAGAAGAGCGGCAAGCTCGTCGTCGCGGTCACCGGGGACGCGGACGCCAAGCTGGTGAAGGACGCCGGGGCCGTCGCACAGCGCGTCACCCACAGCCGGGCCCAGCTCACCGGGTTGCTGGCGCAGATCGACACCAAGGCGGGCAAGGGCGTGCCGGGCGTGACCGGGTGGGGCGTCGACGAGCGCGCCAACGCCCTCACCGTCCGCGTCGACACCCGCACCCGGACCGCCGCCACCGACTCCTTCGTCGAGGAGGCCCAGCAACTCGGCGCCCCCACCGGCATCCCGGTCCGGGTCGTCCGCGCCGCTGACGCGCCGCGCCAGCAGGGCGGCACCGTCGTCGGCGGCGAGAGGTGGTCACCGGGCGAGGAGGGCATCTGCTCCATCGGCTTCTCGGTGACCGGCGGTGGCCGCCGCGGCTTCCTGACGGCCGGTCACTGCACCGAGACCGCGGACCAGGCGGCGTACGGCAAGGACGGCAGCCGGATGGGCACCTCCAACCGCGGCGGCACCCACAGCGTGGACGGCCGCGAGGGCGACTTCGGCCTCGTCGACGTGGACCAACCGGCCTGGAAGCTCAGCCCCGACGTGGCCGGTCAGAGCGGCGCCCCGGTCGCCGTCACCGGCTCCCAGGAGGGCATCGTCGGCACCTCCGTGTGCCGCTCGGGCGAGGCCAGCGGCTGGCACTGCGGGGAGATCACCGCCGTCGACCAGACCGTGGACTACGACGGCGGTGTGGTGGTCGACGGGCTGTCCTTCACCGACGCCTGCTCCACCGCGGGTGACTCCGGCGGCTCGTACGTCACCCAGCCCGGCGACCCGAAGGCGGTCGGCATCCACTCCGGCGGCGGGACCGCGACGTGCAGCACCGGCGGCGACACCATGACGGTCTTCCAGCCGGTCGACGAGGCGCTGACGAAGTGGCAGCTCACCCTGACGACCGCGGGCACCTGAACCGGCCCCGCAACAACGGCAGTCGGCACCGGGGCCCCGGATCCGTGCGGGTCCGGGGCCCCGGGAGGCTCAGCGGACCCGCACCGTCGCGACGCCCGAGGTCCGCCAGCGCTGCGGGTGCCGGTCGTGCGGCCCGGTCAGCCCGTACGCCACCGCACGGAACTCCACCGGGCCGCGCCGCGCGCTCCTCGGGTGCGCCACGGCCCGCGCCTCCGGGCCGCCCCGCTCGACGACGGCGCCGCAGGCCACCTGGTGCCAGGGCTGTCCGTGGCCGCGTTCCTGGAGGCACACCCGCAGGTAGGAGGCGGCGTCGTCGTCCCCGTACGCGGAGACCGTGAAGGTCTTGCCGACGGCCGCGGTGCGGGGCGCCGTCACCTCCGCGGTGCCCTTGGCGTGTGCGGGCACCGCGGTGAGCGCCAGCGTCGCCAGCCCCAGCGCGGCGGTCACGGCCACCCGCCGCCCGCCCGGTGTGTGCCTCGTCCGTGTCCCGGTCTTCGTCGTCCTGGTCATGGGCTTCCCTTCCCGCGGCGCCTTCTCCGGACGGCGGCCACGGAGCATCTCGTCGTGCACGCATGGTGTGACGGTCGAGCGGGAGCGGCCCGTGGGTGGCGTGTCCCGCACCCCTCCAGAGGGCCGGAGCCCGCGGCGGGTTCCGTCCGAAGTGGGCGGCATTACCGATTCCTGACCCTTCGCCGCCGTGGCGCGGCCCGGACGGCGGGGCGCGGTCAGGTCGGGACGGTCCCGGTACGCACCGGAAGGCGGTCCTCCGCCCGCTGGAGCGCCCGGAACTCGTCGTACCAGGCCGGATTGGGGGCGGGCGTGCCGTCGGCGGAGGGCTGGGCGGTCAGGTTGGAGTAGACGCTGTTCAGCAGCCAGGGCTGGGACGTCGGCCCGAAGTCGTGGACCATCACCGGCCCCTGCACGACGCCGTACGCGGCGACCGTGAGGCGCCCGGTGGCCCGGAACCGCTGCATCTGGTGCGTCAGGAAGTTGCGGTGCGGGCCGAACCAGGCGCTGTCGAGCAGAAGGCGCTGCCAGTCGGCCTGCGGGAGCGGGTGGGCGGCGGCGTCCCGGAGCGCCCGCCAGACCGGGGTGTCCGCCGGTATGCCGCGGCTGTGCGCGAACGAGGCGGGGACCCGGTCCTTCAGATGCCGCTTCCAGAGCCGCACCAGGGAGAACTCGGTGGCCAGAAAGCGCTGTTCGGGGCGGAGGCGGGGGAGGACGTACCGGAGGAACGCCTCGGTGTCCTCGATCGCGGCGACATGGGGGTGGATGTCGACGCCCTCGATCTCGTGGGTGTCGTGGACGAAGGTCAGCCAGCGGGCGTGCGCGGCGTCGTGGGTGGCCGGGTTCTCCAGATCGTTGAGGGCGCCCATGTAGAGCCGGGTGCGGCAGCCGTCGGGGAAGCGCTTCCGGCGCCGCTCGACGATGTGCCGGGCGAGCGCCTCGTAGAAGGCGTTGAAGCGGCCGCGTCGCCGGTCGTCGGCGCGGGATTCGAGGAACGGTTCGTTGCCGATGCCGAGGATGTCCACCGTGCCGAGCGTGGCGTCGAGGACCTGGTCGACGCGGTTCAGCTCGGTGTCCATGGCGGCGCTGCCGGGGGCGGGCAGCGGGCGCCGGGTGAAGGGGAACTTCAGCGACAGCACGGTGCCGTACCCGGCGCGCCCCGCGGCCAGCAGGGCGGCGATGCCCCGCTGCCGGTCGGCGTGGCCGTCCCTGACCTCGGGCATCGGCACGAAACCGCGGACCCAACCGGCCTGGACGCCCTTCAGCCGGTCGAGGGTGGTGCCGCGCGGATCCTCGTTGAAGTTCGCGGCGAGGACCCCGGCGGGGGCGTGCCCGGGGGCCGGGGAGCCGGATTGCGTACCGCCGTTCCCGGCCGGGCGCCCGTCGGACGTGGAACATCCGGCGGCCAGCAGCGCCCCGGCCGCGGACATGCTCCACAGGACCCGCCTGCGCGTCGGTGCCCCGTCCCGCTCGTGCGCCATCTCCGCCACGCTCCTCGCCCCTCGCCCGGTAGTGATCTTCCGTGCACCCTAGGGGCGTTCGGCCCGCGGAACGGTCCGGGGGAACGGGGGCGGGCACGCCCTACGGCCGGGCGCGGAACACCCCGCCGCAGTCCTCCGGCCGCCGCAGCCCGTGCTCGCACCGCCACCGGATCTGCGTGACCAGATCCACCTGGAGGTGCTGGGTGCCGGGACCGGTGCCCGGCCCGCCCTCGGTGACCAGTGGCGCGGCGTTGAGCCGGGTGTGGTGCACCGTGCCGTCGTCGGTGGTGAACTGCGCCGCCAGGTCCCAGGTGCAGTACCTGCCGGGCGGGGCGACACCCAGCACGCTCAGGGTCTGCGGGGGCGCCGCGCCGCCGAGCGGCACGGTGTGGTGCGCGAAGTACGGCTCGCCCCGGTGCGGATCCTCGGAGTCGGTGATGAACCCGTTCGGCGCTCCGGCGGGCTGCTCCAGCTCGAACGCCAGCCCCTTGATCGGCGAATCACCCTGGGCGGGGGTGTGGATCTCGGCGACCATCGCGGAGTTCCGGCAGCGGATGTGCGTCGGGGCGATGCCGGTCACGGTGATGATCGAGCTGCTGTCGCTGACCAGGTCGACGTAGTTGACCTGCCCGTTGCCCGGTGCGGTGTCCCGCAGACCGAAGCCGGAGGCGGCCACGCTGTCCCGCAGTACGGCGGCGTCGTACTCGCCGCGGTGGACGCCGTCGATCTGGCGCGGGGTGAGCGGCGTCCGGGAGAAGGCGGAGTACGGCGGCCCGTAGGCGGTGCGGGGGAGCGGCCGGAACGCGGCGTGCAGGTAGCCCTTCTCCGCGTCGAGGGCGCTCTGTGCGTCATCCCCGATCCGTGCCTCCGTCCCGGCCGTGAAGTAGGACCGCGCCAGCCCCAGACCCACCAGGAACGCCGAGGTCAAAAGGGCGACGGCATAGGTGGCCAGCCGCTTCCCGCGGCTCAGCCCGGCCGACTCCGGACGGACGGTGTCGGCGACGAACCGTGCTCCGCTCCGGATCCGCCGCCGGGCCTGCGCGCCCCGCCCCTGCCCCGTCCCCCCGCTCGGATCGTCGCTCACGGTCGCCCCCGTCCCGTAGGGGCAGCAGTCTGCCACCGGGATCGACGCTCCGGAACGGCTGCCGCGGGGGTGTCCAGGGGGCATGGCGGGCCACCGGCCGGTACCGGCCATTACCAGAACCGCCCCGCTTCATCGGCGCACCTTTACGTACGCTTTAATTGCGTTGACCATGCAATAACGATCCCTATGCAGAGGAGTCACAAGGATGACGGCCCGGTTCCCACGGGGAGCCGCCGCGGTGACGCTGGCGGCCGGCCTCGCGCTGAGCGCGACGGCCTGTTCCACACCGGACGACGGCAAGTCCGCCACCGGACGCACGGACTCCGCGGTGGTCGGCATCGCGTACGAACCGGAGACGCTCAGCCCGCTCCTCGGCTACGGCAAGGACGGCAACTCCAAGATCTTCGACGGGCTGCTCACCCACGACGCCGGGATGCACCTCCGGCCCGCCCTCGCCACCGCGCTGCCCAAGGTCACCGACGGCGGCCGGACCTACACCTTCGACCTCCGCCGGGGTGTGACCTTCAGCGACGGCAAGCCCTTCAGCGCCGACGACGTCGTCTTCACCTACTCCACCATCCTCGACTCCAAGACCAACAACGCCTCCAAGGCGGAGCTGGACGCCCTGCGGAACGTCGAGAAGAAGGACGACCACACCGTCGTCTTCCACCTCAAGTACCCCTACGCGCCGTTCGCCGAGCGCGCCGTCCTGCCCATCGCCCCGCAGCACATCGCGGGCAAGCAGGACATCAACCACGGCTCCTTCACCACCAAGCCGATAGGCACCGGCCCCTACGTCCTCACCCGCTGGTCCAAGGGCGAGAAGCTCACCTTCAAGGCCAACCCGCACTACTGGGGCGGCGCGCCGAAGGTGAAGAACTTCACCATGGCGATCATCAAGGACGACGACATCCGCGCCACCCGGCTGCGCTCCGGCGACCTCGACGGCGCCATCCTGCCGCCGGAGCTCGCCGCCACCTTCAAGGGCGACAAGCACCGCACCACCGTCACCGCCACCACCTTCGACTACCGCAACGTCACGCTGCCCACCGGCAACCCGGTCACCGGCGCCAAGGCCGTCCGCCGCGCCCTCGACCTCGCCGTCGACCGCGAGGCCATGGTCAAGGGCATCCTCAACGGCGCCGGAAAGCCCGCCTACGGGCCGGTGCCCACCGACAGCCCCTGGTTC
This sequence comes from Streptomyces catenulae, assembly GCF_000718015.1. Classification (GTDB taxonomy): domain Bacteria; phylum Actinomycetota; class Actinomycetes; order Streptomycetales; family Streptomycetaceae; genus Streptomyces; species Streptomyces catenulae. The sequence continues at coordinate 306,692 of NZ_JODY01000002.1, read as the reverse complement.
GCGAAGGGCACCGAGCGCCCGCACGACCTGAAGAAGGCCGAGCGGATCCTCGACGACGCCGGGTGGAAGAAGGGCCCGGACGGCATCCGCACCAAGGGCCACCAGCGCGCCTCGTTCACCCTCTGGTACCTCTCCGGCGACAAGCTCCGCCAGGAGCACGCCCTCGCCTTCGCCTCCGACGCGAAGAAGGCCGGTATCGAGGCCAAGGTCGAATCCGGCACCTGGGAGGCGATCGAGCCGCGGATGGCCAAGGACGCCGTCCTCGCCGGTGGCGGCAGCCCCGCCGACCCCGACTTCGACCAGTACCTCCTGCTGCACTCCTCGCTCGCCGGGGACGGCTTCAACAACATGTCGCGCTACGCCGACAAGACCGTCGACGCCAAGCTCACCGAGGCCCGCCGCACCGACGACCAGGCCACCCGCAAGGCCGCCTACGACGCCGTCCAGCGCCGCCTCGTCGAGAACCCCGCCTACACCTTCCTCACCCACGTCGACCACGTCTATGTGGTCGCCGACCGCTGGAAGAACCTGACCACCCAGACCGAACCGCACGACCACGGCCTGGCCTCCGGCCCCTGGTGGAACGTCGAGGACTGGCAGCCCGCCACGTGATGCCCCGCGCCTCCCTGCCCTGGGCGGCGATGGCGCGGATGACCGGCCGGCGGGCGCTGCTCGCCGTGCCGGTCCTCCTCGCCGTCACCTTCGGGGTCTTCGCCGTCGCCGCGGCCTCCCCCTTCGACCCGGTCCGCGCCTACGCGGGCGACGCCGGGCTCACCGCCTCCCAGGCCAACCTCGACCAACTGCGCCACAACCTCGGCGTCGACCAGCCGCTGATCGGCCGCTGGTGGCACTGGCTGACCGCCGCGCTCACCGGAGACCTCGGCGACTCCGCCACGCTCCGGGCACCCGTCACCCAGGTCATCGGCGAACGCCTGGGCTGGTCCGTCCTGCTCTGCGCGCTCGCCTTCCTCCTCGCCGTCGCCGTCGGCACCGCCCTCGGGGTGGCCGCCGCCCGCCGCCGCGGCGGACTCCTCGACCGCGCCGTCACCTCCCTCGCCTACACCCTGGAAGCCGCGCCGCCGTTCTGGCTCGGCCTCCTCGCCGTCTGGCTGTTCGCCCTGAAACTCGGCGTCCTCCCGGCGGGCGGCCTCACCGACACCGGCACCGACCTCGCCACCCCCGGCCAGATCGCCCGCCATGTGGCGCTGCCCGCCCTCGTCCTCGCCGTCTCCCAGCTCCCGTGGTTCGTGCTGTACGTACGGCAGGGCGTCGGGGACGCGCTGGAGGAGGACCCGGTGCGCGGCGCCCGCGCCCGTGGCCTGCGCGAACGCACCGTGCTGCTGCACCACGCGCTCCGCTCCGGACTGCTGCCGGTCCTCACCCTCATCGGCTCCCGGGTGCCGGAACTGATCACCGGCGCGCTGCTGGTCGAGACGGTCTTCAGCTGGCCGGGCATCGCCGCCGCCACCGTCGAGGCGGCGACCGCCGTGGACTTCCCGCTGCTCGCCGCCCTCACCGTCCTCGCCACCGCCGCCGTCCTCGCCGGCAACCTCCTCTCCGACCTGCTGTACGGTCTCGCCGATCCCAGGGTGGGCTTCGATGGCTGACTCGCACACCTCCACCCGACAGGAAGCCACCGCGGCACCCGGACCGGGCACCGCGCCCGGGACCGGCGCCGCGCTCGCGCCGGGCGTGACCTGGCACCGGCGGCCCGGCACCGGCCACCGGCGGCGCACCCGCACCGTGCGGGTGTGGGTCAGCGCCGGTCTCGTCGCCGCCGTGGTCCTCGCCGTGCTCGTCGTCCCGCTGCTCGTCCCGCTGGACAACCAATCCGTCGACCTGGCCCGGAAACTCCAGGCCCCCTCGCTGTCGCACCCCTTCGGCACCGACGAGGTCGGCCGCGATCTGCTGCTGCGCTGCGTCTACGGTCTGCGGGTCTCGCTGCTGGTGGGCGTGGTCGCCGCGCTGGTCGCCGTCGGGCTGGGCACCGCGGTCGGGGCGCTCGCCGGGGCGCTCGGCGGCTGGGCGGACCGCGCCGTGATGCGTCTCGTCGACCTCTTCTCCTCCGTGCCCCATCTGCTGCTGGGCATCTTCATCGTGGCGATGTTCCGGCCCGGCGTCTGGCCGGTGATCCTCTCCGTGGCGCTGACCCACTGGCTCTCCACGGCCCGGATCGTCCGCGCCGAGGTGCTGTCGCTCCGCTCCCGCCCCCATATCGACGCGGCGATCTCCGGCGGCGCCTCCCGTTGGCGGGTGGCCGTACGGCATCTGCTGCCCGGTGTGCTGCCGCAGGCCGGACTGGCCGCGGTGCTGATGGTGCCGCACGCCATCTGGCACGAGTCCGCGCTCTCCTTCCTGGGCCTGGGCCTCCCGGCGCACGAGGCGAGCCTCGGCATCATGGTCAACGCCGCCCGCGGCTCGCTGCTGGCCGGTGCCTGGTGGCCGACGCTCTTCCCCGGTCTCTTCCTCATCGTGCCGACCCTCGCCCTCGCCGGTCTGGCCGGTGCCTGGCGGGAGCGGATCAACCCCCGCCGCCGATCGGAGCTGATGCTGTGACCGCGCCCCGCACCACCGCACCGCCCGCCCCCGTTCTGTCGGTGCGTGAGCTGTCGGTCCGCTTCCGGATGCGCGGCGGCCACCACGTCCGGGCCGTCTCCGGCGCCTCCTTCGACCTGGCGCCGGGCAGCTGCCTCGCCCTCGTCGGCGAGAGCGGCTGCGGCAAGTCCGTCCTCGCCTCCGCACTGCTCGGCCTGCTGCCGGGCAACGCCGAGACGTCCGGCGCGGCCCATCTGACCGCCGCCGACGGCGCACCCGCCGTGGAACTGCTCACCGCCGACGAACCGCTGCTGGCCCGCACCGTCCGCGGTCGCCGCATCGGCCTCGTCCCGCAGAGCCCCGCCGCCCACCTCACGCCCGTCCGCACCATCCGCGCCCAACTGGAGGAGACGGTGCGGGAACTGGGCGGCGGACCGGCCGCACCCGCGGCGGGCGCGGCGCGCGGCACGTCCGCCGCACGGCGACCCGGGCGGCGCGCGGCCCGGGAGGCGCTGCGCGCGGCGGCGGAACGGGCCGCGGACCGCGCCGCGTTCCCCCTCGACCACCTAGACCGCTATCCGCACCAGCTCTCCGGCGGCCTCGCCCAGCGCGCGGCGAGCGCCCTCGCGCTGGTCGGCGACGCCCGGCTGCTGCTCGCCGACGAACCCACCACCGGCCTCGACCGGGACCTCGTCGCCCGCACCGTCGACGCGCTCCGCGCGCACGCCGACGACGGCCGGGCGCTGCTGATGATCACCCACGATCTGGCCGCCGCCGAGCGGATCGCCGACCACGTGGCCGTCATGTACGCGGGCCGGATCGTCGAACACGCCGACGCCGCCACCTTCTTCGGCACCCCCGGCCCCCGCCACCCCTACGCCCGCGGGCTGCTGGACGCGCTGCCCGGCCGCGCCTTCGCCCCGATCCCCGGACTGCCGCCCGAGCTGGGCGCCCTGCCGGACGGCTGCGCCTTCGCCGCCCGCTGCCCCCGCGCGGACGCCCGGTGCGCCGTCCGCCCGGAACCGTCCGACGGCGTCGCCTGCCACCATCCGCACCCCGGCCCGCCACCGGCCGACGCCCCCGAGAAGTCCGAGGAGAAGGGCGACCGCCGTGCTCGAACTGCGTGACATCACCGCCGGATACGAGCGGCGGCGCCCGGTCGTCTCCGGTGTCTCCCTGACCGTGGCGCCCGGCGAGTCGGTCGGGCTGCTCGGCCCGAGCGGCTGCGGCAAGTCGACCCTGGCCCGGGTCGCGGCGCTGCTGCACCGGCCGGACGCCGGAACGGTGACCGTGGACGGGGTGGCTGCCCCGGGCTGGCGCCACCGCGCCCCCCGCGCCCTGCGGACCTCCTTCGGTGTCGTCTTCCAGCAACCCCGGCTCTCCGCCGACCCCCGGCTACGCCTCGCCGACCTCATCGCCGAACCGCTGCGCGCCACCGGGCGCCGCGCCCAGGCGTCCGCCGCCGTCGCGGAGCTGGCGCCCGCCGTCGGCCTCACCGCCGATCTGCTCACCCGCCGCCCGCACGAGGTCAGCGACGGACAGCTGCAACGCGCCTGCCTCGCCCGCGCGCTGGTGCTGGAGCCGCGCTGGCTGATCTGCGACGAGATGACCGCGATGCTGGACGCCTCCACCACCGCGGCGCTGGTCGCCGTCGTGGAGGCGTACCGCGCCCGCACCGGCGCCGGTCTCCTCGCCGTCGGCCACGACCGCACCCTCCTGGAGCGCTGGTGCGACCGGACGGTGCGCTGGTCCGACCTGGCGGGGACGGAGCGGGTCACGGCACCGGGGGAGGGGCCCGCGGCGGCGTGAGACCGCCGGGCCCGGACCGCTACCCCCGGCCCTCCGCCGCCGCGGCGAGCAGGACGCGGGCCAGCTCCTCCGGCCGGGAGACCATCGGCCAGTGCCCCGTGTCGAGATCGACGCGGCGCCAGGTGCCGCACGTCAGCAGCTCGGCCACCGTGGTCTTCGGCTCCGGGCCGTCGAGCAGGCACTTGACGTAGGTGGCGGGCAGGGCGCCGAGCGGGCGCGTCAGCGTCGCGGGCTCCGCCAACGAGGCACCCGGATGCGGTGTGGCGCCCGCCACGAGCCGGGCGATCTGTGCGTCGGAGAGCCCCTGACCGGCGAGGTCCGCGGCGGTCGGCGGCGGCCACCGGCCGTCGTGCGCGGCGAGCACCGCGGCCAGCCGCTCCGGCCCCTCCCACCAGCCGGAGACGAACGACTCCCCGTCGACCGGCACCTCGGAGTCGACGAAGACCACCCGGGAGAGCCGCCCGCCGATCCGCTCGGCCGCCTGACCCACCGGTATGCCCGAGTAGCTGTGCCCGACCAGGACCACGTCGTGCAGATCGCGCCGGACGACCTCGTCGACGATGTCCCGCACATGGGTCTCCTGCCCGGCCGGGACACCCCGCCTCTCCGCGACACCGCTCAGCGTCAGCGGATGCGCGCCGTGCCCCGCCGCGGCCAGCAGCCGCGCCACATCGCCCCACACCCAGGCCCCGAGCCAGGCCCCCGCCACCATCACGAAGTGCGTCATGTGGGCAACGTAACCGAGGGGTCTGACAACGCCCGCCCACCGGCGGGCGAAAGCCGTCCGGCGACGGCCCGGGGCCGGGCCCGGCGGACACCCGGACCCGGCCCCGTATGCGGTCGTCGGCGCAGCTCAGCGCCTGTACGCCGGAGCCTCACGGCGCCACCGGCGGTTCCGCCTCGTGCGCGCGGTGCAGCAGCGCGACGAAGTCCGGTGCCTCGGGCAGGAGTTCACCGCCGATGCGGTGGACGGCGACGGCGGGGGCCCGGGAGTTGAGGACCACCGCCCCGCGGGCCCATCCGGCGAGGCCGTCGGCCCGCACCTCGGCGTCGCGCTGCGGTACCCCGAGCTTCGTCAACTGCCGTTTGACGATGCCCTGCATGACGCCGTCCAGGACCTCCGCGACCGGCCACACCACCGCCGAACCGTCCCAGAACGCGAGGTTCCAGATCGTGCCCTCGCTCAGTCGCCCCTCCCGGTCGACGAAGGCGGCGTCGTCGCACCCCGCCGCCACCGCCTGCCGGAGGAAGAACCGCTTCGCGGGCTCCCCGACGTGCTTCACGGCCGGTTGGAACCGCTCGTGCGCCACCGCCGTCAGCGCCAGCGGACCCGTCGGCGCCACCCCGGCGGACGCCGTACGGATCAGCACCTCGGGCGTGCCCGCACCGGCCGAGAACGGATCGCCCGGCGCATGGACCAGCACCCGCAGCGACACATCGGCGGGGCTCACCGCCAGCGCCGCCCGCAGTTGGGCGCGGATCTCGTCGTCCGGGGTGGCCGCCCCGAACAGTTCCCGGGAGGCGTTGCGCAGCCGGGTCAGATGGAGGTCGAGTCCGCGGATCAGACCGCCGCGTACCTGCATGGCGGTGAAATGGGAGGGGCTGCCGAACGCGACCGCCGCCAGCTCCTCGGCGGTCGCGTCCCGGCCGTTGCAGTGCACCACATGAGTCGTCATGTGCGGCCAACGCCCCACCCGGTGCCGGGGTTCCCGTACGGAGGCCGGAAACGCGCCGCGCGCCCCTCCCGGAGGAGAGGCGCGCGGCGTACGGAGGCGGACCGCTCAGCGGCGCCGGACCAGCGGGAACGGCAGCGTCTCGCGGATCGACAGACCGGTGAGGAACATGACCAGCCGGTCCACACCGATGCCCAGACCACCGGTGGGCGGCATCGCGTACTCCAGCGCCTGGAGGAAGTCCTCGTCCAGCTCCATCGCCTCCACGTCACCGCCCGCCGCCAGCAGCGACTGGGCGGTCAGCCGCCGCCGCTGCTCGACCGGGTCGGTCAGCTCGGAGTAGGCGGTGCCCAGCTCCGTGCCGAACGCGACGAGGTCCCAGCGCTCGGCCAGCCGCGGGTCCTTGCGGTGCTGCCGGGTCAGCGGCGAGACGTCCGTCGGGAAGTCCTTGTAGAACGTCGGCAGCGTCGTGCGCTCCTCCACCAGCCGCTCGTACATCTCCAGCACGATGTCGCCGCGGCCCATCTCCGGCTTGACCGGCACCGATGCGGCGTCGCAGAGCCGCCGCAGCACCGGTGCGTCGGTGTCCGCGTCGACCTCCTCGCCCAGCGCCTCGGAGATCGCGCCGTAGACGGTCTTGACCGGCCACATCCCGGAGATGTCGTGCTCGACCAGCCGCCCGTTCGCATCCGCCTTACGGGCGGTCGCGGTGCCGAACGCGGCGACCGCGGCACCCTGGATCAGCTCCCGGGTCAGATCGAGCATCACGTCGTAGTCGGCGAACGCCTGGTACGCCTCCAACATCGTGAACTCGGGGTTGTGCTTGTACGAGATGCCCTCGTTGCGGAAGGTCCGCCCCATCTCGAAGACCTTCTCCATACCGCCCACGCACAGCCGCTTGAGATACAGCTCGGGCGCGATACGGAGGTACAGGTCGAGGTTGTAGGCGTTGATGTGGGTGTGGAACGGGCGGGCGTTGGCGCCGCCGTGGATCTGCTGGAGCATCGGCGTCTCGACCTCCAGGTAACCCCGGTCGATCAGCCCCTGCCGCAGCGCCTGCACCGCCGTGCTGCGGGCCCGTACGGTGTCCCGGGCGTCCGGCGAGACCACCAGGTCGACGTAGCGGTGGCGGACCTTCGCCTCCGGGTCGGTCAGACCGCGGCGCTTGTCCGGCAGCGGTCGCAGGCACTTCGCCGTCAGCCGCCACTCGGTGACGAAGACGGTCAGCTCACCGCGGTCGCTCGCGCCGACCTCACCCTCCGCCTCGATGTGGTCGCCCAGGTCGATGTCGGAGCCGAAGCGCTCCAGCAGCTCCTTGCCCGCGGTGTCGCGGGTCAGCGCGATCTGGAGGTCACCGGACCAGTCGCGCAGCACCGCGAAGAGCACGCCGCCGTGGTCGCGGGTGAGCAGCACCCGACCGGCGATCCGTACGGTCTCCCCGGTGTGCGTCCCGGCGGTCAGCTCCGGGTGCGCGGCGCGGACCTCGCCGAGCGTGTGCGTCCGCCGCACCCCGACCGGGTACGGGTCGGTGCCCTCGGCGCGCAGCCGCTCCAGCTTCAAATGGCGGGTGCGCACCTGCTCCGGCAGCGCGGCCAGCTCCCGCTCCCGCTGCTCCTCGGCGGACGGCACCTCGCTGACCAGGCCCAGCTCCTCCAGCGAGGGCAGTCCGGCGGTGCTCGCCGGGGCCTGCAGCTTCTTCTTGTGGCCCTTGCCCCACAGCTTGCCGAGGCTCGGTACGGCGACGAAGCCCTCGGCGATGCCGGAGGCGAGGCCGATCCGGGCCAGCGCGCCGGTGTCGGCGTAGCACAGGAAGCGCGGGTACCACTCGGGGGCGTACTTCGCGTTGGAGCGGTAGAGCGCCTCCAGCTGCCACCACTTGGAGAAAAAGAGCAGCAACCGGCGCCAGAACTTCAGCACCGGGCCCGCGCCGATCCGCGCGCCCTCCTCGAAGGCGGAGCGGAACACCGCGAAGTTCAGCGAGATGCGGTGCACCCCGAACTGCCCGGCCTGGGCGCAGAGCTGCGCGACCATGAACTCCATGACGCCGTTGGGCGCGCTGCGGTCGCGCCGCATCACGTCCAGCGAGATGCCGTCGTCGCCCCAGGGGACGAAGGACAGCAGCGCGATCATCCGGCCGTCGCCGTCGAACGCCTCGGCCAGCAGGCAGTCGCCGTCCTCGGGGTCGCCGAGGCGGTCCAGCGCCATGGAGAAACCGCGCTCGGTCTCGGTGTCGCGCCAGGCGTCGGCGCGGTCGACGACCTCACGCATCTCGGCGTCGGTGAGCGCCGAATGACGCCTTATCCGGCAGGTGGCGCCGGTGCGCTGGACGCGGTTGACGGCCTGCCGGGTGACCCGCATGTCGCGGCCGTCCAGCTCGAAGTCCTTGACGTGCAGGATCGCCTCGTCGCCGAGTTGCAGCGCGCCCAGACCGCAGCGGGCGAACGCCTTCGCGCCCTCCTCGCTGGCGCCCATCACGGCCGGCTGCCAGCCGTAGCGCCCGGCGACCTCCAGCCACGCCTCGATGGCCTGGGTCCACGCCTCGCGGTCGCCGACCGGGTCACCGCTGGCCAGGCAGACGCCCGCCTCGACGCGGTAGGTGACGGCCGCCTTGCCGCTGGGGGAGAAGACGACGGCCTTGTCGCGGCGGGTGGCGAAGTAGCCGAGCGAGTCGTCGCCGCCGTAGCGGGCCAGCAGCGCCCGGATACGGGGCTCCTCGTCGCCGTGGAGCGCGGCCTCCAGGCGCTGCGAGCGGAAGAGCGTGGCGGCGGCGTTGAGCAGTGCGAGGGCGCCGAAGACGCCGAGCAGGAAGACGATCCAGTGCGGCGGGTGGCCCTCGACGAGGCGACCGCCGACCAGCCCGCCGCAGACGCGGTTGGCCGCCCACAGCAGCCGGTTCCCGGCGCCGTGCTCCAGCGAGCCGGGGAAGAGCGTCACCAGGCCCCAGCCGAGCAGCACCGCGGCGACCAGCCCGGCCACCAGCACGCCCGCGGCGCGGACGAAGGCGCCGCGCCGGGTGATGGCGTAGAACTCGCGGTGCGAGACGACGAGCAGCACGAGGATGGCGGTGCACACCGCCAGCGAGACGGCGAACTCCCAGTACCCGGCGGCGAGGAACAGCGCGTCGGCGAGGGCGACCAGCAGCATGTAGGCGACGACGAACCACAGCGCCACCCGTTTACGGGCGGCCATCGCCGCGCCGAGCAGGAACAGGAAGACGGCGTACGCGAAGTTCGGCGCCACGGGGATGGTGAGGGTGTCCAGCCAGTACACCACCGGGTGGAGCCCGCGCCGCAGCGGTCCGAAGAGCGCCGTGACGGCGCAGAAGAGGCCCAGCACACCGAAGGCGATGGCGAAGCTGTTGGGGACGCGGCGCCGGAAGCGCAGCCACCCCGTGAGTTGATCCTGGTCCTGCACGGTGCTCATTCCGTCACATTAAGCATGGAAAGGGGATATTCGGCCGATACGGGAGCGCACGGTCGCCGCGCACGGCAGGCCGCCTGCCCCACGGGTCGTCGTGGGGAGCGCGGGGTGCGCGGTCGGATCATGGCGGTGCTTCCGTCGGCCGGGGGTGTGCGCCGACGCGGATGGCGCCGGGCGTATCCGTCGCTAAGACGGCTGGGGTGGAGGCCCCGTTGCCCGCGGAGAAAGTGATCCGCGACACACGAATGCCGGGAACTCCGGCGCCGCGAGCGGTGTGACCCGCAGTGATCACCCGGATGGGGCACCGTATCGCGGGCGGGATTTTGCCGGAAATGCGCCAAACTTGCCACTCCTAGCCGTCCGATCGGGCGGCCGTCGCGGAGGTGCACCCATGGCTCTGACGATCTCGGTCGTCCTGTTGCTGCTCATTCTGGCAGCGATCTTCCTGCGCAGTGGCAAGCTCAAGCTCTCGCACGCGATCGTCTGCGCGCTGCTCGGCTTCTACCTGGCGAGCAGCAGCATCGCCCCGGACCTGCGGCACAGCCTCTCCGGCGCCGCCGACGTGATCAGCAGCGTCCGCCCGTGACCGGGCTCCGGCGGGGCGGGCCGCACGCTCCGCCGGGGGCGGCCGTCAGCCGCCCGTGAACACCCCGAGCGCGTTCGGCACCGGACGCTCCGCACCGCCCGACGGATGGTTGCGCACCACGACCGGTCCACCGTGCGGTGCCCGGGTCACCAGCGTCGAGGAGCCGCCGCCGTCCAGATCCACCCCGTCGCGCGCCCCGACCCCGCGCAGGACGGTGGCCAGCTCGGCGAGGGTGAGACCCGGCTCGCCCGGGGAGCCGTCCAGGGCCAGCAGATAGAGCGTGTGGCCGCCGTCCCCGATCCCGGCGCCGGTCCGTACCGCCGGGGTGCCGGTATCGGTGCCCGGTACGGTCCGCCCGTCCCGCAGCACCGCGAACCCGCCGACCGCGCACCGCAGCGGCGCCCCGCTCCGGCCGGTCAGACGGTGGCCGATGCGCACCGGGTCGCCCGGCCGCAGCGCCGCCAGCCGCCGCGCGCCCTCCTCGCGGCCCAGCAGCACCTCGGCGCCGGGCGGCACCCCGGCACCGGGCCGGTCGGCGACCGCGGTGACCCGGCCGTGCGCCACGGTCACCTCCCGTACGCGGGTGGTGCACGGCGCCGCCCGGTCCGTGTCGGTGCCGCAGACGGCGCGCGCCCGCGCGGCCGGACCCCAGCGGGAGGTGTACGCGCCGATGCCGTCCACCGGGAGCGCGTACTGGTTGAGCCCGGTGAGCGGCAGCGTGCCGTGGCCGGTCACCGCGGCGCCGCGCAGGGTGAGCCGGTCCAGCCGCGCCCGCCGGTCGTCGCCGATGCCGAGGACATCCTCGGGGCGCGCGCCGGGCGGCGGCGCGGGGCCGAAGCGCTGACCGGCGGGGACCGCGGCCTTCAGCCCGTGCCCGGCGGCGACGGCGGGGCCGGACGGGGCGCCGGTCGCCGGGACGCCGGGGTGCTGGGTTTCGAGGAGATGGAAGAAGTCACCGTTGACCGCGGCGGTCGCGCCGCGCGCCGCGGCGAGCGCGGAGACCGGCGCCCGCGCGCCGACCGCCCCGGGGTACAGCAGGTCCACCGAGACGCGCGGCGCCCGGAGGTCCACCGTCAGCAGATGGCCGTGGGCGGCGCCGCGCGCCACGGTCACCCGGAACGTCGTGTAGGTGACGCCGGGCGCCTGCCGGACGCCGGGCGCGGTGGTCAGGGCGGTGGCGGCGCTCGCCGGAGGGCTGCCGGTCGCGACCGGCAGACTCCAGACGGCCAGCGCCGCCAGTGCCGTGTGTACCGCGCCCCATCGACGTCGCACGGTGCCTCCCGAGGTCGCACCGATCCTCGCGGTGTCCGGCGTCGTCGCCGTGGCGCGGGGATGTCGGCGCGGCGGACATCTCGGGAACGCCGCCCGGGTGGCGGAGCGTCAGGCGCGGCCCTTGACCAGGTCCATGTAGCGCGACCAGTCCCAGTACTGGCCCGGGTCGGTGTGGTCGGTGCCGGGGACCTCGACGTGACCGATGATGTGCTCGCGGTCCTTGGGGATGTGGTAGCGGTCGCAGATGGCCGCGGTCAGGGCGGCGGACTTCTGGTAGAGGGCGTCGGTGAACCACTTCGGGTCGTCGATCCAGCCCTCGTGCTCGATGCCGATGCTGCGGGTGTTGTAGTCCCAGTTGCCCGCGTGCCAGGCGACGTTCTTCTCGCTGACGCACTGGGCGAGATAGCCGTCGGAGGAGCGGACGACGTAGTGGGCGGCCGCCTTGTGGTTCGGGTCCTTGAAGAGCTTGAGGGTGTCGGCGAACGTCTCCTGTGTCACGTGGATGACGACCATCTCGACCGGGTACTCCGTCGGCCGGTTGGCCTCCGTGAAGTTGGCGGGGTCGGCGGCGGCCCAGTGCACGGGCGGATAGGCGGCCGCCCGGGGGCGGGCGGTGCGGGGACGGGCGGCGGCGCTGCCCGCCGGGACCAGCGCGGCGGCCGCGGCGAGCGCGGCGGCGCCGGTGAGCAGGCGGCGGCGGGGCAGGGAGGTGCGGTCGGACTCCATGCGTACTCCTGACGAGGCCGAGGGGGGACGCGTACATGACACGTGTGGCCGGTGTGTTCATGATGCGCAGCCGCCCCCCGGCTGCCAAGGGTCTTCGGGTGCTGCCAATGGGCGAACCAAAGACGGAACTCGCAGGTCCTACAGGCGAGTTGGGGGTGACACGCCGTCACCCGGACGCCGTAGTGATCCCCGGGGCGGCCGGGCGCGTCGCGCGGCCCGCCCCGGGAGCGGCGGCGAGGCGTCCGGACCGCCCCGGGGAGCGGCCCGGACGCGGCCCTCACCGCCGCAGCAGCGCCTCCCCGTCGGCCAGGGTGGCCGTCAGCCGCTCCCAGGCGGCGGTGTCCCGCTCCCGCGGCGGGTACGCGGTGCCGCGGGCGGTGCCCCAACGCTCCGCCACCGCCGCCGGGTCCTCGCCCAGCAGCAGCCCCGCGGCCTGCGCTGCAGCGCCCAGGGCGACCAGCTCACGGGCGTCCGGCACCTCCACCGGGCGCCCCGACAGCCGCCGCACCGTCTCCCGCCACGCCCGGCCCCGCGCGCCGCCGCCGATCAGCAGCAGCGGCGCATCGGCCGCCGACTCGGCGTCGAGCACCTGGTCCACCGCCTTGAGCAGCGCGAACACCGCGCCGTCGTAGGCCGCCTGCAGCACCTGACCGGGTGTCGTGTCGTGCCGCAACCCGTGCAGCAGCCCCGACGCCCCCGGCAGATTCGGGGTCCGCTCCCCGTCGAGGAACGGCAGCAGCACCGCCTCGCCGCCCGCCTCGACCGCCTCCCGGTCCCGGCCCAGCAGCGCGGCGATACGGTCGACGGCCAGCGTGCAGTTGAGCGTGCAGGCCAGCGGCAGCCAGTCGCCGCGCGCGTCCGCGAAACCGGCGACCGTCCCGGACGGGTCGGCCGGGCGCCGCCGCGAGACCGCGTAGACCGTGCCGGACGTCCCCAGGCTCAGCACCGGCCGACCGGGCCGCAGCCCGAGCCCCAGCGCCGCCGCCATGTTGTCGCCGGTACCCGCCGCCACCAACGCCCCGCGCGGCAGCGGCAGCTCATCGGTCCGTACGGTGCCCACCACCTCCCCGGGGCGGGCGACGCGCGGCAGCGCGGCCGGGTCCAGCCCGACGTGGTCGAGGATCCCGGTGTCGTACGCCTCGGTGGCCGAGGACCACCAACCGGTGCCGGACGCATCGCCCCGGTCGGTGACCGCCGCACCCGTCAGCCGCTCGGTGAGATGGTCGTGCGGCAACCGGACCGCGGTGGTGGCGGCGGCCGCGGCCGGTTCGTGCTCGCGCAGCCAGGCCCACTTGGCGACCGTGAACGCCGCGCCCGGCACGCTGCCGACCCGCTCGGCCCACGCGGCGGCCCCGCCCAACTCCGCCACCAGCCGCTCCGCCTGCGGCGCGGACCGTACGTCGTTCCACAACAGCGCGGGCCGCACCGGCGCACCCGCCGCATCCAGCGTCACCAGCCCGTGCTGCTGCCCGGCCACGGACACCGCGCCCGCCTGCCGCGCCGCCTCCCCGCACTGCCCCAGCGCCGCACCGAGCGCTGCCCACCACCGCCCCGGATCGCTCTCCTTGCCCGCCCCGCCGCCGACGGCGTGCGGGGCCCGGCCCCGGGCGACGACCGTGCCGGACGCCGCGTCCACCACCAGCACCTTGGTGGACTGCGTCGAACTGTCCACACCGACGACGAGCGGTCCCGCTGCCTGTGCGCCCATCGCGCTCTCTCCCTCCGCCCGGCCGCGGACCGGGCCGTTCGGCCACCGCATGCCCGGGGGCACTCCCCGCGCGTGCCGCATGCTAGTGGGGCGCGGACGCCCCGGATCCACGGCCCGGGGCGCCCGGAGGCTCAGCCGAACAGCTCGCGGACGAACCGGAGCTGCTCCGCCCGCTGATGCCCGCCGCCGCCCTCGTGCCCGTTGAACCGCCACACCCGCTGCTCCTTGGGGCCCGCGTAGTGGTGGTACGCGGCGAAGCCGGTGGACGGCGGGGTGATCGGGTCGTGCAGCGAGGTGTCGAAGAGCGCGGGCGCCTGGGCGCGGACCGCGAAGTTCAGCCCGTCGACGTGGTCGAGGGTGGCCAGCGCCCGGTCGATGTGCAGCCGCTCACCCGCGAAGTACCGGACCAACTCCCCGTAGGGCTCCTCCTTGGTGATCTCCAGCGCCCGCCGGACGTCCGTCAGGAACGGGACGTCGATCAGCGCCCCGGCGACCTCCGGCACCAGACCCGCCACCGCCAGCGCGCACGCCCCGCCCTGACTGCGCCCGGACACCACGATCCGCGCCGGATCCACCACCGGATGGACACCCGCCGCCTCCACCGCCCGGACCGCGTCCGTGAACAGCCGCCGGTAGTAGTACGTCTCCGGGTCCAGCAGACCCTGCGTCATCTTCCCCGGCACCCCGGGGTGGGCCGCGCCGACCGGATCGGGGGTGTCGCCCGGCCGGTTGGGGCCGCTCTGCCCGCGCGCGTCCATCACCAGCGTCGGCAGCCCGGCGCACGGCCACAGCAGCCAGTCGTGGGGGTGCGCCCGCCCGCCGCCGTAGCCGAGGTACTGCACCACGCACGGCAGCGGCCCGGCGGCGCCGCGCGGGGCGAGGAACCAGCCGCGGATGGGGTGCCCGCCGAACCCGGCGAACTCCACGTCGTAGGTGTCCAGCAGGGCCAGCCCGGCGTCGGTGGCGGTGAACCGCGCGTCGAGGTCGTGGGTGCGGGTCTCCGTCAGGGTCCGCTGCCAGAAGGCGTCGAAGCCGGGCGGTTCGGGGACCGAGGGGCGGTAGCGGCGCAGTTCGTCCAGGGGCAGGTCGATGAACACGTCAAACCTCCGGGCCGTAGGGTGGAGCGGGTGGCTGCGGACCAACCCGTGCCCAGCTGCCGGACATTTCAGACGTCGTTCGCCCCAGCTCTGTCACCGAGTTTCCCAAGACCCCGCAAAGAAGCGATTATCTCTGCCATGAGCTTTCCTCCGCCTCCGCCGCCCCCGCCGAACCAGCCCCCGAACGACGGTCAGGGCGGCTTCGGCCCGCCGCCCGGCGGCTACGGTGCCGGGGGCCCGGTGCAGGGCGGTTACGGGCAGGGCGGTTTCCCGCCGCCGGGAGGACAGCCGGCCGGTCCGCCGCCCGGTGGCTTCGGTCCGGCCGGTCCCGGCTACGGCCCGGCGGGCCCGGGCGGACCCGGCGCTCCCGGGGGCTGGCCGCCGCCCCCGCCGCCGTCCGGCGGCGGCAACGGGAAGATCATCGCGGCGATCATCGGCGGCGGTGTGCTGGTGCTCGCCGTCGTCTTCGGCATCATCGCGCTGAGCGGTGACGGCGACGACGACAAGAAGAACCGTGCCACGCCGTCCCGCAGCACCGACGCCTCGCCGAGCGCCACACCGGACGACCCCGCCACCGCCACGGACTTCCCGTCCGACCCCGCGAGCGCCTCGCCGTCGGAGAGCACCATCCCGTTCTTCAAGCTGCAGGTCGGCGACTGCTACGACCTCCCGGCGGACGGCAGCGGCAACAACGAGGCGGCGTCCTGCAACGACGCCCACGACGCCGAGGTGGTGAGCATCCACCAGCTGCGCTCCGGCTTCACCTCCAGCTCCGACATCAAGGACGAGGCGGCGAAGATCTGCAAGAGCGACCTGGAGAGCAAGGCCGCCCGCCAGCCCTCCGGCACCGCCGAGGGGACCTATGTGCAGTTCCCCAACCTCAAGGGCTACAACCTCGGCATCAAGAGCGTCAGCTGCAGCCTGATGGGCAACCGCTCCGGCACGAAGAAGCTGCACGCCCCGCTCTCCTGAGCGTGACGGGTGCGCCGCCCGGCCCGGGCCCGACGGCGCACCCGGAGGCTGCCGCTCCGGGACCGCGCGGCCCCGCGGGGACACGCCCGTACGGGCCGACGGGCGCCGCGGCCACACCCGGCGGCCCGCGGGCACCGCGCCCCTCACCCCCGCAGCTGCGCCGCCAACGCGCGGATCTGCTCCGGGCCCACCCGGCAGCAGCCGCCGATCAGCCGCGCCCCGGCCGCCGCCCAGCCGGTCACCTGCTCCACCCGGAACTCCGGCGCACCGCACCAGGTGCGGGCCCCGGCGTCCCAGCTCTCCCCGCTGTTGGGGTAGACCACCACCGGCTTACCGGTCACCCGGGCCGCCACCTCGACGGCGTGGTCCGTGTCCGCGGGCGCACAGCAGTTGACGCCCACGGCGACGATCTCGTCCACATCCGCCGCCACCGCGAACGCCTCCTCCAGCGGCTGCCCCGCCCGGGTGCACGCCCCCGCCACGCTGTACGAGAGCCACGCCGGGGTGTCCAGCCCGCGCACCGCCCGCACCAGGGCCCGCGCCTCGTCGGCGTCCGGCACCGTCTCCAGCGCCAGCACATCCGGACCGGCCGCCGCCAGGACCTCCAGCCGGGGCCGGTGGAAACGCGTCAGCTCGGCCACGGTCAGGCCGTAGCGCCCCCGGTACTCCGAACCGTCCGCCAGCATCGCGCCGTACGGCCCGGCCGACGCGGCCACGTACAGCGGCCCGGCGACACCGTCCGCCCGCGCCCGCCCGGCCGCCTCCCGGGCCAGCGCCACCGAGCGGCCGAGCAGCGCCCCGGCCTCGGCGGCGCCGATCCCACGCCGGGCGAACCCCGCGAACGTCGCCTGATAGCTGGCGGTGATGGCGACCTGCGCCCCCGCCGCGAAGTACACACGGTGCGCCTCGGTCACCGCCTCGGGATCCTCGGCGAGCAGCCGCGCCGACCAGAGCGCGTCGCCGAGATCGTGCCCCGCGGCCTCCAACTGGTGGGACAGCCCGCCGTCGAGAACCACCGGCCCCGCGGCGAGCGCCTCGGCAAACGGCACAGACGTACGGACCATCGGAATCCTCTCCAGAAGAACACGGCACAGGAGGACCGGGCGTCACCCGGCCCGTCCGTCCGGATCGTAACGCCGCCCGGTGACGGCGGACCGCCACCCGCGGCCCGGCGGAGTCGGTACGGTCCTGGTCAGGGCGGTGTGCGGGCGCTCCGGCGGCTCGCCCGGTGCCCCGTCACGGCCGCCTCACCGCACCGCGGAGAACGTGAACGCGAACCGGGCGGGCCCGGCCGTCAGCCGGTACCGGGGCAGCACACCGGGGCCGCAGGAGCGGCTGCCGAGGCCGTGCTGCGCATGGTCGAGGTGGAGCCGGACCCGCTCACCGGGCGTCAGATCCGTGGTGTGCCGGGCGGCGTCCAGCTCCTCCGTGGTCCAGCGCCGGGCGGTGAGGAAGAACTCCGGTACGCCGTCGATCCGCAGGCCCGTACCGTCGGCCCGGGTCAGCTCCGCCCACCGCACACCGGGCCGGGCACCGTTCTCCTGCGGGCGGACGTACGGCGTCTGCAGTGCGTCGACGGACGACTCCCAGCGCCCCAGCCGCGCGGCCGCCCGGCTGTCGGGGTAGCCCTCGCCGGGTCCGCCGCCGTACCACCGCACCCGGCCCAGGCTCCCGGCCACCGCCATCCGCAGCCCCAGCCGAGGCAGCGGAACATGCCATTCCCCCTCGGGCTCGACGGTCACCTCCAACCGCAGCAGCTCCGCCGCGGCCGTCCAGCGGTGGACCACACGCAGCGCCGCGTCCGTCCCGGCGGCCGCGACCCGGGTGCGCACCGTCAGTGCCTCCGGTGAGAGGGCGACGTCGTCCGTACGGTGCCGCATCCGGTGCAGCCCGGCCCGGCGCCAGGCGGCGGCGGGGCCCGGATCCGATGGGCCGGACGCCGCCTCGTCGTTGTCGGTCGGCGCCCGCCACACCTCCAGCCGCGGGCCGTGCACCGCCTCGCCCGCCACGGCGGTGAGCAGGCCCGTCGCCGGGTCGAAGACACCGGGGCCCAGCGTGAGATCCGCCCCCGAACGGCGCGGCGCCACCGGGGGGCCGACGGGCGGGCCGGTGCGGTCGCCGGGCGCCGGTGCGGGCAGTTGGCCCCAGGCGACCTCGTGCCCGGCCGCTGCCCACGCCGTTCCCTCCGCCAGCACCGCCCGGACCGTCCACCACGCCTCCGGATAGGACCCGTCGGCGCGCGTCCCACCAGGTGCGGAGAGCACCGGCGGCAGCTCGACCTCGGCCGTCGCGCCCGCCGCGGTGTCCGGGACGGTCAGGGTGCCCGAGGCGTGGGCCACGCCGTCCACCTCGTACGCCCAGGAGAACGCCAGCCCCGAAAGGTCCGCGAAGTCATGGAGGTTGCGGATCACGACCGTCCGCGGCGGACCGTCGCCGGAGCCGCCCTCCGTGATCCGTACCGGCTCGACGACCTTCTTCAACTCCGTCAGCCCTGGGGACGGCGTACGGTCCGGGAAGACCAGCCCGTCGCAGACGAAGTTGGCGTCGTGCAGCTCCTCGCCGAAATCGCCGCCGTAGGCGTGGAACTCCGCCCCCTGCGGGGTGGTGCGGTGCAGCCCGTGATCGAGCCACTCCCAGACGAAGCCGCCCTGGCAGCGCGGATAGGTCTCGAACAGCCGCTGGTACTCGCTCAGTCCACCGGGTCCGTTGCCCATCGCATGGCCGTACTCGCACAGGACGAACGGCAGATCACGCCGCCGGGCGGCCAGTTCGGCATCGTCCGGTGGCTCCTCCGTACGCCGCCCGATCCGCTCCACCTCGGCGTGGTCGGCGTACATCAGGGAGTACACATCGGTGTCGGCGCAGCTCGGGTCGCCCTCGTAGTGCAGTGGTCGGGACGGATCCCGCCGCCGCATCCAGGCGGCCATCGCGGACAGCCCCTGCCCGGTGCCGCATTCGTTGCCCAGCGACCACATGATCACGCTGGGATGGTTCTTGTCCCGCTCGACCGTGCGGCGGGCCCGGTCGAGCAGCGCGGGCTCCCAGCGCGGATCGTCCACCGGATTGTTCCGCCAGCCCAGCGCCCGGAAGCCGTGGGTCTCCAGATCGCACTCCTCGACGACCCACATCCCCAGCTCGTCACAGAGGTCGAGGAACGCCGGATGCGGCGGATAGTGGCTGGTGCGCACCGCGTTGAGGTTGTGCCGCTTCATCATCAGCAGATCCCGCCGCATCGTCCCGCGGTCCAGGGCCCGGCCCCGGTGCGGGTCGAACTCATGGCGGTTGACACCGCGCAGCAGGATCCGACGGCCGTTGACCTGCAACAGCCCGTCCGCCACCCGGACGGTGCGGAAGCCGATCCGCAGCGGAATCCGCTCGCCGGGCGTGACCAGCTCGCCGTCGTAGAGCACCGGGTCCTCCGCCGTCCACGGGCGGACCGCGACGGTGGCGCTCTCGTCCGTCGCCAGATCCAGGCCGAGCGACGGCACCGTCACCCGGCCCGGCGGATCGCAGCTGACGCGGAGCGTGCCGAGGCCGGTGGTGTGGTCGTACCCGGCGTGCACGAAGTGGTCGGCGACCGCGCCTTCGGGACGGCTGTGCAGCTCCACCTCCCGGAAGATGCCCGGCAGCCACCACTGGTCCTGGTCCTCCAGATAGCTGCCCGACGACCACTGGTGCACCCGGACGGCCAGGACGTTGCCGCGCGGGCGCAGCAGCGGGCCCACCGCGAACTCGTGCGCCGACCGGCTGCCCTTGAAGTGGCCCAGCTCCGTGCCGTTGAGCCACACCCGGGCGCAGGACTCCACCCCGCCGAAGTGCAGCACCGCCGGGCCGCCCGGCCAGTTGGGGGGCAGATCGAAGCGGTGGCGGTGATCGCCGGTCGGATTCTCGTCCGGCACCCGCGGCGGATCGACCGGGAACGGGTACGCGGTGTTGGTGTACGCGGGCGCGCCGTGTCCCTGGAGCACCCAGTGGCCCGGAACCTCCAGCTCCGACCACCCCGCGTCGTCGAACTCCGGGGCGGTGAACGCGGTGTCCGTATCGGCGACCGTGGGGGAGAGCCGGAACCGCCAGCGGCCGTTCAACGACAGCCGTGCGGCGTCCGACCCGGCGTACCAGGGCCGGGGCGGCAGCGCACCGCTCCCCGGCGACCGGTCCTCGTGATACGGCACGGTGGTCCGGCCGGGCGCCGGTGGGGTACCGCTCATGGCTCCTCCTCGCTGCGGGGCACCGGCCCGGTGGCGGGCGGCGGTGCGGTACGGGGATCGGTGCGATGGGGATCGGTCCAGCGAAGCACGCCCCGCCGCCCGCCCGCAGGAGGGCGGCGGGGATCGGCCGGGCGGACACCCGGACGCACCCGGGACGGACCGGCGCGAACGGCGGGCGCTACCGGGCGTCCCCGCCCGCGCCGTCCCGCCGGTCCGGGGCGTCCGGGCCGGATATCGCGGTGGCGAGCGCCGCCGCCGGATCCTCCGCCGCCGCTCCGGCCGGTGCCCAACGGCCCTGCTCCTTGCGGTACGGCCACCAGCGCCCGTCCCGCCCGCGCCGCAGCTGGGCGGCGCCGCCCCGCACCGTCCAACGGGCCCGCGCCATCCGCAGCTCGGGCCGCGCGGCGTCCGGCCAGGCGGCGGCGAGCTGCGCCCGGGCGCGCACCAGATCGGCCGGATCCGGCACCCGGTCCTCCTCCAGGACGTCGAGCGCCGCCGCGCCGCCCAGCCGCCAGGCACGCACCGCCAGGGCCATCGTCCGCGCATCACGCCCCGAACCCGCCGCCAGCCGCGCTACCGCCGCGGGCCCGGGATCGGCGGCCGCCAGCCGTACGGTGTCCTGCGCGCGGGTGAGTGCGGGCGGCAGCTGACCGGGCCGGGCGGCAAGCAGCAGGGGCGGCAATTCCCGGGCCCGGGCCGCCGCGTCCGCCCGCAGCAGCTCCAGCGCCGCGACCTCCACCCCGGGCTCGGGCGGGGTGCCGCCCCCGAGGGGAGCCGGATCGTCCCAGGCGTCCACGGGAGGCGGCAGGTCAGGCAGCGGCGGCAGCGCTTCCCGCGCCGCGTAGACCTGGGCCGCGGGGATGCCGAGGACCGCCGGGGGCCGTTCCCCGGAGGCGTCGGCGGCCCGCGCCGCGCTCCTGGCCTGCAACTCGTCCAGCAATTCCCGCTCCCCGCGGCCGCGGACCAGCAGCAACAGGAACGGGTCCTCGTCCAGCAACCGGGCCAGCTGGTAGCAGAGCGCGGCGGAGTGCGCGCAGTGGTCCCACTCCTCGCAGCTGCACTCCGACTCCAGATCGCCGATGCCCGGCAGAAGCGTGATGCCGACATCGGAGGCGTCCTCGGCGAGCACCGGCGGCAGGTCGCGGTCGAGCAGCGCGGCGATGTGCCCGGCGCGGTCCGCCATCACATCCAGCAGCCGGTCCCACTCCCGCGGGTCGAGCTGTTGCAACAGGACATCGGTGCGGTGCCGGGTGTGGTCGCGGTCCCGCACCATCGCCGTGATCCGCCCGGGCCGCACCGACACGGCCCCCACCGCACCGGCCCGCGCATGCCGCCGCCCCTGCTTGACCTGTTGTCCGTCGAGCGCGGTGTCCTCCAGCGCCTTCAGCCACGCCCGGCCCCACCAGCTCTGCGCGAACGCCCCGCCGCGCACCGCGGGCAGCGCCGCGAACGTCCGCTCGGGCACCGCCTCGCGCCCGCCGGAGGAAGCCTCCCCGTACTCCGCCCGCATCTCCGCCACGACCCCCGTCACCCTGTCCTCCTCGCCTTCCCGTACGTCCTGTCCGTCGTGCCCCCGAGGGCCCGGCCACCCCGTCATCCGTGCTCTCCCCGCAGGGTGACCAACTCCGCTAGCTCGGCGTCGGTCAGCTCCGTCAGCGCCGCGTCGCCCGCGCCGAGCACCGCGTCGGCCAACTTCTGCTTACGGGCGAGCATCCCGGCGATACGGTCCTCGACCGTGCCCTCCGTGATCATGCGGTGCACCTGGACCGGCTGGGTCTGCCCGATGCGGTACGCCCGGTCGGTGGCCTGGGCCTCGACCGCCGGGTTCCACCAGCGGTCGAAGTGCACGACATGGGAGGCGCGGGTGAGGTTGAGCCCGGTGCCCGCCGCCTTCAGCGACAGCAGGAACACCGGCACCGCCCCCTCCTGGAAGCGCCGCACCATCTCCTCCCGCCGCGCCACCGGCGTCTGACCGTGCAGCAGCTGCACGGGAATGCCGCGCCCCGTCAGATGCCGCTCCAGCAGGCGCGCCATCTGTACGTATTGCGTGAACACCAGCACACTCGCCTCCTCGGCCAGCAGGGTCTCCAGCAGTTCGTCGAGCAGTTCCACCTTTCCCGAACGCCCGGCAATCCGCGGCGAGTTCCCCACGCCCTCCGAAACCGGAGCGCCCGTAGGAGCCCCGGTTTCGTTCACCGGAACGGGTTCTTCCGGCCGTACGGAGGCGGTCGTCGGGGCGGCGTCCAGCTCCTTGAGGTACTGCGCCGGGTGGTTGCAGATCTGCTTGAGCGAGGTCAGCAGCCGGACCTGCACCCCGGCGGCGGCCAGCGACCGCCCCGCCGGGCCCAGCAGGGCGACGACCTCCTCGTCGTCCAGCTCCAGCGTGTCCGGTACCGCCGCCGAGAGCAGCGGCGCGAGCGGCGCCCACGCGGCGGCGGCCCGGCGCAGCGTGACCAGGGTGTCCATCCGGGCCCGCGCACCGAACGCCTCCCCGGCCGCCGGGCCCCCGGCCCACACCTCCGCCGCGTCCGCCACCACACCCGGGTCCGTCACGCTGTGCACCTGGAGGACGGCCGCGAAGGTGAGGCTCCCCGGGGCGGCGAGGAGGTCCGGCGCGCCCTCCCCGGCGGCCGTGGACAGCCCGCCGGGCCCGCGGACCTCCAGCCGCAGCGACAGCCGTACGCCCGCATCGTGCCCGGCGGCGATCTCCGCCGCCCAGGCGTGCTGCTCCGGGATGTGCTGCGGGGCGGACGCCGCGAAGGCCGGGGCGCCGGTGAGGAGCTCGGCGGCGGGGGAGCGGGGCAGCCCGTCGGCCACCGCATCGAGGAAGGCCCGCAGATGCCGCTCCGCCTCCGGCAGCAGGACGGCGCCCTCCGGACCGGTGCCGTCCGGCGCGGGGAGCGGCGCGGCGCGCGCGTACGGCGGCAGGGCGGCGGCCAGCGCACGCACCCGCTCCCCGTCCGCCGCATCGAACGGCCCCAGCCGCCAGGCGTCGTACCCCTGGGGGCTCAGTCCGGGCAGCAGCCGTCCCCGGGCGACGAGTTGCAGCGCGACCACCCCCGCCGTACCCCAGAAGGCGACGGAGGGATCCGCGCCGCCACCGCCCCGGGCGCGGGTGAGCAGCGGGAGCGCCTCCGCGACGGGCAGCAGGAGAGCCGGTACGTCGCGGAGCGCGATGCCGCTGCCGTCCCCGGGGAGCGCCACCGTCAGCTGTTCGGGGGCCACGGGGTGCTCTCCGTCCGGAGCCGGTGCGGGCGTGGTGGGAGCGCCCGAGGAGTCGGGGGCGGCGTCCAGGGGCGCACCGTCCGGACGCCAGAAGGCGATCCGTCCGGCACGCGGTGGATCCGAGGGCAGGAAGGTGGCCGCGCAGTCGGCGAGGGTGGCTGACAGAGCTGGTCGAGGGGTGGCGGGTGACAGCGGGAGGTGGGTCACGGTGACACGGACTCCTCAAGTTTGACTACTGCCCGATGTGGCGCCCGAGGGTACAGGACGCGCAAGCTGTTCATGGAACCTGCGGCGCCTGGACGGCGTTCAAGAAGTGACAGAGCGCGGTACGTGCCGCGGAAGGGGAGTGAATCGATGTCCACACGGGCGAAGGTCGCAGTGGGTGGCGTCGCGGCGGGAGTGATCCTGCTGTGGCTGCTGCCGCTCTGGGCGGCCCTCCTGGTGATGGTCGGTGTGCCGGTCGTCGCCTATCTGGCGCTGGACCCCTCCCAGCGCCGCCGCCTGCGGAACGTGAACCGCAAGCAGCTGGGCCGCTGAGGCGAGCAGAAGCCGGGGCGCCCTCCGTGGGCAGCGGGCGAACACCCGCTGCCCACGGGGGCGCCTTCGGCATTCCCGCAACCGCCGGTGACCGTTTCCCCCCGACGCCGGAGGTCGCTCGCAGCGCCTGAATCCGCTCGGCGCCATGTGCCCGGGGCTGTACACGCCGCCCGAGGTGCGCTCCGTGGCGCCGTCGGACCACACCCGTACACACACGGTCCGGGGCCCGGGCACCCGAGGTCCGGGCGCCCCTCCGCCTCATGAGGACATGCCCCGTCGCCGCGCTCCACGTCCGCCGGGCGAACGCTGGAACAACGACGGAACGCCGCGCACACGCCCTAGGTCTCCGGACCCGGACCCCTGCCGAGCGGACCGGGACCGTGGCCCGATGTCTGCATGCCCCTCCCGTACCTACGCTCGCTCGCGGACACGACCGCAGGCGGACAGCCCGTCCGCCGCCGAAGCCCGCAGCCCGAGGGAGCCACCGTGCCGTTCACCGGTGCCAGCCACATCCGTATCGCCCGCCCGTCCCGCGATCTCGCCCGGGCCGAACGGTTCTGGGTACAGGGGCTCGACCTCACCGTCCTCCACCGGGCGACCGGCGAACCCGGGCTGCACGACCTGCTCATGGTCGGCCACCCGGACGCCCCCTGGCACCTCGAACTCGTCCACGACGCCCGGCACCCCGAGGAACCCCGCCCCACCGAAGAGGACCTGCTGGTCATCTATCTGGACGGCCCCGTCCCCGACGAGCTGGTGTCCCGGCTCGTCTCGCACGGCGGCACGCGTGTCAGCTCGCCGAACCCCTACTGGAACGAATGGGGCGTCACCATCGAGGACCCCGACGGCTACCGCCTCGTGCTCTCCACCCGCGGCTGGTCGAACTCCTGACGGGCCTTCGGGCGAGCCGCCCGCCCCGGGCAAGGCCCCGGGCCGGACGGCGTTTCCTCTCCTCTCCTGGTTGTGTCAGACCGAACCGGACGCCGTGCCGGTCAGCCCCTGCTCATCCCCGTCGTACGGCCTGCGCGCCCGTGTCAGGGCACCGGTACGCGGGGCGCGGCGCCACCGGCCGGTGGTTGTCCGAAGGGTGCCGACGGGCCCCGATGATCGTGTCGCCCTTCCTGCGCGAGCCCGCTCCGGTGCGGTCCGCCACAGAGGCGCGGCCGACCCGGAACCCCCCGCCGCCGGATGCCCCCGAGCCACATCCGCGGCCCTCGCCGCGAACCGTCAAAGCCCCTGCTTCCGCCGCCCCGGTGAACACTCCGGCGTCCGCCGTACCGCCGATCCGTCCCGCCGTGCCGAAGGTCCGTCCACGAGCCTGTCCCGCCACCGTCATCCGGACGCGCGCACCACTCATCACCTGCATCAATGCCTCCCCGTGAGCCTTGTCGACCGATGCAGGACAAGTCCATCACGAGGGTCTGACAATCGACGTCGACGCACCGGCGATGCCCGGACCACCCTCAGACGGGGCGGGCCGCGAGCGCCTCCAACGACGTCAGCAACGCGGGAAGTTCCGGGCCACGGCCGACGGGATGCACCTCGCCCGGCTCCTCGTCCAGCAGCACGAACGCGATGTCGTCGGTGCGGGCCACCATGCTCCACCCCGGGCCGTCCACCCGCAGGGTGCGCGCCTCGCCCGCGGCGAACGACGACCGGACCCGCCCCGGCGGCGGAGGCTGCGTCACATAGCCGCGTGCCTCGGCCAGGACCCGCCGGACCCCCGCGTGCGGCTGCGTACCGGGCGCCACGAACGTCGCCTCGCCGTCGGTCTGTTCTCGCCACACCGCCCACTGCATCGCGATCTCGTCGGCCCCCAACCGCCGCTGCGCCGGCCCCCACGCGGAGGCGTCCGGCGGGGTCAGCGCCGGACGGCCGCCCTCATCGGGGGCCGGATCGTGCGGTTCGGGTATCCCGGGGGCGGCCACGGCCAGTGCCAGCGGCCAGCCGGGCAGCGCGGCGACGACGCTGTCCTCCCCGGGGGAGAGGTCGTACTCCATGCCGCAGTCCCAGGCGGCGACGGCACACGCCACCAGGGTCACGTCCTCGGTGGCCACCGTCCACCGGGCGCCCCGGCCGTCCTGCCCGAGGACCAGGCCGTACCCCTCGGCGTACGGTTCGAGACCGAGGCCCGCGCACACCTCGGGATAGTCGTCGCCCAGCACGCTCGGGAACTGCGCGGGAGTCAACACCAACGCCGTCAGCACGAACAACTGGTCGTCGCCAGCGTCCTCGCTCGTCGCCACGCCAGCCACCCCATCCGGTCCGTCCGACAGTCGTCGGCGCACCTTAAATGGCTCGGTACGGCCTTGTCACCAGAGGCTGATGCCCTCCGCAGCCCGCCGTGCTGCGGCCGGAACACGTCACGGCGTCTTCCGGCCACGCTGTCCGGCACACGGACGGGGCACGTCCCCGGGCACCTAAGGTCGAAGCCTTCCAATCGAACGGATGGGGCATACCAGGTGCAGCGCTACGACTGGCTGAAGGAAATCCGGCGACTCGACCCGGAACGCGATCACCTGCGGATCTACCGCATCACCGCGACCCACGAATTCCCCTGGGACATGACCCGGGCCCTCGAACTGGCCCTCTACCGCACCTACGCGGTGCCCAGCATCGGCCGCCTGCTGGCCGAGACCGCCGAACTCACCGACCGCACCCAGAAGCGCTACGACGACACCGCGCTCCTCCTGGACGCCGTCGTCGAGCACGGCTTCGACGGAGCCGAAGGCCGCACCGCGATCCGCCGCATCAACCAGATGCACCGCAGCTACGACATCAGCAACGACGACATGCGCTACGTCCTGTGCACCTTCGTCGTGGTGCCGAAACGCTGGATCGACCAGTACGGGTGGCGGCGGCTCAGCGACCACGAGATCCGCGCCCTGGTGACGTATTACGCCACTCTCGGCCGCCACATGGGCATCACCGGCATCCCGCGCACCTACGAGGAGTTCGCGCACTGCCTCGACAGCTACGAAGAGGCCCACTTCGGCTGGGACGAGGGCGCCCGGCGGGTTTCGGACGCCACCTTGGACCTCATGGCGGGCTGGTACGGCCCGCTCGCCCCGGTGGTGCGCGGCGCGAGCATGGCCCTCCTGGACGACTCCCTGATCACCGCCTTCCGGTACAAGCCGCCGCGCCCGGCCGTCCGTACCGCGGTGCGCACCGCCCTGCGGCTGCGCGCCCGCGCGGTACGGCTGATGCCACCGCGCCGCCGCCCGCACTACGCCCGGCAGAACCCCGAGATCAAGGGCTACCCCAACGGCTTCCGCATCGCCGACCTGGGCACCTTCCCGGGGCGCCGCGCCGGGACCTGCCCGGTGCCGCACACGGAAGGTCCCGCTCCGTCGACGGCCCCCGGGGCGACCGGCCCGGGGGAGTCGGCGTAGCGCTCAGCCCCTGCGCACGGCCAGCGCCAGATAGCGGTGCTCCTCGTCGGCGTACCGCACCAACTCCCAGCCCGCGGCGGCCAGCAGGGGCCGGAGATTCGGCTCCGCCCGCAGGTCGTCGGGGGTGAGCGCCCGGCCCTTGCGGGCGGCGAGCGCGGCCCGGCCCACGGGATGGAACAGCGCCAGCCGTCCCCCGGGGCGGACCGCCCTGGCCCATTCGGCGAGGCTGTCCGCGGGGTCCGGGACATGGGAGATCAGCCCCGCGGCGAAGACGGCGTCGAGCACCGCGTCGCCGACGGGAAGGCGGGACGCGTCCGCCAGCAGCAGCGACGCCGAAGCGTCCCGCCCTTCCCGTACGGCGGCATCCAGCATCTCCGGGGTGAGGTCGGCGCCCAGGACGGTTCCGCGCGCCCCCACCGCAGCCCGGAGCGCGGGCAGCGCCCGGCCCGTGCCGCAGCCCGCGTCCAGGACCCGCTGCCCGGGCCGCAGCTCCAGCGCGGCGACCCCGGCTGCGTAGGCCGGTCCGTCGTCCGGGAAGCGGGCCTCCCAGTCGGCCGCACGCGGACCGAAGAACTCCCGTACTTTCTGCGGGTGTCGGATCTCTCCGTCGGGCATCGGGCTCCTCCGGGGCGGGGCGGCGGCCACCGGGAAGGGCGGCGCCGGGGCGGACGGCGCGGTGGATGGACGGGCCGTCACCGCACCGGGGTCGTGGCCCAGTCTGCCGCGAGCGGCGCTTCCCGGGGCGGCGCGGCCCGTCACCGGACGCCGCACCGCCCCGGGCTCACGCCGCGAGGTCGGCCATGGCGACCACCTTGTCGACGTGGACCCGGACCACCAACTCCCCGGGCACCCCGTTCCGCGCACCGAACTCCTCGGCCCGCTCCTCGCCCATGTAGCGCGCCGCGATACGGGTCGCCCAGTGCCGGACGTCCGCCACGTCCTCACCGATCTCGGCGGTGCCCTGGACGACGACGAACGAGAACGGTGGCCGCTCGTCGTCCACACACAGCGCCACCCTGCCGTCCCGCAGCAGATTGCGGCCCTTGACGGTCTCCTCGCCCGTGTTGAACACCAATTCGTCGCCGTCCACGACGAACCAGACCGGTGCCACATGGGGACGGCCATCGGCCTGTACGGTCGACAACTTGCCGGTGCGGGTTCCCCCGGAGAGGAACTTCAGCCACTCTTCTTTCGCCATTTTTCGTGCCATGGGCACATACTCCCCATCCGCAGCGATCGTGCTGCGCAGGGCACGCCGCAGGGCCGCTTGCCGAGACGCCGGAGGTGAGCCACGCTGGCACAGCAGTCATGTACCGGCTGCCGTCCGCGCCACTGGCGGGGACGGGGACACGGGGAGGAAGCAGCATGGCACTGACCAGCGGGCTCGACTGGCTGCTGGATGATCTGACGCAGCGTGTGGAGAAGGTGCGGCACGCGCTGGTTCTCTCCAACGACGGCCTGGTCACCGGCGTGAGCCAGGGCCTGGCACGACAGGACGCGGAGCATCTGGCCGCGGTCGCCTCGGGCCTGCACAGCCTCGCGAAGGGCTCCGGGCACCACTTCCGCGCCGGTCGGGTGCGGCAGACGATGGTCGAATTCGACGACGTGGTCCTCTTCGTGACCGCCGCGGGGGACGGCAGCTGCCTGTGCGTACTGGCGGGCCGCAACGCCGACATGGGACAGATCGCCTACGAGATGACGCTGCTCGTCAATCGCGTCGGCGAACATCTCGGCGTCGCGGCCCGCAAACCGCAGAATCCGCAGAGTTATCCACAGGGGCGAGAGCAGGGTTGACCGACTGTCACACACCCCCGCTACAGTCGTGACTGTCAGTGACCAATCGGACTGCGGGGGATTTCCATGACAGTCATGCACGACGGACAGCAGACACTCACGATGGGCCAGGCCGCCCGCGAACTGGAGCTGAGGACGGGGGAGTTGGAGCTGGCCATCCAGCTCGGCGCGGTACGCACGGTCCCGGCGGGAATGACTCCGCGGCCCGCAGTCGCGCACCTCCGGCGCCGCGTCCCCGTCGGAGAGATCCACCGGCTGCGGTCCGCGCCGGACTACCCGGACGTCTTCCGGGAGCGGCTCCACACCGTCGGCACCACGGAAGCCGCCGCCCTCATGGGAATCGGCCCCAGCCGCTTCCTGCGCCTGACCAAATCGGGCTGCTTCACCCCGGTCAGGTTCTACGTCAACCGCTACGGCGTCCTCGTCTGGCTCTACCTCGCCTCGGAGGTCGCCGCCTTCGCCGACCGCGCCCCCGAGCTGCTGCACACCAACACCCCGGCGGCGGTACGGACGATGCTCGACGAGGGCCAGGACTGGCGCCCTCGCCAATGGCGGGGCCGACGCGTCGCCCAGCTCATGGGACAGGCGGCCGACGCCTGGGAAGCGGCCGCCGTCCTCGCCGCGGTGCTGCCCCCGGAGGAATTCGCCTCCGTCGTCCCGGACACGGCGGAACGGGCCGTGCTCCGCGACCTCAAGCCCCACTTCGCCTCCGTGATCACCGCCACCCCGGCCGCCCGCGAAGCCTACGAAAGCGTCCTGGTCGCCGAGGCGTTCGACGAGGTGCTGTGGTACCGCGTCAACCTCAACCGAGCCGTCGAACGGGCCCGCGACGAGGCACCGCACCGTCCGCGGAGCGTCACCAGCGGACCGTCCTCCGTCCCCCGCCGCCGACGGCCCGCGGCACCGACCGGGCCGACCAGGCCCGACCGGCGCGGACCGGCCGCCCCTCAGACCGGCCGGAAGAGGCCCTCCTGGACGACGGAGACCAGCAGCCTGCCCTCGCGGTCGTAGATCGAGCCGCGGGCCAGACCCCGGCCGCCCGTCGCGATGGGGGACTCCTGGTCGTACAGGAACCACTCATCGGCACGGAACGGCCGGTGAAACCACATGGCGTGATCGAGGGAGGCGAGATCGAAGCCGCGTGGCCCCCACAGCGGCTCGACGGGGAGGCGGACCGCGTCCAGCAGCGTCATGTCGCTGGCGTAGGTCAGCGCGCAGGTGTGCACCAGCGGGTCGTCACCGAGCGGCCCGACCGCGCGCATCCACACCGCGCTGCGCGGCTCGGCGCCCTCGAGCTGCTCCGGCGTCCACCGCAGCCGGTCGACGTACCGGATGTCGAAGGGCTGCCGCCGGGCCATGCGCTCCAGCGCCTCGGGCACCGCGCCCAGATGCGCGCGGGCCTCCTCCGCGATCGTCGGCAGATTCTCCGGCCCGGGCACCTGACGGATCGGCAACTGATGGGTGAAGCCGGGCTCCGGCTTGTGAAAGGAGGCGGTCAGATTGAAGATCGTGCGTCCCTGCTGGACGGCGACGACCCGGCGGGTGGTGAAGGACCGCCCGTCACGCACCCGCTCGACCTGGTACACGATCGGCACCCCGGGGCGGCCCGGGCGCAGAAAGTACGCATGGAGGGAGTGGACCGGCCGGTCGTCCGCCACGGTCCGCCCCGCCGCCACCAGCGCCTGGCCCGCGACCTGCCCGCCGAAGACCCGCTGGAGGGACTCCTGCGGGCTGCGGCCACGGAAGATGTTCACCTCGATCTGCTCCAGATCGAGCAGATCGACCAGCTTCTCCGCCGGATTCGTCATGGCCGGTAGCTCTCCGCCGCGGCCCGCCACATCTCACTCACAGCTGCCCCACCTCCGTCACCCGCACCACCGCACGTCCCTCCTCGTCGGAGGCGGCCAGATCGACCTCGGCGGAGATGCCCCAGTCGTGATCGCCGTTCGGGTCGGCGAAGGTCTGCCGCACCCGCCACAGACCGTGCTCCGCATCCTCCTCGATCTGGAGCAGTTTGGGACCACGCGCGTCCGGTCCGGTGCCCAGCTCCTCGTACTCGTCCCAGTAGGCGTCCATCGCGTCGCCCCAGGCATCGACGTCCCAGCCGGAGTCCGCGTCCAGCTCGCCCAGCTCCTCGACCTTGTCCAGCGCCGCGAGCTCCACCCGCCGGAACATCGCGTTGCGGACCAGCACCCGGAACGCCCGCGCGTTCGCCGTGACCGGACGGACCTGATCGGCGCGCTCCGCCGCCTCCTCCGCCGTCTCCGTCTCCGGATTGGCCAGCTGCTCCCACTCGTCCAGCAGACTGGAGTCGACCTGCCGCACCATCTCGCCCAGCCAGGCGATGATGTCCTCGAAGTCCTCGGACTTGAGATCGTCGGGGACAGTGTGGTCCAGCGCCTTGTACGCGCTCGCCAGGTACCGCAGCACGATGCCCTCGGTACGCGCCAGCTCGTAGAACGACGTGAACTCCGTGAAGGTCATGGCGCGTTCGTACATGTCGCGGATGACCGACTTCGGCGACAGCGGATGGTCGCCGACCCACGGGTGGCTGTGGCGGTACAGCCCGTAGGCGTGGAAGAGGACATCCGCCAGCGGCTTGGGGTACTCGACGTCCATGAGCCGCTCCATGCGGTCCTCGTACTCGACGCCGTCGGCCTTCATCTGCGCGACCGCCTCGCCGCGCGCCTTGTTCTGCTGGGCCGCGAGGATCTGCCGCGGATCGTCCAGCGTGGACTCCACGACCGACACCATGTCCAGCGCGTACGACGGCGACTCCGGATCCAGCAGGTCGAACGCCGCGAGCGCGAACGTCGACAGCGGCTGGTTCAGCGCGAAGTCCTGCTGGAGGTCGACGGTCAGCCGCACGATACGGCCCTCCGCGTCCGGCTCGTCCAACCGCTCGACGATGCCGCCGTCCAGCAGCGACCGGTAGATCGCGATGGCCCGCCGGATGTGCCGCAGCTGATTGCGGCGCGGCTCGTGATTGTCCTCCAGCAGCCGCCGCATCGCCTCGAACGCATTGCCCGGCCGGGCGATGACGGAGAGCAGCATCGTGTGCGTCACGCGGAAACGCGAGGTCAGCGGCTCGGGGTCGGAGGCGATCAGCTTCTCGAAGGTGTTCTCACCCCAGTTGACGAACCCCTCGGGCGCCTTCTTCCGCACGACCTTGCGGCGCTTCTTCGGATCGTCGCCCGCCTTCGCCAGCGCCTTCTCGTTCTCGACGACGTGATCGGGGGCCTGCGCCACGACGA
Source organism: Streptomyces catenulae (assembly GCF_000718015.1). Classification (GTDB taxonomy): domain Bacteria; phylum Actinomycetota; class Actinomycetes; order Streptomycetales; family Streptomycetaceae; genus Streptomyces; species Streptomyces catenulae. The sequence continues at coordinate 274,484 of NZ_JODY01000002.1, read as the reverse complement.
AGCCCGCGGTGTCGAAACCGGCCCGGCCGGCCCGCCCCGCGATCTGGTGGAACTCCCGGGCCCGCAGCGTCCGCACCCGGGTGCCGTCGTACTTGGTCAGCGCGGTGAACAGCACCGTACGGATGGGCACGTTGACACCGACACCGAGCGTGTCCGTCCCGCAGATCACCTTCAGCAGACCGGCCTGCGCCAGCTTCTCGACGAGCCGCCGGTACTTGGGCAGCATCCCCGCGTGGTGCACACCGATGCCGTGCCGGACGTAACGCGACAGGTTCCGCCCGAACTTCGTGGTGAACCGGAAGTTCCCGATGAGCTTGGCGATCTCGTCCTTCTCGGCGCGCGTGCACATGTTGATGCTCATCAGCGCCTGCGCCCGCTCCACGGCGGCCGCCTGGGTGAAGTGGACGATGTAGACCGGCGACTGGTGGGTCTCCAGCAGCTCGGTCAGCGTCTCCGTCATCGGCGTCGCCCGGTACTCGTACGACAGCGGAACGGGCCGGGTCGCGGAGCGCACCACCGACGTCGGCTTGCCGGTGCGCCGCGTCAGGTCCTCCTCGAACCGCGACATGTCACCGAGCGTCGCGGACATCAGGATGAACTGCGCCTGCGGCAGCTCCAGCAGCGGAATCTGCCAGGCCCAGCCGCGGTCCGGCTCCGCGTAGAAGTGGAACTCGTCCATCACGACCTGGCCGATGTCGGCGTCCTTGCCGTCGCGCAGGGCGATGGAGGCGAGCACCTCGGCGGTGCAGCAGATCACCGGGGCGTCCGCGTTCACGGACGCGTCGCCCGTGAGCATGCCGACGTTCTCGGTGCCGAACAGCTTGCACAGATCGAAGAACTTCTCCGACACCAGCGCCTTGATCGGCGCGGTGTAGAAGGTGACCTGGTCGTTGGCGAGCGCGGTGAAGTGGGCGCCAGCCGCCACCAGACTCTTACCGGAACCGGTCGGGGTCGACAGGATGAGGTTCGCGCCCGAGACCACTTCGATCAGCGCCTCCTCCTGGGCAGGGTAGAGCGCGATGCCCTGCTGCTCGGCCCAACTCGAAAAGGCTTCGAAGAGGGCATCGGGGTCGGCGTCGTTCGGCAAATGATCGATGAGGGTCACGCCCCCATACTGCCTGGCCCCGGCCCGTATCCGGGAACCGGCCGCTCATATGGAGATCATCTGGCGTTACGCTGTGTGGCCGACCAGGCGTCACAGAGACCGGACACCGGAATTCAAGGGGTGGGGAACGACCATGATGGGACCGGCGCATTCGCTGTCCGGGGCCGCGGCCTGGCTGGGGGTGGGTGCGGCGGCAGCAGGCGCCGGGTATCCGATGCCCTGGCCCGTGCTCGTCTGCGGCGCCCTGATCTGCGCCGGGGCGGCACTCGCCCCCGACCTGGACCACAAGTCCGCGACCATCTCCCGTTCCTTCGGACCGCTGTCGCGCATGGTCTGCGATGTGGTCGACAAGCTCTCGCACGCCGTGTACAAGGCGACGAAGATGCGCGGCGACTCGAACCGTTCCGGTGGTCACCGCACACTGACCCACACCTGGCTCTGGGCCGCTCTCGTCGGCGGTGGCATGTCGCTCCTCGCCGTCGAGGGCGGGCGGTGGGCGGTGCTGGGCATCCTCTTCGTCCACATGGTGCTGGCCATCGAGGGGCTGCTGTGGCGCGCGGCCCGGGTCTCCAGCGACATCCTGGTGTGGCTCCTGGGCGCCACCATGGCGTGGATCCTGGTGGGCATCCTCGACGAGCCGGGCAACGGTGCCGGCTGGCTCTTCACCGACCCGGGCCAGGAGTACCTCTGGCTGGGCCTGCCGATCGTCCTCGGCGCGCTGGTGCACGACATCGGCGACGCCCTGACGGTGTCGGGCTGCCCGATCCTGTGGCCCATACCGATAGGCCGCAAGCGCTGGTTCCCGGTCGGTCCGCCGCAGGCCATGCGGTTCCGCGCCGGAAGCTGGATCGAGCTGAAGATCCTCATGCCCGCGTTCATGCTCCTCGGCGGCATCGGCGCCCTCGGAGCGCTCGGGTACGTCTGACCCGTGACCCGGCCCGGGCGGCGCGGCTCACCGCGGCGCCGCCCCGGCCGGTCACCGCCGCCGCGACCGGCCGGGGCACCGCGCCGGTCGGGCCGACGCCCGCCGCGCAGGAGCCCGGCCGTCCCGAGGGGGAGCGCCGCTGCTGCCGCACCCGCACCTCAGCCGTGCCAGGAGCGCCACAGCGCCGCGTACGCACCGTCGGCGGCGACCAACTCCTGATGGCTGCCCAGTTCGCTGATCCGACCGGCCTCGACCACCGCGATCAGATCCGCGTCGTGCGCGGTGTGCAGCCGGTGGGCGATGGCCACGACCGTACGGCCGTCCAGGACCTGCCCGAGCGACCGCTCCAGACTGCGGGCCGCCCGCGGGTCGAGCAGCGAGGTCGCCTCGTCGAGCACGAGCGTGTGCGGATCGGCCAGCACCAGCCGGGCCAGGGCGATCTGCTGCGCCTGCGCCGGGGGCAGCGCATGGCCGCCGGAGCCGACCTCGGTGTCCAGCCCGTCCGGCAGCGCCCGCGCCCAGCCCTCGGCGTCGACCGCGGTCAGCGACGCCCACAGCTCGTCCTCGGCGGCGTCGGCGCGGGCCAGCCGCAGATTGTCGCGGAGCGACCCCACGAAGACGTGGTGCTCCTGGTTGACCAGCGCCACATGGGAGCGGACCCGCTCGGCGGGCATGGCGGACAGCTCCGCGCCGCCCAGCGTCACCGAACCGGTCCGGGGCCCGTAGATCCCCGCGAGCAGACGGCCGAGCGTCGACTTCCCGGCCCCGGACGGGCCCACGAGTGCGAGCCTGCTGCCGGGCCGCACCCGCAGCGACACCTCGTGCAGCACGTCCACGCCCGGGCGGTAGCCGAAGCGGACCTCGTCGGCGTGGACGTCCCGGCCCTCGGGGGCGAGCGCCGCGTCGGTGGCGTCCGGCTCGATCTCCCGTACGCCGACGAGCCGGGCGATGGAGACCTGCGCCACCTGCAACTCGTCGTACCAGCGCAGCACCATGTCGACCGGCTCGGTCATCATCTGCGCCAGCAGCGCACCGGTCGTCAGCTGCCCGGGGGTGATCCAACCCCGCAGCACGAAGACGCCGCCGAGGATCAGGACCGTGCCGTGGAGCAGCACATACGTCACGTTGATCACCGGGAAGAACACCGACCGCAGATAGAGGGTGTACCGCTCCCAGCGGGTCCAGGAGTGCACCCGCTGCTCGGAGAGGGCCACCCGCCGTCGGCCCAGGCGGTGCGCCTCGATGGTGCGGCCCGCGTCGACGGTCTCGGTGAGGGCGGCGGCCACTGCGGCGTACCCGGCGGCCTCGGAGCGGTAGGCGCGCGGGGCACGGGCGTAGTACCAGCGGCAGCCGATGATCAGCAGCGGGAGCGCGATGACGACGGCCACGGCGAGCGGGGGCGCGGTGACCACCAGCCCGCCCAGCAGCAGGGCGATCCAGACCACCCCGATGGCCAACTGCGGCACGGCCTCCCGCATGGCCTCGGAGAGCCGGTCGATGTCCGTGGTGATCCGGGAGAGCAGATCGCCGGTGCCCGCCTTCTCCAGGACGCCCGGCGGCAGCGCCACCGACCGGACGAGGAAGTCCTCCCGCAGATCCGCCAGCATCTCCTCGCCGAGCACCGCCCCGCGCAGCCGCACGATGCGGACGAAGACCGTCTGCACCAGCAGCGCGGCGAGGAAGAGCGCGACGGTCGTGCCCAGCGGGAGGGAGGTGGCACCGGAGGAGAGGTCCTCGACCAGCCCGCCCAGAAGGTAGGGGCCGATCATCGAGGCGACGACCGCCGTGGTGTTCACGCCGATGAGCAGCGCGAACGCCGTGCGGTGGCGCCGCAGCAGCCCGGCCACGTAGGAGCGCACCGTCGCCGGGGAGCCGACCGGCAGGGTGGTGGCGGTCTGCGGGGTGTCCGGATCGTGCTCCGGTGGGGCCAGGCCGATCATGCGGTCTCCTCGATCGGTGCGGTACGGGCGGCGGCGCCCGCGGGCTGCGGACGGTCGTCGCCGGGCGGGTCGGGCGGGGCGGTGTCGCGGGTGACGACGGCGCGGTACGCGGGGCAGGTGCGGAGCAGGTCGCGGTGCGGTGCGGCGGCCACGAGAACGTCGCCGCGGAGGAACACCACCTCGTCCGCCCGGTCGAGCAGCAGCGGGCTGGCGGTGAGGACGACGGTGGTGCGGCCGGTGCGCAGCGCCCGCAGCCCGTCGGCGATCCGCGCCTCGGTGTGCGCGTCGACGGCGCTGGTCGGCTCGTCGAGGACGAGGACCTCGGGGTCGGCCACCAGGGAGCGGGCGAGGGCCAGGCGCTGGCGCTGGCCGCCGGAGAGGGAGCGGCCGCGCTCGGCGATCCGGGCCGAGTCCGGGGCGCCGGACGGGTCGTCCGATGCCTGGGCCAACGCGGTCAGCACATCGCCGCACTGCGCGGCGTCGAGGGCGTCGGCGCTCTCGACGCGGCCGGAGGCAGGGATGTCGAGAAGGTCCCCGAGGGTGCCGGAGAGCAGCGTCGGGTCCTTGTCCTGGACGAGGACGGCGGCGCGCGCCGTCTCGCGGGGCACGGCGTCGAGCGGGGTGCCGCCGAGCAGGACGGACGGCGGTGCCTCGGCCGGGGCCGGGGGAGCGGCATCGGGCGTGTCGGAGGCGGCGGGCGTGGGCTCGGTGTCCGGTGGGTGGCCGCCGAGGCGGTCGGCGAGCCGTCCGGCGGCATCCGGATCGCCGCAGACCACGGCGGTCAACCGGCCCGCGGCCGCGGTCAGTCCGGTCACCGGGTCGTGCAGATCGCCGGTGAGCGGGCCGTCCGGGGTGACACCGCCGCCGCTGGGGCGGGTCAGGGCCAGCACCCGGGCGGCGCGGTCGGCGGAGGGACGGGCGAAGGCGTACGCCATGGCCGTCTCCTCGAAGTGACGCAGCGGGAAGAGGAGGAAGGTGACGGCGCTGTAGACGGTGACCAGTTCGCCGACCGCGATCCGGCCCTGGAGGGCGAGCTGGACGCCGTACCAGACCACCGCGACGAGCAGCAGCCCCGGGAGGGCGACCTGGACGGCGGAGATCAGCGACCACATGCGGGCGCTGCGGATCGCGGCCCGGCGCTGTTCCTGGGAGGCGGTGCGGTAGCGGTCGAGGAAGAGGTCCTCGCCGCCGATGCCGCGCAGGACGCGCAGTCCGGCGACGGTGTCGGAGGCGAGTTCGGTGGCGCGTCCGGCCTTCTCGCGCTGGGCGTCGGCGCGGCGGGTCGCGTGCGGCAGCAGCGGCAGGACCGCCAGTGCCAGGACGGGGGCGCCGACGGCGACGACGGTGCCGAGGGCCGGTTGGTAGAGCACCAGGGCGACACAGACGCCGACCGAGGTGACGGCCGCGGCGCCGAAGCGGGAGACGCCCTCGACGAGCCAGCCGATCTTCTCCAGGTCGCCGGTGCCGACGGTGGTGATCTCACCGGAGGCGACCCGGCGGGTGAGGGCGGAGCCCATGTCGGTGGCCTTACGGGCGAGGAGCTGCTGCATCCGGGCGACCGCGGTGATCCAGTTGGTCACCGCCGCCCGGTGCAGCATCGTGTCGCCGAGCGCGACGAGCGCGCCCAGGACGGCCAGCAGTCCGCCGGCGAGGGCGAGTCGGGAGCCGGACCGGTCGACGACCGCCTGGACGGCGAGGCCGACGGGTACCGGGAACGTGGCCTGCGCACCGGTGTGCACCAGCCCCCAGAAGAGGGCCTTGAGCTGGCCGCCCAGTTGGTTGCGGTAGAGCCAGCGGAGGAGCGCGCCGCCGCTGCGGGCGTCGGGTTCGCCGGGGTCGGCATAGGGAAGGTCGCGAATCTGCATGGTGTCCAGAGACGTTGAGGTGGGGCGCCGGGGCGGCGCACGGGGTGGCGGGCCGGATGCGGCCCTGGTGGCGCGGGGCGGACCGGAGGGGGAGCGGTCACGCGCTTCGTACGGTCGGGGTCGGAGGCGGATGCGGACCTGGTGTGAGGGGCGCGGTCGGTGGGCCCGAGGTGGTCGGCGTCGGGGGCGGGTGAGGTCCGGGACGGTGTGGTGCGCCCGTGGTGCCCGGTGCCCGCGCCCGCCGCCGATGGGGCGCCGGGCCGTCACCGTGCGGGTACGCGCACCGGATGCCGCGGCCCCGCCGGGCAGGGCGGATGACGCGGCGTCGCGGACACGTCCAGGCAGGCTGGCGCGGTGGCCGGTTGATTTCAAACGGTTTTTCCGCGGTGCGGGCCCGTCCCGGACAGCCCCGGTCCGGCCGACGGACCGTGACCGGCGGGCGGACGGACCGCGGCTGAGGCGTTGTCGGTGGCGGGTGGCAGCATGGGGGCATGCGACATGCGGGTGGTGTGATGTGGGCCGCGGCGGGGCTGGTGCTGCTGGTGGGCTGCGGTTCGGCCGACCGGAGCGGTGGAACGGGCGACGACCACGCCGGTGCCCGGGCCCACGGCGGGCACGGCGCGGACGGCGGGAGCGATGCCGCCCGCTCCGCTCCGCTCACCCGCGTCCCCGGCATCGGCCCGGCGCTGCGCGCCCGGATCCCCGCCGCCTCACGCCAGGTCGTCGCGGTCTACGGCCGTGGTGCCGACTCCCCGGACGCCACGCTCGTCCTGTACGACAAGGGTGCCAAGGGCTGGGAGAAGAAGGGGAGTTGGGCGGCGCACAACGGGCGGCACGGCTGGACGACGGACCATCGCGAGGGGGACAGGCGCAGCCCCGTGGGGGTGTTCACGCTGACCGACGCGGGTGGGGTGCTCGCCGACCCCGGCGCCCGGCTGCCGTACGCGCACAGCGCGGCGTTCACCCCGCCCGCGTACTGGTCGAAGAACACCCGGCACGACTTCGACTACGTCGTCGCCGTGAACTACAACCGCGTGCCGGGCCGGTCGCCGCTGGATCCGGAGCGGCCCGAGGGGCAGGCCAAGGGCGGCGGGATATGGCTCCATCTCGACCACGGCAGCGGCACCTCGGGCTGCGTCAGCATCGCGAAGGAGGGCATGGCCGATCTGCTCCGCGCCCTCGATCCGGCCCGCCGTCCGGTCGTGGTGATGGGGGACCGGGCCCACCTGGAAGGGTGACGCCCGGGCCCGGGGTGCCGCGCCCGGGCCCGTCGGCGGCTACTCCGCGGGCTTCTCCGAGTCCATCCCCGGCCGGGCCTTCTTCCAGTGGCCGCGGGTGAAGTCGGGGATCTCCTGCGGTGCGCCGCCCGCCTTGATGGAGGCGTCGCTCAGCGGGACGGGAGCGGTCCAGGTGGCCGCGTCGTACACGTCGAAGTCGGGTACGAGGCCGAGCCGCATGCACTGCATCATGCGGAAGACCAGCATGTAGTCCATGCCGCCGTGGCCGCCCGGCGGGTTGGCGTGCTCCTTCCACAGCCAGTGGTCCCACTCCGCGTACTTCCCGAAGTCGCCCCACTCGTCGTCGCTGTGGTCGGGCTCCAGGTAGATGCGCTCCGGGTAGTCCTCGAAGACGCCCTTGGTGCCGCCGAGGCTGTTGATCCGGCTGTAGGGGTGCGGTGTGGAGACGTCGTGTTCGAGGCGGATGACGCGGCCCTTGGCGGTCTGCACGAGGCTGATCGTCCGGTCGCTCTCGATGTACGACTCCTTCCAGCTCGGGTCGCCGGGCGGCATGTGCTCCTTGCGGTAGGCGGCCAGGCCCAGGGCGGGGGTGCCGAAGCTGGCGATGCGGACCGCGCGGTCGCCGCGGTTGACGTCCATGTAGTTGGCGACGGGGCCGAAGCCGTGGTTGGGGTAGAGGTCGCCGCGGAGCCGGGTGTGCCACAGGCGGCGCCAGGGTCCTTCGTAGTACTCCGGGTCGAACATCAGGCCGCGCAGATCGTGGTTGTAGGCACCGGCGCCGTGCAGCAGATCGCCGAAGAGCCCGGCGTGCGCCATGCGCAGCACCCGCATCTCGTTCCTGCCGTAGCAGCAGTTCTCCATCTGGAAGCAGTGTCTGCGGGTGCGCTCGGAGAGGTCGACCAGCTCCCACAGCTGGTCGAGGCGGAGGGCGAGCGGGCACTCCACGCCGACGTGTTTGCCGTGGCGCAGCGCGGTCGCGGCCATGTCGAAGTGGCGGTCCCAGGGTGTGGCCGCGTAGACGAAGTCGATGTCGCCGCGGGCGCAGAGGTGGACGAAGTCCTCCTCGCCGTTGGCGTAGACGGCGGGCGCGGGCTGTCCGGCGTCGGTGACCTTCTTCGCGGCTTGCGCGGTCTTCTCCTTCACCGGGTCGCAGACCGCGACGACGCGGACGCCGGGGACCGCCAGAAAGAGGTCGATCATGCTGCCGCCGCGGTTGCCCAGACCGATGATGCCGACGCGTACGGTGCTGCGCGGCTCGAACGGCACCCCGATCATGGTCTTTCCCCGGGCCGCCGGAGCCGCCGCCCCGGGCGCCGCGGCGGGAGCGCGCATGGGGGAAGCGGCCGTGGCCTGGCCCGCCGTGAGGCCGCCGAGGCCGAGACCGGCGCCCGCCGCGCCCGCGGTCCACAGGACCGAACGGCGGCTGGGGCCCGGGTCGTCGGCGGGGGAGTCCGCGGTCGGGTGGCCGTCGGACGGGGATGCCTGGTTCTGCGGATGGGCCTCGTTCATCGGTCCTCCAGGGGAGCGGATGGCGGGGTGCCTAGCGTGAACCTCGCCCAGGACCCTGGCGGTTGGGCGGCCGACGGCACAAGAGGGCCGGTTGGACGGAGCGTTCGGGCACTTGGACTTCTCGTCGGCCGCCCCGGGAGGGCGCTCCGGAGCCCGGTCCGGAGCGGGGTGGGCGGGCCCGGCGGCGCGCCTCATCCGTCCCGTACGACCCGCAATTCCTTGCGTAAATACCTGAAAAATCTTACGACGAGCCTTGACGTGTCCACGGAAGGGCGGCAGGCTCCGACGCGGAATCCCCCCATGGCGGCCTGGCGCGTGGCTGTCAGTTCCCGGGCCCGGCACGTCCGCGCCCGTTCGTCGAAGGAGCCGCAAGATGGAGCAACGTTCCCGAGTGCTGGGCGGGACGCTGGCCGGTGTGCTGGCCGCCGCCGGTCTCGCCGCGTTCATGCCCTGGCCGTCCCAGGCCACCCCGGGCCAAGGGCGCCCGGCCGCCGCCCCCGCCGGGGAGAAGACGGTCACCGCCACCCTCTTCGAGCGGCCGTTCACCGAGGTCGCCAAGGCGTGCACCGACCAACTCGGCCCGGCGGGCTACGGCTACGTCGAGGTGTCACCCGCCTCCGAGCACATCCAGGGCGATCAGTGGTGGACCTCCTACCAGCCCGTCAGCTACAAGATCGCCGGGCGGCTCGGTGACCGCGACGCCTTCGCGGCGATGACCAAGGCGTGCCATGCCGCCGGGGTCAAGGTCATCGCGGACGCCGTCATCAACCACATGTCCGCGGGCTCCGGCACCGGCACCGGCGGCTCGGCGTACACCAAGTACGACTACCCCGGCACCTACCAGGACCAGGACTTCCACGGCTGCCGCAAGGACATCTCCGACTACGGCAACCGCGACGACGTCCAGAACTGCGAACTGGTGGGCCTCGCCGACCTCGACACCGGCAGCGACGCGGTCCGCGGCAAGATCGCCGGATACCTCGACGACCTGCGCACCCTCGGCGCCGACGGCTTCCGGATCGACGCCGCCAAGCACATGGCCGCCGACGACATCGCCGCCATCAAGGGCAAGATGAGCCAGGACCCCGGCTACTGGGTCAGCGAGGTCATCGCCGGTGACGGCGAGGCCGTCAAGCCGGAGGAGTACACCGGCATCGGGGACGTCGACGAGTTTCGCTACGGCACCCACCTCAAGAGCGCCTTCCAGGCGGGCACCATCGCGCAGCTGAAGTCCGTCGCCGACGGCAAGCTCCCCGGCGACAAGGCCCGTACCTTTGTCGACAACTGGGACACCGAGCGCAACGGCTCCACGCTCACCTACAAGGACGGCGACCGCTACACCCTCGCCAACGTCTTCCTGCTCGCCTCGCCCTACGGCTCGCCCAACGTCTACTCCGGCTACACCTGGGACGACAAGGACGCGGGCCCGCCCTCCGGCGGCGACGGCTGGACGAACGAGCACGCCGCGACCGCCGTCACCGGGATGGTCGGCTTCCACAACGAGGTCGGTCCGGCCGACCTCGCCAACTGGTGGGACAACGGCGGCGACGCGCTCTCCTTCAGCCGCGGCGACTCCGGCTTCGTGGCCGTCAACGACGGCGACGGCGACCTCTCCCGCACCTTCACCACCGGCCTGGCGGCGGGTACGTACTGCAACGTGGTCAAGGCGGCGCCCGGTGACTGCGCGGGCAACACCGTCACCGTCGGCGACGACGGCACCGCGGAGCTGACGGTTCCGGCACGGAGTGCGGTGGCGCTGCACCTCGGCGCCAAGGAGTGACGTGCGCGGGGTGCGCGCCCGCCCCCACAGGGCACGCGCCCCGCCTCAGTCACCGTCCGGACCGTCCTCCGGCCGCGTCGCCCGCTCCAGCTCGGTCAGCACCGAGCGGTAGCGCGGCGTGCCGAGCGCATGGTCCATGCCGACCTCGCACATCCGGTTCGCCGACAGATACGCGTCGAACTCCCGGGCGGCGACCTCGGCGGCTTCCAGGGCGGTCGCCGACTCCGTCAGCTCCCGGTGCAGCATCCCGCGGTCCCCGGCGAACGCGCAGCACCCCGCGTCGTCCGGCACCACCACCTCCGCCGCACACGCCTCGGCCACCTGCCGCAGCTCCGCCTCGTCACCGAGGTGCTGCATGGAGCAGGTGGGATGGAGCACCGCGGAGCCGGTATGGCGGCGGACCTCCAGCCGCGGCAGCAGCTCCCGGGCGGCCCACACCACCGAGTCGACGACGGTCAGCTCCGCGTGCAGGGCGCGGTGGGCGGGCGTCAGATACGGCACCACCTCCCGGGCGATGCCCAGCGTGCACGACGAGGCGTCGACGACCAGCGGCAGCCGTCCGCCCGCGGTCCAGCCCCAGGCCGCCTCGACGATGCGGTTGGCCATCACCACATTGCCCCGGTCGTAGCCCTTGGAGTGCCAGATCGTGGCGCAGCACGTACCGGTGACGTCCGGCGGGATCCACACCGGCGTACCGGCCCGCCGCGCCAGCTCCACCACGGTCTCCGGCAGCGACGGGCCCGGGTCGCCCGCCGGACCGCCGAAGATGCGGTTGACGCACGCCGGGTAGTAGACCGCGGTGGCCGCCGTCTGCTCGGTGGCGGGCAGCTCCCGGGCCGCGGCGCCGGGGAGCTGCGGCAGCCAGCGCGGGACGAGGTCGGGGCGGACGGCCCGGCGGGCGGCGTCGGTGACCCGCTCCAGCAGCCGGTCGTCGAGGCGCCCGGCGGCGGCCACGGCCAGCCGCGCGGCGCGCTCGACGCGGCCGAAGTGCCGGGCCGCCAGCGCCGCCGCCCGCTCCTCGCGCGGGGAGTGCCGCCGGTGGCGGAAGTCCTTCATCAGCGCACCGGTGTCGATCCCCACCGGACAGGCCAGCTTGCAGGTCGAATCGCCCGCACAGGTGTCGACGGCGTCGTAGCCGTACGCGTCGAGCAGTGCGTCGGTGACCCGAGAGGCGGGCGGCTGCCGCAGCATCTCGCGGCGGAGCACGATGCGTTGCCGGGGCGTGGTCGTCAGGTCCTCGCTGGGGCAGGTCGGTTCGCAGAAGCCGCACTCGATGCACGGGTCGGCGACCGCCTCGACGGTGGGGATGGTCTTGAGGCCGCGCAGATGGGCCTTGGGGTCGCGGTCGAGGAGGATGCGCGGGGCGAGGATGCCGTGCGGGTCGAGGGTGCGCTTGATCCGCCACATCAACTCCGTGGCGCGCGGCCCCCATTCGCGCTCCAGGAACGGCGCGATGTTCCGCCCGGTGGCGTGCTCCGCCTTGAGGGCGCCGTCGAACCGGTCGGTGACCAGTGTGCAGAACGCGTCCATGAACGCGGCGTAGCGGGCCACGTCGTCGGGGCGGGCGGCGTCGAAGGCGAGCAGGAAGTGGAGGTTGCCGTGGGCGGCGTGCCCGGCGACCGCCGCGTCGAAGCCGTGCCGGTCCTGGAGCTCCAGCAGCGCCGTACAGGCGTCGGCGAGCCGGTCCGGCGGCACCGCGAAGTCCTCGGTGATCAGCGTGGTGCCGGACGGCCGGGAGCCGCCGACCGCCGTCACGAACGCCTTACGGGCCTTCCAGTAGCCGCCGATCACCGCCGGGTCACGGGTGAAGGCGTTGGTGACGGAGGCGACCGGCGCGACCAGCTCCAGCCCGGCCAGCAGCCCCTCGGCGGCGGCCAGCCGTGCGGCGGCTGCCTCCTCGTCGGACTCCCGGAACTCCACCAGCAGCGCGGTGGTCTCCTTCGGTAGCTGCGCCCAGTCGGCCGGCACCCCGGCCACGCGCACCGACGCCCGCAGCGTGTTGCCGTCCATCAGCTCCACCGCCCGCGCCCCCGCACCGTTGAAACCGGGCACGGCGGCGGCCGCGGCGCGCAGGGTGGGGAAGAACAGCAGCGCGGTCACCGGGAACCGCTCCAGCGGCAGCGTGTCGAAGACGGTCTCGGCGACGAAGGCGAGCGTGCCCTCCGAACCGACCGCCAGACCCCGCAGGATCTCGGTGGGCGTGGTGCCGTCCAGGAACGCGTCGAGGCGGTAGCCGTTGGTGTTCTTCAGCGTGTACTTGGCGCGGATGCGGGCCACCAGCTCCGCGTCCGCCTCGATCGTCGACCTGATCCGCAGCAGCTGGGCGCACAGCTCCGGCTCGGCGTGCGCCAGCCGGTCGTCGGCGTCCGGCTCACCGGTGTCGACGAGCGTGCCGGACGGCAGCACGAGGGTCACCGACGCCAGCGTCCGGTAGGAGTTGCGGGTGGTCCCGGCGGTCATCCCGGACGCGTTGTTGGCGACCACTCCGCCGAGGGTGCAGGCGACGGCGCTGGCCGGGTCGGGGCCGAGCACCCGGCCGTGGCGGGCGAGCGCCGCGTTGGCCCGCGCCACCGTCGTCCCGGGCCGGATCCGCGCGCGGGCGCCGCCGTCCAGCACCTCCACGCCCCGCCAGTGCCGCCGTACGTCGACGAGGATGTCCTCGCCCTGCGCCTGCCCGTTCAGGGACGTCCCGGCCGCCCGCAGTACGACATGGCGGCCCTTGCCGTGCGCGTAGGAGAAGACGGCGGAGATGTCGTCGACGTCCTCGGCGAGCACGACGACCTGCGGGACGAAGCGGTAGGGGCTGGCGTCGGAGGCGTAGCGGACGAGGTCGGAGACGGTGTGCAGCACCTTGTCCGCGCCGAGGAGCGCGATCAGGTCGCCGCGGAGCGGCTCCGGGGTGCCGCCCGCCCGCTCCGGAGGGACCCGGTCCGGGGCGGCGCCGCCGGTCGGGGCGGGCCGCAGGGCCTCCGGTTTCGGCTCCAGCAGGGGCATGGGACTCCTCCGGTCGGCTCGTGCCCGGCCCGCCGGGCGGACGGCGGGCCCGTCAGCGGTGCGGGCCCTCCCGGTCGACCAGGGTGGCCAGCAGCCCGCCGAGCGTGTCGCGCTGCTCGGTGCTCAACGGGGCCAGGATGTCCTCCGCGGCGCTGCGGCGCGCGCTGCGCAGCGCGTCGAGCGTGGCGCGGCCGGTGCCGGTCAGCTCGACCCGGACCACCCGGCGGTTGGCGGGATCGGGGACCCGGCGCACCGCGTCCTGTTCCTCCAGGGCGTCGACCAGTGTGGTCACCGCGCGGGGCACCACCTCCAGGCGCGCGGCGAGGTCGGCCATCCGGGGCGGGGTGTCGCCGTAATGGGCCACCATCCGCAGCAGCCGCGACTGGGCGGGGGTGAAGGCGAGGTCGAGCTGCGCCATGCGGTGCTTCTGGGCGCGCTGCATCCGGCGGGTGAGCCGGACCAGCTGCTCGGCGACGTTCGCGCCGCCGGGTGCGGGCGCGGCCACCGGATCGGTCGCCCGGGCCGGGTCCGGCGTGGGCATCGGGTCGGAAGAGGGCATGGTCGGAGGCTATCAGGACAGAGTTCATTATGAGCTTAGGTAACAATCGGCTAGGCTCCGGAAAAAATCCACGGAATGTGCACCCACACCCTCGAAGGAGCCCATGCGCCGCGACGAACCCGAGTGGACCCCGCCGCCCAAGGACCCGGACGCCCCGGACCAGCCGGTCCAGCTCCGGCGGATCCTCGCCCTCTTCCGCCCCTACCGCACCCGGCTGGCCACCGTCGGCCTGCTGGTCGCCGCCTCCTCGCTGGTCTCGGTCGCCGGACCGTTCCTGCTGCGCGAGATCCTCGACGTGGCGATCCCCGGGCGCCGCACCGGCCTGCTCACCCTGCTCGCCCTCGGCATGATCCTCGCCGCCGTGACCACCAGCGTCTTCGGCGTCCTGCAGACCCTGCTGTCCACCACCGTCGGCCAGCGCGTCATGCACGACCTGCGCACCTCGGTCTACGCGAAGCTCCAGCAGATGCCGCTGGCGTTCTTCACCCGCACCCGCACCGGCGAGGTGCAGTCCCGGATCGCCAACGACATCGGCGGGATGCAGGCCACGGTCACCTCCACCGCCACCTCGCTGGTCTCCAACCTCACCTCGGTGGTCGCCACCGTCGTCGCGATGCTCGCCCTCGACTGGCGGCTGACCTGCGTCTCCCTGCTGCTCCTCCCGCTCTCCGTCGCGGTCAGCCGCCGGGTCGGCAACGAACGCAAACGGATCACCTCGCAGCGCCAGAAGCAGCTGGCCGCGATGTCCGCCATGGTCACCGAATCCCTCTCGGTCAGCGGCATCCTGCTGGGCCGCACCATGGGCCGCGCCGACTCCCTCACCCGCGACTTCGCCGACGAGTCCGAGCGCCTGGTCGACCTGGAGGTCCGCTCCAGCATGGCCGGACGCTGGCGGATGGCCACCATCGGCATCGTCATGGCCGCCATGCCCGCGCTCATCTACTGGGCCGCCGGAATCGTCCTCCAACTGGGCGGCCCCGTCTTCTCGCTCGGCACCCTCGTCGCCTTCGTCACCCTCCAACAGGGTCTGCTGCGCCCCACCGTCTCGCTGCTCTCCACCGGCGTGCAGATGCAGACCTCCCTCGCGCTCTTCCAGCGGATCTTCGAATACCTCGACCTGCCGGTCCCGCTGGCCGAACCGGAGCGCCCCGTCCACCTCGCCGCACTCCGCGGCGACCTCCGCTTCGAGAACGTCTCCTTCGCCTACGACACCGCCGCCGCGCCCACCCTGAGCGACATCGACCTCACCGTCCCGGCGGGCAGCAGCCTCGCCGTCGTCGGCGCCACCGGCAGCGGCAAGAGCACCCTGAGCTACCTCGTCCCCCGGCTGTACGACGTGAGCGACGGCCGGGTCACCCTCGACGGCACCGACGTCCGCGACCTCGGCTTCGACACCCTCGCCCGCGCGATCGGCGTCGTCTCCCAGGAGACCTACCTCTTCCACGCCTCGGTCGCCGAGAACCTGCGGTTCGCCAAGCCCGACGCGAGCGACGAGGAGATCGAACGCGCCGCCCGCGCCGCCCAGATACACGACCACATCGCCACCCTCCCCGACGGCTACGACACCCTCGTCGGCGAGCGCGGCTACCGCTTCTCCGGCGGCGAGAAACAGCGCCTGGCGCTGGCCCGCACCATCCTGCGCGATCCGCCGGTCCTCGTCCTCGACGAGGCGACCAGCGCACTCGACACCCGCACCGAACACGCCGTCCAGCAGGCCATCGACGCACTCAGCGCGGGCCGCACCACCGTCACCATCGCCCACCGGCTCTCCACCGTCCGCGACGCCGACCAGATCGTCGTCCTCGACCGCGGCCGGATCGCCGAACGCGGCACCCACGCCGAACTCCTCGCCGCCGACGGCCGCTACGCCGCCCTGCTCCGCCGCGACGCCCACCGCGCACCCGACGCCGATCCGGGTGACCCATCCCTCACCACCAGCGGCGATCTACCGGTGCCGCAACAAGTGACTCGCGGGTAGGGTCAGGCGCGCGGCGGCCGGTTCAACGGTCGGGGCGGCCGCCGCACCCCTTCCCCGCACCGTCGCCCGACGCCGCCCCCGTACGCGCCCTGCCGCTCTCCCCGGGGCGCGCACCCCGCCGCAACTCTCCCGCCCCGACCGGTGTTTCCTTCGATGAACGACACGACGACGAGCGTGGACCGCCCGCCGCCGCAGGAGTTCATTGCCGTTTCCTTTCGTCCTCCGCAGACCCTGGCGGACAGCCGTCCGGCCGGTACATGATCACGGGGCGGACCGGCCCCACCGGAAGCACCGGCGGAAGACGAGCGGGACGGCGACGCCACAGGACATACGCAGGACCGAGCGGAGGATCATGTCGAGCGCGGAACACACCGAACCCCTGACGAAGGGCGCGCCCGGCCGCACGGCGTCCCCCCTACGCCAACTCGCCGCCGCCTCCGTGGGCAACGCCGTCGAGTGGTACGACTGGTACGCCTACTCCTTCCTTGCGGTCTACTTCGCCGACCAGGTCTTCCCGAAGGACGCCGGGAACTCCCTCGTCCCCCTGCTGTCGACCTTCGCGGTCTTCGCCGTGGGCTTCTTCATGCGCCCGGTGGGCGGCCTGCTGATGGGCGCCGTCGCCGACCGCCGCGGTCGCCGCGCCGCCCTCACCCTCACCATCCTGCTGATGGGCGGCGGCAGCCTGCTGGTCGCGCTCACCCCCACCTACGCGGCCACCGGCGTCCTCGCCCCCGTCGTCCTCGTCGTCGCCCGCCTGGTGCAGGGCCTCTCCGTGGGCGGGGAGTTCGCCGCGTCCTCCACCTTCCTCGTCGAATCGGCGAGCCCCGGCAGGCGTGGCCTCTTCTCCAGCTTCCTGTACGTCTCCACGACCTTCGGGCAGCTCCTCGCCTCCGGCGTCGCCGCCCTCCTCGCCGCTCTGCTCAGCGACGCCCAGATGGGCAGTTGGGGCTGGCGCGTGGCGTTCCTCGGCGGCGCCCTGCTGAGCCTGCTCGGGCTGTGGATCCGGCGCGGCGCCCAGGAGACCCACCGGGCGCCGCAGAGCGCCGCCGAACGCCCCGGTCTCTTCGAGGCGCTCCGCCACCACCCGCGCGCCTCTCTGCTCATCGGCGGCATCACCGCGGGCGGCACCCTCGCGTACTACACCTGGACCACGTACCTGCCGACCTACGCGCAGGTCAACGCCGGTTTCGACAAGGGCGACGCGCTGACGGTCGGCACCCTCTCGCTGGCCTTCTTCATGCTGCTGCAACCGCTCGGCGGCATACTCTCCGACCGCATCGGCCGCAAACCGCTGCTGCTGGGCTTCTCCCTCGGCTTCGCGGTGCTGGTGGTGCCGCTGCTCGGGCTGGTCACCGACGCCTTCTGGTCGCTGCTGCTGGTGCAGTGCGCCGGAATGGTCCTGCTGACCGGCTACACCGCGGTCGCCGCCGCCGTGAACGCCGAGGTCTTCCCCGCCCGGGTGCGTGCCGCCGGGATCGGCTTCCCGTACTCCCTGACCGTCGCCCTCTTCGGCGGGACCGCCCCGTACGTCGGCACCTGGTTCGCCTCCTCCGGGCACGGCGGTCTCTTCCCCTGGTACGTCGCCGCGCTCTGCCTGGTCTCCTTCGTCGTCTATCTGACGCTGCCGGAGACGGCGCGGCGCCCGCTGGACGGTACGGACGCTCCGGCGCCGGAGCAGGCTGCCCCGCAGGCGTAGGGGGCGCCGGGCACCGCGGTCGCCCGCACACACGGAGGCGCCGCCCCTCCCTGGGACGGGGAGGGGCGGCGCCGGGGTGCGATTCGTCAGACGAGCCAACCCACGAAGTGGACGATGCCGGCGAGCAGGTTGGTGAGGATGTTCATCGCGGTGTTTCTCCTTGTGCGTATGTATGTGGGACCAACTCTCCGGTCCAGCAAGGGATGTCGACCGGAGGCGCCGTGACGGTCTGCAGCCCCTCACTTGCGCCCCGTAATCATGACCCGGCGCGAGATGTCCGGGTAACCACTTTCGGGATCGATCACGCCTTCTGGCGAACACTCGATCCCGCGTTCGTGTGTTCCCTTCCCGGGCGGGCGCCGTCCTCCGTACGGGCGCCGCGCGAGTCCTCCCCGCCCGCACCTGACGGATGCGGCGCACCGCCGAGCAGTTGCCCCAGGTCGTGGACGGCCGCCCGCCCCGCGCGGTTCGCCCCGATGGTGCTCGCCGACGGGCCGTACCCCACCAGATGCACCCGCGGATCGCGCACCGCCCGGGTCCCCGCCAGACGGATGCCGCCGCCCGGCTCCCGCAGCCGCAGCGGCGCGAGATGGCCGATCGACGCGCGGAACCCCGTCGCGTACAGCAGCGTGTCGGCGGCGACGGCGCTGCCGTCCGCCCAGACCACACCGTCCTCGGTGATCCGCTCGAACATCGGCAACCGCCGCAGCACCCCCTCCGCACGGGCCCGGCGCACCGCCTCCGTCATCGGCAGACCCGTCACGCTCACCACACTGCGCGGCGGCAGCCCCTCACGGACCCGGCGCTCCACCGCCGCGACCGCCGCCCGGCCCTCCGCCGCACCGAACGGGCCGTCCCGGAAGACCGGTGGCCGCCGCGTCACCCAGACCGTGGCCGCCGCCACCGGCGCGATCTCCAGCAACTGCTGCACCGCCGACGTCCCACCACCGATCACCACGACCCGCTTCCCGCGGAACGCCTCCGGCCCCGGATACCGCGCACTGTGCAACTGCCGCCCCCGGAACACCTCCTGGCCCGGCAGACGCGGCACGAACGGACGGTCCCAGGTACCCGTCGCACTGATCAGCCCCCGCGCCGCATACGTCCCCTCCGACGTCTCCACCAGCAGTCGCGCGCCGGGACCGGGCCGCACCGCCGACACCTCGACGGGCCGGTGCGGACGCAGCCCGAAGCGCTCCTCGTAGCGGGCGAAGTAGCCGCCGATCACCTCCGCCGACGGACGCTCCGGATCGGCGCCGGTCAGCTCCATGCCCGGCAACGCGTGCATCCCGTGCACCTTCGCGTACGTCAGCGTCGGCCAGCGGAACTGCCAGGCGCCGCCCGGGTGCGGCGCCTGGTCGAGCAGCACGGTGTCACGGTCGGGCACATACCCCGCCCGCCCCAGGTGGAAGGCGGCCGACAACCCCGCCTGACCTGCACCGATCACCGCCACCTCGACCTCACGCACCGCGCCCGGCCCACCGCTGTCGTCCATGCCCGCACCAACCACCCGGGGCGGCCGGATCTTCCCGTACCGCCACCGACGTGACGGAACGGACCCGACCGCCCCGGGACGGGCGACGGCTCAGCGCCCGCCGGCGACCAGCAGCGGCGCCCCGCCGGGCGCGGACGCCGGTCGGCCATTGGCCGCCGGGACGCCCTCCAGCGGCGCCGGGACCCCGGCGAGCAGCCCCCGCGCCGCCAGCTCGGGACGGACGCCCTCACCGAACCAGTACGCCTCCTCCAGATGCGGATAGCCGGACAAAACGAAGTGCTCGACGCCCAGCGCGTGGTACTCCTCGATCCGGTCGGCGACCTCCGCATGACTGCCGACCAGCGCGGTTCCGGCGCCACCGCGTACCAGACCGACCCCGGCCCACAGATTCGGCGCGATCTCCAGCTTGTCCCGGGAGCCGCCGTGCAGCGCCAGCATCCGCTGCTGACCCACCGACTCGCTCTTCCCCAGAGCCTGCTGCGCCGCGGCCACGGTGTCCGGATCCAGATCCCCGAGCAGCCGGTCGGCGGTCGCCCACGCCTCCTTCGACGAGTCGCGGGAGATGGTGTGCAGCCGGATCCCGAAGCGGACCTCACGGCCCTCCTGCTCGGCCAGCCCCCGGATCCACTCGATCTTCTGCCGCACCTGCTCCGGCGGCTCACCCCAGGTCAGATACACATCGACGTTCCGCGCGGCCACCGGCCCCGCCGCCGCCGACGAACCGCCGAAGAAGATCTGCGGCAGCGGATCCGGCGGCAGCGCCGTCAGCCCGCCCTCCACCTGGTAGTGCTCCCCGTGGAAGTCGAACGGCTTCCCGCTCCACACACCCCGTACGACCTGGAGGAACTCATCGGTGCGGGCATAGCGCCGATCATGGTCGAGATGATCGCCGAACCGCTTCTGCTCGGTGGAGTCGCCGCCGGTGACCACGTTCAGCAGCAGCCGCCCGCGCGAGAGCCGCTGGTACGTCGCGGCCATCTGCGCGGCCAGCACCGGCGAGATCACCCCCGGCCGGAACGCCACCAGGAACTTCAGCCGGTCGGTGACCTGCGTCAGCGCCGTCGTCGTCAACCAGGCGTCCTCGCACCACGTACCGGTCGGCGTCAGCACCGCCTCGAAACCCAACTGCTCGGCCGCCTTGGCGATCTGCGCGAGGTACTCGACATCAGGCGCACGCACCCCGCTGACCGGCGTGATCCGGTCACGCTTGATACCGCCGTCGGTATAGGCGTGCCGGTCGACCAGGGTGCGCCCGTCGCCGCCGGTCGGCAGGAACCAGTGCAGATGTACGGACATGTCAGTGGGCCTTTCCGTAGGAACGCGGTGCCGTACCCGAAGGCGGCAGATCGCGGTTGAAACGGGGGTCGACGAACTCCCCGAAGTCGAAGGAACGAGGGATCAGCCCCTCACGGGCGAACGCGTCGACGATCCGCTGCTCGGAGGCGACGGCAGCCTTGTCCAACGCGACCTGCACGGCCGTGCCCCGGGTCCGCCTGACCGCGTCCAACGCCACCCGCTGCGGCATACCCGTCTCCCGCGCCCACACCTTCGCCCAGGCGTCCGGGTGCGCGTACACCCAGTCCTGCGCCCGGCGCAGCCGCTCGACGTAGTCCTTCAGCGCCGCCGCCTTCTTCGCCTCACCGAGCGCGGCGGGCGCCGCCACCTGGAAACTCAGCCCGTTGACCACGCCCTGCCCGGTGGCGAGCACCCGCGCACCGGCCTGATCCAGCGCCTGCGAGGTGTACGGGTCCCAGATCGCCCAGGCGTCCACCTTGGCGAGGGTGAAAGCGGCCAGCGCATCGGCGGGTTGGAGATAGTTCAGCGTGACGTCCTTCGGCGAGAGCCCCGCCTTCCGCAGCTGTGCCAGAAGCTGGTAGTGCGCCGAACTGCCCTGCGCCACCGCGATCGACCTGCCCTTGAGCTGCGCGGTCCGCGTCAGCGGGGAGTCCTTCCGCACCAGCAGTGCATCGCCCTCGGCGCGGCTGTGCGCACCGGCCACCACCTTGATCTTCGACCTGGCAGCCGCGGCGAACACCGGGGGAGTGTTGCCCACCCCGCCGATGTCCACGGCACCGGCGTTCACCGCCTCCAGCAGCGGCGGCCCGGACGTGAACGTCGACCACCTGATCCGGTACGTCAGACCGTCCAGCTCCCCGGCGGCCCGCAGAATCGCCTCCGAACCCCCCTTCTGATCACCGACGTTGAGGGTCAGCGACCCCTTCCCGTCGACATCGCCGCCGCGCCCGCCCGCCGCACCGTCCGCCCGCGACGCGCCACCGCAGGCGGCCAGCAATGCCACGAGCGGCACCAACAACGCCGCCCCGGCAAGCCGCCGACCACGTACTCCCGCCAACTGTCCGCTCCCTTCCGCTGCCACCGTCATCGCGCCGCCCCGCCCACCGCGACGGGCTCACTCCCGGAGGCGGCGCCACCGTCACCCGCCGACTCCGCCACCCCGAGGCGGTCCAGCAACCGGGTGCGCAGCTCCGCGAACCCAGGATCGGCGGGCGTACGCGGTCGGGGCAGCGCGATCGGCGTCTCGTACGCGATCCGGCCCTCGTCCATCACCAGCGCACGGTCCGCGAGCAGCAGCGCCTCGTCCACGTCATGGGTGACCAGCAACACCGCGCAGCCCCGCTGCCGCCACACCTCCGCGACCAGCCGCTGCGCGGTGATCCGGGTCAGCGCGTCCAGCGCCCCGAACGGCTCGTCGAGCAGCAGCAGATCCGGCTCCCGCACCAGCGCCCGGGCCAGCGAGGCACGCTGCGCCTCGCCACCGGAGAGCGTCCGCGGCCAGGCGTCGGACCGGTGCCCCAGCCCGACCTCCGCCAACGCCCGCTCCGCCACGGCACGTTCGGGACGCCCCGGCAGTCCCAGCAGCACATTGCGCCACACCTTCTTCCAGGGCATCAGCCGCGGCGCCTGGAACGCCACCGCCTTCCGGCGCGGCACCCACACCTCGCCACCGATCTCCCGGTCGAGCCCCGCCAGCACCCGCAGCAGCGTGGACTTCCCGCATCCGCTGCGCCCCAGCAATGCCACGAACTCACCTGGTGCCAGCGTCAGTTCCAGCCCGTCGATCACCCGCCGCCCGCCGAATTCCCGCACCAGCCCACGGGCGCGGACGGCCGCCGCCCGGCCCTCGTCCGGGACGGTTTCTCCCGGCCCCGGGCTCACTTTCCGGTGAATGTCGGTCGCCATTGCAGCAACAGCCTTTCCAGGGTGCGGACGAGAAAATCGGCAAGCAGGCCGAGCAGCGCATAGACCACCAGACACACCACGATCACATCGGTACGGAAAAACTCCCGGGCCTGATTCATCAGAAACCCGAGACCGTCATCGGCATTCACCTGCTCACCGAAGACCAGTGCCAGCCAGGCGGTCGCCAGCGAATACCGCAAACCCGTCATCGCCCCGGGCAACGCACCCGGCAACACCACATGCCGCACAAGCCCCCACCTCCCGAGCCCCAACGACGTACCCGCCTCGACCAATTGCGCGTCCACGCCCCGGATTCCGGCATACACATTCAGATACAGATGGAACGCGACCCCCAGCGCAATCAGCGCGATCTTCGGCGCCTCGCCGATCCCCAGCCAGATGATGAAGAGCGGAATGACACCCACCCACGGAATGGACCGCAGCATCTGTACCGTCGCATCGATCAGATCCTCCCCGACCCGCGAGAGCCCGGAAAGCAACGCCAGAACGGTGCCGACCACTCCGCCGAGCACCAGCCCGACGGCAACCCGCTGCAACGACACCACCATCGCCGACGGCAACGTCCCGTCCGCGACGAGCCCCGCGGCAGTCCGGGCAATGGCCCCGGGCGAGGCGAGCACATCCTCCTGGAGCACCCCCGTCGCGCTGAGCAACTGCCACACGACCAACAGCGCGACCGGCCCTGTCACCCGCCGCAACCATCGGGGTACCCCGCGCCGACGCCCGGAGACGGCGACGACCGGCTCCAACTCGGGTGGCCGCGGGGCGGTTCCTGTGACCGGTGCCGCCGCCGACCCGAGGGGCGGCGCCGGTCCTGCTGATCTAGGGCTGAGGCCAAGACTCATCGGAAACTCCAGGGTCGGCAGCCCGGGGGAAAGGCTGCCTTGAAGGGGAAATTGCTGCCAGCTGCGAAGGACAAAGCGTGGCGAGGTAGGGAAATGTCGCCGTACGGAATGCATGCACCGCGGCTCGGACGCGACGCGAACTCACCACCAGGGGTGGGAATTCCACGAATCCACCGATTCACGGGAGGTGGGGGGAGGGGAGGAAGAGGGGGAGGGGGAGGGGGAGAGGAGGCGCGAGGTGAGGGATATACCGCTATACCGCTCGTCAGCGGTCAGTTCACGTCGCTACTTCGCGACGGCCGTCAGCGGCTACAACTGGCCTCGAAATCGCCACCGCGGCAACACCGCCCCGCACAGCCCCGCACACCGCCGCGACAACACGCGGCAGACGTCACTCGCAGCAGGTCGATATGACCACGCGTCGTGAGCAAGGCTGGCATCCACATGCGTCGAACGTATCCGCGCCCTCGCGAACGGGTCAATCATCGTCTCGGCAGATGGATATTTATTGCGGACACATTGCGGGGCGCCGGAATGTCAGGTGAGCGCTTCCTGCGGCCGCCGGAACGTGCTTTGCCGGAAGCTCGCCGGAACGTGTCCCTCGGGGGCTCACTGGTACGCGCTCTGACGCAAGCGCAGGCGCCCGGGTCTACCGACCAGCCGCCCGCCCCCTCCCGCACCGCACCCCACCCCCGCCCCACAATGGCTACATGAGCACCGCATTCACCACCCGCACCCTGAGCGTCACCACCGGCTCCCACGAAACCGTCGCGGACCTCACCGCCGACTGCGACGCCTTCCTCCGGGAGGTCGCCCCGGACGGCGACGGTCTGCTCAATGTCTTCGTCCCGCATGCCACCGCAGGTATCGCCATCCTGGAGACCGGCGCCGGGAGCGACGACGACCTCCTCGCCGCCCTCCGCACCCTCCTCCCGGCCGACAACCGCTGGCAGCACCGCCACGGCACCCCCGGCCACGGCCGCGACCACGTCCTCCCCGCCCTCGTCCCACCCCACGCAACCCTCCCCGTCCTCGGCGGCCGCCTGGCACTGGGGACATGGCAGTCGGTCTGCCTGGTCGACACGAACGTCGACAACCCACGGCGGGAGGTGCGCTTGAGCTTCCTGGGCTGACCGAGCTCCTCTTCCGGGCAGCGGCGTCTGCTCGGCGTGCGGCGCCTCTCGCGCGTGAAGGCGCCCACGTCGTCACCGGAACGGCCGTCGAACTTCTCGCTGCCGAGTTCGCACAGCCGCGGATCGGTACCGCCGCCGTCAACAGCATCGTCGGCCTGCTGCTCGTTCAGTTCGTACGCGCCTGGCTGGCCCGCCACCCGCAGGAGCGGTCCGGCTCATGGCTGGGAGCGATGCGTGATCCGGTCGTGCGCGACGCCCTGGTATGTGTCCACGCCCGACCGGAACACCCATGGACCCATGGACCACGGAGACCCTGGCCGCCGCGACGAGCGTCTCCCGGGCGACGCTGTCCAGGCGTTCGGTCCGCCCTCGGACAGACGCCGGGCGCGTATGTGACGCAGTGGCGCATCGACCTGGCGTCCGTCCGGCTCCGCGATACCGACGACCGGGCGAGTCGGTCTTCGGCGCGGTCGGATACGGCTCTCCGCACGCTTTCAGGCGTGCCTTCAGACGTACCCGAGGCATGGCCCCGGGCGAGTACCGCTCCCGACTCCGCAAGTTGATCCGGCCTCGACCGGTATGCAGGTGGGCGGGCAGGTGACTCTTAGCTGCGCAGACGCGGGATCGTAAGGCCCACCGGTACCTCGTCCTCAACGGCGGCTGACGGTGTCACTTTCGCGACGGGCCCTGGTGTCGGCCCTCGTTGTGGTGCGCCCAGCCCTGGTCGAGGAATCGGAAGCCGGCGGTCACGGACGATTCCGGGTCCTCCTCGCGCACCGCGATGAGCTGGATCTGCAGCGCGAAACGTACATAGAAGCGGATCTCCTCGCTCGGCTCGTCGAGCCCGAACTCCTCGGTGAGCGTGGCGATCAGCGCGTCCTCGTGACGCAGCCACATCTTCTCCGCGTAGTCGATCAGGGAGGGTGTGCGGTTCATCAGCGCAAGGATCCGGCTCTGCGGCTCGGTCTTCAGCGCGGTGATCTCGTCGAGGTAATGCGCCTTCAGCGCTTCGGAGATCGAGGCCCCCGGTGTGCGGTCCCGCACCGCGGCGATGAGCCGCTCGTGCCGTTCGCCCTCGTCACTGAAGACGAGCGCCTCCTTGTGCGGGAAGTGCGTGAAGACCGTCTTGGGTGTCACATCCGCCTTGTCGGCGATCTCGCGCACCGTCACGTCATCGAAGCCGCGGTCGAGGAAGAGTGCCGTCGCCGCATCCAGGATCGCCGCCCTCGTAGCGGCTTTCTTGCGCTCACGACGCCCCACGGGCACTGAATCCACCATGCCCTCACCCTACCCTCGATCACTATCTTCACCGGTTGTAAAACTATACTTGGGTTAGTTAGAGTCCGAGTGAAGTTAATCGCTCGGCAGTGGGCGTTCCGACGGCAGACCGCTGTGCCGCCGCCTGTCATCCCCGAGGCGGAGCGTCCGCCTGCCGTCAGTCGGTACGAGTTGCCGTCAGCCGGTACGAGCGCGCGCCCAGCCCTTCACCAGAAAGACGACGCCGATGACCGAAGACACGACCGTGCGTGCCACCGTGCGGCGCGCGAAGCCGCCGACGAACGAGCAGGAGAACGGCCACGCGGACGGACCCCGGCCTCAGCGCCGTGTGGCGGGAGCGCTGCTGATCGCCGGACCGGTGATTTTCCTGCTGGGGGAGTTCATCTCCGCCGCCGCGTGGACCCGTCCCGCCTACAGCTACACCTACAACTTCATCAGCAACCTGGGCGTCCACGGGCCGTCGACCCTGTTCGGCCAGTACATGTACTCGCCGCTGGCCTGGGTGATGAACGCCGGGTTCTTCCTCTTCGGGATCACCGTCCTGGCCGGGGTGGCCGCTCTGCGGGACCTGGCACACGGGCGCCGGTGGGCGGTGCTCGTCCCCGCCGCGCTGCTGGCGGTCGGCGGCGTACTGCTCGCGCTGTATCCCGGATCGGGCGAGGCCCTCAAGGACGGCACCGGTGAGTACCACAGCATGGGCGCCTTCGCCGGGTTCACCGGCGGCAACGTGCTGGCCATCGTCCTCGGACGCCGTCGGCGGCGCATCGGCGTCTCCGCCCGCACGGGCCGGGCGTTGATCACGGTCGGCGTGATCGGTCTGCTCTCGACGCTGCTCTACCTCGCCATGATCATCACTTCCGGCGACCACGTCATCGGGATCATCGGCCTCATCGAACGCGGTGCGGTCCACCCGTTCCTCATCGGCCTCGCCTGCGCCGGAGCAGCGATCTGGAGACGCGGCCACACCTCCGCCGAACCGCCGTCCGGCACGGCAGGCACGGCGAGTTGACCCCGCACCCGGCGCACACCACCGACGCACACCACCGACGCACGGCACCGGCCCTGAACTCCGCACCCCGAGGAGCATGATCGTGAACAGCACCCGCACCACCCCCGCGAGCCCGGACGATTCCGCCCCCACCGCGTGGGTGCGCACCTGGGGAGCGGCCCCGCAGGCCCCGGACAACTCCGTCAGTTTCCTCGAGCCCTTCGAGAACGCGACGCTGCGGCAAGTCGTCCGCATCAGCGGCGGCGGACACCACGTGCGCATCCGCATCAGCAACGAGTACGGCACCGTGCCACTGACCGTCGGCGCCGCCCGTGTCGCCCTCGCGGACGCCGACGGCGCGATCCGGGACGGCAGCAGTCGCGCGATCACGTTCGGCGGCCGGTCGACCGTCACCGTACCGGCGGGCGCACCGGCCCTCAGCGACCCCGTCGACCTGACGGCCCCCGCGCTGTCACGGCTGGCCATCAGCCTCTATCTGCCCGGCCGGGTGGACACCGCCACGTGCCACGGCACCTTCCACACGCTCGGCCGGCTCATACCCGGCGACGCGACCGCGTGCGCCTCGCCGACCACGGAAGCCGCTCCGCTTCCGGCGCAAGCCCTGATCACCGCGGTGGAAGTCCGGCCCGACCCCCCTACCCGGGCCATCGCCGTGCTCGGCGACTCCCGCGTCGACGGCATCGGATCCACCCCCGGTGCCGACCGGCGCTGGACCGACCTGCTCGCCGAACGCCTGCACGCGCACGGCAGCCGGACCCGCTGTGTGGTCAACCAGGGCATCGGTGGCAACCGCCTGCTCCGCGACGGCATCGGCACCGCCGCCCTCGCGCGCTTCGACCGCGACATCCTCGCCACTCCCGGCCTGGGGCATGTGGTGATCGCCGTGGGTAACGACCTCGTCTTCTCCTTCGCCCCGCGCAACGAGGAGACCGCCGCCTTCCTCGCGATGTTCCCCGGCGAGCCCGTCAGCGTGGACGACATCATCGCCGCCCACCTCCAGGCCGCCGCCCGCGCCACGGCCCACGGTGCGAAGATCTACGCCGCGACCATCGCCCCCTACGGCGGCTCGGACATGTACACCCACCAGGGCGACAGGGCGCGCGAGCAGATCAACGACTGGATCCGCACGAGCGGAGCCTTCGACGCGGTCCTCGACTTCGACGCCGTCTGGCGCGACCCCGCCGACCCCAGCCGTATCCACGACGCCCTGCACATGGGCGACCACCTCCACGGCAACGACACCGGCTACGCCGCCCTCGCGGAATCCATCGACCTCTCCCTGTTCGACTGACCCCATCGTGTGTGGGTGTTGGTCAGTGGGGGATGCGGCGGCCGAGGAAGGCGGCTACGTGGTCGAGGGGTGGGGCGTGCTCGGGGGTGGGCTGGGCCGGGGCGAAGGAGCCGGTGCGGGGCAGGTCGCCGTAGATTTCCCGGACGACCGGCAGGGCGGCACGGGCGATGTCGGGTTCCAGGTTGCGGTCGTGGCCGAGGGTGGTGGCGAGGTCCCAGCCGTGGACGAGCAGTTCGATGAGGAGTTGTTCGACCACACGGCGGCCGGAGGCGGGGCCGAAGGAGCGGTCCGGCAAGCCCGGTTGGCGGAAGGCGGCGCGAGCCTGGGCGGCGGCGGTGTCGAAGGCGGCGATGTGGTCGGTACCGAGGTGGTCCTCGGCGTGGCCGGTGGTGGGCGGCGTGCCTTGCGCCAGGCCGCCCCAGATGAGGTTCTCCCACACCAGATGGTCGAGCAGATCTCGTAGGGTCCAGTCTCCGCAGGGGGTCGGCAGGCCGAACCGGTCCGGTGCCGTTGCGCGCACGAGGGTGCCGACGGTGTCCTGGACGCGCGTGAAGGCGTTCACGACGCCGCCCGGCCAGGGGTCGGTGCCGTCGGCGTAGAGGGCTTCGAGCCGGGTGTTACGCGCGCCGGGTGCGGGGTTGGTACGCAATGCGGCGGTGAGCCATCGGCCTTCCGCGGCGATCCCAGGGGGCGCGGGGCGGTCGCCGAGGATGCACAGCAGTTGCCAGAAGCGCTCGACGGAGGGCTCGGCGGCGCGGGTGAGTTGCTCGTGCAGGAGCGTGCGGGCCTCGGCGCCGTCCGAGATCAGGGCGGGGGCGGTGTTCGCGCGGCTGGGCAGCCAGGCGGCGATGATGTCGGCGACGACCTGGTCGGCGGCCGGGGAGTCCGCTGCGGTGCCGGTCCGTATCGCCTCGCGGACGCGTGCGGTCCAGGTGCCGGTGAGTGCGCGCATCTCCTCCGCCGCGGCGGAGTCCTGCGCTTCCTGCCCATGACGGGCGGCGTACTCCGCGAGGCGCCGCATGGCGGGACGCAGTTCCCCGTCGGCGACCAACTCGCCCAGTTCCAGCCATGCTTCGATCTGTTCATCCGTGGGATCTTCCGGCAGATCGGATCCGGCCGCGAGGAGCCCTTCGCGGAAGTGGGGCACGTCCAGATCGCCGAGCGTGTCGGTGAGGAAGTCGTGGACCAGCTTGCGGCGTTCGTCGGGGGACAGGTGGGCGGTGCGGGTCATCAGAGCGAGTCCCTCCCGGGTGGTGCGGCGTGTGACGGTGCGCAGAACGGCCTGGTGGGTCCGGAGTCGACGGATCTGCTTCTCCAGAGCCTCGGCATGTGCAGCCGCCACCTCCGTGAGCCCGTCCTCGCGGTCCAGGGCGGCCCGGATCTCACCGAGCCCCATCCCCAGGTCCCGCAGAGTGCGGGCCAGTTGCAGCCGGGCCACGCCTGCGGTGTCGTAGCGGCGGTAGCCGCCGACGGTCCGGCTGACCGGTGCCACGACGCCCACATCCGACCAGTGCCTGACCACTTTCACCGGCAACCCGATCCGCCGCGCCACGGCCCCGATGCTCCACGTGGGCGGCGACCCGCTGTCCATACACATGCGCCCCACCTTCGACTCTCCCTCCGTGGGAGAGTCAAGCGACCTACGGGAGCAGGGCTGCGTGGACGGCTGCCTCCGCGTGCAGCCGTGTCGTCGGGAAGATCTGCACGGGGCTGTCCTCGGCCTTGATGAGAAGCTCGATTTCCGTACAGCCCAGGATGATGCCCTCAGCGCCCGCCGCGACGAGGTTCCCGATAATGCGCCGGTACTCCGTGCGGGATTCCTCGCTCACCGTACCGAGGCACAACTCGTCGTAAATTACCTGGTGTACAAGGGCCCGGTCCTCGGAATTCGGGATGAGTACTTCCAGGCCGCCCGTTTCCAGGCGCGCACGGTAGAAGTCCTGTTCCATGGTGAACGCCGTCCCGAGCAGACCGACCTTGCGCACGCCCGCAGCCCGCACCGCATCCGCCGTGGCGTCGGCCAGGTGCAGCAGCGGGACCGTCACAGCCGCCGCCACCTGGTCGGCCACCTTGTGCATCGTATTGGTGCAGATCAGCACCGTGTCGGCACCGGCTTTCTCCACGGAACGGGCGGCGGCGGCCAGGATCTCCCCGGCTTCCGCCCAGCGCCCCTGGACCTGCAACTCCTCGATCTCCGCGAAATCCACCGAGTACAGGATGCACCGTGCGGAATGCAGACCGCCGAGCCTGTCACGTGTGAACTCGTTGAGGAGCCGATAATATTCGGCCGTCGACTCCCAGCTCATGCCGCCGATCAGGCCGATAGTTTTCATCTTTCTCCTCTTTGTGCGCGCGTAGATGCAGGTACAGGGGAATGTGCAGATGCGGGTACAGACGCTACCCGGGGACGGTCGGCGAGAGAATCCAAGATGATCTGAGGGGTTCCTGAAGAACGTCTTATGGCGTGAGGGGAAGGCCGGGCCGTGTGCCGCGGGCGACGTCGCACCGTCCGCCGCCCGCCTTGTGGTTAGCGGTGCGTTAGCCGGGTGGCAGCGGTACGCCAAAGGGCCCGGGCAGAGTCGGTGGCGTACCGAGGAGAGCCCAACATCGACCGCCCTGGGGGGAACCCGTCATGCGCTCGCTCACCATCCGCCGCCGCACGCTGCGCGTCGCCGCCGCCGCGCTCACCGCGGCCGCCGGTCTGACCCTCACCGCCTGCTCCGGCGGGGACGCCGGTACGAAGGCGGCCGACAGGGTCGACTCGGCCGCGGTCGCGCAGGAGAACGTGGGTTCCGGCGCGTCCACCGCGGTGGAGGACGGCCGGGCCCAGGGGGACGCCGGTACGAAGGGCGGCCCGCACGCCGACTCCGCGGGCCGGGGGGCCACCAACTCGGCCACCGCACAGAGCAAGCGCTGCCACACGAACGAGCTGAAGGCGGCCATCGCCACCGGCGACGACGCGGCGCCGGACCCGGACGCGCAGGGCTCGACGACCACCAGCGTCGTGCTGACCAACTCCGGCGACCGCAGCTGCACGCTCGCCGGATTCCCCGGTGTGGACGTCATCTCCGAGAGCGGTGAGGCCTGGTCGCTGGCGCGTTCGTCCGCCAAGTACAGCGGGATCACCCTGGCCCCCGGCGAGACCACCGACTTCACGATCAATGTCGCGATGACCGATCTGGGCGGCGACGCCTGGCTCGCCTCGTATCTGAAGATCACCCCGCCGAACGAGACCACCTCGCTGCGGGCCGATTGGCCCTGGGGCCCGCTCCTCGACCAGAGCGGCGCCACCCACCCGGCCACCTACGTCAACCCCATCGGCTGATCGCTCGGTGCGGGGGCGCGGCAGCCGGGGAACGGCCCGGCGCCCCCGCTGACGGGCCGCGCCATCGTGCCGGGGCGCGTCGTGCGGGCGGCGCGCCAATGTATGGCCCGGCGGCTCGCGGGGCGGGTCGGGTGGGTGCGGTCTTCGACGCCCGGACCTGCGGTTTCCGTGCCGACGGCCCGTCTCTTCCACCCTAGGGACCGCCGTGGGGGGCCGCACGACCGGCCGAGTGGTTCCGGGCCCCGGGAGTCCGCACCATGGAAAGGGAAGGAGCACGTCCACCGGATCAGAGCCGTCGCGATCACTCCGACCGCACGGCGCGGAGGCGGTAGATGCACACGGACCCCTTTCTTCCGCTGGTGGTGCTGCCCGGCGTCTACGCGCCCCAGGACGACACCCGGCTTCTGCTGCGGGCCCTGGGCAGGGAGGGGCTGCGGCCCGGAAGCACGGTCCTGGATCTGGGGTCGGGCACGGGGGCGCTCGCGGTGGCCGCCGCGCGGTGCGGTGCCCGGGTCACCGCCGTCGACATCTCCTGGCCCGCGGTGTTCTCCACCCGCCTCAACGCCTGGCTGTGGGGGCAGCGCGTCCGCGTGCACCGGAGGGACATGGCCGTCGCGCTCGCCGACCGCGCCTTCGACGTCCTCGTGGCCAACCCACCGTACGTACCCGTGCCCGGCGGGCGGCCCGCCCGTTCCGGAGGCCGCGCCTGGGACGCGGGGTGTGACGGACGTCGGTACATCGATCGCATCTGCGACGCGGCCCCTCGCGCGCTGCGCACCGGGGGAGTGCTGCTGATGGTGCACTCCGCCCTGTGCGGCACCCGTTCGACGCTCGCCCGCCTCACGGCGGCGGGGCTCCGGGCGACCGCGGGCGACCCGGTGGCTGTCCCCCTCGGCCCGGTGCTGCGCTCCCGGTACCGCCATCTGCGGCGTCAAGGGCTGCTGAGCCCGGCGCAGAAGACAGAGGAGTTGGTGATCATCCGTGCCGAACAGCCCTGAGCGGCCCCGCCGTATCACCCTCGTCCGCAACGGACCGGTCCTGGTGGAAGGCCCGGTGGAGGTCACCGGCGACGACGGCGAGGTGTGGGTCTCCGACCGGTTCACCGTGGCCCTGTGCACCTGCCGCCGCAGCCGCCGCTACCCGTGGTGCGACACCAGCCACCGACGGCCGACCGGGCAGACCCACACCGGGGAGAGCCGCTCCGCCACGCGCACGCAGCGCCACGACGGGGGCGACGACCGATGACGACCGTCACCGACCCGCCGCTGCCCCGGCCGCGTGGCCCGCTCTCGGCAGCGGTCATCGCCCGGCTGCGCACGGAGCGGGGCCGCCTCCCGCCCGACGGGGCGATCCGCCGCGCCGACCCCTACGGCGCCGACCTGCAGACCGCCCTGTACGTCCTCTACGAACTCCACTACCGGGGCTTCGAGGGGGTCGACGACGGCCTCGAATGGGAGGCGGAACTCCTCGCGGTACGGCGCCCGTTGGAGGAGAGGTTCCTCGCCGCGCTACGCGCCGACGCCCCGCAGACCGGCCTGCGCGACACCCTGGCCGCCCTCCTGGCCGAACCGGTCGCCGACACCGGCACCGACGTCTCCCGCTACCTTGACCACCACGGCGGGCTCGATCAGCTGCGGGAGTACGCGGCCCTGCGGTCGCTGTACCACCTCAAGGAGGCCGACCCGCACGCCTGGGCCCTGCCGCGGCTCCGCGGACGCGCCAAAGCCGGGCTGGCCGCCATCGAGTTCGACGAGTTCGGCGCCGGACGCGCCGAAGACATCCACGCCCAGCTCTTCGCCGACCTCATGACCGACCTCGGCCTGGAGACGGGGTACGGCCACTACGTCGACCTGGCGCCGTCCGAAGCGCTCGCCACCGTCAATCTGATGTCCCTGCTGGGCCTGCACCGGCGCCTGCGCGGGGCGCTCGTCGGCCACTTCGCCACCGTCGAGATCACCTCGCCCCCGGCGGCCCGCCGCCTCACCGAGGCGATGCGCCGCACCCGTGCCGGGCCCGCGGCCGAACGGTTCTACGCCGAACATGTCGTGGCCGACGCCGTCCACGAACAGGTGGTCCGCCGTGAGGTGATCGGCGGTCTGCTCCATGACGAGCCCGGGCTCGAACCCGAGGTGGCCTTCGGCATCCACGCCACCGCACAGGTCGAGGACCGGCTCGCCCGTCACCTCCTCGGCGCCTGGCAGGCGGGACGCGGCGCCCTGCGCGAGGCCCTGCCGCCCGCCGTGTGACCGCGTCGCACACGTCGGCCAGGTCTGGGCTCCGTCCAGTGCCCGGCGCACGGTGACGGCGCGCTCAGTCCTCCGACTCGTCCTCCGACTCGTCCTCGGGCTCTCCGTCCTCCTCGGGCTCGCCCCCGGCTCCGTCCTCGTCGTCCTCCAGCCCTTCTTCATGGCTGCGGACGACCTCTCCGTCCCGGATCTCGCCGCGCCAGCCCTCGACCTCCTCGTCGGCGAAGGTGACGTACCGCTGGAAGTGCTTGAGGTCCAGCCGCAGGCGGCGTCCCTGCGCACGCCAGATGTTGCCGGTCTTCTCGAAGAATCCGGAGGGGGTGTATTCGACGACGGCGACGACGCGGGTCAGGGTCGGCGCGAGTTCGTGGAAACTGATGGCGCCGTGGGTGGTCCCCTTGGCGCCCTCGGACGTCCACACGATGCGGTCGTCGGGGACCTGCTCCTGGACGGTCGCCCGCCAACTGCGGTGGGAGAAGGCGATTTTCAGCTTCCAGTCGCTTTCGACGTCGTCTCGCGCGGAAACGCCGGTGACGCCCTTGGTGAAGGAGCTGAACTCTTCGAGCTCGGTCCAGTGGTCGTACGCCGTCCGCAGCGGCACACCGATGTCGACGGTCTCGACGATGTTGGTCACCTTGACGCTTCCGGACTTTCCGTTGTCACTCCCGAAGGCGCTCTTGACCGAATCCACGACCTTGTCCTTCACCGTGCCGGCCTTTTCGCCCACGAATGCCGTGACCGGGTTCTCGCCACCGAGCACCCGCTTTCCGACGTCGAGGAGATCCTCCCCGCCGCCCTCTGCGGCGTTTTCGAGGCCCTGTGTGAGGTCGCTCAGCTTTCCGGTGGCCGATTCGATCAACCGCTGTCCCTGGGCCGCGACGTAGTCGGACAATTTCTCCTTGACCTGATCCAGACCGGAGGCGTTCTGGTCCTTGTCCTTGTCCTTTTCCTTGTCCGTGGGGCTGCGCTCCTGTTTGGCCATGAGAGCTACCTCCTGCGACTGACGCGGCTCGGGCGCTTCTTCGCAGCCGCCTTCTCGGGAGCCGATTTCCTGGCCGCCGCCTTCTTGGCCGGTGCCTTCTTGGCGGGCGCCTTTGTGGCGGAACCCTTCTTCGCCGCTGCGGCCGGTCGCTTCTTCGGCCGACGCCGCGGTGCGTCCGCTTCCTCCCGCTCCGCCTCTACGTCCCGCTCCTCGTCTTCGGGCTCTTCGTCCGCGGTGTCCTCAGCCTCGTCGTCGTCCTCTGTCTCCGGAGGCTCCAGCAAGGTGTTGGTGCGCTGTTCAAGGGCGTCGGCGACGGCTTCGAGGCGGCGGTTGGCGGTGGCCGACAGCGCGGTGCGCCCGGCTTCCAGCATCTCGCCCCGCGCCTGCTCGACGAGCGGCGCCAGCTGCGGATCTTGTGCCAGTTTCTGCAGGACCAGACCGACGGCTTCCCGTGGGTTGACGGGGAGTTGCCGACCCGCGATCAGGGAGGCGAGGCCGATGGCCAGCCTTCCCTTCTTCGTCCTGCCGAGCAGATATCCGGCCGCGACGGCGGCAATGAGGGAGACTTTCGTACAGTCATCCATGAGTGCCTCTCAAGGACGGAGAGAACCGGGCGGAGGGTGCCTGTCAGGGCCTCGGCCCGACTTCCTGAATTCTTCCGGCCCTCCTTTCCCTGGCTATTCCTGCGGCGGTAGCAACGGCCCGAGAGGCCCCAGGTCCAGATTGAGGTCCTGCATCGTCAAGTCGTATTGGGTGCACAGTTCCGTCATACGGCGGTGGAGGAGCATCAGTGTCGAACCCAACCGCTCCTCCTGTTCCTCGGTGAGGTCTCCGTCCTCCACCCTTTGGAGGGCCTGGCGCTCCATGAGCTGCCGCAGCAGTTCGACGAGGGTGAGAACAAGCTTGACCAGACCCCGTTCGACGGTTTCGGGGTCGGCGCCGATCCGGTGCGCGGCTCTGTGCGGTTCCGGACGGGCGGCGGGAGCCTGGTCCTGGGACGCCGCGGGCAGCAGGCGGAACGCGCGGGTCGCCGCGTCGGCGACATCGTCGAAGCGGGCGCGGGGGTCGCGACCTTCATCCCTCATGGCCGTCACGTACGGGGAGGTCCGCGGTCCAGGGGGCGGGGTTCTGCTCACCGATGGAGGCGATCAGCGCGTTCAGGGAGACGCGTACCAGGTCGATGTCGGCGATCGACAGCACGAGGTCACCGGTGAGGACCACGCCACCGCTGAGCAGCCGGTCCAACAGGTCGATCAGGGCGACCTGCCGGTCGGGCAACGGCCCTTCCGCCGGGGCGGCGGGCTCATGCGCCGTTCTCATGGGGTGACCTTCTTCGCCGGTTCGGCTTCGAGGGAGGCGGCGAAGGAGTACGGGGCCCAGGGCCCGGTGGCCTCGACCCGGACACCGGGTGCCTCCTCCGCGGTCCGCAGCACAGCGGCGCGGAAGTTGTGCGCGGCGGGTCGGGGGACGAGATAGGCGTCGTTGACGACGTTCTCCCCGGGCCCGCGGGCCAGTTCGCCCTGCTGCGGGCGGTGCTGGGCCCGGGCGACCGCCTGTCGGCGGGCGGTCGCCGCCACATCCCGGGCCACCCGCTGGGCCGCTCGGTACGCGTCCTCGCGGGCGTGCCGCTGTGCCTTCCGGTGGCTGAGGTAGGCGCGCCCCGGGCTCAGATCGGCGCCGGTGGACGGCGCGGCGGGATCTTCGGTGCCCGGAGCGTCCTCGACGTAGATCTTGACGCCCCACTCCTCCAACCCGGCCAACTCGGCCAGCCGGTCGGCGAACTCCTCCCGGCTGTCGTCGAGCATCAGCCGTACACGTTCCTCGTCCAGGTAGACCGTGGCCAGACGGAGCGGCAGGACGGTGCCGTGGGCGGCGATCGCCTCGATGACCCGGTGGTGGGCGCGGGCGATCGCCTCCAACCACTCCATGTCCTCCAGATGCGCGTGCAGCGCCTCTTCCCGGAAGTCCGGTGCGGGCACCGGGCTCACCGCGACGACCACACCGTCGTTCCGCCCCGCCCGCACCAGGCGCACCGGCGCGTCCGCCACACCGGACAGCCCGGACAGCTCCGTCGCCAGTGTGCCGTCGTCGTCCCGGGCGACGGCGTACGCATACGTGACGGCCTCGGTCATGCCTCATCCCGCCTCTCGGCGCCCGTCTCGGGCTCCGCCTGCTCGCCGTGTGACGCAGGGGACGTGAGGGAGTCGACCTGCCGGGCCCGGCGGATCTCCCGGTCCTCGGCCGGGGGGAGCGCGGTGCCTTCCCGCAGCGCCTCCACCTCCGCGCGCAGGCGTTTGTTCTCCTCGGCGAGCGAGGGGGATCCGCCGGAGGCGCGGGAGGAGAGCGCGGGGTCGCGCTCCCACCAGTCGATGCCCATCTCCTTCGCCTTGTCCACCGAGGCGACCAGCAGACGCAACTTGATGGTGAGCAATTCGATATCGAGCAGATTGATCTGGATGTCACCCGCGATGACGATGCCCTTGTCCAGCACCCGTTCCAGGATGTCGGCGAGATTGGCCGACGAGCCCTGGCCGTAGGGGGCGGCCCGGGACGGGGACTCACTCATTCTCCGGGGGACAGGTGCGGTCACGACGGCATCACCTGATATCGCTGTCGGGGTCCGGCTGGAAATGCGCCCTGATCTCTTCGAGCCGGTCCAGCAATTCGTCTTCGCGCCGGTCGAATTCCGCCTCGTCGATCTCGCCCGCGAGGAGGCGTTGCTCCAGGACGACAAGTTCCTGCTCGACGGGCTCGGGGTCGTAGTAATGCTCCTCCGCGGCCTCGACCGCGCGTTCCACGACCCACACCACGCCGCGTACGGGTGCCAGCGGAAGGGTGGCGATCTGATTCAACAGGCCCATGAGAGGCTCCTAGACAAAACTGTAGGCGGGCAGTGGGCCGCGCAGCCGGAGATCGAAATCGTCGCCCAGCTCCGTCGCCAGTTTCCGCACCGAGGTACGGAAATCCGCTTCGCCGTCCCGGGTCACCAGAAAGGACACGTTCAGAAAGTCGTTCCCGGTCGCCGGTGAGGTGTTCTCCTCGCGGGCAAGGGGGCGCAGCGCTTCGAGAACGGAGGCGGCGAGCCGCTCCTGACGGGCCTGCACCTCCTGGGCGACCAGTTCGCCGAGGGCGAGCGGCAGCTCCGGATTGTCCGCGCCGCCTCTGATCCGCTCGTTGAGCGCCCGTGCCTCGTCGGACTCCGCCAAAACCCGGCGGAGCATCGAGTCCTCGTCCTGGGCGGCCTTGAGGTGGTATTCGGAGCAGCCCTCCACGGCCCGCAACCGTTCCGCGAACGCGTCGGCGTGCTCCTCCAGCACCGCCCGCACGGCCTCGTCGTCCGCGGCGGTGAAGCCGAACTGGAGCGGCAGGACGGGACCGTCGGCCATCAGACGCTCCTGGACGTCCTGGTGCGCGGCGAGATCACGGCGCTTGGGACGCAGGCCCTCCGGCGCGTCGCTGATCACCGCCGACAGCTTCCGGTTCCCCACCGTGCGCAGGGTGGCCGGTGGGTCCCCCACACCCGGCAGATCGTCCAGACGTCGCGGATGTGTGGTCGCGACAACGGAGTAGACGTAGACGGCCATGGCTGATCACTCCCGGTGCCTGCTCGGCCGACGCGTCGCCCGGGCGTGCTTCCGCACCGGTTCCTTCTCCCGCTCGTCGGACTCCTCGTCCTCCTCGCTTCCTTCCTTGAGCGCCCCGGAAATGGCCTCCGCGGCTCCGCTCAGGGCACCCTTGGCCTTGCCGCGCGAGCCGTCTTCGGTGAGGTCGCCGACGAGATCCGTCAGCTCCTCGGGCTTCTTGGCGCCCGCCTCCAGATCGAGGCGGTTGCACGCCTCCGCGAAGCGCAGATAGGTGTCGACGCTCGATACGACGACACGGGCGTCGATCTTGAGGATCTCGATGCCCACCAGCGAGACGCGTACGAAGGCGTCGATGACCAGGCCACGGTCCAGGATCAGATCGAGGACGTCATACAGATTTCCGGAGTTCGCCCCACCTCCTCGGGCGACGGTTCCTCCGCTCTGCGGCACCACAGTCACGGTGGCTCCCTTCAGCGGGCCGCTTCCCGGTCACGTACGGGTGGCCGTGCCGTTCGCTCGGTGAACGAACCGTCCACGTCGTGAACGGGCCATCGGAATGACCAGGTCAGGTCCTACATACGCGAGTCGATCTGTCCTCGGGTGTAGCGGCGGACGCGCTCATAGGCCACCAGCCCGCCGTCGTCGTCCAGGCGCACCCGGTAGCTCGCCATCACGCTCGTGGTACTGGGAACACGCTCCAGCTCCAGGACCTCCACGGCAGCCTCCCAGCCCTCATCGGTCGGCTTGACCGTCGAGACGCTTTCGGGGGTCCGCCCCAGCAACTCCTGTAGCTGCTCGACCGCATACCGCATGGCCTGCGCCGCAGTCACCCGCTCCGCCGCGCGCTTCCCGCCCGTGCCGCCGGTCCGACCGCCGGTCCGGGCGGCGCTGCGCCGATCGGCGGCCGGTTCGCCGTCGCGGTGGCCCGCCCCGGAACGGTCCTTCTTATCTGCGATCATGCTTCTGCTCCGAAATCGGAGACTTTATGACGTATATGGCTAAAATACGCAAACGCGTTATTCCATCGTACTCCTGCGTGCGCCGCGTTCTTCGATACGCGGCGCTGGTCCGGCTTGACGCGCCGCCCGGGGTGGTCCCGTGGTCCGGGGCGCTGCTCTCCTTCAACTCGTCGGAGATCAACGTCAGTCGACGGAGGCGGCTCTCCGGGGTGGTGGGTCAGTTGCGCGGTGATCTCGGTCCGCAGCATCCCCATGAACCGGTCGAAGCCCAGGTCAGGGACTCGCAGCCGTCCAGGTGCGCGCGCACCGCCGGGGCTCGGCGATGACACCTCCGCCGTGTCCCCTCCGTCCCCGTCCCCGCCCCCGCCCCGCCTCCGCGTATCGGTGGCTGCGGCGACTGTGGTGACTGCCAAGGACTACCAATAGTGGCGTCGACCTCCGACCGCATGGCCGACGGCGCCCAGCACCCAGAGGATGAGCCCTATGACGAGTAGCGCAATGCCGATCGCCCACAGGATGTGCAGCCCTATGACGAATCCGACGATGAGGAGTATGAGACCGATGATGATCACGATGATCCCCTGATGTGAGTGGAGCTTCCCGTCAACCCACCCGCCGGAGGCGTCGAATTCGGCGAGGTTTGACGGCGATTTACGCCACCATTGCGGCGGCAATGACTACCGAGAACCTTCTTCGCCCCCGACTCCATGAAATGGGCTCGGGGCCTCATTTCCGGCTACGTTTCCCATTCTTCGCCTCGGCAGCCTTGACCACGACCGTGGCCATATCCGTGCTCGCCCTCCTCGGAGGACGACCGCACTCTTCCCTTCAGCTCACGCCCCGACCTGCGTACACGCAACCGGGGAGGGAAAATCCCTTCCCGCGTACGGGCGGCGTTACCGGATGGATCTTCGGAAATCGGGGTCCGGGTCGATCCCGTTTCGTGTTCAAGTTCCTGTGCGACGGCGTGCTCAGCCCTACTGGCTGGGCCTTCATGAAGTCGTGATCACAGTGCCGGTTCAGCCCGACCCCCCTCAACCGGCCGGACCACCAGAGCTGTTCGGTACATGGAGCCGTTTCCAGGTGACGGGGCCCGGGATGCCGTCGGCGTCTTTGCCGTGGAAGCCGAGTTTGCGTTGCCAGGAGGCGTAGGACTTGCGGTGGGCCTCGGTCCAGTCCGGGCCGGGGGTGTGCCGGTAGCGGTCGCAGCCCTCGGCGACCAGGCGTTCGCCCATGGCGGCGAGCACCGGGCTGCGGGTGCCGGAGCGGAAGAACTCGCGGCCGGGGAAGGGCTCGTAGGGCGGGTGCCGGGGCTTCGGTGGTACGGGGGACGGGCGGCCGTCGCCGTCGCCGTCGGCTCCGCCGGGGGCGCCGTTTCCCGGGCCGGAGCCCTCGCCTCCGTCCGTGCTCGGGGTCACCGGTCCTTCGGGGGCCTCGGACAGGCGGGTGCTGATGCGGTCCCGGAGGGTGTCCATGGAGAAGCCGAGCGGGTCGATCTTCTCCCGCTGCCACTCCTTGTGGCCGATCACCGACCGGGCGCCCCAGCCGTGCGCCCGGCAGAGCGCCGCCGCGGCCTTCTCCACCGCCAGCAACTGGGCCTCCGGCCACGGGTCCTTGCCGTCGCCGAGGTTGATGCACTCGAAGCCGTAGAAGTGGCGGTTGCCGTCGGTGTCGGAGAGGTGGGCCTTGGGCAACTGCCTCTCCTCGACGACGGCCTGGAGGACGTGACGGTCGCCGAGACCGGCGTGGTTGGCGCGGCCGTTGCCGACGAGGTGGATCTCACCGGCCTTGTCGATGACCCCGTGGCACAGCGGGCCGGGCAGGTCCGGGCGGCCCTCGTAACAGAGGTTCACCGAGGTGTCGGTGGACTCGGTGGCGGTGTGGTGGACGACCACCCCGTTCACCGGGCCCCAGCCGCCCTTGGTGTTGCGATTGTGCCGACGCCAGTCGCGCACCTCGTGGACGACCAGGCCCTCCGCCCTCAGGGCGGCCAGGAGCCGGGAGCCGGTCAGGGGAGTGGCCATCAGTCCACCGACCCCGTCTCGTCCACCTGGGCCTCGGCCTCCTCCGTCGTCTGCGAACGGGGGTGCGCCGCATCCGCGCCGGTCGACAGGGTGCCGACGCCGTCGTCGGCACCGGAGCCCTGATCCGGCGTCCCGGACGGAGCCTCCGCTCCCGCCGGGCCGTCCGCCGGAGCCGCTGCCGCGTCGTCCGCCGCCTGGACGGTGGTCGCCAGCGGCCGGAACACATACCGCAGGTCGGGTACGGCCTCCTCGCCGTGCACCCAGGCCAGCGGCGCGTGGTGGACGAGGACGCCCAGCGGGTGCCGGAGCAGCGGGCGGCGCGCCGGGTCGGTGGGCCATTCGACGCCGCCGGTCGCGGTGCGGGCCGGGATCAGCCAGAAGTCGCCGGTGCGGTAGCCGCCGCCGCTCTCGAAGTACACCTCGACGCCGTCCTCCAGCGGCAGCCACTCGCCCTCCTCGACCGGCACCGCACCGTGCCGGAGCCGGTCGGCCCGCTCGCCGCGGCGGACCGTCCGGTGGTGGCC
The DNA here is from genome assembly GCF_000718015.1 of Streptomyces catenulae. Classification (GTDB taxonomy): domain Bacteria; phylum Actinomycetota; class Actinomycetes; order Streptomycetales; family Streptomycetaceae; genus Streptomyces; species Streptomyces catenulae. Next base: position 232,978 of record NZ_JODY01000002.1, on the reverse strand, counting down.
CGGCCCCTGGTGGTCCCAGCGGCGCAGGAACGGATGGAGTTCGGGGCGTCGGCCCACGCCCGGCGCCGGTTCGTCGGAGAGCCGCACCCGGCGGCCGGGCAGATCGACCTCCTCCACCCGGAGCAGCGGCGCCGCCTCGCCCCGGCTGCTGTACGCGGTGTCCACGAACTCGACCCGGTCCCCGACGTGCAGGGAGAGCGCGTCGTCGCCGCCCAGGGAGGCCAGTTCCACCCAGGTGCCGTCGAGTACGTCGACGGGGAAGGTGGGGGAGGCGTTCTCCCGGGACCACTTGAAGGTGGCGTCCCCGGCGGTGCCGCCCTCGTGGACCTCGACGCGGTAGAGCTGGTTCTCCGGGCCGCGGTAGCGGGCCTCCGGGGCGACCAGACAGGGATCGTCGTCGCCGTGGTCGGGGCGTCGGCTGCGGGCCGCCAGGCGGCAGTCCGGGGTGGCGGCCCGGCGCGACCAGTCGGCGAAGGCGGTGTGGATCTCCTCGGCCGGCGGGTTGTCGCCGTCCAGTCCCAATTCGGAGGCGGGCAGCGGCAGCACCTGCCACACCACCTTGGTACGGGCCGCGGTGTCCGGCAGCGCGGCGCCCAGCGCCACCTCGCGCAGCGCCGGGTCCTCGGCCGCGGTGACCAGCCGCTCCCACACCTTGAGGTAGACGAGGTAGGGGAACCGGGTGGGGAGGCGGTCGCCGGGGCGTTCGGGGTCGCGGAAGGCGTCGGGCTGGCTCCAGTACGTCCACGTCCCGTCGGCGGGCGGGGCGTCCGCCTCCGGGTCGGCCTCGCCCTCCGCGGCGGCCGGGTTGGTCGGCACCGGGGTGCCGGGCCGGGGGCGGGTGGCGTCGCACAGGATGCCGTCGACGTAGTACCGGCCGCCGCCGATGACCAGATCGTCCAACTCGTGCGGACCGCCGCGCAGTTCGATGTGGAAGCCGGTGGCGCCCTGCGGGCCACCGTGCCGCCCGATCAGGTCGGCGGCCAGGGTGCGGGCCTGGAACAACTGGATCGCGGTCTGCTCGTTGGCGTCGGCGTCCAGCTGGACCCGGCCCTGCTGCGCCACCACCGCGGAGTAGTGGCGCTCCGGCCGGTAGGTGATGCGGGAGAGGTCAGCGTGCATGGAAGGGGTCCCCCTCGTACAAAAGCTCTGACGGTCGGTGGTGGTGGGCGCCCGCGCGCAGCGGACGGCGGGGCGACGGCGGGCGGGCGGGGGTCATGTCACGAACACGATCCCCGCGTCGGTGCCCGCCGGGGTGTACTCCGCGAGCCGGGCCCGCAGGCTGTCCGTACGCTGCGGCAGGTAGAGATCGTGGTACGCGCCCAGCTCGGCACCGTCCTCCGCGCCGCGGGCGATCTCCTCGGGGCAGCCCGCCGCCAACTGCCCGTACCACGGCGTGCCGTAGCGCGTGCCGCGCAGCAGCGGCCGGACCGGGGCGGCTTCCGTGCCGACGCCCGCCGGGTCCGGCGGGCAGCGGTGGCGGCGCGGGGTGCGCGAGCCGGGCGGGAGGTAGCTGAAGCGGACGCAGCCCACCTGGCGCCGGGCCACCCGCAGCAGACCGGTGAAGAGGCTGTTCTCGGCGATCCGCACCGCGTGCACATGGACCTCGCCCAGAACGGTGGTCCGGTGCGCCGACAGCTCCGCGTGCGCGTGGCGGCAGTCCGGCGCGGACAGCGCGGCGCGGTCGGTGCCGGTGGCGTCCAGGATGCTGTCGCGCAGCTGGATCGGGAGCGGATCGGTGCCGACCTCGTCGCCGATCACCTCGATGGTGCCGAGCACCGTACGGTCGATCTCCACACACGCCGTGGTGCGGTCCAGGACCAGGCTCGGCTCCTCCGGGGAGACCGGGTGGCACTCCGGCTCCAGCGACCAGCCGGGCACCAGGGTGCAGTGCCGCAGCACCAGGGAGCCCAGCGGACCGGTGACGTTCAGACCGCGGCCGGTCACCAGCAGCCCGTCCAGCACCATCCGCGGGCGTTCGCCGGGCGCGCACTCCGCCTCCACGGCCCGGATGTTGAGCGCGTCCGGCCGGTTGCTGTACCAGTCCAGCAGCCGGATCACCGGGCGGGTGCCCACCGCCGCGCGCAGTTGGAGCCGGTCGCCCGGCTCCAGGTCGAAGTCCAACTGCTCCTGGTAGGCGCCGCTGTGGACGATCTCGATGATCCCGTCGGGACCGCACCGCCCGGAGCGCCGGTCGTGCCGCCACGCCCCGAAGGCGTCCATGATCCGGTGGAACGGGGCGTCCGGGCCGACCCGGTAGACGGCCGCCTCCGGCGGCGTCACCGGCTCCCGGTGGTACTCCCCGCCGCCCAGGTCGTCCCCGAAGCCGTAGTGGTAGTCCACCCAGATGCCCTGCCGCGGCGCCGAGCGGGCGCCGAACGCGATCCGCCCCAGCTCCGGATCGACGGCGATCTGCCCGCGCCCGGGCCGGTAGCGCCAGCCGGTGAGGTCCGCGACGACGAGATCGGCGAGCGGAACCGGATGGTCCTCGTCGTCCCGCCGGATCACAAAGCTCTTGCCCGGCCCGTAGTAGTCCGCGAGCCGGTCGTGCAGCTGACGGCGGGTGATCAGCGCCGGGACGTTGTCGACGGTGGCGAGATGCGACGCCGACGGCTCCGGCTCCGGGCGGGTCACCAGCGGGGTGTCGTTGCCGAGGATCGAGAAGGTGTAGAGATGACGGGCCCGGTCCAGGCAGTACGCCGGGGCACGGGTCACCGGATACGGCTTCAGCCGCCAGACGAACAGGCCGACACCGGTCGGCGAGCACCCCCCTGGGGAGCGGGCGGAGTCGGCGCGCCGCACGTCCACCGAGCGGGGGAGGGTGCCGAACGGCCCACCGGCCAGGTCCAGCGCCGCGCCGTCGCGGACGTCCACCAGCCGACCGCGCCCGCGCCGCAGCGCGTCCGCCGCCTCGGTGGCCGCCCCGTAGAGCCGCACCGGCTGCTGGTGCGTCACCAGCCGGGAGAACTCCACCGCCCGCCCCGGCCAGCCCGCCACCTCCTCGGACAGCTCCTCCAACAGCGGCAGGGTGCCCTTGCGCCGCCGGTTGCCGACCGTGGCGGCCACCTCGCGGCGCGGCGCCAGCGCCCGGGCCAGCCGCTGCCGCGAGGCGTCCGGCAGCCCGCCGTCCCGCAACCCGGTGGCCGACACCCGCTCGTAGCCGGGCAGCGGACGGTAGCCCACCAGATCGCCCAGGTAGGGCAGCACCCACTCGGCGGCGGTCTCCACGAACCAGTCGTCGTACTGCTGGGCGACGCCGTCCCGCACCCGGTCCACCTGCTCGGCGATCACCGCGAGCAGGGCCCGCAGCGGCTCGCCCTCCTCGGCGTCGCGCAGCCGGTGCCACTGCGGGAGCAGCTCCGCGAGCCCGTCCGGCTCCCTGTTGGTGGTCATCGGGTCTCCTCGGTAAGGATCAGCGTGTCCGCGACGTGCGGGGCGAAGAGCGCGAGCTGCGCCGACCGGACGCCACGGAAGACACGGACCGCACGGCCCCTGGGCAGCGGGCGGGTGTCGGTGAGATCGGGGTTGAGGCCCAGCAGCGTGGCCAGCGGGATGCCGTACTCGGCGGCGACGGAGGTCAGCGTCTGCCCGCCGACCGCCGTGACCTCGTGGATCCGCTCGTCGAAACGGGCGAGCCGGGCCGGTACGGACTCCTGCGGCGGCCCCGCCAACGTGTCGGACAGCGCGGCGAGTTCCGCCACGGTGACGGACGCCGGGACGCCGGTGAAGGCGTCCACGTCCACATGGTCCACCCCGGGTACCGCCTGGGCGGCGGCCAGCACCTCCGACAGCCGGGCCGGTTGCCCCAGCTCCCGGCCGTCGTAGCCGAGCCGCGCCAGCAGCGCCGCCCGGACCCGCGGCTCGACCAGCGACCAGGCGTGGTCCGGGGCGACCTTGATCTTCACCGCGCAGAGCAGCAGCACCGGCTCCCGCACATCGACCCGTACCGGCAGCCGCCCGTCGCCGTACTCCGCCAGCGCGGCCCGCAGCGCCCGCAGCACCTCCGCGTCCGGCGCGAGCGAAGCGAGATGGGGGTCCCCGCGGCCGAAGGTTGGGGGAGTGATGTCGTCCACCCCGGCCACCGTCACATGCAGCACCTGCCGCCGCCCGTCGAACACCTCACGGGCCGACGCCCGGCCGATGCCCGCCCGGGACCGCGCGAAGTCCGCGTAGTCGGCCGTCGACACCAGCCGGTCCAGGGCGGAGACCGCCAGCGGCACGGTGCGCCGGGTCAGCGCCGGGCCGTCCGCGTCCGCGCCGCCGGTGGCCGGTTGCGGATTGGTGACGGCGGTGACACCCAGCGGACGGGTGACGGCCTGGGTGATCCGGTCCGCCGCGACATCGGCGCCCCGGCCGGTGCCGAAGCGGTAGCGGGCCCGTACGTTGTCGTGGCCGGTCGGCAGCCGGGCGCCGTGCACCCCGTCCCCGAACGTCACCGTCGTCCGGCCTCCGCCGTTCTCGACCCCGCTCGACCGGGAGGCGCCCCCGGCGGTGGTGCCGGTGACGTACACCCGCTCGTCGGGGCCGCGCCCGGCCAGGCTGTCCACCGGATGCCAGCGCAGCCCGTCCACCCGGATCTCCAACTGCGGTACGGCGCCCAGCGGATTGTCGGCCGGACGCCAGGTCAGCGGGGACTGCCACAGTGCGAAGGTCTGGTGGGCGCGCGCGGCGTCGCCGCTGCCGATCGCCTCGTCCCGGCTCTCGCCGTGCGACGCCGGGACCACGTTGCCCTGCACCCGGACCGTCCCCCGCCGGTAGCGGTAGGTGAGGTTCCGGGTGAGGGTGAGCGCGGTGTGCACCCGGTCCCCGGGCAGCTCCGGATCGAGGGCCTGCGCCACCTCCGCGATCACTGCCAGTTCGGTGCCGCGCACCCCGCTCACGCCGGGGATGTCGGTCCGCTCGCCCGAGACGACCAACCGGCGCCCGGGCCGCAACCCGTCGTACAGCTCGGCGAGTTCCAACCGGTCACCGTGGACGTCCTCACCCACCGGCTCGTCCGCCTGCGTCAGCTCCTGGCCCGCGGCGTGCACCGTGGTGTCCCGGATCGCGTCCAGCGTCACATCGTGCTCGTCCAGCCACGGATCGGCGAGCGTCAGCAGAGTGCCCCGGCCGGTGATCCCGTACTGGGCGTGCACCGCGGTACGGACCGCGGTGACCCGGGTGGTGACGAACGCCAGCCTCTTGTCACCGGGGACGCCGTCCGGACCGTCGGCGCCCTTGCGGGGCCGCTCGACGGCGATCCAGCTGCCGACCGTGATCCCGTCGTACACCGCGTCCAGCGCCAGCACATGCCGGTCGGCCGGTGTCGGCACCGTCGCGATCCCGATCTCCACCCCCGGCGGCTCACCACCGGCCGCCACCCGCACCCGCACCTCGAACGTGCCGTCCGTGACCTGCCGGTGCTCGCCGGGCGCCAACTGCCAGGACTGCGCCGTACCGCCGTCGACCGAGACATGCACCCGCCCGCCGCCGCTCTCCGCCTCGCCCGGACGGGAGGCGCCCCCTTCGGCCGGACGGGACACGAACAGCGTCCGCTCCGGCAGCCCGGCCAGCAGCCGTACGGTCACCCCCGCCTCCGGGCCGTCCGCGGCGCGTCGGCCCAGCCAGCTCACCTCGTGCTCGGGGCTGGTCCGGGAGTGCAGTTCGACATGGCCCGGGCCCAGGCCGAAGGCGGTGTCGGTGGGCAGGTTCTCCACCCGCTGCACCGAGTTCCCGGCCGCCACATGCTGCAGCTCGGCCCGCACCAGGGCCTTCCCCGCGGTGTCGAACACCACCCGCACCGTGGTCAGCGCCGACCCGGTCAGCGGCCAGTCCGCGGTCCGTACGACCCGACCGCGGTCGTCCTGGACGGGCTTGAGCGGGGCCGTCGCACCGAACGGGGCGGCGGTGACCCGCATGGCGAGCAGGGCGCGCAGCAGCGGCCGGGCCGCGGGCTCCGCGGCGCCCGTCCGGGCCGGTGCCGCGGCCTGCCGCCACGCCGGGTAGAGGCCGTCGGCGACCCTCGGATCCAGTGCCGGGAGCAGCCGTGCGCCCAGATCGGCACCGGCGCCGAACGCCTGCCCGGGGTCGCCGTCCGGGACCGCGTCGGGCGGACGGACGACCCGGGTGCGCAGCGCGGGCAGCACGGTGGCGAGCGCGGCGAGCGCCGCCGGAAGCGGGGGAGCGGCGGCCGGATCCGGTGCGCCGGGCGCGGGCGCACCGGTCGGCGCCCGCTCCCCGGGCGCGGGCTCCGCCACCGGCTCCCCGGCCAACTGCCCGGCCCGCCGCACCAGTTCACCGACGACCGCCTGCAGCTCCTCGAACCATGCGACGACCTCCGGATACCCGGCCGCCACCGCCTGCGCCTCCGCCAGCCGCTCGTGCGGACCGGCCAGCCGCGCCACGAACGCCTCCGGCGTGGCCAGCGCGTCCAGGTCCTTCCGCAGCGGCGCCAGTACCTGCGCGTCGAAGTCGGCGACGAAACGGCTGACCGGCCGCGGGTTCGGGACCTGCGGCGAGGGCGGCGCGGGGTACTCCGGATCGTCCGGGTCCACCGACGGCGGAGGCTCGGTGATCCACGCCCGTACCTCGGCGACCAGCTCCGCCAGCGACGCCGGTGCCGCCTTCGGCAGCCCCAGCCCGGTCACATCCTCCGTGCGGTCCACCCGCACCGACGCCACCGGCAGCAGCACCCGCCGCGCCCCGAAGTCGAACAGCAGCCGGTCCCCGACGGTCAGCCCCGTGGACACCCCCGCGACCAGCAGCTCCGGGCGGGACGTGAGGTCCTCCTCGGTCAGCGGCGCGGGCCGCCGCTGCCGCACCCCGAGCGTGTTCCACGCCCAGCGCGCCGTGAGGTCCTCGTCGGTCTCGAAGGTCTGCGGCTCCTCGTCCGGCCCGGCGGGCACGCTGTGGCTGCGCGCCCCGCGCGGGATGAGCACCGGCAGATCCCCGGCCCGCGGATCGCGGTCCAGCGTGTACGCGAGATGGGTGTCGGCGGCGACGCCGGGCCGCGGCCGGTGCCCCACCAGCCGCCCCAGCAGCGCCAGCGAACGGTGCTCGTTCGCGGTCCGCAGATACCCCTCGTCGGCGATCCGCTCACTGTGGAACGTCAGCAGGTCGCCGAGGACGGCCCAGGCGTCCAGCAGCCCGACGGACGGGTCGTCGGGGGTACGGACGGTCAGCCCGCGCAGCGCCGGATACGCCGGTGACGCCAGCCGGTCCAGCATCGCCGCCAGGAACGAACCGTGGTCCCCGACGCGGTAGTTCAGGGCGGTGCGGCCCGGCGGGTTGTGGAGCGCGGGGTCGGCCCGCCGCTCGTCGTGCCCGCCGCAGCCGCAGCCGCAGCTCTCGTACTCCGTCATCGTCCACCCCCGAACTCGATGACCAGCCGACCGTTCTCCGGCCGGTCCGGGTCGTTGTCACAGCGGGCGATCTCCAGCGGCCCCAGCCGCACCACCCCCGCCTCCCGTTCCCCCCGGTCCGCGTGGAACATCCGGCGCAGCCGGGTCACCACCACGCTCCGTACGCCCGGCACCGCCGCGGCCACCGCGACCAGCCCGCTCAGCCGGACCGGCTCCCCGAACGTCAGCGCGTCCGGATGGAAGAAGCCCGCCCGCCCGCCCAGCACCCGGTACAGCTCGGCCAGGATCTGCCCGTGCTGGTGCCCCGGCTCCGCGCACACCGACAGCGCGACGTCCAGCGGCACCCACCGCGCCGGTTGCACCACCAGGTCGTGCCCGATCCGGCGGTAGCCCTCCAGCGCCTGGCCGACGGCGTCCAGCAGCGCGGGGGAGGGCTCCCCGGTCCCGTACGCGTCCACGGCGACATGCGCCTCCTGGACGCTGCCGGTCCACCGGATCTCGGCCGCCGCCCGCTGCACGCCCGGCAGCTCCCCGGCGAGCGCCGCGTAGTCCCGCGCGGTCACCGCCCGCAGCCGGGTCCGCCGCAGATCCAGCGGCGCCAGCTGCCGCACCTGCTCCAGCGGCTCCGGCTCCGTGCCGCCCACCGCGGGCAGCGGATTGCGGACCCCGGCGACCGAGGCGGACACCTCCCGCGCGAGCACGGCCGGGCGCGGGGGCGGACCGTCGGCCCCGGGCTCCTCCGGGTCGCACCGCAGCACCAGATGGCCGATCGACTCGGCGCCGACGTTGCCCGCCGTGCCGCCGCCGATCCGGTAGTGGGCGACGAGCCGACCGCCGGGCGTCGGCCGGGCCCCGTGGTGCCCGTCGCCGAACCGCAGCGCCAGCCGCCCGTCGTCCGTCAACTCCCCGACGAGATGCCGGTCGCGGGGCCCGCTGCCGAGCAGGTCACGGCGGGGGAGCCAGACGGCGCCCGCCGCCCCGCCGTCCCCCGCCGCGCCGTCCGCCCGCTCCTCCCGGAGGTGGAGCGCCGGAAGGGCCTCCCGCGGGTCCTGGCGGACGGCGGCGGCCGGACCGTGCAGCACCGGCTCGTCCGGATGGAGCCCGACGGCGTACTCCGCGCCCCAGGTGTGCGCGATCTCCCACGCGGTCCGCCCGTCCAGCACCGTCCCGGCCCGCGCCCGCGCCGCCAGCACCGCCAACCGGCGCAGCTTGCCGTCCAGCAGCCGCGGGCTGCGGTGCAGCAACTCCCGCAGCGCCCGCACCGGATGCCGGGCCGGGTCCACCTCCGCCAGCTTCCGCGGCCCGAACAGCACGGTCAGCTCGGCGATCTCCGCCTCGTCCAGCCCGTCCCGGTCCCGGGCACCGCGCCACAGCTCCACCAGCCGCTCCCGCACCCGCTCCGGGATCGCCGCCAGCCGCTCCGCCTGCCCGGCCGCGACCTGCCGCGGCTGCGGGAACGGCACCGCTTGGACGACCGGCGCACGCCCCAGCACCGGGCGGAACCGCGGCCCGATCCCCGGATACACCGACTGCGCCAGCAGCGCCCGTACCGCCGCGGCCTGCGCGTACGCCGTCCCCGGCACCACCTGCTCGGTCCGCTGCCCGGCCGACTCCAGCCCGATCCCGGCCCGCTCGGCCGCCTCCGTACCGACCGCGGCGAACAGCCGCCGGACGTCGTCGGGCGTCAGCTCCCGCCCGCCCTCGGCCCGGTCGATCAGACCGCCGAGCAGCTGCGCGACCTCGTTGCCGCCGTGTCCGCCGTCCGGGCAGCCGAACGCCGGGGGCCCGCAGGACGGCAGGACCGCGGGGACCGTCGGCACGGTGAGGGCCTCCGGAACGTGCCCCTCGCCCCCGTCCGGCGACCGCCCGTGGTCCACCAGCACCACATTGCCGCGCGCCACGCTCACATCCTCGACGGGCGCGCACTCCCGCCCGCCGCGGACGGTCAGCCGCAGCGGGAACGTCAGCGCGTCCGCCGCGGCCCAGGTGACCTCCAGCACGGGCTGCCCCACGAGCCGGTCGACGGCCGGGGTGACCGACGTCAGCCGCACCACCTGCCGGTGCGTCGGATCCTGGTCGCCGGGCGTCCCGGTCCGCGGCCCCCGCACCTCCTCGAACAGCAGCAGATCACCGGGCGCGAACGCCAACTCCCGTGCGCCGCCCTCCTCGTCGGCCCACCCGTCGGTGAGGGTGGCGGCGGTCGCGCCCCTGGGCAGCCCGCACACCTCGCCGCCCCAGGTCCACAGCCGGACCGCGTTGTGCCCGGGCAGCAGCGCCAGCGGCGCGTCCCGCACCACCGGCTCGAACACCTCCAACGACCCGCGCTCGGCCAGCCCCGCCAGCTCCCGGTCGTCGATCACCGGGCCGAGCCGCGGCCGGTCCCGCGGCCCGTCCGCACGGTGGTCGACGGCGGCGAAGCGGAACGTGCCCGGCGGCAGCGTCAGCGGCGCCGCCACCGCCACCGTCACGAACGCCCGCGCCGTGCACCCGTCGTGCATCGGATAGTCGATCAGCCGCACATGCCGCCGCACCGACGTCCGCAGCCGCGCGGTGTCCAGATACGCCTCGGTGGCTACCGCGTCCTGCTGGTAGCTGATCTGGTCCGCGGTGTACGCGAGCAGCTCGACCAGCGTCGTACCGAGGTCGGCCGGATTGCGCTCCAGCCACTCCGGGGTCGTCAGCCGCAGCCGGTCCAGGACGACCTGGCGGAGCGTGCCGTAGTCCCGGGCGGTGTAGTCGATGACGGGCGCGGGCGGCCGGAACGCCTCCGGCAGCCGGTCCGCGACCCCGCCGCCCTCCCCGTCCGCGCAGTCGAACGGGGACGGACAGTCCGGGCGGAACGAGAACTCCGCCCGGAAGTACCGCTGGTCGAAGCCGCGGAACGGCTCGGTGCCGGGCCGCCCGTACGGGTCGGTCTCCACCACCGACAGCCGGTAGACGGAGAAGTCCCCGGTCCGGTCCACCGTCACCACCAGCCGGTCGTCCAGCTCGGGATCCTCCTCCCGCTCGACGGTGATCTCCAGCGCCTCGATGCCGGTGATCCGCCGCCCGCCGTCGATCCGGACGTTCTCCGGACGCAGCCCGTGCGGAGCCTTGCCGAGGAAGGTGACGGTCAGCGTCCGCCCGTCCTCGGCGACCTCCACCGCGTCCACACCGTTGCGCCGCGCCTGCCGGATCCGCTCCCGACGGCTCACCCCGACCGCCCCCGTGCCGCCGCCCCTCACCGCGCCCCCCGCCCCTCGAACACCTCGTCGCGGCGGTTGGCGGTGGCGCGCACCACGTACCGCAGGTACACCCGCACCACGTTCTCCTCGCTCACCACGTCCAGCGACTCCACCTCGATCAGCTCGCCCAGCCAGCGCTGGAGCGACGCCTGTACGGACAGTTCCAGCGCCGAGGCCAGCTCCGGACTGTTCGGCGTGAAGACCAGATCCAGCAGCCCGCACCCGAAGTCCGGCCGCATCACCCGCTCACCCGGGCCGGTGAACAGCAACTGCTCGACCAGATCCCGCACATGGGCGTCGTAGCGCGCGTGCGCGGTGCGCCCCCGCCGGTCCACGCGGTACGGGAACGCCAGGTCCGTCCGCCGTCCGTGCTGTGCTGCGGCCCTCACCGGCACGCCACCCCCTCGACGCCGCCCGGCCGTCCCCGACCGGCGGACACGATCACCGGCGGGCCCTGCGGCACCGGTCCGGCGCCGAAACACATCCCCGCCGCCGTCTCCAGCAGCACCGGCACCCCGTCGACACACACCTGCCCGGCACCGCCGCCGTCCGGCACGAACCGCACATCGACACAGGGCCGCGGACGCCCCGCGACCGTGTGCGCGCACCCGCTGACGGTGAACGGATCCGCGGCGGTCACCACCGCCGCGCCGTCGATCCGCACCGTGTCCGTGCCGCCGCCCCCGCCCGGGACCGGCACCACCAGCCCCCCGTGCGGACACCCCATGACGACACCGCCATGGAGGACGTTTCCGTGTCCCATCCGCTCCGCCTCCCCGTCGCCTTCAGTGCTTCCGCGGCACGGTCAACCGGCCGCCGTTCAGGTCGACCTGCTCCCCGACCATGGAGATCGACGCGCCGTGCCCGTTGTCGATGTGGACCCCCGTGGCGTCGATCCGCACCGACGCGCCGCCCGGCGCCTCCAGGGAGATCCCCTCGGTCGGCACGTCCGACATCACGATCTTGTGTTTCCCGGGCGTCTGGATCACCACCGGATGCGCGATTGCCGGATCCCGCTGCGCGTCCTCCGGCAGCTCCTCCCGCCGCCCGTACCAACACCCCACCCACACCGGGAAACTGGGGTCGCCCTGCTCGAACTCCACCCACACCCCGGCCCCGACCGACGGCACCACCACCTGCCCGGCCTGCGGGCCCGTGAACGGGAAACACGGCAGCGCCCAGGTCGACACCTCGTCGCCCAGCACATCCGGGACCTGGACCTTCAACCGCCCGACTCCCATCGGGTCGTCGTTCGCCGCCACCCGGCCCCGGAACTTGCCGAGGAAGCGGTTGTTCGGTGCAGCAGCCATACGTGGCTTCTCTCCTTACGGTCCCCACGGAACCGGGATACGGATCCGCCGGTGTGCCCCGGCGGGACGGAGCCGGTACCGCCGCGGCCCGGCCGCTACGGACGGACGGTGCCGCTGCGGGCGATCAGCCCCTCCCTCGACAGCGTGAAGTTCTGGAGATACGAGCCGAGCCGCAGATGGTGCGTCACGGTCTTCACGTAGTAGTCGCCGTCATAGGTGACCCCGGCGCCGCGCACCCCGACCAACTCCCGTGGCCGGAGCACATAGCCGTGCCGGGTCACATCCAGCGAACCGGACCCCGAGATCGCGTCCGCGCTGGTGGCGGCGCGCCCCAGCGCCTCCGCCCGCGCCAGCCCCTCGTCCATCTTCGCCGTCCCGCTCAACGTCTTCCGCTTGAGCGCCGGGGACCCGCGCAGCCCCAACGGCGGCCGCAACGGGCTGATGTCGGGCTGCGCCAGCAACGGCGCCTGCCGCGTCACCGGGTCCTGCACCCGCGCCTGCGGCTCCTCCCGCGCCGTCCCGTCGTACGCGAACGTCAGCTGGTCCACTGTCGAGTTCGCGTCCATGTTCACGTTCAGCGCGTGCTGCCGCTGTCCCAACCGCTGCTCCGGCCCCCAGAACGCCGTCGACCGCCCCGGCACCGGCCCCGGCTCCAGATAGAAGGTGTAACCGTTCGCCCGCGCCAGCTCGTTCACATACTGCAGATCCGTCCCCGTCTGGTAATCGACCCGCATCTGCTCCCGCGGCGGCTGCGGAATCTGCTCCCGGATGATCCGCGCCTCGATCCCGTAATCCGCGTACTTCCCGAGAATCCGCTCGACCCGCTGCGACGGCGCGAGATTCGGATACCGGTCCGTCCGCTCCTCCAGGTCCATCAGCAGCGTCAGATCCTCGCCGGTGAGGGTCAGCGTGCTCTGCCCGGGATGGTTGCTGCTCCCCACCTCCTGCCGCACGATCACCCCGTCCAGCAACACCATCGGTGTCCCTTTGACGGAAACGCCGAGAATGACCCGCGTCTTCGGATCGAAGAAACCCTCCGGCAGCAACCGCTCGACGATCGCCCCTTTCTTCGTCAGGTCGAACGCCAGCTGAAATCCGCTCCGTTCCCCCGCCGTACTGGTGATCTGCGCCGACAACAGCGCCTCCACCACCTCCTGGGGAACCGGCCGCGCCAGTTTCGGCCCCATGTACAGCGAGACATGAATGGGCCCCCGCCCGACCGGTTCGTCCCCCTCAGCCATGCCCCACCCCCGGCCCGCCGGGCCCGTCGGCGAAACCGCCGGGCAACGGCACGGCGATCTCCGCCCCCGCCTCCGCGGTCAATTCCCGGGGCTCCAACACCGGGTTGGCGTCGGCGATCCGCCACCACTGCGCGGAATCCCCGAAATACCGCTGCCCCAGTTGGTCCGGCCGCTCACCGCTGCCGACGACATGCGGTACGGATTCGTCGTCCGCCTCCGCCGGTGGCGGCAACAACCGCCGCTTCGCATACCGCACCTCCATCCCGTCGGGCCCGGTGTGCACCCCGATGCCGATCCCCGCATAGCGACTGCTCCGCGGATACGGATGCGCCCCGGGCACCTCGTCCAACGCGCTCTCGTACGGCTCGATGCCCACGCCTCAGATCCCCCTCCCGAGCCCCAACTGCGCCAATGTCCCGCCCCGCGCCCGCCGCGCCAACTGCTCCTTCTGCGCCAGATGCGCGAGATACAGCGCGGCGCCGGGATGCCCGGCCGGCAGATCACTCACCGTCAACACCTTCATTCCGACGCTGAGCGAGGCCCGAATCGGATTGAGATGCACATCGAACGCCGACTCATTCACCGACAATTCCGTCAGCCGCACCGGCATCACGCGCTTACTTCCCCACGTGAACAGCGTCAACGGCATCTCGATGGGACTGATCTCGATCGTCCCTTTCTTGGTCAGCTTCGACGCCGCCAACAACTGCGCGGTCGTCGGCTGCACCAACATCTCCAACACCGCCAGCTCCGGATGGATCCCGTCCGGTGCCGCCACGTCCAGCTGATCGGTGGCGTCGATCTCCGCGGTGAACTTCCAGGTCTCCTGGGCCGGTCCCTTGAGCCGAAGCGCCTCGTTCCGGTCCCCTCCGCTCCCGCCCCCGCCGCCCCCGGCATCCCCTTCACCCCCGGCAGCCTGCGGCGCCACCTGCCGCTCCAACGTGTCCGGGTTGAACTGCAACACAATGACGCGCCGCGGGATGTTCAGATCGGGGTCGACGACGACTATTCCGGAACGGATGGGTTTGGGTATGTCGGGGTAGCGGGTCATGAAATCCCCCATGCTTCCTAGTACTGAATCTTCGTACTCGACACCCGGCAGCCGTCACACCAGAAGCAGTAGACGATCCCGCCGAGCCGAAGTTGCCCGAAGGGCGTCCGGGCGCTGTCCATAAAGGCGAGGAAGCGCATGACTTTCGAGCATTCGGGACAGCGCGGGTGGATGTCGGGCCTGATCCACCGTGGCAGCCCGCCCACTTGGTGCAGGGACTGTTCCGTCACTCCCCGGGTGGTCACGCCCACTTGATTGGGATGGGGCTCCAGGACGAGGGACCGCTCGCCGCCCGCGAAACTGAAGTCCGGGTCGGCGGGACCCTGCGGACCGTAATACACCGTGGTCCGGCCCTGGTCGTTGCGCACTGTGGTGGACTCGGTGCCGTCGCACCCGCAGGCATACCAGTAGAACGTCGGGTCTGCCGTCAGCCCGTAGGGAAGGTCCTCGGCCGACAGCGTCAGCAGATGTCCGGCGGGCGTCTCGCACAGGTGGCACACCGGAACGTCACCCGACACCGGACGGGCCACCTGGTGCGGACCGGTACCGCGTTCGGCGACGAACCCCATGTACGCGGGGGAGCAGCCCGCCGACAGCGGGGAGTCCGGCAGGGCGCCGGAGAGCTCCAACAGGGTTTCCCACTCCGGGGAGCCGTCGAACTCGTCCCGGACACCCAGCAGCGCCTCCTGCGCGAGCGGGGTGCGGGTGAAGGCCAGCCGGACCAGGTGATACGGGTTCTTGTCGGCCTCCCACTCGCCGAGCAGCCGCTGAACCTCGCTGTCCGGCGCCCCCGACAGCATCGACTGCCGCATGCTGTCGTCGGGGATCCGGTCGGCGACGGGACGGAGCAGCTCGGGACGGTAAATGCCGATCGTGTAAAGGACGTTGGCCACGGGGGCATCGGGGTCGCCCGTGGAGACATAGTCGTCGATGAAGCCCTGGAGAGTCTTCTCGGGGAGCCAGGGGACCAGACGCGCGGCGGCACCGACGAGTTCACCGTGCTCCCTGAGGGCTTCTGCGGCCCGGCTCTTCTCCGCCGCGTAGCCTGGTACCAACTCCAGGTACTGCGCCAGGTATTCGGCGAGGTAGCGGCTGTCGGTCGCGGCCAGCTCCTCGGCGGCGGCGGTCGCACCGTGCTCCTCCAGCGTGGAGAGGTACGCGAAGATCCGCTCCCTCTTCTTCGGGCCGACGAGCCGCGAACTGGCGTTGATCCTCTGGATCTCTTCGCTGGAATTCATTTCGCCTTTCCCCAGTAGTGCAGGAACATCATGTCGATCCCCCGAGAGTAGTTGATGACGCCGTTGTCCACGAGCTGCTTGTAAAGTCGCACAAAGTGGGCCACGTAGGCCTTGGTGAGTACCTGAGGTGGCGTGGAGAGATACTGTAAGTACCGCTGGAAGTCGAACTTGGCCGCGCGGGTCAGGTCCAGGGCGTCACGCTCGTACTGCTCCGGTGTGTTTTTCGATCCCCAGGTCCTGCCCTTTTTATGCACGGATTCTTCCGGAATCATGACGGTAAGGGCCTGGTTATACTTCTCTTTTGCCTTCTGCTGATGCCTCTTGAGGCCGTCCTGGCCTTTTGCGAGCAGTTTCTCCTTCCGGAGGAGCCGCAAGCGTTCCGCGTCGAGCTTCTCCTTGTCCCGCTGCGTGATGACGCCGGCCGCCTCGTCATCCAGCATGCGTCGAAGGTTCCTGTTTCCTCGCGCCTGCTCTTCGATGAACTGTCGTTGGTGATGGGCGATGATAGCCCGACCGGAGGGAATATGGTCGGCCGTCAGCTGCGTCTTACGCTTATTGAGCCCTTGCTTCTTCCTGTACCTCTTCTCTCTTCTCCGTCGGGTGTCCGCCTCTTTGTAGGTCTGCACCTCGCCTGACTTGCGGTAGGTGGGGTGCGGCTCGAAGGGGTAGGCGAGGATCTCGGCCAGGCTGGAGTTCAGTTGCTGGGCGTTGTGCGCGCGAGAGGTGGCAGGCCCTCCGGCGGAGCCCTGGGCGGTCGCCTGCTGCTGCTGTCGCTGGACGGCGCTCTGCTGATTCTGCTGCTGTGCCCGTCCGTCCTCGTGCGCCGATGCCGCTGTTCGCTGTTCATTGGTCAGCGGCTGTTGGGTGACGTAATTGTTCGTGTTTACTTCGGGGTTGAGCCGAGCGTTGACGGCCCCGGTGTCGCCGCCGTGCAGAGACAGCTCTGTGAGGCGATACCAGAGGCGCATGCCGGAGAGGGTCGCGGCCATGATCGGGCGGGGTACGCCCTTTTCGAGGATGCTGTCCAGCTTCGGCCTGATGCGTCCGGCGATCTTCTGGAGCCGGGCCTCCTTCGACTCCTTGGAATTCTCCTTCTTCTTGTGCTCCTCGCGGCGCCGCTTCTTCTGTTCCGCCCGGTGCTTCCTGTGATCGCGGAAGTGATCCCGCTTCTTCCTGAAGAAGTCGCGGGCCTTCTTGGCGCTGTTCTTCAGGGATTTGCCCAGCTTGGACTTGCGGAGTTTCTTGCCGAGGGACTTGCCCGCGTTGCGGACCTTCTTGAGGGCGGACTTGACCTTGCCCTTGATCTTTTTGAGAGCGCGGCCCAGGGGAGAGGTGGGTTTCCGGGGCCTGGCGCGCTTGGGGGCCTCGGTCTCCTTTTTCTTCTTGGGCTTCTCGGGCTTCTTCTCCGGCTCGTGTTCGGGCCTGCGCTCCTTGGGCTTCTCCTCGTGTTCCTTCTTCGGGGCCCTGGAGCCCGGTTCGTCCTTGGCGGGTTTCTTCGGAGCGGGTGTGTGCTCGCTCTCGGGCTTCTTCGCGTCCGGGTGCCTCTTCGGGTCCTCGGCGTCGCGTTCGCGTTTGGCGGCGTCTTCCTCGCGACGGCGGTCGCGCTCCTTGTCGGGGGTGCGGCTGTGGGGGCGGTCGTGGGAGGTGGCGGGGCCCTTGGCGTGCGGGTGGGCGGTGGGGTGGTGTGCGGTGGAGGTGCCCGGGCGGGACGGGACCTTGGGGCCCTTCGGCTTGGCGGGCCCGGTGGGTTTGCGGAGCGCCTGGGCGGCCTTGCGGACGGCGCCGCGGGCGCGGTTGACGGCGCCACCGGCGGCCTTGCGGGCGCCCTTCCCGGCCTTCTTGAGGCCCTTCATGATCTTCTGGGCGATGCCCTTGAGGCGGTTGCCGACCCCCTTGACGGCACGGCCGAGGCGGGCCAGCAGAAGGTTGGTGATGAGTTCCAGGAGGGCGACGACACCGGCGGCGACGGCCACCGCGAAGAGGCAGGCGGCGGGGCCGGACCGTACCGCCTTGAGGAAGGCGAAGAACTTGCCGAACGCGGAGAGGATCGCGCTGATGGACTGCCAGGCGGCCATCAGGCCCTGCACGATGGTGAGGATCGCGCCCGCCGCGGGGATGATCATCGAGACGACCTTCTCGATGACGAGCTGGGCGATCATCATCGGAAGGGCGGCGACCACCGCGTTCCAGGCCATCTTGCCGATCTGCTTCAAGGACATACAGCCCTTGATCAGGACGTTGATGATGGCCTTGCCGAGGCCGAGGATGCCCTCCACCTTGGTGGTGAACCACTGGCTGACGGCGCTCTTGATCGCTCCCCAGAGGTGTTCCTGGATACCGGTCTTCGCGGCGCTACCGGCCTTGGCGAGCCAGCCGCCGGGGTCCGGGGCGATGTCCGCGACGAGAGCGGCGAACTGACCGAGCGCCTGGATCGCGGCCTCGGCGAACTTGAGGGCGCCGACGATGGCGTCGCGGAAGATCTTGACGGCGGCCTTGAGGCCCGCCTCCAGGACCTTGAGGAGCGCGTGGAGACCGGCGGCGAGGGCGTCGAGGAAGGCGCTGACGGCTTTCTTCAGGCCCTCGGCGAGCTTGTTGACCGTGGCGATGGCCTTGTCGCGCAGGTCGTTGATGGCCTTGCGGAACTTGTCGCGGAGCTCGGGGAACGCGGCCAGCAGGACGTCGCCGATGGCGATGAGCGCGTCGGCCACCGCGTTGATCGCCTTGACGGCGAAGTCGCGGACCGCGTCGATCGCCTTGTTCGCCCAGTCCTTGAAGGTGTCGATGATGCCGTTGATCGCCTTGCGGGCCTCATCGAAGATCTTGGTGACGGCGTCGAGAAGGTCCTTGAAGAAGTCGGCGACGGCATGGACGATCTTGCCGAAGAGGCTGTCGGAGCCCTTCTTCTTCTCTTCCTTCTTCTTCTTGGCGTCCTTGTCCGCCTGATCGGCCTTGCCGTCGATGTCCTTGTTGTCGTTGTTCTTCCGGCCCTCGACCTCCTTGTCCTTGGTGTCGCGCTGCTTGGTGATCTTGTCGTTGCCGTCCTTGTGCTCCTTGTCGGTGTCCTTGTCGGCCTGCCCGATCTTCTTGTCCTGCTCGTCGCGCCAGTTCTGACGCTCCGTCCGCGCCCGGTCCGCCACCTGACCGCGCTGCGCCGTCTGCTGCTCGGTGTTGCGCGCGACCTCGGTGTCGATCTGCTGCTGCTTCTCCTGCTTGGCCTTCTGCTCGCCCTGCCGCTGTTCCTTCTCCTCGGCGGCCACCTGCGTACCGGCCCGGCCGGTGGCGCTCCTGATCTCGCCGCCGCGCTCCTGCTTCGCCACCGCCCCGGCGCCCGGCTTCGCCGCGCCGCCCGCCGCCGCGCCGCCCCCGCCCCCGGCCCGGCCGCCCGGCGCCTTCCCCCGGAGCTGCTCCTTGGGCGCGTCCGGGTAGATCTTGTCCTCGCCCAGCGGCTTGGACGCGTCCGCGCGCCCGGTGTCCTGGATCTTGCCCTGCTTCTCCTTGAGCTTGGACGCCTGCTTGTCCGTGCGCTGCGGGTCGCTCTCCCCCTCCAGCTTGATCTTGGGCGCCGGGCCGACGGTCTTGTTGTGCAGCTCGGGGTCGGTGGTGGGGACCTGGTCCGCCGCCGCGGCCACGTTCTGCGCGTCCTGCTCCGTCAGCTTGCCGTCCTTCGAGGGCGGCACCTGCGGTGTGGGGATGTTGTCGGTCGGCTTGGCTCCCTGGGCCTTCTCACTCCCCTTGGCCTGCTGTTTCTCGCCCTGGCCCGCCGGACCGACCTTCTCCAGCTGCCCCGTCACCGGGGTTTCCGGAGCCTCCTCCTGCGGCTTCCCGTGCAGGGTCTGCGGCGCGCCCGAAGGACGTTCACGGGTGGGCGGATGGGCGGCCAGCCGCCGCTGCTCGTCGCCGACCTTCCGGTCCGCCGCGCCGTCCAGCCCCGGCAGCGCCTCCTGTGCCTGGTCGGGCGCGAGCTGACCGACGGTGGTCAGCGCCGACCGGGGATCCTGCGCCGAGACGTCCGGCGGCTTCTCCTTCTTCTCCTGGACGGCCTTCCCGCCGCCACCCCCGCCGCAGCCGCCGCCACCGCCCTCGTCCTTCTCGGCGGCCGGGGCCGGCGGGGCGCACCCGCCGCCGCCCTTCTCCAACGAGGCGTCCGGCTGCGCCTTCGCCCCCTCGGGCGCCGGGGCGCCCATCTTCCCCGGGGTGTCGGCCTGTTGGTCCGCCGGACCGACCGCGGCCTGGGCGACGGAGGGCGCCCCTCCGGGACCGGCGGCGGCCGACGGCGCGTTGCCCGGCTCGGTCCCGCCCACCGCCCCGGCGGGCGCCGCCCCCGGCCCCGACTCCTTCGGCACCGCGCTCTTGGCGTCCGGCGCGTCCCGCTCGGCCCGTACGGGCTCGGCGCCCCGGCGCGCGGCGGGGGACGGCCGCCGGTCCTCGGACGGCGTGCGGTCGGTGTGCGCACCCGCGGGCGGGGCCGCGGCGGAGTCCCCGCCCGCGCCCGCCGCGCCGTCCGACGGCACCCCGGCCGGTTTTCCCGCCGCCGCGCCCTCCGGCTGCCCCTGCGCCTCCCGCTTCTCCGCCTGGGCGTCCTGCTCCTTCTTCTCCGTCCGCTCGTCCTGGGCCTCCTTGGCGTCCGGCGCCTCCTCACCGGTGCCGCCCTCCGCGTCGCGGTCCGCGTCCTTGTCGTCGGCGTCCTGCTTGGCCTGGCGGGTGCCGTCCTCGTCCTTCTGCTGGGCCTGCTCCGGATCCCGCTTCTCCTCGGCCTCCGGCTCCTGGGCCTGCCGGTCCTCGGCCTCCGGATCCGGGCCGACCTCCTGCTCGACCGGCATCGACGGCTGGAGATCCTTCTCGGTACGGTCCCCGGCCCCGGCGGCCGGTCCGTGCTCCGGCTGCGGCGCCTCGCCCTCGACCGGCCCCAACTCCGCACCCGGCGCCTTGGCCTCGGCCTCCGGCCCGTCCTCGTGCTCCTCGTCGTCCGCCGCGTTCTCGCGCTCCCGCTGGACCTGCTCCGCCTTGGTGGGCGGGGGAGCGGGGAACGTCGGCAGCGCGGCATCGGGGCGGTCGGCGGTCGGTACGGACGAGACATCCAGGTCGGCGCCGGGGAGGAAGTCCTCC
Organism: Streptomyces catenulae; assembly: GCF_000718015.1. Classification (GTDB taxonomy): domain Bacteria; phylum Actinomycetota; class Actinomycetes; order Streptomycetales; family Streptomycetaceae; genus Streptomyces; species Streptomyces catenulae. Next base: position 212,471 of record NZ_JODY01000002.1, on the reverse strand, counting down.
GGCCGCAGCGCCGCCTCACCGGGTCCGGTGCCGCCCTTGGCCGCCGCACCGCCGTCCCCACCCGCGCCGATCTCCTTCTCGGCGCCCGCCTCCAGCCCGATCGGCTGTTCCTCCTCGCGCGGCGGGCCGTCCTCCTCGTCCTGCGGGTTCAGCCCGTGCTCGGAGAGTGCGCTGTCGCGCTGGTCGGCCCGTTCGTCGACCTTCTCCGGGCGGACCGGTCCGGGCTGCTCCCGCTTCTTCTTCTCCAGCTCCTCCTGCTTCGAGCCGTCCGCCGGTCTCCTCGCCTCGTCCGCGCGGCGGCGTTTGTCGGCGCCGGGCCGGTTGGCCTGCTCCGGGTCGGCCTCCTCGCGCTCCCGCTGCGCCTTGCGCTCCTCCTTGGTGCGCTCGGCGCCGTCCCGGGACCGGTCGGCCTTGGCGGCGTCGGCCTGATCGGCCTCCTGACGCTCCTGTCCCTGCTCCTCCTCGGCCTGCCGCTGCTCCTGCCGGGCGTCCGCGCCCTCGACGGCGCGGGCGTCCTCGTGGGCGGTGCGCTCGCCCGCCTCCTGCCGCTCCGCCGCCGCGTCGCGCTGCGCCCGGCTCTGCTCCTGACCGCGCGCCTCCGCCTGCCCCTTGCCGTCCTTCTTCTCCTCGTGGGCGTCCGCGGCCCGCTGCTTCTCCGCCCGCGCGGCGCCCTCGGCACGCTCCTCCCGGCCCGTCCGCGCCTCGTGCACCTGGTCGACGGCGTCCGGCACCGGCTCCGGCGTCGGCGACGGCTGGAAGCCGACCGGCGGCACCTCGGACTCCGCCACCAGATCGAGCAGCCGGTCGAAGTCGGAGCTGAGCAGCCGCACCTCCAGCCGGTCCAGTACGGATTCCTGCAACTCCGGTGCCAGTCGGGCGAGTTCGAGCCGTACCCGCCCCGACCGGTCCTCCGGGTCACCCCGCAGCGACCGCACCACCCCGCCCGCCAGCCGGTCCACCAGGGTCGCCGGGTCGAGGAGTTCCCGGCGGCGGCGGTCGGCGTCGACGGTGGCGTAGCGGAGCCAGCCGGGGGTGGCGTGGCCGGGCTCCACCGGGGGCGCGGTGTCGTCCTCGCGGGTGGCGCCGAGCATCGCGGAGCGGACGGACTCCCGCGCCGCGGACTCCGCCTCCCGTTCGGCCGCCTCCTGGGGCAGACTGACCGCGCCCAGATCGCGACCGGCCCGCAGGGCGCCCAGACCGTGCGGGTTCTGGACGGTGTGCAGCAGCTCGTGGGCGAGGAGACGGCGGCCGGCGGCGGTGCCCGGACGGTAGGCGTCCTCGCGGAAGAAGACGTCCTGACCGACGGCGAACGCGTCGGCGTCCATCAGCTCGGCCAACCGCCCCGCGTCGCGGCCGGTGTGCAGCCGGACCTGGCTGAAGTCGTGGCCGAGCTGCTCCTCCAACTCCCGGCGGATGCTCAGGTCGAGGGGGTGCCCGGCGCCGCTGACGATGTTCTTCGGCTCGGGCGCCGCGGACCTGACGGCGCGCTCCTTGCGCCTGCGGCGCCGGTCGTCGCGGGCGGCGCGGGCGTCCTGGGAGGCGGACCGGGTCGGATGGCTCACCGCGCCTCACCCCGCCCCGCCAGACCCGCGTGCACCGCGCGGGCCAGCGCCTCACCCAGCCGTACGGGGTGGGTGGTGGGCGGCAGCGGCGGCAGACCGGCCACCCCGTCGAGAGCGACGCCCGCGCCGTCGGAGCGCGCGGCCAGCGGGACGCCGCGCTCCCGTACGAGGCGGGTCAACTCGGCCCGGAACGCGGCCGACACCCGGTCCGGATCGACGGCGCGGGCGTCGAAACCGTCCAGGACCAGTTCCCCGATGTCGATATGGAAGGTGCCGATGGGGGAGGCGGGGGAGGAGGGCGGCGGCGGTGCGGTGCCGGGCGGCGGGGCGGTGGCCCGTACCGTGCCGTGGCCGACCTCGTGCGTCAGACCCATCCGTGGACCTCCGACGGTGTCAGAGAGCGTTCCAGCTTCAGGTACTCGGTGCGCGCCGCGGCCAGCATGTGCCGCATCTGGAGGCGGTCGCCCTCCTCCGCGGCGAGGAAGGCACCGGAGAGCGCGATGTTGCGGATCGACCCGCCCGCGACGGTGAGCTGGGCCAGCAGGGCCGGATCGATGCCCTTGGTCGGGGCCCGGGCGGGCAGCACCCGGCGCCAGATCTCGGTCCGCTCCCGTTCGGTGGGGAAGGGGAAGTCGACGACGAAGCGGATCCGGCGCAGAAAGGCCGGGTCCAGGGCCTTCTTCATGTTGGTGGTGAGGACGGCCAGCCCGCGGTACGCCTCCATCCGCATCAGCAGATAGCTGACCTCCAGGTTGGCGTAGCGGTCGTGGCTGTCCTTGACCTCGCTGCGTTTGCCGAACAGCGCGTCCGCCTCGTCGAAGAGGAGCAGCGCCCCGCCGCGCTCGGCGGCGTCGAAGACCCGGCTGAGGTTCTTCTCGGTCTCGCCGATGTACTTGCTGACGACCTGGGAGAGGTCGACGAGGAAGAGGTCCAGGCCCAGTTCCTCGGCCATCACCTCGGCGGCCAGCGTCTTGCCGGTTCCGGAGCCACCGGCGAAGAGGGCGGTGACGCCGAGGCCGTTGCGCAGCGCCTTCGCGAAACCCCAGTCCCGGTAGACGGTGGCGCGCTGCCGTACCTGCGCGACGATCTCCCGGAGGATGCGCACCTGCCGGTCGGCGAGGACCAGATCGTCCCAGCCGGCCCGCGGCTCGATGCGGCGCCCCAACTCGTCCAGCCCCATCCGGGCCTCGGTCAGACCGGCCCGCCAGGCGAGCCCGGCGGCGTCGAGCCCGTCGGCGCCCGGCAGATCGCGCCGCACGGAGGCGGCGGCGGAACGGACGACGTGCGGCGGCAGCTGGAACTGCGCGACGAGGGAGGTGAGATGGCGTTCGGTGATCTCGGGGACATCGGCGAACGCGGCCGTCCACAGGCCCAGTTGCTCCTCGTCGGAGAGCAGGGGGACGGTGACGCGTTCGCCGCGCGGATGGCCGGTCCGCCGCGGGTCCCGACCGGTGACGACCAGCGGGACGGCGGCGCCCGCGACGAAGGCGTCCACCGCGGCGTGCTGCTCGCGGTCCAACTCGCCGACCTCGACCAGCAGCGCCGCGGGCAGCAGGATCGCCTCCCGCTGCCAGAGCCGGGAGAACCGGTCGCGTTCGGCCGGGTCGGTCGGGATGTCCTCGGCGGCCATCGTGTACAGGCCGAGCCCGCTGCGGCGCGCCGCGGCCGCCGCGATGTCGGCACGGCTGCGCAGCTCCCCGCCGACCAGTTCGACCCGCAAGGGGGCGTCCGGCCCGCCGCCCGTCCACCCCGCCGCCACCCGGCCCGCCGCCCTCTCGTACGCGGGCGGCAGGGTCTGCGGCGGGGCGGTGCGGCGCAGTTGGCCGTGGAGCCGGGCGTCCAGGTACGGGGCACCGGCGAGGAAGTGCAGGATGCGTTCGTCCAGGCGCAGCCGACCGGTGGTCAGCCGGGTCTCGTCCGCCAGCTCGACCAGCCGCCAGCGGCGCAGCGGGGCGACCGGGGTCAGCGCGCTCCAGTGGGGTGCGTCGAGCGCCGCGAGGGCGAGCGAGAAGGTGGGGTGCGGGCGCTCCGGATCACCGCAGGCGGCGGCGCAGCGGGCCCCGGTGGTCGGGTCCAGCTCGGCTGCCGCGGCGAGCAGGACGACCTCCCGCTCGAAGGCGGTGAGCCCGAAGCAGGCGGTGAGGTCGTCCAGGGCCCGGGGGGAGGGGAAAGCCGCGGCGGGCGCGCGGTCGGCGCCGCCGCGCGGACCGTCCCCGTCCGCGGGCCCCTCCGCCCGCCCCGCGCCGTCGCCGTTCCCGCGGGTGCGTGCGGCATGCGCGTCCAGCCGGGCGAGGACCGCGCGGACGGCGGCGGCCAGCGCCGCGCCCTCCGCCTCGTCGTCCGCCGCCCCGGGGCCCGTTCCGCCGCTGCCCGCCATGTCGCCCTCCGCCCCCGTCCCCCGCACCGCGCCTCAGCCCTCCCCGCCGTCGTCGGTACGGTGCGGGTCGGCGGACCGACCGGTGCCGGGGGCGCGGTCCGCGTCCCCCGCCCGGCCGCCGGTCGCCTTACGGGCCCGGCCCCCCGACCGTCCGCCGCCCGCGCTCTCCCGCGCCGCGGTCGCCTTCCGCGGTGACGGCCGCCCGCCCGCCGCCTTCTTCGCGGTCTTCCCGGCCGCCTTCCGCGCGGTCCCCTCGGCGGGGCCCGGGGCGGTGTCCGCGGCGGCGTCCCCGGTCGGCCCGGAAGCCGCCGGACCGGCGGGCCCCTGCCCGTCGCCCGCAGCCGCCGCCGGTCCGGGCGGCGCGTCCGCCAACGGCTCCTCCGGCGGTACCTCCGGCGCCACCGCCACCTCCGGCCGCCGCACCGGGCGGGCCGGTGCCGGTTTCCGGTGGCCGTCCAGCAGCACCAGCGACGCCTGGTAGCTCACCGACAGTGCGTAGGGCGTGTTGTTGAACATCCCCCAGAGCTTGGAGGTCTCGTCGACGTCCATCTGGGTCGGTGTGAAGCGGACCCGCTGCGGTGACCCGGCCAGATCGCTCCCGGCCAGATAGGGGCGCTCGGCCGCCTCCTCGATCAACTCCCGCGGCAGCACCGGGATCTCGTGCAGCGTCCGTACCACGCTCCCGATCAGCCGCTGCCCGACCAGCTCCTGCTCCTCCCCGTACGCGCTGATCAGGAAGTTCAGGTCGACGGCGGCGGCCGGGCGCTTGAGCAGCGTGCCGTCGGAGGCGCGGGTGACCAGATCGCTGTTGCGCATCGAGGGGTTGTGGGAGACCTGGTAGAGGAAGACGGTGATCGTCGGGTCGGTCGGCGGGTCGGACGGCGGTTTACGGGTCTCCACCGAGACGGCCATGTCGATCTCGGGGTGCAGATTGTGCTCGATCAGCAGCGCAAGGGCCTGGGTGACCGTCGCGAGGGCGAGTGCGTTGCTCAATGGGACCGTCCCCCTGAAGTCCGTTCCTGGTCGGCCAGGTAGTCGGCCAGGCTCACCGCGGGCGCGCGCCGCTCCGGGCGCGCCGGGCGGCCACCCGCCGCGGGCCGTTCGGCACCGGCCGCGCTGACCTCCAGCCGACCGATCTCTACGTGCACCACCCGCTCGGCGGGACCGCGCGCCCCACGTCGGCCGCCCGCGGCGGCGGTGCGGGGCGGTGCGGTGCGGCGGGGCGCGACCGGGGCGTCGGCCCGTGGCCGCAGCGCGCCGGACGGCGCCGGACCGGACCCGTCCCACGGCGCCGCCTCCCGGCCCGCCGCCGGTCGTGCCGGATCAGCCGCCGCCCGGCCCCGCGGCCGTACGCCCTCGGTGGCGGTGGCCCGGGCGGCGGGTGTGGCCGTCGCCGTGGGGCGGAGCGCAGGGGCGGGGACCGGCCCCGGGGCGACCGGCCCGCGGTCGGCTTCCGGCGCCGCCTCGGTGCGGATCACCGTCTCCCGTTCGGCCCGGGTGTGGATCTCCGACCGGTGCGCGGTACGCGGCGGCTGCCCGGCGGACGGGGCCGGTACGGGCCGCCCGGCCGCCCGCGGGGACGACAGCCCGTCGTCGGCCGCCTCGCCGTCGGCCGGGCCGCGCACCGCCTCCACCCGCTCGAACGGGCCGGGCAGCCGCGGCCGGACGAGCGCCCGCCGCCCCGGCCCGTCGGCGCCCCCGGGCGGGCCGAAGGGATCGGCGGGCGGCGCAGGGGCGTACCGGGCCAGCAGTCGGCCGAGGTAGTCGCCGGACCCGGCGGGCGTCGGTTCGGGCAGCTCAGGCATCCGCGCACAGCTCCAGGTAGTAGCGGCGCCGCAGCGGGCTGAGCGCCAGGATCTCGGGCTCGCTCCAGCCGTAGGCCGAGGCGAGCAGATGGACGTCGAGGAGCAGGTCCCGGGCCCAGGCGTCCAGTTCGGTCCACAGGTACGCGGCGATGTCCAGCTCCGCGGCGGTGGGCGCACCGCACTCCGCGCAGGCGACCCGGAGCGTCAACTCCGCTCCGGGGTCGGCCGCTTCGGCGGCCTCGGCGAAGCGCCGGAGCACCGGTTCGGGCAGCTGGGCGAGGTCTTCATCGGTCGCCAGGTGGCCGCCGCGGTGGGCGGTGAGGGCGCAGCGGGCCGCGAGCAGCCGCCCGGCGTGCAGCGCGTCCGGCGGACGGGCGGCGGCCACCGCGGCCAGATCGGCGGGGCCGGGCAGCCGGAACCGCACGCTCCACCCGTCCTCCGCCACCCGCAGCCCGTCCTCCGGCGGCGCCGGGCGGACGGCCGCCAGCTCCCCGGCGTCCAACGTGAACTCCAGCGCCGCGCCGCACCCGTCCGCCGCGCAGTCGAGCGTGACCTCCATCCGCTCGCCGAACAGCGCCCGGCGCAGCGCGAAGAGATCGGCCGCCCGCTCCCCGAGCGGCGCCGACGACAGGGTGTGCGCCGACTCGCCGGGACGGGCCGCCCGGTGCAGCAACAGGGCCCGCCCGGCGTCCTGTTCGGCCAGCCCGGCCTCCCAGGTGGCCAGCAGTTCCCCCGGCCCGGTGACCGCCATCCGCCACCTCGCCACCACTCGTCGCGTCCGCTCAGGCCGGGTGGGTGAAGGAGGGCTCCTGCGGTTCGGGGACCTCGTAGTCGCGCTCCCAGCCCTCGCACTCCAGCTTCAGGCTCTGGATGGCCACCGCGTTGGCGTTGGCGTCCATCTCGCCCAGGACCTGGTACTCGCTCGGCCAGGACCGGTAGATCTTGTGCGAGACGGCGACCTGACCTGCCTCGTTGAGGACCTGGATGACGATGTCCTTACGGAAGTCGGCGAGCGACACCTCCGAGCCCAGACCCGCGCCGACCTGCCAGACCTTGTTGGCCCAGCGGTCGAACTCCGGGTCGTGGGTGACCCCGCGCTCCAGGGTGATGCCCTCGAACTCCGAACGGCCCGGGGACTTCCGCGGAGAGCTGGGGTCGCCGCCGTTGCGGTGCTTGACGACCTCGGTGGTGCGCTTGAGCGGGCTGATCTTGCTGACCCCCGCGACCGTACGGCCGTCCCACAGCACCAGGAACTTGAAGTTCTTGTACGGGTCGAAGCGATGGGCGTTGATCTTGAACTCAGCCATCGGATTCCTTCATGTCGGATTCCTGCACATCGGCGTCGTGGGGCGTACGGGCGCCGGGGCCGTCGGCCGGACCCGGCGCCCCACGCCCTACAGATCGAACTGACCGGCCATCTGCTGGATCTTGACGATCACGAACTCGGCCGGTTTGACGGGCGCGATGCCGACCACGACGTTCACGGTCCCGTTCTCGATGTCCGCCTCGGTCGTGGTGTCCTTGTCGCACTTGACGAAGTACGCCTGCCGCGGGGTGCCGCCCTTGAAGGCGCCCTTCTCGAAGAGGGAGTGCAGATACGCCGAGGCGTTGAGCCGGATCTGCTGCCACAACTGCTCGTTGTTGGGCTCGAAGACCACCCACTGCAGACCGCGCAGCAGACTCTCCTCGACATGCAGGGCCAGCCGCCGCACCGGGACGTACTTCCACTCGCTGTCCAGGGCGTCCGAGCCCGCCAGCGTGCGGGCGCCCCACACCAGCGGGCCGACCATCGGGAAGGTCCGCAGGCAGTTGATGCCGAGCGGGTTGAGCAGACCGTTCTCGCGGTCGGTGAGCTTGACGGTCAGCCCGTGCACACCGGCGAGCCGCGCCTCGGTGCCCGCCGGAGCCTTCCACACCCCGCGCTCGCCGTCGGTACGGGCGATCACCCCGGCCAGCGCACCGGACGGCGGGAAGGAACGCAGCCGCCCGGTGAGCGGGTCGATGAGCTGGAGGTGCGGGAAGTACAGGGCGGCGTGGTCGCCGCGCACCGCGTCGAACGCGCCGATCCCGGCCCGGGCGGCGTCCACACCGCCCCATGTGGCGGGCGCGTCGACCAGCAGGAACATCCGCCGCTCCTGGCACAGCCGCTGGGCCGCCGAGACCACCGTGAGCATGTCGTCGACGGACTCGTACGACGCCAGCTCCGGCAGTGCGAGCAGATTGACGTCGGGCAGATCGCGCAGCGCCTGGAGACCGCTCTTGCGGGCCTCGCTGCCGATCAGGTCGCGCGGGCCGGGCGGGTCGCCGTCCGCGCCGCCGCACAGCGCGAAGACCGGCGGATTGACCGACGCCTCCAGACCGAGGTCGTTGGCGCACTCGCCGACGAAGCGGACCACGTCGCAGGGGTCGGTGGAGCCGGCCACGACCTGGAGGCGGCGCCCGAAGGGGATCACCCGGGTACCGGCGAAGGCGTGCTTGCCGGGGGCGTCCGGCAGCGACCGCAGCTTCTGCTCCAGCAGCAGTGCCAGCCCGGTGACATCGCACGGCGGCTCGCCGTCGCACTCCGCTTCGTAGAGGGTGAACTCCCGCTCCACCTCACCGATCTTCACCGTCAACTCGACGTCGAGATCGGGGAGTGGGTGGTGGAACGGCTTGGAGACGGTGCCGGACGGGTCCGGGCGCCCCTCGCCGACCACGGCCACCCGGATGAGCGCCGAGGCGGAGTTGACGGCCGTCTCCACGAACCGGCCGCTGCCGGGGTCCATGGACAGGCCGGTGAAGGACTCCCGGGCCGCGCCGTGCGCGTCGAAGACCTGGAGGTTGAAGGTCTCGTCCGGATCGGAGGGGTGGCGCGGGCCGCCGCCTGCCGGGCGGTGGGCGGGGGTGTCGTGGTCGACGGCGACCCGCAGGCCGTCGCCCCAGACGCCGGGCTCCTTGGCGTACACCTCCAGGACCGGGCACTGGCTGCGGCCCTCGGTGGACTCCAGGGTGACGTGTGCCTCCGCGCCGCTGCCGGTCCGGGCGACCCGGACGATCACCGCGACGGCGCCGCCGTTGCCGAAGAACTGGTGGACCGCGTGGGAGACCGGGCTGCGGGAGGTCAGGCCGCCGAAGCGGCGCTCGAAGTCGGTGAAGCTGGTGATCCGGACCGGCTGGTCGAGCGGCCCGCGCCGGGTGTGGCCGACGAAAGCGGTCACGGACGTCGTCACGGTGGTGATGCTGCGGATGCTGCTGGGAAGCTCTTCGACATGGACGCCGGGGTATTTCTGATCGGCGGTAGGTGTCGGCATTCCCCCTCCAATCCCTTCAGGCACCGAGTGTGAGGACACCAAGAAATCGAGAAAGGGGGAGGGACGGCGGGTGCGGAGGAGTCCACGGCCGCGCCCCGCGCCGTCCGTGGTCGTACATCCCCCTGCGGCCCATCAAGTTCCCCCGTCCGCATCCGGTGCGAAGGCGACCCGCGATCCGTGGCCCGACCTGCACGGGACCAAGTCCGGGGCGCGCGGCCCCGAACCTGTGACTCCTGATGCGTAAGCGCGCAACGCAGTTTGTTTCACGGGGAGTTGACGGGTCAAGGACCTTTCACGTCACCACTTGCGGAGGTCCTGTGCGAGCACGTCGCACATCCTTCCCCGACGGCTCCCCGCACCCCCGCAACCGGAACCACGACGGCCGGGCCCGCCCGGACCCGGCCCGCCGTCTCACCCCAGATCGAACGTATTGGGCAGCCCCAGCCGGTACCGGGTCTCGTCGATGCGCTTGAGGGGTTCCAGCTCCGGGGGGCGGAACAGTTGCCAGACGGGGCAGCGTTCGGCGGGCGAGGCGTCCGCGTCCAGGAGGGCGTTGACGGCGCGGCGGGCGGATTCGTTGGCGCCCTCCATGGTGGCCAGGTCCACGTCCGTGCGGACGTAGTCACCGGCGAGGAAGAAGTTCGGGACCGCGGTCTTCGCCGACGGGCGGTGGTAGAGGGTTCCGGTGGGGTGGATGAGGAGCTGCTCGCGGTTGCGGGGGTGGGGGCCACCGAGGTCTGTCACCGCCGGGTCCATGAACCAGCCGAGCCGGTCCTCGTCGCGGAGGGTCGTCCTGCCGGAGTCGTTGAGGCCGTCCTTCAGCTGGGCCCACAGTTCGGCGACGATCTCGTCCTTGGTGCACTCGCGGGCGGTCTTGCCGTAGAGGATGCCGGGCTTGTCCCATTCGGAGATGATCGTGGACAGGCATTCGCGGGCCCGGCCGTCGCCGTAGTCGCGGGCGAAGTCCCGGCCGTCCCAGAACTGTGCCTGGCCGATTCCGGTGACCGCCCAGGGGGAGTCGAGGCAGTTGATGTGGCCGTGTACGACGGGGGTGGGGGTGCGCAGATAGAACATCACGCCGGTCATCCAGTCCGACTTCAGCGCGTCGCACCGGGCCAGCTGCGGGTCGGCGGCGCGCAGGGCCGGGCCCCAGGTGGGGCGGGCGTGCTCGACGGGGAGGGCGGAGACGTAGTGGTCGGCGGTGACGGTGCGCGGATGGCTGCCGTCGCGTGCCGCGACCCGTACGCCGGTCACCCGGCCGCCTTCGTACAGCACCTCGTGGACCTCGGTGCCGAGGGCGAACTCGACGCCCCGGTCGCGCAGATGTGTCTCCCAGGGGTCGATCCAGGCTTCGCTGGTCGGGGCGTTCAGCACCCGGTCGATGTCCGCGTCGCCGTCCATACCGCGGCCGAGCAGGCCCCACAGGAGGAGGGCTTCGATGATGACGCGGCCGACGGTGCGGGTGGAGGCGATCTCGGCGCGGGTGGCGACGAGGTTACGGGTCTGGCCGATGCCGAGGAGGACCTGGTACTCGCGGCTCATCTCACCGGCGCGGATGAAGTCCCACCAGGTGACCTTCTCCCACTGGCCCTCGCGGCGGGCGTCGCAGCTGGTCAGGTGGACCAGGAGGCGGTTGGCGAAGTAGGCGGCCTCGTGGGCGGGCAGATGGGTGGCGAGGTCGAGCACCGAGAGGATCTGGTCGCGCAGCCAGGACGGGGTGAGGTCGCCGAGGGCGGGCGGGGTGGTGACCCGGCGGAGCGGGAAGTGCAGGTCCGGGCGGCCCGAGCCGCGGGCGAAGAGCGCCTCGGTGCTGTTGCGGAGGTTGCCGTGGACGCCGTGGGCGTTGCCGGGGAAGGGGATGCGGCGCATGGTGTCCGGCAGGTTCCGGTAGAAGCCGGGGAAGAAGCGGAAGCCGTGCTCGCCGGGGAGCGGTTTGCGGCCGCCCGCCGCGGTCCCGGGGACGTCCATCGAACGGGCCTTGCCGCCGAGGATGTCGTAGTACTCGTAGACCGTGACCGCGTAGCCGCGTTCGGCGAGTTCATGGGCGGCGCTGAGGCCGGACACCCCGCCGCCGAGGACCGCGACGCGCTTCCCGGTGCGGGCCGCGGCCACGGCGCCGGTGGCTCCCGAGGCGTCGAGCGCGGCCCCGCCGACGACCCCCGCGACCGCTCCGCCGGTCGCCGCCAGGAAGCGCCTGCGGCTCTGTCCGTTGCGCCCCTCGGGCTGCTGCGCGTGTTCCGTTGTCATGAGAACGGGAGGGTAGAGAGGGGCCCGGGAAGCCGGAAGTACATTTCTTGTCACGCACAGTGTTCTCACCTGTACGGGGAGGGGGCGGCGGCGCGTGCGTTCCTACAAGTCCCTTGCCTTCGGGATGAGTTGATGCGCGGGCCGGAGGGGTGGTGCGGGGGCGTGCGCGGTGTACCCGTTCGGCGTCACCGCAGGGAGCAGGTGTTGACGAGGTCGGTGTGGGGCGTGCGGGGGACGGTGTGGTCCGGGGGCGGCGGGGTGCCGTGGTCGAGCCAGGCGGCGAGGGCGTCGAAGGAGCTGCGGTAGCACGGCAGCATCGGGCGCAGGCGGTCCGGGAAGGTGTCGTAGAGCCCGTCGACGTGGTTGCCGCCCGCGACGGCGTAGTAACGGTGCAGGTCGGCGCGGCCGGAGCGGGTCACCATCCGCCGGTAGACATCGGAGTCGGTGCTCTTGGGCAACAGGGCGTCCAGCGTGCCGTGCAGGGTGATCAGGGGCCGGGTGAGGGCGCCGGTCAGGGCGATCCGGGAGACCGCGTCGTGCACCGCCGCCGGGCGGGCGGCGTAGGCGTAGCGGGCGTCGGACGGGCAGGGCGCGAGGATCTGCTCCGGGGTGGATCCGGCGCTGGTGCCGGGGCACCGCGGATCGTAGCCGGGGTCGACGGCGGCCCGGTACGCCTTCTGCGTCAGCCCCCAGTAGGTGCCGCGGTGGTACGGCCACAGGAACGCGGAGCCGCGGGCGAACCCCGCCCGTACATGTCGTCCTCGGTGGCCGTGCCGGTGCTCCAGGCGACGGCGGTCGGCAGCGGGGTGAGCAGGTTCGGGCCGCGGGCGGTCCAGAGGGTGCCCTCCCAGTCGATGCCGCCGTCGTACAGCTCGGGGTGGTGTTCGAGCTGCCGGCGGGTGAGGTAGCCGCCGTTGGAGATCCCGGTCATGACGGTGCGGCGGACGGGGCGTCCGTAGAAGCGGTGGACGGTGGTGCGGGCGGCGCGGGTGAGTTGGGTGGTGCGCCGGTTCCACTCGGCGACGGCATCGGCGGGGCGGTGGCCGTCCCGGTAGAAGTCGGGGCCGGTGTTGCCCTTGTCGGTGGCGGCGTAGGCGTAACCGGCGGCCAGGACGTAGTCGGAGATGAGGGCGTCGGTGGCGTACTGGGTGCGGTTGCCGGGCGCGCCGGTGACGACGAGACCGCCGTTCCAGCGGGCGGGCAGCCGCAGGACGAACTGCGCGTCGTGGTGCCAGCCGTGCTCGGCGTTGGTGCGGGAGGTGTCGGGGAAGTAGCCGTCGATCTGGACGCCGGGCACCCCGCTGGGGTTGCGGGTGCCGCGGGCGGCGAGGCCCGTCTGGTCCGCGGTGTCGGTGTACGGGGTGCCCGCGAGCGCCGTGGTCGTCAGGTCCGGCAGACAGGCGTGGCGCTGATGGGCGGCGCCCGGCACCGCCACCGCCCGGGCGCAGGCGGGGGCGTCGGCGGTGCGGGCGTGGGCCGGGGCGGGGCCGGTGGCGCAGGCGGCGAGGGCGAGGGCCGCGAGGGTGAACCGGCGCAGAGCAGGGCGCATCGGAGGGCTCCTGGAGAACGGTCACGGCGTGCGGAGGCGGGCAGGGGCGACGGCCGCTCCCGCGCGGCGCCGTGGCCCACCGGGTGCGGCCGACGGCTCCCGAAGGCGTCAAGTAAAGCCTCCGGCCTCCGGGTGTTCCATGGGTCGGAACACCACCTTCCGGGGGCCGCTTGTGGTTCCGGCAACCATGGGCCGCTACCCCGGCCGCTCCTACGGTGAACGGCATGGTTCCCCCAGACGAAGCGACCCGGGTCCGCGCCGCCTCCGCGACCGGCCCCGAACCGGACGCCGTGCCCGGCCCGTTGCACGGCAGGACGGCGCTGGTCACGGGCGCGGCGAGCGGTATCGGCCGGGCGTGCGCGCTGGCGCTGGCCGCGTCCGGCGCCCGCGTCCGGGTCGTCGACGTCGACGGGGAAGCCGCCGCGCGGACCGCGGCGCGGATCGACGCCACCGTCCATGTGGTGGATCTGGCCGATCCGGCGGCGGTGGCGGAGCTGCCCGCCGACGCCGACATCGTGGTCAACAACGCCGGTCTGCAACACATCGCCCCGATCACCGAGTTCGACCCCGACCGCTTCGCCCGGATGCAGCGGATCATGGTCGAGGCGCCGTTCCGGATCCTGCACCGCACCCTGCCGGGCATGTACGCGCGGGGCTGGGGCCGGGTGGTCAACATCTCCTCCGTGCACGGACTGCGCGCCAGCCCGTACAAGAGCGCCTACGTCACCGCCAAGCACGCGCTCCAGGGGCTGAGCAAGGTGACCGCCCTGGAGGGCGCGGGCCACGGTGTCACCAGCAACTGCGTCAACCCCGGCTATGTGCGCACCCCGCTGGTCGAGCGGCAGATCAGCCAACAGGCCACCGCCCACGGCATCCCGGAGGAGGACGTCATGAACGGCGTCCTCCTCGCCCGCAGCGCCGTCAAACGGCTGGTCGAACCGGACGAGGTGGCCCGGGCGGTGCTGTGGCTCTGCACCCCGCACGCCGCCTCCGTCACCGGAACCGACCTCGTCATGGACGGCGGCTGGACCGCCCACTGACCGCCCGCCCCCGGGCCCCGGACCCGCCACCGGATGCCTTATCTCCCCGTCCGTGCCTCCCCGCCGTCTCGTACGAAGGTGACGACCCGTGAACGGAAAGACCCCCAGACCCCCGCGCCTCGGCCGTGTGGTCGCGGCCGGACTGGTCGGCACCACCGTGGAGTGGTACGACTACTTCCTCTACGGCTCCGCCGCCGCGCTCGTGTTCGGCAAGGTGTTCTTCCCCGACTCCGACCCGCTGACCGGCACCCTGCTCTCCTTCCTCACCTACGCCATCGGCTTCGTGGCCCGCCCCGTCGGCGCCCTCGTCTTCGGCCACTTCGGCGACCGGATCGGCCGCAAGAAGCTCCTGGTCACCAGCCTGCTGATGATGGGCGGCGCCACCGTCCTGATCGGCTGTGTGCCGAGCTACCACGCCATCGGGGCGGCGGCTCCGGTGCTGCTGACCCTGCTGCGTCTGCTCCAGGGCTTCGCCCTCGGCGGCGAATGGGGCGGTGCGGTCCTGCTCGTCTCCGAACACGGCAGCCCCCGGCACCGCGGCTTCTGGGCCTCCTGGCCGCAGGGCGGCGCCCCCGCCGGGAACCTCCTCGCCGTCGGCGTGCTGGCCCTGCTCACCGGCACCACCACCTCCCACGCGTTCGAGACCTGGGGCTGGCGGGTGGCCTTCCTCGCCTCCGGCGTCCTCGTCCTGGTCGGCATGTGGGTGCGGCTGAGCGTGGACGAGTCGCCGCTCTTCAAGGAGGCGCTGGCCCGGGCCGAGGAACGCCGCTCGGCGGGCGCCGACGAACGGGCGCCGATGGTCGACGTGGTGCGCCACCACTGGCGGGACATCCTGGTCGCGATGGGCGCCCGGATCGCGGAGAACATCTCCTACTACATCCTCACCGCGTTCATCCTGGCCTACTGCGTCGGCCATCTGAAGCTCCCCGAACAGACCGCGCTCCACGCCGTACTGATCGGCTCGGCCGTGCAGTTCTGCCTGATCCCGCTGTTCGGCGCGGTCTCCGACCGCATCGGTCGCCGCCCCGTCTACCTGGTCGGCGCCGTCGGCACCGGCGGCTGGGTGTGGGCCTTCTTCGCGCTCGCCGACACCCGGTCCTTCGCCGCGCTGACCCTCGCCGTCGTCGTCGGACTCGTCTTCCACAGCGCCATGTACGCACCCCAGGCGGCCTTCTTCGCGGAACTCTTCGCCACCCGGGTGCGGTACTCCGGCGCGTCCATCGGCGCCCAACTCTCCTCCGTCGCCGCGGGCGCCTCCGCCCCGCTGGTCGCGACGGCGCTCCTGGGGGCGTACGGCGGTCCCGGGCCGATCGCGCTGTACGTGACGGTCGCCGCGGTCATCACGGTGGTGGCCGTGCTCCTGGCGCGGGAGACGCGCGGCAGCGACCTCGCCGCCGTCGGCGACACCGCCGAGGAGCCCCCGTCGGCGGGTGACGCCGCCCCCGCCGCGCGCCCCAACGCGCCCACCGCGTAGGCGCCATGGGGCCTCGTGACGACCACGAGGCCCCCGCGCCGCCGCTGTCTATAGTTGCCGCTGTCCTCCGCGCCCGTCCGGCCCGCCGACCCCAGGTGTCCCCATGCCCGAGCCGCCCCGCGCCGCCCCGCACCTGCGGGCCCTGCTGGAACTGCTGGAGAGCGGCGCCCCCGCCGAGGAGCTGAGCGGGCAGGTGGCGCGCGCCCGCGCCGAGGGCCTGCCCGCCGCGGAGCTGCGGGAGGTGGAGCGGGCAGCCGCGACGGCGCAGCGCATCCGCAGCACCCTCTGCCAGCACCGGCGCCGCGAGCGGGAACTCACCGCGCTGTTCGACACCGCCGGAGATCTGGCCGCCGCCACCGGCCTGGACACCGTGCTGCGCGCCATCGTCCACCGCGTCCGCAGCCTGCTGGGCACCGACACCGCCTATCTGACGCTGCCGGACGAGGAGGCCGGTGACACCTACATGCGGGTCACCGACGGCTCCGTCTCACCGGCGTTCCAGCGGCTCCGCCTCAGCCTCGGCGACGGTCTCGGCGGGCTCGTCGCCCAGACCGCCCGGCCCTACGCCACCCCCGACTACCGCATCGACCCGCGCTTCCACCACACCGGCAGCATCGACGCGGGCGTCCTGGACGAGGGGCTGGTCTCCATCCTCGGGGTGCCGCTGCTGCTGGGGTCGCGCACCGACTCCTCCCACAAGGTCGTCGGGGTGCTGTTCGCCGCGGACCGCGCGGCCCGGTCCTTCGGCCAGGACGAGATCGCCCTGCTCCAGTCCCTGGCCACCCACGCCGCCGTCGCCATCGACACGGCCCGCAGCATCGCCGAGACCCGGCAGGCGCTGGACGGACTCGCCGCCGCCAACGAGACCGTCCGCCGTCAGACCGAGGCGCTGCACCGGGCCGAGGAGGCCCATGACCGCCTCACCGACCTGGTGCTGCGCGGCGGCGACATACCCCAGGTCACGGCCGCCCTCGCCGGACTGCTGCACGGCCCCATCTCCTTGCACGACCCGGAGGGCGTCCCCCTCGCGGCGACCGACGGGCACGGCGCGGCCTTCCCGCTCGACGACACCGTGGCCGAGTGGCTGCCGACGGCGTCGGAGGACTCCCGGCGGCGGGCGCGCGCCGTGCACCGGGCGGGGCACTGGGTGTGCGCGGTGCTGGCCGGGCCGGAGATCCTGGCCACGCTCGTCCTGCACGGCCCGCGTGCGCTGGAGGACAGCGACCGGCGCCTGTTCGAACGGGCCTCCGTCGTCACCGGTCTGCTCGTGATGCTGCGCCGCCGGGCCGCCGAGACCGAGAACCGGCTGCGCGGCAACCTCGTCGCCGACCTGCTCGACGCCCCCGGTCAGGACCCCGGCGCCCTGATCGAGCGGGGCCGTCGGCTCGGCATCGACCTGCGCCGCCCGCACCTCGTCCTCGTCGCCCGCACCGCCCAGGGCGCCCGGGAACGGCTCAACCTCGCCAGCCTCTCCCACCTCACCCACCACCCCGGCACCGTCAGCGCCGAGCACCACGGCTCCCTCGTCCTGCTCCGGTCGCTCGCCCGGAAGGACGGCGCGGACGGCCCGGACGCCCTCGCCGCGGAACCCGGGCGGCTCGCCCGCGACCTCGCCCGGCAGTGGGGCCGCGCGGTCGGCGCCCCGGTCACGGTGGCCGCCGCCGGTCCCGCCTCCGGCCTCACCGCGGTCGTCGAGGCGCACGCCGAGGCCACCCGCTGCCTGCGCGCCCTGCACGCGCTCGGCCGCACCGGCGACGGCGCCCACATCGGCGAACTCGGCTTCCTCGGCGTCGTCCTGGGCGAGAGCCGGGACACACGCACCTTCGTGGCCGCCACCCTCGGCCCGCTGCTCGCCTACGACGCCGAGCGCGGCACCGAACTCGTCCGCACCCTGGAGGCGTACTTCGCCACCGGCCGGAGCCTCACCCGCGCCAAGGACCTGCTCCACGTCCACGTCAACACCGTCGTCCAGCGCCTCGCCCGGGTGCAGAACCTGCTCGGCGCCGACTGGAACAGCCCCGACCGCGCCCTCGAACTCCACCTCGCCCTACGCCTGCACACGGTCGCCGCCCCGCACGGCTGAGCCCCGGCCCGTCTACCGGCTGTCGAGGCCCCAGAACACGGCGGTGTGGTACGAGGAGCAGATCGTGTCGAGGAAGTAGGCGCCGGTGGAACCGCACCGGGTGTCGCCGTCACCGGGGGCGACGGCCAGCCCGTGCCCCATCCCGGCGACGGAGAACAGCGCCACATCGGGCCGGTCCGGGTCGGCGCCGTACACGGTCTCGGTGGTGTCACCGGGCAGTTGGCGGGTGGCCGTGGGCCGGTTGCCCACCCCGCGGACATCGGTCCACTGGTCGCGCAGCTCGGTGCCGTTGACGGGGGCGACCGTGTGGTCGGCGCCGCCCTGCCAGATCGCCACCCGCGGCCAACCGCCCTCATGACCGGGGGCGGAGGCGCGGACCTTGTCGCCCCACTGCCGCGGCGACAGATGCTGATCGGCCAGCTGGCAGCCGCTCGCGCCCAGGATGGTGGTGGCGCACTGCGCGGGGAGACCGGAGTTGACGGCGCCACCGGCGAAGACGTCCGGATAGTCGGCCAGGAGATCCGCCGTCATGCCGCCCCCGGCCGAGAGCCCCGTGGCGAAGACCCGAGTGGTGTCGGAGCCGTACGTGGTGACGGCTTTGTCCACCATCTGCTTGATGGAGGCGGCCTCCCCCTTGTCCCGTCGGCTCTCGCCCGCGTCGAACCACCGGAAGCAGGACTGCGGATTGTTGGCGGCGGTGGTCTGGGGGAAGACGACCGCGAATCCGTACCGGTCGGCCAGCTCCGGCCAGCCGGAGTGGCCGTAGTAGTCGGCGGCGCTCTGGGTACAGCCGTGCAGGGCGACCACCACCGGCGCGCCCTTCGGCAGCGCCGCCGGGGCGTAGGTGTACATCTGTAGGTTGCCCGGGTTGGACCCGAAGCCGGTGACCTGCTCGAACGAGCCGCTGACCGGCTGCGCCGCGGCGGACCGCGCCGGGACACCGAGCGCCACCAGCGCGGCTGCGGCAAGAGCGGCACCCGTCGCGAGGCGCCGAGGGCGTGCGGAGAACATGACCGGCTCCCTTGTGTGGGGGAATCTTCCACCGACCGGGAACCGCCCGTATCCACGGCCCGGCCGACTCCTGGAGCTGTCGAACCTAGGCGGGTCGGCCGGGGAGAAATATGTGCGGAGGAGCCATACCGGCGCCGCCAACTATGGTCCACGGAGCCGTTGTTAGCGGGGCGGACCGGCCGCCGACGGTCCGGTCGTCCGCGGGGCGCCGGACCCTCAGACGCCGCCGTCCCGCAGGGCGGCGAGGGCCGCGTCGAGGCGGCGGGTGGCCTCTTCCGCGACGGGGGCCATGGCGGCGACACCGGAGAGCGTGACCATGGTGCCGGGGTCGATGGCCTGGACGACGGTGTGGTCGCCCTCGGCGCGGACGACGACGTTGCAGGGGAGCAGCAGCCCGACGGAACGGTCGGCCTGCAGCGCCCGGTGCGCCAGTGGCGGGTGGCACGCCCCGAGGATCAGATAGTCCTCCATCTCGTGGTCGAGCTTGGCCTTCAGCGTCGCGCGCACATCGATCTCGGTGAGCACGCCGAAACCCTGGTCCGCCAGCGCCGCCCGGACGGCCGTGACGGTCTCGTCGAAGCCGCCGCTCAGGCGCACGGTGCGGTCGTACGGCATGGTCATCGCCTCTTCGTGGGGGAGCGGCCGTGGGCCGGTGCCGGTCTTCGGGAGGCCCGCGGTCTCCCGTCCGGACGGGCCGGGGAAGGGCGGGCACAGCGGCGGAATGTACCCCGGCGGGGACGGGAGAGCGCGGCGGCTCCGCTCTCCCCGGCGAGGTGTCGCGCGAAAGGAGCATCGCGGTGGGCGTGCCGCCCGCGGTGTCCGTCGGCGCGATGGAGACCGGGGACCGAGGCCGGGACCCGGTGCCGGGTGGCTCCGGGAGTGCCCCGGCCCCGTCCCGCGCCCGGTGCGGCCCGTCAGGCGAGCGAGAGGAAGAGCTTCTCCAGCCTGGCGCGCATCTCGTCGGGGTCCTCGCCGGAGCGGTTGCCGTTCTCCATGTCGGTCAGGCACTGCTGGAGACCGGTGGCGATGATCGCGAATCCGGCGCGGTCCAGGGCCCGGGAGGCGGCGGCCAACTGTGTGACGACGTCCTCGCAGTCCCGGCCCTCCTCGATCATCCGGATCACCCCGGAGATCTGCCCCTGTGCCCGCCGCAGCCGGTTGAGCACGGACTTCAGCTCCGCCGCCAGATCAAGTTCCATCACGACTCCTCACTCGATACCCCCAGGGGTAACGCACCGCCCCTCCGGGGCATTCCCGGAGGGGCGAGGACACCACGTCACGGGCCGACGCCCGCCGTCCTCGTCCCGGCGAGGCGGGCCCCGTCAGCCCTTGGCGGAGAAGCTGTCGTGCCAGGCGGCCCTGGCGCCCGAGTCGCCGATCCGGTAGACCTGCACGCCCGCGCCGACCCCGACGACCAGGGACAGCACCGCGGCGGCGAGGCGCAGCGGTAGGGCCACCCCGCCGGAGGGGCCCGGCGCGGCGGGGGCGCGGTGGGCGGCGCGGCGGTAGCACCACCACACCGCGGTGGCCACCACGAAGAGCGCCAGCGCCCAGGGGAGCAGCCCGTCGCCCAGCTCCGTATGGGCACGGACCAGCGGATCGCCGGCCACATGCCGCTCCAGCCACTCGCCCGCGTCGGTCGTCAGCGGCACGCTGATCAGCGAGACGAGCGCGAGGGCCGGCAGGGCGAGACCGAACCGGCGCATGACCGAGGGCAGGGCGGCGGAGAGGATCAGCGCGAGGGCGGTGAGCGGTACCAGGACCACGACGACATGGACGAGCAGGACGTGCGCGGGGAGGCCGTTGATCAGGTCGAGTCCCACGGGGGGCTCCTTCGGGGTCGGTGTGCGGGCCGGTCGGGAGGCGGGCGGGGTGCCGCGACGCCCGCGACGGTGCGTCGGCCACGGGCGGGCGTCCGATTTCTACCGCACGGGCAGTGAATGCCGGGTTTCTCTCGGCGGACGCGTCCCGGTGAGGGCGGCCCAGCCTCACAGCCTCCGCTCTGTGCCGCCTCTGAAAAGGCGCCGCCGACCTCTCCCGGCGCCGGTTCAGAGGAAACTCAGAGGAAGGCCGTGCCCCGCCGTGACCGGCGCCGAGGCATGCTGAAGACACCATGAACGAGCCGCACACCGCACCGCCCCTGCACCGCCCCGACGGAGATCCCGTACGGGTCCTCGTCGTCGACGACGAGCCCGATGTCACCGAGGTCCTGGCCGGGGCGATGACCGGCGAGGGCTGGCAGGTCCGTACCGCCGCGGACGGCGCGGGCGCGCTCGCCGCCGCCCGCGACTTCCGCCCCGACGCCGTGGTCCTCGACCGGATGCTGCCCGATCTGAACGGACTGGAGGTCCTGCGGGCGCTGCGCCGCGAGGAGCCGGGCATCTGTGTGCTCTTCCTCACCGCGCGCGACGCGGTCGAGGACCGTATCGCCGGTATCACCGCGGGCGGCGACGACTACGTCACCAAGCCGTACAGCCTGGAGGAGGTCCTCGCCCGGCTCCGCGGGCTTCTGCGGCGCGCCGGGATGACCGCCGAGCCCGGCACCAACCGGCTCGTCGTCGGGGAGCTGACCATGGACGAGGAGGCCCGGGAGGTCCGGCGCGGTGAGACCGCCGTCGATCTGTCCCGCACCGAGTTCGAACTGCTGCGCTTCTTGATGCGCAACCCGCGCCGGGTGCTCTCCAAGGCCCAGATCCTCGACCGCGTCTGGGCCTACGACTTCGGTGGCCGCGCCCACATCGTCGAGCTGTACATCAGCTATCTGCGCAAGAAGATCGACGCCGGACGCGCCCCGATGATCCACACGGTGCGCGGCGTCGGGTACGTCCTCAAGCCGGAAGCACCGTGAGGCGGCTGCTGCCCCGCACCCTGCGCGGTCAGCTCACCGCCGGGCTCGTCACCCTCCTCGCCCTCGCCTGCCTCGGCGTCGGCGCCATCACCACCTTCGCGCTCCACGACTTCCTCCTGGGACGCCTGGACGAGCAACTCACCGCGTCCGGCGGCCGGTTCGCCGCCAGCCTGGAACACGAGGCCAGACCGGACGCCGACAACCGCCCCGACACCCGCGGCCAGGCCGACGCCACCTTCGGCGCCCGCCTGCTGAACGGCACCGTCACCCAAGCCGCCGTCGTCCGCGACGCCACCGACCACACGCTCACCCTCACCGCCGGGGACCGCCGCGCCCTGGCGGCCGTCCCCGCCGACGGACACGGACACCACCTCCGCCTCTCCGCGCTGGGCTCCTACCGCGTCACCGCCGTCCGGGGCGACGACCGGGACGTGCTCCTCACCGGCCTGCCCCTGCACCCGGTGGAGGAGACCGTGGAACGCCTCGAAGCGGTCGAGGCCACGCTCTTCGGCATCGCCCTCGTGGCCACCGGTATCGCTGGGGCCCAGTGGGTGCGGATCTCCCTGCGCCCGCTGCGCAACGTCACCACCCGCGCGGCGGAGGTGGCCGGACTGCCGCTCGCCAGCGGGGAGATCGCCATGCCGGGCCCGCTCCCCGACACCGACCCCCGTACCGAGGTCGG
Source organism: Streptomyces catenulae (assembly GCF_000718015.1). Lineage (GTDB taxonomy): Bacteria > Actinomycetota > Actinomycetes > Streptomycetales > Streptomycetaceae > Streptomyces > Streptomyces catenulae. The sequence goes on along the minus strand of NZ_JODY01000002.1, from coordinate 190,503 downwards.
CCAGGTCAGCACGGCCCTCAACCACATGCTCGGCCATGTCGAGGATGCGCTGACCCGCCGTCAGGCGAGCGAGGAGCGGCTACGGCACTTCGCCGCCGACGCCAGCCACGAACTGCGCACCCCCGTCGCCAACATCCGCGGCCACGCCGAACTCGCCCTGCGCCACCGCGGCCCCGTCCCCGCCGACGTCCGGCACGCCCTGGAACGGATCGACGGCGAATCGCGGCGGATGACCCGCCTCGTCGACGATCTGCTGCTCCTCGCCCGTCTCGACGCCGGACGCCCCCTCGAACACGAACCGGTCGATCTGACCCTGCTCATCCTGAACGCGACGGACGACGCCCGCGCCGCGGGCCCCGGCCACCACTGGATCCTCGACCTCCCCGAGGAACCCGTCACCGTGACCGGCGACGCCCACCGCCTCCAGCAGGCCATCGGCAACCTCCTCGCCAACGCCCGCACCCACACCCCGCCCGGCACCGAGGTGACCGTCGCCCTCACCACCGGGCCGGACGGCGTCTCCGTCGCGGTGGGCGACACCGGCCCCGGCATCCCCGAGGAGGACCGGCCCGAGGTCTTCGGCCGGTTCGTCCGCGCCGACCACGCCCGCTCCCGCGCCACCGGCAGCACCGGGCTGGGCCTCGCCATCGTCCACGCCGTCGCCACCGCCCACGGCGGCACCGCCACCGTCACCAGCCGCCCCGGACGGACCACCTTCCGCCTCACCCTCCCCGGGTGACGCCACCCCGGCCCGGGTGTCTTTCCGGCGGCGCGGGGAAGGGACCGCACGATTCCCCGGACCCGTACAGGAGCGGTATGGACATCGGCGTGTTCCTCCCCATCGGCAACAACGGCTGGCTCATCTCGAAGAGCGCCCCGCAGTACCTGCCGACCTTCGCCCTCAACAAGGCGGTGGTGCAGAAGTCCGAGGCGTACGGCCTCGACTTCGCGCTGTCGATGATCAAGCTCAAGGGGTTCGGCGGGGAGACGGAGTTCTGGGACCACTGCCTCGAATCGTTCACGCTGACGGCCGGGCTGGCAGCCGTCACCGAGCGGATCAAGCTGTACGCCTCCGCGCCGATCCTCGCCCTGCCACCGGCGATGGCGGCGCGGATGGCGGCCACGGTCGACGCCATCGCGCCCGGCCGGTTCGGCGTCAACATCGTCACCGGCTGGGCGCCCGGCGAGTACGCCCAGATGGGCCTCTGGCCCGGCGACGCCCACTTCGGCAACCGCTACGCCCGGGCCGCCGAGTACGTCACCGTGCTGAAGCAGCTGTGGCGCGAGGGGCGCAGCGACTTCCGGGGCGAGTTCCACACGATGGACGGCTGTGTGCTCTCCCCACGACCGGCCGACGGCCACATCGATATCGTCGCCGCGGGCCAGAGCGGCAACGGTATGAGGTTCGCCGCCGAACACGCCGACTACAACTTCGTCCTGGGCAGCGGCGTCAACACCCCGCTCGCCCTCGCGGACACCACCGCGGCGCTGATGACCGAGGCACGGCGGACCGGCCGCGACGTCGGCGCGCTCTCCCTGTTCATGATCATCGCGGCCGGAACCGACGCGGCCGCCCACGCGAAATGGCGGGACTACCACGACCACGCCGACCACGCGGCGCTGGCCTACATGTCGGGGGAGACGGACGCCGACGCCACGGACGACGCCTCCGCCACCGCCCGGACCATCGCGCTGCCCGAGGGCGCCGTCAACTTCAACATGGGCACCCTCGTCGGCTCGTTCGAGACGGTCGCCGGGATGCTGGACGAGATCGCCGAGGTGCCCGGCACCAAGGGGATCATGCTGGTCTTCGACGACTTCCTGGAAGGCATCGAGAACTTCGGGACCCGCATCCAACCGCTGCTGCGGTGCCGCGCCGGGCGCACACCGAAGACCCCCTGACGCCCGGGCCCGCCCGCCGCCGGGACGCTACCGCCCCGCCGCCAACAGCTCGCCGAGCCACGCCACCTGACGCCGGTCCGGTACGTCCAGCGCCAGCCACGACCCGTCGGCGAAGGCCAGGTCCACCCGGCCCCGGTGGCGCGGCGGGTGCGGCTCCCGGCGCGGCCCGTAACTCCCGTGCGGGACCGCGCCGAGCAGCTGCGCCGCCTCCCGCTCCGGCAGCGTCGGCTCGGTCAGCAGCAACAGCCGCCGGTCGGTGACGGCCAGCGCCAGCCGGGTGTGGTCGTACCCGGCGACCTCCGCCGTCCCCGTACGGGCGTCGACGACGAAACGGCCCGCGGCGCTCTCCCAGCCGCCGGCCCACACCCGGCCCCGGAAGATCCGGCGGAATCCGCGCCAGGTGCGGCGGGCGCCGACCTCCAGCAAACCGGCGGGCAGCGAGACCAGCCACATCACGAACGTCACCGGCAGGAAGATCCGCTGCCACCCGGTGAACCGCGCCTTCCGCTCGGCCTCCGGCTTGGGCCTGCGGAGCGCCTTCGGAACGGTGTCCGGGGCGAGCGGATCGAGCCGGACGGGCAGCGCCCCGCGCAGCGTCTCACCGGGGCCGAGGAACGGCGCGGAGTGCGACACGAGCCAGCCGTCCCGCTCCGGGACCAGGGGGGTGGGGTGCATGTCCCTCTCTTCGCTCTGCTGCGACGTCGCCGTCGCGTCACGGGATCCGGCCCGCCCGTCGGCCCGGGCGGTCAGCCGAAGGTGTCCTCGATACTGCGCTTGGGCACGTGGTACGGCTCGGGCTCCTGCGGGCCCTTGTCGTCCAGCGCCTCCCCGCCGAAGTGCTTGATCGCGTCCTCCGCCGGGGTCTTGTAGTCGCCGGTGAGCCCGGTGACCTCGTTGATCAGGGGCTTCGAGCCGTGCTTGGCGATCTGCCCGCTCGCGATGTGGTGGGCCCACCAGTCCTTGCTGCGGAAGGCCCCCTTGCCCATCGGGCCGCCCAACTTCCGCAGCGTACCCGCGGCCTTGCGCGCCTCGTTGAAGGACTTGGCGCCGCTCTTGAACTCCTTGACCGCCTTCATCAACTCACGCAGCGTCTTCGCCAGCTCCGCCGAGACCTTCTCCACCCGGGCCAGGAAGACCGCGACCTCGGCCTCGGCCACCAGCCCGTCGACCACCGTGGCCAGACCGAGGGTGAGGATGTCGGTGACCACCATCGCGGCCAGCGTCATCGCCGCCCACTCGATCGCCTCACGGATGATGGCGACGATGGAGTCCTCGGCGAACTTGCTCTCCTTGGCGGCCTGACTGAGGATCTGGGCGGTCTTGCCCATGTCCTTGCCGGTGTCGTCCAACGCGTCGATGATCTTGCCCATGCTGTGGCCGAAGCCCTCGGAGGCGTCGCCCTCCCACTGCTCGGGCAGCCGCCGCGCCCCCGACCGCAGCTCCGCCGACACCCGGTGCAGCGCCTCGCCCTGCGCCTTCCACTCCTGGGCGGCCAGCGTCAGCTGCGTCGGCATGCCGGTGACCTGTTCGAGCTTGTCCATCAGCCCGACCTTGTCCAGGAACCACCGGATGGCGTCGTCCAGACCGGAGTCGAGGCCGTGCTCCTCGTTGTTGTGGATCTGCTCGATGTCGGGGAGCTTCTCGATCTCCTTGTTGACCCACGCGTAGGCATCGGTGGCGGTCATCCGGCCGCACCCCCGCCGTGACCGCCGAACGTCTGCTGCTGCGCGTACTCGGTCTGGACGTACCCGCCCGCCGTCGCCCGCAGCCCCTCGGCCACACCCTGCAACAGCTCGGCGAGATCGTGGATGTTCTGCTGCGCCGCGGTGGCGTGTTCGTTGTACGAGGAGTGCAGCTCATCGGATTCCGGCAGCTTGCCGAAGGCCCCCGACGGAATCTCCACATGCTCCAACGCCCGCCCGATGCGGGGAACTTCGTCCTTCTGCTGCTCGGTATGGGTCGCGTAATGGAACAGCGTGTCCGGATCGGTGCGGAATTCCCCGCCCATGGTGTGAGCCCCCCAACTCGGGTCGTACTCGGTCCGCTGTCACCATAGGGAGGCCGGGGAAGGGTCTTTTCAAGACAGGGTCAAGCAACCCTCACGTCACTCTCAAAATTTGCTGAAGCCTTCCGGATGTGGTCATTCACATGCTGGACGGCCACGGCGAAGGCACCGACGGACAAGAGCGCCCATGGTGGGGCGGAGGCGGTCGGCAACACGGTCGGTGGTGGTGCCGAGGTCGTGATCCGGACGGGGCGATCCACGGAGACCTGACGTTCGGCCGCGGTGGCACGCATGCCGGGTCCTCGATACCGCCGGAAATCCTCCGCCGTCGTATCAGTTCCTGCTGTCCGACCGCTCTCGAAGTCCGCCGTTCCCTCGGTACGGAGGGAACGGCGGACGCGCTTCCGGCCTATGTGCCGAGGGAGCACGATGCCGAATCTCGCCGAGGTGGTTTCCGCCGCCGCGGGAGGCCGCAGCCAGCTGTGTGTCCTGGTGGGGGAGGCGTCCACCGGCAGGACCCGGGCCTGCTGGGAGGCGATCAGGGCCCCTATCGCCCGGCTGCGGTTGCGGGACGGCGATCACTACAGCGCCGAGTCCGCGGCGCGGGAGGCCGCGGACCGCGGACCGGCGGTGTGGCGGCTGCGCGGCTTCGAGCCGCTGTGGGCCCTCCGCCGGCCCGACGGCATCGAACCGGACGGCGCGCCCTCGGGGCCCTGGCGGGAGGGCTGACCGCACCGCCGGGCAGGCGGGCCGCCGGTTTCCGGCCGGACGGTCGCGCGCTTCGGGGATGGCCGACGGGCGGCCTGTCCGGTGCGGCCGTTCGCTTACCCTGGCTGTGGCGGACGGCCCTGGTCAGGGTCGTATCGGAAACCTGGGCGGGGCGCTGAGCCGCGCCGGGTCGGGAGTCGGCGGTGTCCCGGTAGGGGCGGGCCGGCGGTGAGGGCGGTGTGGCGTGGAGAAGGTGGTGTTTGCGGCCGCCGGTCTGTACGTCATCGTTCTGCTGCGGGCCGGTGGGACCTTTGCGGTCGGGTGGCTGGCCGCCGCCGGGGCGCGGCGTAGCCGGTTCGCGGAGCGGCTGTCGTCGGCCAGGTTCGTACGGGCGGAGCGGGCGATCCAGCGGTGGGGGGCGCCGGTGGTGGCCGTCTCGTTCCTGACCGTCGGGTTCCAGACCGCCGCCAATTTCCTCGCCGGGACGATGCGGATGCCGCTGCCGCGCTATCTGCCCGCGCTCTTCGTGGGCGGGGCGTGCTGGGCGCTGCTCTACGCGACGGTCGGGGTCGGTGTGCTGGAAGTGGTGACCCGGCTCTTCGCCGAGCGGACGGCGCTCGGCGTCGCGGTGGTCGCCGTCCTGCTCGCCGCGGTGTGCGGGGCCGTGGTGTACCGGCGCCGACGTGCCTCGTCGGCCGCGCGGGAGGCAGCCGCGGCCGACGAAGCCTGAGGGACCGGCGTCCGGCCCGGGTCCGCTACGGCACCAGGATCAGCCGGATCGGGTCGCCCTCCTTGTTCTCCAGGCGGCGCACCGCCTCCGCGGCGTCGGCCAGCGGGAGGTGGCCGGTGATCGACGGGCCCAGATCCAGGCGGCCGGTCGAGGCCAGCCGGATGAGCTGTTCGACATGGACCGGCGAGGACCCGTAGTGGCCGCGGATCTCGTTCCGGTTCCAGCTGAAGCGGGTGCCGTCGGTGACGGTGAGCGGGTGCGGGGTGAGCCCGGCCAGGACCATGATCCCGCCGCGGCGCAGGACGGTCGCCGCCTGTTCGCGGACGGCCGGGACCCCGGCGAAGTCGAACGCGCAGTCCAGCCCGCGTCCGCCGGTGGCGTGCCGTACGGCCGCGGCGAAGCCGGGGTCGGCCGGGTCCAGGGCGAGGTCGGCGCCGAAGGTGAGGGCGCGGTCGCGGGCGCCGGGCAGCGGGTCGACGGCGATCACCGGCGCCGCCCCGGCCAGCCGGGCGAGGCGGATGCCGTGGGCGCCCAGACCGCCCGCGCCCCAGACCCCCACGGCGTGCGCCGGGCGGACCCCGCCGGTCTCCACGACCGCGGCGTACGGGGTGGAGACGGCGTCGGGGATGATCGCCGCCTGGTCGAAGGGGAGGTGGTCGGGGATCGGGCAGAGGGTGTCCTCACGGGCGAGGGCGTACTCCGCCCAGCCGCCGTCGTAGTCGACACCGCGGGTGTGCGGGCTCAGGCACGGGGTGCGGCGCATGGCGCAGTTCGCGCACCGGCCGCAGCTCTGGCCCGCCTGGAGCGCCACCCGCGTCCCCGGGGTCCAGTCGCCGAGGAGACCGGGGCCCAGGGTGTGGATCACCCCGGCGACCTCGTGGCCGAGGGTGATCGCGTCGACCGGGACGAACGGCTTCAGGCTGCCGTCGATGAGATGGACGTCGGACAGACACACCCCGGCGGCCCTGACCTCGATCAGGACCTCACCGGGCCCGGGTTCGGGCACCGGTACCTCTTCGACGCGGAAGGTGGTGTCGGCGAGGTGCAGCCGTCCGGCGAGCATGGTGGTCATGGGAGGAACCTCCGGGTTCCGAGGCGGGGAGGGGCGGCTCAGGCGGCGGCGTAGACGTCTTCGACGTACCGGCCGTCGGCGATCAGTGTGTCGAGCCAGGCGGCGGCGTCGGCGTCGGCCGCGCCGGGGTGGTGGGCGAGGTGGAGGGCGCGGAAGGCGTCGCGGACGCCCGGGGCCATCCGGGCGCCGTCGCCGCAGACGTAGACCCGCGCCCCGGCGTCGAGCAGCTTCCAGACCTCGGTGGACTCGGCGGCGATGCGGTGCTGGACGAAGCGTCGGCCGTCGACGGGGGCGGCGCTGAAGGCCGGGCGCATCTGGACCGCCCCGGCCAGTTCGGCGGCGCGCAGCTCCCGGGAGTGCAGATAGTCGGCGTCGGGGGCGTCGCAGCCGAAGTAGCAGAGCGCGGGGGCGAGTTCGGCGCCGTCCGTGGCGAGGGCGAGCCGGTCGGCGACGGCGCCGCGGAACGGGGCCAGACCGGTACCGGCCGCGACCATGATCAGCGGGGTCCGTGCGTCGTGCCGGATCCGGAAGACCTCCCGGCACGGCTGGATCCGCGCGTACACGGTGTCGCCGGGGCGCACGGTGTGCAGATACCCCGAGCCGGTGCCGCGGTAGGTGCCGCGGCCCGAGCGGGCGGGCGCCTGGAGCAGCGAGACCATCAGGTCGACGTGGTGCGGGTCGGCGGTCGGCGAGGACGAGACGGAGTAGTGGCGCGGCCGGATCGGCTCCAGCAGCTCCAGCAGCACCGGCCAGGTCAGCTCCGCGGCCAGCGCCGGATGGTCCTCGATGACGTCCAGCAGCCCGCGCGGGTCGGCGGCGCGCGCCGCCTCGTCCGTGGCCAGCGCCGCGAGGGCCGTCCGCTCGGGCGGGCAGGGGTTGAGCGAGGCGAGGAGCGTCAGCTGTCCGGCGGTCGGCCGGTCCTGCAACTCGACGTGGCGGGTGAGGAGATGGCGCGCGGTGACCGGCCGGTCGAGCGCGAGGCCGTCGCGGCGCGGCCGGTGGGCGGTGATCCCCAGGACGGCTTCCGGGTCCACCCGCAGGATCCGGACGGCCCGCTCCACCAGCTCCGGGGCGTTGGCCGGGAGCACCGTCAGATGGTCCGCGGTGCGGTACGTCTGCCCGTCGGGCAGGGCGAGGCGGACGTACCGCTTGGCGCGCGGGTGGTCGGGGTGGGTGAGGCTGCCGGTCTCGGTGACCGTCATCGCGGTCATGCCGTGCCGGGCGGCGAGCGCGTCCAGCGGCCCGCCGGTGAGTTCGGTGACGGTGTAGGCGGGGCCCTCCGGTGCGGCGGCGGCGCCGACGCTCGCGGGGTCGCCGTAGCCGGTGAGCAGCGCGGTGCGCAGGGCGCCGGTGAACGCGGTGACCGCGCCGTTCAGGTCGCCCGAGGCGTCCGCCGCCGCGCGCGGCAGCAGCCGGGTGCCGCCGAGGGCGGCCAGCCGGTCGTCGATGAGGGTGGGGACGCGCTGGTAGGTGGCGGACCAGTTGCGGTCGCCGACGCCGAGGACCGCGTAGGTGACCCCCTCGGCGGCGCCGGGCCCGGCGGTCTCCAGCCAGTGGACGAACGCGGCGGCGTCGTCGGTGGGGCGGCCGTTGTACGAGGCGGCGGCGATGACGACGGGCCGGTCGGTGGGGAGGGCGCCGGTGTGCGCGTCGAGCGGGGCGAGGGCCGTGGCGCAGCCGGTCTCCGCGGCGGTGTCGGCCAGCCGGGCGGCGAGGTCGCGGCAGGTCCCGTAGTTGGAGCCGTGCAGCAGCAGGACCCCGGTGTCCTGCCGCACCCGGGTGGGCAGGGTGGCGTCGGTCGGGGTCTCCGTCCCGTGCGCGGCGGGCCGTGCGGCGCGGTGGGCGGCCCGGTCGGCCGGGGTGCGCGGGGCGAGGCCGAGGGTGAAGCCGTCCGGCTTGATGGTGAGTGCCTGCTTGAGGTCCATCGTGTAGTCGGCGTGGTCGAGCAGCCGGTAGCGGTGGACCAGCATGGCCAGCATCATGGTCGCCTCGTGCAGCGCGAACTGCCGCCCGATGCAGGCCCGTTCGCCGGTGCCGAACGGCTTGAAGGCGTGCGGGGAGCGGGCCGCCTCCGCCTCGGGGGAGAAGCGCGAGGGGTCGAACAGCTCGGGGTTGTCGCCCCAGGCCGGGTCCCGGTGGAGCATCGGTGTCAGCACCGTCGCCCACTGCCCGGCCCGCAGCGGTACGCCGCCCAGCTCGGTGTCGACGAGCGCCCGGCGGGAGAAGCCGGGGGCGGGCGGGAAGAGCCGCAGCGTCTCGTTGAGCGCCTGCCGGGTGTGGTGCAGCCGTCCGATGTCCTCGAACGTCGGCTCCGGGTCCGGCTCGTCGCCCCACAGCTCGTCCACCTCACGCTGCACCCGCCGCAGCGCGGACGGGTGCTTGAGCAGGTTGTGGAGGGCGAAGGAGAGGGTGCCGGAGGTGGTTTCGTGTCCGGCGATGAGGAAGGTGATGACCTGGTCGCGGATGTTGGCCAGATCGAGGGTGGTGCCGTCCGAGGGGTGGGTGGCGCCGAGCATCAGGCCCAGCAGGTCCTCGCCGTCGGGCGCCGGGGCGTCCGGTGCGGTGCGGGCCGCGATCACCTCGTCCACCACCGACGCCAGATAGGCGGCGTCGGCGCGGAACGCCGCGTCGGTCTCCGTGTGGTCCAGCTCCGGGTCGCGGCTGAGCTTCGTCATCGCCCAGTGCAGACAGCGCACCAGCGCCCCGACGAAGGGGTGCGGCTCGTCCCGGTCGAAGGAGCCGAAGTCGAAGCCGAATCCGGCCAGTCCGATGGTGTCCAGGGTCATCCGGGTCATGTCGTCGGGCACGTCGACGGGGATGCCGTCCGCGCACCGGCGGTCCCAGGAGGCGATCAGCCGACGGGCGACCCGCAGCATCACCGGGTGGTAGGTGCGCATCGAGCCGAGCGCGAAGGCGGGCATCAGGATGTCGTGCGCCTTGGCCCAGTTGGGCTCGTCGTGGTACGCGGTGAAGAGTCCGTCGTGGGTGAACTCCCGGACGTTCTCCAGCGCCGGTCCGATCGCCTTGCCGAAGCGTCGCTCGTCGGACAGCTCGGTGACCAGCTCCAGGCTGCTGACGAACAGCGTGTCCCGGCCGTGCTGCCGCTGGATGAAGGCCGGACCGTGCTGCCGGGCCAGGGCCATGGTCCGCAGCAGCGGGGTGCGGGCCGGGGTGTGGGAGACGTCGACGACGGGGATGCCGCCGAGGTCGTCGGGGTGCGGTGGGAGCACAGTCGCGGACATTGAGGCGAACCGCCTTCCGTGAGCGGGGGAGACCGGAACGACCCGCGGGATCGGTTCCAGCGGTCCTCTCCAGCCTGTCCGTTGCGCGGACCACGGGCGGCCACCGCGGTGCACGATCGTGTAGTGCCCGGATCCGTACGGGGGTTGCGGAACCGTCCGCGGTGTGGCAGGGGGTGGACGGGGGAGTGGCGGGCGTCCGCGACGGTGGAACGGGGTGATCGGCTCCCGTCGGTGGCGAGGTGCGAGAAAGGTCACCTTTGGGCGGCTCATGACAGCTCGGGATCATTTCGCCGTGGCGGCAATGAAAGGATGGAAGGGGAAGAGGGGGGAAACCGCACCATTTGCGCGCTCCCCTCCGCGCTCCGCTCCCTCCCGCCGTACCGCACAACCGATGGGCCCCGTCCTGCCATGCCTCTCGCCTTCCTGAACCGTCTGCGCGACCGAATGCCGTACAGCCCTCCCTCGCCGCTTCCCGGCGGGGCGGGCGCGCTGGATCTGCGGGTGGACGATCCCGTCGGACTGCCGATGGCGGGGGTCGCGGTCTCGGTCCGCAACCTCGGCGGTCAGGAGGTGACGCGGGGGCGGACCGACCCCAACGGGCGGCTGACGGTGACGCTGCGGCCCGGTACGTACCGGCTCGTGGTGACCTCCGACGGGTTCCGGCCGGAGCGGAGCGAGGTCGAGGTGGTGGCGGGCGAGCGGACCGCGCCGCGCCCGATCGCCCTGGAGCCCGCCCCGGCGCTGCCGCTGCCCGCCGCCGGACAGTGGCGGATCGACCCCGACCACAGCGCCATCCGCTTCACCGCCCGGCACATCGGGCTCGCCGAGATCCACGGCCGGTTCAACCGCTTCGAGGGCGGGCTGTGGATCGGCGAACGGATGGAGGACTCGCGGGTCGAGGTGGCCATCGAGGCGGCGAGCATCGACACCGGCGTCCGGATGCGGGACGAGCATCTGCGGTCGGCGGAGTTCCTGGACGTGACGCGGTTCCCGTATCTGCAGTTCGCCGGGGAGTGGTTCGTGCACAAGGGCGGCAGCCGCTGGACGGTGCAGGGCGTGCTCCAGCTGCACGGCGTCAGCCGCACCGTGCAGCTCGACACCCGCTACCTCGGGATCGGCACCGGCATCGCGGGCGAGACCCGCACCGCCTGCCAGGCCGTCACCGAGCTGCACCGCGAGGACTTCACCCTGGACTGGCGCAAGATGCTGGCCAAGGGCATCGCCGCGATCGGCGCGACGATCCGCGTGGAGCTGGACATCCAGGCGATCCGGCCCGAGTAGCGGCCGGTCGCCCCCAAGGGCGGCGGCGCACGGTTCCCACCGTGCGCCGCCGCCCTTTCCGCGTTCCCGCCCACGTGTCCTGGGTCACTCCGGGGGGCCGCGGCGCCCGGAATTCGTACATGTCATCGTACGATGACATCAGCCGCTGACATGGCGGCGCCACCGAACAGGAGGAGCCGGCGTGGAAGCCGCCCGAACGAGGTCCCCGTGGAAGGAACGGGCCCTGGTGCCCGTGCTGGTGTCGGTCGGAATGCTGGTGGCGATCATCAGCAGCCTGGGCGCACCGCTGATCCCGACCATCGCCCGGGTCGACCATGTCTCTCTGGAGGTGGCCCAGTGGTCCCTGACGGTGACGATGCTGGTCGGCGCGGTCGTCACCCCGCTGATGGGACGCCTGGGGGACGGGCCGCACCGGCGCCGGGTGATCCTCGGCGGGCTGACGCTGGCGCTCGTCGGCAGCCTGCTGGCGGCGCTGCCGACCGGCTTCTCCGGACTGCTCGTGGGCCGGGCGCTCCAGGGCGTCGGCATCGCCCTCACCCCGCTGACCATGGCCACCGCCCGTGACGCGCTGCCGCCCGAGAAGGCCCGGCACACCGTGGCGACCCTCTCGCTGACCGCCGCCGCGGGCGTCGGCCTCGGCTATCCGCTCACCGGCGTCCTCGCCCGGTACCTGGGTCTGCACGCCGGATTCTGGTTCGCCACCCTCGCCTCCGCGCTGGCGCTGGTGGCGCTCGCCGTGATCCTGCCGCCCTCACCGGCCCGGCCCAAGCATCCGCTGGACCTCACCGGGGCGCTGCTGCTCGCCGTGGGCATGGCCGGGCTGCTGCTCACCACCACCGCGGGCGGCCGCTGGGGCTGGACCTCGCCGAAGCTGATCGCGCTGGCCGGGGTGTCCGTGGCGCTGCTCGCCTGGTGGGTGGTGCACGAACTGCGCACCCCGCATCCGCTCGTCGACGTCCGTCTGGTCCGCGACCGGCCGGTGCTCGCCGCCGACCTCACCGCGGTCCTCTCCGGCGTCGGTATGTACGTGATGCTGTCGATGGTGCCGCAGTACGTGCAGACGCCGCGCTCGGCGGGGTACGGCTTCGGCGCCTCGGTGGTGATCGCCGGGCTGATCCTCACCCCGTTCTCGGTGGCCAGCATGGTCTCCGGGCGGCTGGTGCGGCTGGCGTCCCGCTCCGTGTCGCCGGGCCGGATGCTGCCGCTTGGCTGTCTGGTCTGCCTGGGCGGCACGGCGCTGTTCACCTGGGTGCGGGGCGGGCTGTGGGAGGCGTTCGTCGCGATGGGGATCATCGGGCTGGGCGCCGGGGTGACCGTGTCCGTGATGCCCGCGCTGATCGTGGGCGCGGTCCCGGCGCACGAGACCAGCAGCGCGCTCAGCTTCAACCAGGTGGTGAAGTACATCGGTTACTCCTCCGGCAGCGCCTTCACCGCGGCGGTCCTCGCCGCCCACCCCGGGACCGGCGGACTGCCCGCCGAGCACGGCTACCGGGTGGCCGGGATCGCCGGTTGCGGTGTCTGGGTGGTCACCGCCCTCCTCGGATATCTGCTGGTCCGCGGCGGGTCCGCGCGGACGACACCCGGCTCCCCGGGGGCGGTGCCGGTCGCCGCGGCGCATAGGGTGGCACCGGTCGAGGGTGAGCCCGCGGGGCGGGAGGATGTGGAGGCACGGCGGTGACCGGCACTCAGGAGGCGCGCCGCAGGGATTCCGCGCGCAGCCGCGAGGCGCTGCTGCACGCGGCGAGCGAACTCTTCTCGGAACGCGGCTTCGACCGCACCACCACCCGGGACATCGGCCGCCGCGCGGGCGTGGACCCGGCGCTGATCGCCCGCTACTTCGGCGGCAAGACGCAGCTCTACCTCGCCGCCGTCGAGGCCGAACGGGGCGACGCGCCGGTCAGCGACCTCCTCGCCCCGGACCGGCTGCAACAGGTCCTCGAAGGCGCCGCCCGCCGCGGTTTCGTCCCGATCCTCCAGGTCGGCGTGCAGCCGCTGAGCGATCCGGCGGCGGACGAGGCGGCCCGCGCCGCGCTCCACGACCGGCTCGTGGAGCCGCTGCACCGCCGGTTCGCGGCGGAGGGCCGCGAGCAGCCCCGGCTGCGCGCCGAGATCGTGGTCGCCGCCGTCATCGGCATCGTGCTGGGCCGCCGCTCCGGCGCGTTCGAGGAGTTGGGCGAGGTGGCGTCGGATGAACTGGCGGCGCTGCTCCGGGAGACGCTGGGCGGCGGCGGGTAGCGGCGCGCCCGCCCGGATGTGCCGTGGCCCCGGTGCCCGCCCGTGGGGGCGGGGCACCGGGGCCACGGCGTACCGGGGGAGCGGGTCAGCGGGTGACGCGGATCCGGTTGAGCTGGTCCTCGCCCTGCGGGCCGGTGCCCGACTTGTCGACGACGTAGGCGGTGCCGTGGGCGATCTCGATGTGGTTCGGGTTGGCGCCGGTGGTCACGGTCCGTACGACGGTGCCCTTGCGGGGGTTGATGAGGGAGACGGTGGCCGCGGTGCGGTTGGCGACCGCGACGGTGCCGGTGCGCGGGTCGCTGGCGACGGCGAGGGTGCCCTCGCCGGTCGCCACGGTCTTCACGACGGAGCCCTTGCGCAGATCGACGACGGAGACCGTACCGGCCTTCTGGTCGGCGGTGTAGGCGGTGCGGCCGTCGCGGGAGAGGGCGAGCGAGATCGGGCCCTCGCCGGTGGGGATCAGCCGGGGCTTCTTGGCGCCGGGCCTCGCCTCGATGATCTGGTTGCCGTTCAGGTCGGTCGCGTAGGCGGTGCCGGTGCGCTCGTTGACGGCGAGTCCGGCGGTACCGGCGCCCTCGACGGTGACGCGCTTCTTCTCCTTGTAGGTGCGGGTGTCGAACGCGACGAGCGTGCCGTCGCCGAAGCCGCTGGCCCAGGCGGTGTGGTGGCGTTCGTCGACGACGACCTCGCGGGCGTGGTTGACGCCGGGCAGGGTGGCGAGGTGCTTGCCGGTGCGCTGGCTGTAGACGGCGACGGAGTTGTCGCGGGTGTTGGTGGTCCAGACGGTGTTGTGCCGGTCGTCGACGTCGATGCCGTAGACCGCCTCGACGGCGCCGGTGGCCCGGTCGGTGACGGGCGGGGTGTAGGAGGCGCGGACCGCCATCGTCCGCGGGTCGACCTTCACCAGCGCGGACTGGGTCACCGGCGGGCGGCCCACCGAGGCGGTCGCCCACAGGACGTGGTTCCGCTCGGAGTACGCGGACTGGTAGAGGCCCTTGACCAGAGGCGCCGCCGTGGCGGGCGCCGCTTTGGTGGCGGCCACCGGGTGGGCGGCGGGCGTCGCGGTGGCGGCGTGGGCGGCGCCGGTGAGGGTGAGTGTGCCGCCCGCGGCGAGGGCCACGGCGGTGGCGGCGAGTCGGCGGATGCGGAGGGGCAGTGCGGACATGCGGCGTCAGTCTCCTTGGCAGGGATGCCGTTTGGGGGTGTTCGCGGAGAAGCGAGCTGGCAATAAAATTAGCTTAGGCTTACCTAACTTTGAGCCCGAAACGGTGTGGCTCGTGTCACAGGTGAGGTGCGGGTGGCCTCCCTCGGGCGCGCCGTGGCGGCAAAGGTAAGGTGACCCTAAGTGTCTGGGGTGTCCGAGCGGCGCCCCGGAGGTCCGCCCGGGCGCGCGGCCCCACGGCCGCCCGCCCCCGTCACCGGAGTTCCGCCGCATGCTCGCGTCCGCGTCGCCCGAGGGCACCGCCCACCACCCGCCCCGCGTGGCCCGTCCGCAGCCGCTGCCGAGGATCGCCACCGGCCCCGCCCTGCCCGCACCGGACCGCGTCGCGGAGTTCTGGGCCGAGGCGGCGCGTACCGGCACCCCGCTCGTCGGGCCCGACCCGCAGGGCGACCCGGACCACGCCGCCGTCACCTTCCTGTGGCGCGGCACCCCCGCCACCCGCGCCGTCCAGGTGCTGCCCAACAAGCTCGTCGACCCCCGCGCCCCCGACGCCAACTCCATGGAGCACCTGCCCGGCACCGACGTCTGGCACTGGACGCTCCGGCTGCGCCGCGACTGGTACGGCACCTACGAGTTCTGTGTGGACGAGGGCGACGGACCCGCACCGGACGACGACGGCTACGCCTCCTGGCTCCGCACCCGGCGCCACCCCGACCCGCTCAACTCCCGTACACTGCCCGGCCGTTGGGGCGGTCCGGGCGTCTCCTGCGCCCGGCTGCCCGGCGCGCCGCGGGACGCCGGATGGGAGCCGCGGCCCGGCGTCCCCCGCGGCACCGTCACCACCCACGACGTGCCCAGCCGCCACCTCGGCGGCGCCCGCCGGGTCCGGCTCTACCGGCCGCCGCACACCGCACCGGACGCCGCGCTGCCGGTCCTGGTGCTGCTCGACGGCGAACACTGGCAGCCCCGGCTCGGCCTCGCGCACCTCCTCGACAATCTCGTCGCCGACGGCCGGATCCCGCCCGTCGCCGCCCTCCTCCCGGAGTCCGTCGACGCCACCACCCGCTGGCGGGAGCTGACCTGCCGCCCGGAGTTCGTCGCCTTCCTCGACGAGGAGTTGCTCCCGTGGGCCGCCGGACGGCTCCCGCTCACCGCCGACCCGGCGCGTACGGTCGTCGCCGGGCAGAGCCTGGGCGGACTGACCGCGGCGTACGCGGCGCTCACCGCACCGCACCGGTTCGGCAACGTCCTCTCCCAGTCCGGCTCGTTCTGGTGGCCGGTCGGCCCGGACGCGGAATGGTTCACCGCCCGCCTCGCCGCCACCCCGCGGCGGCCGGTCCGCTTCCGGCTCTCCTCCGGCGCCCAGGAGTGGGTGGCCCTGCCCGCCGCCCGGCGGCTGCGCGACGCGCTCGCCGCCGCCGGGTACGACGACGCCACCTACCACGAGTTCAACGGCGGCCACGACTACCTCTGCTGGCGCGACGAACTCGCCGACGGACTCGTGGAGTTGCTCGGCGCGGGCAGCCGGATCGGGGCCGGTCCTTCCGCATAGGGTGGTCGCCGCCGCGGCCGGAGCGTACGGCGCGCCGGGCCGCGGCGGACACCGTACGCGTACGACCGGAGGAGGCCACCGTGCCGGAAGACCGCCCGCCCCACCCGCCGTTCACGCAGGAGACCGCCCGGCAGAAGGTCCAGGCGGCCGAGGACGCGTGGAACACCCGCGACCCCCACCGGGTGGCGCTCGCCTACACACCGGACTCGGTGTGGCGCAATCGCGACACGTTCCTGAGCGGGCGCGAGGAGATCGTCGCTTTTCTGACCCGGAAATGGGAGCGCGAACTCGACTACGCGCTCCGCAAGAGCCTCTGGTCGTTCCAGGGGAACCGCATCTCCGTCCGCTTCCAGTACGAGTGCCGCGACACCGAGGGCCGATGGTGGCGCAGTTACGGCAACGAACAGTGGGAGTTCGACGCGCGCGGGCTCATGCGGCGCCGGGAGGCGAGCATCAACGACCTCGAAATCACCGAGGCCGACCGGCGGATCCACGGCCCCCGGCCCGCGGCGGAACACGGGGCCGACCTCCCGGTCCGGTAGCGCCCGGGGCCCGCCGTCAGTGGTCCAACCCGTCCGGTACCCAGGCGTCGTCCGGGAGGCGAGGCCCTGACGTGCGCAACTGGTCCCGCAGCGCGGTCAGTACGGGGTGCCGGTCTCCGGTGCGGGACAGCAGCAGGTGCGGGTAGACCGGCGTCGGTCGGCGCAGCGGGATGCGCCGCAGAGCGTGGCTCCGGGGCCACCGGTACCGGTCGCCCCTGCCGACCAGGGTGGCCGACGAGTCCGAGTCGGCCAGCGCGTCCATCAGGGCGTCGTCACCGAAGTGGGGGCCGAGCGCGTCGATGCTCAGCCCGAAGGCCCCGGACAGCGCCCGGTAGAACGCCGCCCACTCCGTGCCCGGCCTGATCCCGGGGATCCAGATGCGGTGACCGGCCAGGTCCGCGGGCCTGACCCAGGGGGCGTCCGCGAAGGGGTGGCCGGGCCCGACGAGAAGCTCCAGGGGCGCGTTCAGGAGCCGTTCGGCGCTGATCCCGGCCGGGACCTGATCCACCGGCAGGGCGCGGAAGGAAGCGTCGACGGTCCCTTCGAGCACCGCTTGCGCGGCCTGCGCGGCGTTCTCGTCGCTCAGCGTGACCACGTCCAGGGCCGTCCCGGGACGGGCGCGGTAGAACCGGTGGACGGCCCGGGCCGGAGCGATGCGCCGGTGGAGGACGTCGATACGCAACGGCCGACCGCCGGGGCGCACCGACCGCTCCGCCTGCTCGACGGCGGCGACGACCTTCCTGGCGTGCGGCAGCAGGACCTGCCCGTCCCGGCTCGGCCGCGAGCCCCGCGGGGTGCGTACCAGGAGCGTGACCGCGAGGTGTCTCTCCAGGGTCGCGATCCGTTTGGAGACCGCCTGTTGGCTGATCCCGAGCGCGTCCGCCGCCGCCTGGAACTGACCGGCCTCGGCGACGGCCACGAACGTCCGCAGCGCTTCCACATCCATGCCCCGAGGCTACGGACACAACGGGAGGTGGTGCCGGTGGGCCGTGCGGTTGTTTGATCGCGCCTTCCGCCGGTGGTGGGATCGCCGCATGTCTCCCCGTACCGAGCAGGTCCTCCCCGTCCCCACGCCCGAGTTCGCCCGCCACGTGGAGCGCGTCGCGGAGGTGACGGACGCGACGTCCCGGCTGAACGTGCTGCCGTTCGGCGACGGCGAGGGCCGTGCCGCACTCCTGTCCGTGGTGTTCGGCGGCCCGCTCCCGGAGTCCGTGACGATCTATCCGCCGTTCTTCACCGAGTACGGGCTGAACACGGCGTTCGGCGAGAACGTCTTCGTCAACCAGGGATGCACCTTCATGGACCGGGGCGGGATCCGCATCGGTGACGGCGTCATGATCGCCCCGAAGGTGAGCCTGATCACCGGCGGGCACCCGCTGCGCCTCGCCGAGCGCCGCGCCTACCTCTCCCTCGCCCCGATCGTCGTCGAGGACGACGTCTGGATCGGCACGTCCGCCGTGATCCTGCAAGGGGTGACCGTCGGCGCCGGTGCCGTGGTCGCGGCGGGTGCGGTGGTGACCCGCGATGTGCCCGCCCGCACCCTGGTCGCGGGAGTCCCCGCCCGGGTGATCAAAACGATCGACTGAACTCGCGGCCGGACCGTGTCCCGCCCTGCCGCGCCCCGGCGTCCGGGACACAAGTGCGTGCGGTGGCGCCGGTGCCGTAGTACTCCTGGGGGTTCCCGAGACACATCCGCCCTCCCTCCCTTGGAGTCGTCCGATGGCCGTTCGCCGCGTCGTGCCCACCATCCGATCGGAAGCCGCGCAGGAGAGCCGGGAGTTCTACGGCCTGCTGGGGTTCGAGGAGGTGATGAACCACGGCTGGATCATGACGCTCGCCTCCCCGACCAGCCCGGCGGCGCAGATCAGCGTCATGGCCGAGGACCGGACGGCGCCGCTCGTCCCCGACATGAGCGTGGAGGTCGACGACGTGGACGCGGCCTACGCCGCCCTGCGGGCGAGCGGCGCGGAGATCGTGCACCCGCTGCAGGACGAGGAGTGGGGGGTGCGGAGGTTCTTCGTCCGCGACCCCGGCGGCCGGGTGGTCAACGTACTGGCCCACCGCTGACCCGCCTCCCGGACCGCTTCCTCCGTGAGCGGGATCAGCTCCCGCACCCGTCCCGGGCGAGCGCGGGGGCGGTGAGGTCGAGGGCGAGCCGGTTACCCCAGTCGTTGAAGCAGACGGCGGTGGTGCCCTCGTGACGCACCGCCACGAACGGGTTGGAGCTCCACATCACGGCCACCCACCGCAGCGACCGGTCGGGGGCGAGGCGGGCGAGATAACCGACGTTGCCCATACCGCTGCCGCCGCCGCACAGCCACCCGGAACCGTCCGGCAGGGCGCTCTCGAACGCCGGATCCACCTCGGTGGTGCCGCACTCCGCGACGATCCGGGCCACCTCGACCGGCCCGCCGAGACGGAACGGGATCGGCTGTCCGGCGTCCGGGTGGTAGCGCCCGGGGCCCTCGACATGGAGCTCCAGAGCGGTGTCGTCCGGCCGGTAGAGCGCGTCACCGTACGGCATCTCACCGGCCGTCCACAGCCGCGCGACCGTGCCCGCCGTCCCGCCTCGCCCCGTACCCATGGACGCGAGTCTAAGGAGGCGGGGCCGCGCCCCGGCCCCGGACCGCGCAGGCCGCCGCCCAGCCGCCGGGGACCGGTACGTCGATGAGCGTCCAGCCGGGGACCGGCTCCGGGCGGGGGCCGCAGCCCAGGTGACGGCCGTGCAGCGCGGCGCCGGACAGGCCCTCGCCGGTCGCCTTGAGGTACGCCTCCTTACGGGTCCAGCAGCGGGCGAAGGCGGCCGGACGGGCGTCCGCCGGCAGGTGCGCCAACGCCGCCCGTTCGGCCGGGTGCAGCGCGGCGGACGCGTCCGCCGCCAACCGGGCGCCGGGGACGCGTTCCACATCGACGCCGATCGGGTCGGCGGCCAGCCCCAGCAACGCCAGACCGTCGCCGTGGGCGAGCGAGAAGTGCACCGCCCCGCCCGCCACCGCCGGACGCCCGTGCGGGCCGCCGCACCCCGGGCACGCCAGCCGCACCAGCTCCACCGCGTCCGGCGCCGTGTCCAGCAACCCGCCCAGCACCCGGCGCAGCTCCGCGTGGACGGCGATGTACAGCGCACGGTCGGCCGGGCGGCGCAGCGCCGCCGCCCGCTGCCGCTCCCGCGCGTCCAGCAGCGCCACGCCGTCCTCGCCCTGCGCCTCCGCCGTGACGAGGCGCAGCCACGGGCCCCGCGCCAACTCCGCGGCGCGGGGGCCGGGGCCGCCCGCCGGTGCGAGGTGCGGCGCGGGGCCCGTGGGCGTCATCCGGCGGGGCCCGTCAGCCGCGGGGCGAGCACGGCGGCGATGGCGTCCAGCTGCGTCTCCCGCATCAGCTGCGGGTGGGTGCAGTCCAGATCGTGGTTGACGATCCGGCCGGAGACATGCGGGCGCCAGGCCTCGCGGGTCAGCCAGTCCTCCGGGCGCGGCGCCGCCGCGGTGAAGAACAGGACGTCACCCTCGAACCGGCGGTGGCGGTGGGCGCGCATCATCCGGGCGTGGTGCGGCACGATGTCGACGATCCGCGACAGGGTGTGATCGCTCAGCCCGGCCAGCGGACTGCCCGCCTTGCGGAGCGTCGTCAGCACGTCCTCGCGGTCCCGCTCGTCCGTCCGGTCGAAACCGGCCATCCGCAGCACCGCGGTGAGCGCGTCGCCCTCCTCCGGCGCGGGCCGCTCCCGCCACTGCTCGGCCGGGAACGCGTCGAGCAGCGCCAGCAGCTCGACCTCCTCGCCCGCCTCCTGGAGCAGCACCGCCACGGTGTGCGCCAGGATCCCACCGACCGACCAGCCCAGCAGCCGGTACGGACCGTGCGGCCGCACCTCCCGCAGTTGGCGGACGTACCCGGCGGCCTGGGTCTCCAGGTCCGGCGGGAGCGGCCCGTCGTCGAGCAGCCCGCGCGCCTGGATGCCGTAGAGCGGCTGGTCCGGGCCGAGCCGCGCGGACAGTCCCGCGTAGCACCAGGACAGCCCGCCCGCCGGGTGGAAGGCGAACAGCGGCGGCCGGTCGCCCACGGTGCGCAGCGGCAGGACGACGTCGAGCGCGTCCCCCGCCGCCGGTGCCGCCGTCGCCAGCCGGGCGGCGAGGGCCGCCGGGGTCGGCGCCTCGAAGAGCGAGCCGATGGTCAGCTCCGTGCCGCACTCCTCGCGGATCCGCGTCACCAGCCGCACCGCGAGCAGCGAGGTGCCGCCGAGGTCGAAGAAGGCGTCGTCGGGACCGGCGTCCGCCACCCCCAGGACCTCGGCGAAGAGCCGGGTCACCGTCGCCTCCCGGGCGTTCGCCGGGCGGCGGGCCGCGCCGCTGCCGCCGAACACCGGCGCGGGCAGCGCCGCCCGGTCCAGCTTGCCGTTCGGGGTCAGCGGGAACGCGTCGAGCACGACGACTGCCGCCGGGACCATGTGCTCGGGCAGCGCCGAGGTCAGCTCCGCCCGGACGGCCGCCGGGTCCGCGGTGCCGGTCACATAGCCGATCAGCCGCTGCTCACCGGCGCCGTCCTCGCGGACCAGCGCACAGGCGCCGTCCACCCCGGTCCGGGCGGTGAGCGCCGCCTCGATCTCGCCCAGTTCGATGCGCTGACCGCGGAGTTTGACCTGGTGGTCGGTGCGGCCGAGGTATTCGACCTCACCCTCCGCCGTCCAGCGCGCCAGATCGCCGGTGCGGTACATCCGGTCGCCGGGCGCCCCGAACGGGTCGTCGACGAAGCGCTCCGCGGTCAGCTCCGGACGGTTCAGATAGCCGTCCGCCAACTGCCGCCCGGCCAGGAAGAGTTCCCCCGGAACGCCGGGCGGGCACGGCTGGCGCGCCGCGTCCAGGACGTACAGCCGGGTGTTCCACACCGGCCGCCCGATCGGCACCGGACCGTCGCCGTCCGCCGCACACGCGTGGTACGAGACGTCGACGGCAGCCTCCGTCGGACCGTAGAGGTTGTGCAGCGCGGCGCCCGGCAGCGTACGGGCGAAGAGGGTCGCCGTCTCGCGGGGCAGCGCCTCGCCGCTGGCGAAGACCTGCCGCAGCGCGCCGCAGCCCGCCGCCCGCGGGGACGCCAGGAACACCTGGAGCATCGACGGGACGAAGTGGCAGGTGGTGACCGACCGTTCGGTGATCAGCCGGGCCAGCCGCACCGGGTCCTTGTGCACCCCGGGCTCCGCGACGACCAGCGCCGCGCCCTCCCGCAGCGGCCAGAAGAACTCCCAGACGGAGACGTCGAACGACGACGGTGTCTTCTGGAGCACCCGGTCCCGCCCGTCCAGCGGGTAGGCGTGCTGCATCCACCGCAAACGGTTGTCGATCGCCCGATGGGACACCACCACGCCCTTGGGACGGCCGGTGGAGCCCGAGGTGTAGATGACGTACGCCGGATGCGACGGGGTGAGCGCCCGCGCCGGGTTGACCGGCAGATATCCGGACACATCGAGGGTGTCCAGGGCGATCAGCGGCGTCCCGGCGTCGGACGGCAGCCGCCCGGCGTGGTCGGTGAGCGCGCAGACCGGCGCCGCGTCCCGGAGCATGTACGTCAGCCGCTGCGCCGGGTAGTCCGGGTCGAGCGGCAGATACGCGGCGCCCGACTTGAGGACCGCGAGCAGCGCGACCACCAGCTCCACCGAGCGCGGCACCGAGACCGCGACCAGTTTCCCGGGCCCGGCGCCGCGCTCCTGGAGGTGCCGGGCGAGCCGGTTGGCGCGGGCGTTGAGCTGCCGGTACGTCAGCGCGGTGGTACCGAAGACCAGCGCGGTGGCGTCCGGGGTGCGGGCCGCCCGCGACTCGATCGGACCGATCAGCGTGGTCGGCGGCACCTCGTGCGTGGTGTCGTTGAACTCGTCGATCACCAGGGCGTGTTCGTCGGGAGTGGCGATGGTGTGACCGGCGAGCGGCTGCTGCGGGTCGGTGGTGGCGAGCCGCTCCAGAAGGGTCAGGAACCGTTCCTGATGGCGGGCGAGCGCCGCACCGTCGTACAGCGCCGGGTTGCCGTCGTGGTCGATGCGCAGACCACGTCCGTCGGCGCGGTCGTAGATGTTGACGGTCAGATCGTCGACCGGACCGGCGGAGAGGTTCCGGGCGCGCGCCGGGGCGCCCGCGAACTCGGCGCCGTAGTCGAACGGCATGACGTTGACCAGCGGCCCCACCAGACCGCGCGCCTCGCCGAGGAGGCCCAGGTCGCGGCGGATGTCCTCGTAGCGGTAGCGCTGGTGGCGGCGGGCCTCGCGGATGCCGAGGACCACCTGCCGCACCAGCTGCGCGAAGGTCGCCCCGGGGGTGACGGAGAGCCGCAGCGGCAGCACGTTCATCACCATCCCCGGCACCCGCAGCGCCACCGAGCCCAGCCGGCCCATCATCGGCAGGCCCAGGACCACATCGGCACGGTCGCAGGCGCGCGAGGTGTAGAGCGCCTGCGCGGCGATCAGCACGTCCGGCCAGGTCGCCCGGAGCGTGGTGGCCAGCTCCCGCAGCCGTTCGGTCGCCTCGGGGGAGAGGTGCGCGGTGGTGCGCAGGAAGGTGCGTGAGGGGAGCGCACCGCGCCCGGCGAGCCGCGGCGCCTCCGGGCGGTCGGCGAACGCGGTCCGCCAGTGGTCGGCGTCGGCGGCGTACGCCTCCGACGCGCGGTACTCCTCGTCCTGGGCGACGAGCGCGGCGAGCGACCCGAAGGCGCGCGGACCCGGCTCCTCGCCGCGGGCCAGCGCGGAGTACACCTCGGCGGTACGGCGTACCAGCAGCGAGTACCCGTAGCCGTCCATGACGAGATGGTGGATGCGCTGGTACCACAGCCACCGCTCGTCACCGGTGCGGAAGAGGGCGTGCCGGAACGGCGGTCCGGCGGCCAGATCGCACGGCTCGGCCAGATCGGCGCGCATCCACGCCTCGGCGTCGGCGTCCGGGTCGGCCGCCCCGCGCAGATCATGCACGGAGAGCGGCGGCGCGACCTCCGTCAGCAGATGCTGGCGCGGCCCGTCCGGGGTGTCGGAGACCCGGACGCGCAGCGCGTCGGTCTCGGCGGTGACGTGGCGCAGCGCGGCGGCGAACACCTCCGGGTCGAGCGGCCCGGCGATCTCCAGGCACTCCGCGGTGTTCTGCGCCGGGCTCAGCGGGTCGAGGGCCTGCGCGTACCACATGCCCGACTGGGCGGCGGTCAGCGGCAGTCCGGCCCCCGGGCCGTCCTCGGGGGAGGCGGGGGCGGCTTCGGTCGGGGCGGTGGTCATCCGACCCCCAGCAGCGGGGCCCACGCCTCGACGGCGGGGGCTTCGGCGAGGTCGGCGAAGCTCGCGTCGATGCCGTGGTCGCGGCGCCAGCGCTCCAGCAGCGCCATGATGCGGACCGAGTCGAGACCGTAGTCGAGAAGGTTCTCGTCGACGGGGATGTCCGCCGGGTCCTCGCCGAGGGCGTCGGCGATGTCGGCGCGGAGCGTCTCCAGGGTGAGTGCCATGCTCAGATCTCCTCAAGGACGGCGTCGGTGCAGGTCACGACCGCGCAGCGGCCGGCGGCCCACTTCAGGGCCAGGTCGTGGTCGGCGCGGGAGAAGTCCGCGACGGCGTCGGCGACGACGAACGCCCGGATGTCGCGCATCCACGCGTCGCACGCCGTCATCAGCACGCCGATGTGCGCGTAGACCCCGACGATCACCAACTGGTCGCGTCCGGCCTCACGCATCCGCCGCTCCAGGTCGGTGCGGACGAAGGCGCTGTACTTCCACTTGGTCAGGACGGTGTCGTCCGCCTCCGGCGCGACCTGGTCGGGGACGGCGAGCTTCGCCGGGTCGTCGGCGACGCCCGGGCCCCAGAAGTCCAACTGGAGACCGCGCTCCTCGGGCGTCTGCCCACCGCGCTGGGCCGAGTAGACGACGGGCACCCCGCGCTCCCGGAAGGCGGTCAGCAACCGCGCGGTGTTGTCGAGCATCCCGGTCAGCGGCTGCTCACCGGCCGGGTACGCGCCGAGGAAGTGCTCCTGGAGATCGTGGACGAGGACCACGGCGCGCGCCGGGTCGACGGTCCAGGCGACCCGGTTCTCGGGCAGCTCCTCGGGGGTCGGGAGCGGATAGCGGGCGATGGCGGGAAGTGCCATGGTGGCGGGGCCTTTCAGTGCTGCTCGGTGGGGGCGGCGGCGGAGCGCAGGCCGTTCTTGCTGACCTTGCCGACCCCGGTCTGCGGGAAGGCGTCCACGAACTCCACGAGATCGGGGACCTTGTAGTCGGCGACGCCCGCCTGCCGGACGTGCCGCTTGATCGCGACCGGCTTCAGCGGCTCGGCGCCCGCGCGCAGGATCACGTACGCCAGCGTCCGCTCGCCGAGATAGGCGTCGGCGACGGCGACGACGGAGACGTCGTGGACGGCCGGGTGGCCCAGGACGATGTTCTCGATCTCCTCCGGCGCGACCTTCTCGCCACCCCGGTTGATCTGGTCCTTCGCCCGGCCCTCGACGACGAGGTGCCCGGTCGGGGTGCGGCGCACGATGTCGCCGGTGCGGTAGAAACCGTCCGCGGTGAAGGCCCGCGCGTTGTGCTGCGGGGCGCGCCAGTAGCCGCGGATGGTGTACGGGCCGCGGGTCAGCAGATGGCCGAACTCGCCGTCGGGGACGTCCTCGTCGGCGTCGTCCACCACCCGGATCTCGTCGTCGGGGGAGATCGGCAGGCCCTGGGTGGTGACGACGGTCTCCGGGTCGTCGTCCAGCCGGGTGTAGTTGACCAGCCCCTCGGCCATGCCGAAGACCTGCATCAGACGGCAGCCGAGCGCGGGCTCCAGGCGCCGCGCCGCGGCCACCGAGAACTTCGCGCCGCCGACCAGCAGCAGCTCCAGGCTGGACAGATCGTGCGCCGCATCCGGGCCCGCCTCGGTCCACACCAGTGCCAGCGGCGGCACCAGACCCGTCATCGTGATGCGCTCCTGGGCGATGAGCGGGAACGCGGTCGCCGGATCGGGCCGCGGGCAGAGCACCACGGTGCCGCCCGCGTACAGCACGCCCAGCCAACCGGGCGACGACATCGGGAAGTTGTGCGCCGCGGGCAGCGCGACGAGGAAGCGGGTGTGCTCGTCCACACCGCAGATCTCGTTGGAGCCCCACAGCGAGTAGCCGTAGTCGTCGTGGGTGCGGGGGATGAGCTTGGGGACGCCGGTGGTGCCGCCGGAGAGCTGGAGGAAGGCCAGCTCGTGCGGCTCGGGCCCGTCGAGCGGACCGGCCACGTCACACGGCACCTCGGCGAGCGCGGTGTGCTCGCCCGGCTCCCCGGCGACGAAGACGTGCCGCAGCCCCGGCGTCTGCTCCTTGACCCGCGAGGCGAGCGCCCGGTGGTCGTAGCCCGCGTGCCGGTCGGGGATGACGTACGCGACCGCCTCCGCGAAGGCGCAGAAGTAGCCGATCTCGGTGTCGCGGTGCGCCGGGAGCGCGTAGACGGGGAGCGCGCCGATGCGGAACAGCGCGAAGACGACGACGAGGAACTCCCCGACGTTCGGGAGCTGGACGACGACCCGGTCGCCCTTGGCGATGCCGCGGGCGGCGAACCCGGCGGCCATCCGGTCGGCGGCCTCGTCCAGCTCGCGGTAGGTCCAGGTGCGGCGCTCCGGCGCCGGGTCGATCAGCGCGGTGCGGTCGGGGTGGGCGGCGGCGCGCTCGCGGAGCACGGCGCCGAAGGTCTCCCCGCGCCAGTAGCCGGCCGCGCGGTAGCGGGCCGCGAACTCCTCGGGCCAGGTGGGCGCGTCGAGGCCCGGGGTGGTGGCGGACGGCGTGCTCACAGGGCGGCTCCGACGGCGCTCAGGAAGGTACGGAACTTCGCGCCGGTCTCGGCGGTCTCCGCCTCCGGCGAGGAGTCGGCGACGACCCCGGCGCCCGCGAAGAGCCGCAGCCCCCGGCCCTCGGCCTCGGCGCAGCGGATGGTGACGACCCACTCGCCGTCGCCGTCCGCGTTCTGCCAGCCGACCATGCCGGTGTACGGACCCCGGTCGAACGGTTCGGACGCGGCGATCACCTCGCGCGCCAGCGGGGTCGGGGTGCCGCAGACCGCCGGTGTGGGGTGGAGCGCGGACGCCAGCTCCAGCGCGCACACCTCGGGGTCGGCGAGCTCGCCGGTGACGGCCGTCGACAGGTGCCACATCGCCGCGGTGCGCACCAGGGTGGGCCGCTCGGGGACCTCCAGACGGGTGCAGAAGGGCGCCAGCGCGGCGCGGACCGCGTCCACCACGACGGCGTGTTCGTGCAGGTCCTTGGGGGATTCCAGCAGGGCTGCGGCGCGCCGGACGTCCTCGGCGAGGTCGGCGCTGCGGGGCGCGGACCCGGCCAGCGGGTTGGCGGTCAACCGGCCGCCGGTGCGGGAGACGAGGAGTTCGGGGCTGGCGCCGACGAGGGTGCGGCCGGGGCCGCTGGGGACGGCGAAGGTGTAGCCGGA
Source organism: Streptomyces catenulae (assembly GCF_000718015.1). Classification (GTDB taxonomy): domain Bacteria; phylum Actinomycetota; class Actinomycetes; order Streptomycetales; family Streptomycetaceae; genus Streptomyces; species Streptomyces catenulae. Next base: position 163,665 of record NZ_JODY01000002.1, on the reverse strand, counting down.
CGGATCGCGGCGGGCCAGCCGCTGCACCATCGACGGCAGATCCAGGTCATGACGGGACGTCAGCTCCAGGGTGCGGGCCAGGACGACCTTGTCGAACTCCCCGGCCCGCATCCGCGCCACGGCGGCGGCGACGGCCGCACCGAACTCGGCGGGCGCGGGCACCTCCCGTATCTCCCAGTCGGCGGCGCGTTCCGCGTCGGGTGCGGGCAGGGCGACGAGCGGGTCCTTGCGCAGCGGCGGCGCCCAGGCCACCGAGGCGGGCACGGCCAGCGCGGCCGGGCCGTCCGGGGCGAACGGCAGCGCGCCGACCACGACCGGCGCCGGGGTGCCCGCGGCACGCCGCTCCCGCAGCGTCTCGCGGACCCGCAGATACACGGGTCTGGAATCGTGCGGGACGTCGGCGAGGGTGCCGCGCCCCAGCAGGGTGTGGCGGGGGGTGCCGAGGAAGCGGTCCGTTCCGGCGCGGTAGGCGTCGAGCAGGGCGGTGGCCTCGCCCGGGGTGACCACGGGCGCGGTGCGGGGTTCGCTCAGGGAAGCGGGCATGGCGGTCTCCAGGAAGGGGGGAGCGGGGGGGGCGCGGGCGCGGGCCGGGGCGGCGGCCCCGGCCCGGCCGGTCAGGCGCGGAGCGTGGCGCCGCCGTCGACGTACAGGTCGTGCAGCGTGATGTGGCGGGCGCGGTCGGACACCAGGAAGGCGACGGCCTCGGCGATGTCGGACGGGTCGGCGATCCGGCCGAGGGGGATGCCGGTGCGGTGCGCGGCGAGGTCGCCCTCGACGATGTGGCGGGCGGCGGTCTCCTCGTCCTGGCCGGACGCGGTCCACATGGCGCGCTGCATGTCGGTGAGGGTCGAGCCGGGGGAGACGGTGTTGCAGCGCACACCGTGCGCGGCGACCTCAAGGCCCAGGCACTTGGTGAACATCACCGCGGCGGCCTTGGAGGCGGCGTACGCGGCCATCCCGGCGCGCGGGATGCCCGCCGCGTTGGAGGCGACGGTGACGATGCTGCCGCGACCGCGGACGGTCATCCGGCGGGCGGCGGCCCGGGAGACGTGCATCACACCGTCGGTGTTGACGGCGAACGTCGCCGCCCAGTCCGCGTCGGACAGCTCGGTGACCGGCGCGCCGCGCAGCACGCCCGCGACGTTGACGGCGATGTCGAGCGGGCCGACGGTCTCCTCGACCTCCGCGACGAGCGCGTCCACGGCGGCGGCGTCGGTGACGTCCAGCGCGCGGGCGGTGATCCGGTCCGCGTACGGCCGGGCCTCCGCGGGGAGTTCGCCGGGGGTCAGGTCGGTGGCGACGACCCGGGCGCCGCGGGCGGCGAGGGCCACCGCGACGGCGGCGCCGATGCCGCGCCCGGCGCCCGTCACGAGGGCGAGGCGGCCGTCGAGTTCGGGTGCGGTGGTCACTTCACCATCGCCTTGCGGATGTCGTCGAGGACGGAGACGGCGGCCTGCGGACCGCCCAGGCTGGTCCACTTGGAGCCGTCGATGACGGTGGCGTGGTGGTCGCGGACCGCGTTCAGCTGGCGGTAGGCGGGCTTCCCGGTCAACTCCTTGAGCAGCGAGGACTCCGAGCTGCCCGGGTCGAGGGTGCCGATGAACAGCCAGTCGGCGTCGATCTCCTTGAGGTTCTCCTCGCTGAGCGGCGTGGAGTGGCCCTTGCCCGGCTGCGCCTGGATGCCCGGCCGCTTGAAGCCGAGGTCGTTCAGGACGTCGCCGATGAAGACGCCCTGCTGCATGACGGCGGTGCCCTTGGCGGAGTAGCGGGCGACGGAGACGGAGGCACCGGCGCGTTTGCCGAGGTCCTTCTTGAGGGCGGCGGCCCTGCCGTCGTAGTCGTCGAGGAACTTCTCCGCCTGGTTGGTCCGGCCCAGGGCCTTGCCGGTCAGCTCCAGGGACTTGCGCCAGCTCTTGTCGGCGCCGATGGTCACGACGGTCGGGGCGATGGTGCGCAGCTGCTTGAGCACCTGCTTGTCGGCGAGTTGACCGGCGAGGATGACGTCCGGCTTCGCCTGGACGACCTTCTCGATGTCGGGCCCGGTCACGGCGCCGACGACGGGTATCCCCTTGGCCTTGTCGGCGAGGTAGGCGGGGGCGCCCTTCTGGCCGCGGCCCGCGGTGAGGCCGACCGGCTCGACGCCGAGGGTGAGCGCGGAGTCCAGATCCATCTCGCTGAGCGCCACCACGCGCTGCGGCTTCGCGGGCACGTCGACGGCGGTGCCGGTCGCATCGGTCACCTTGCTGGTGTCCTTGGCGCCGGACGCCGTGTCCGAGGAGCCGCAGGCGGTCAGCGTGAGCGCGCAGGCGGCGAGCGTCGCGACGGCGGCGGTGGTGCGGAAGGGTCTGAGGGCGGGGGTGGACGCCATGGCCTGGGTTCTCCGTTGGGGTGTGTCGGTGGCGGAAAAGGTACGTGTCCGAGCGGTAGGCGGCGTACGGGTACGCCGAGTTCGTCCGCTTTCGGGCAGGCTGCGGAGCGCTCCGCAGAAAACCCGGAGCGATCGATTTAGGTTAGGCTAACCTCATGTTGATTGTGCAAGAGGGGCGGCCCGAGGGCACCGGGAACCGCCCCGGCGACCCCCTCACGCCGGGCCACCGCCCCCTCCGCCGGGCCGCGCTCGCGCTGACCGTCGTCCTGCCGGTCCTGGTCGTGTTCTCCCTGGTCATCGGCACCGGCCACAGCTCCGCCGCCGACGCCTGGCACTTCCTCACCGGCGACCCGGCCGCCCGCGCCGACGCCCAACTGCGCCTGGCGGTGCTGGACGTACGGCTGCCGCGGACCCTCGCCGCCCTCTTCGTCGGCGTCTGCCTCGGCGTCTCCGGCTGCCTCCTCCAGGCCGCGACGCGCAACCCACTGGCCGAAACCGGACTGCTCGGCGTCAACTCCGGCGCCGCCTTCGCCGTCGTCCTCGGCCTCACCTTCTTCGGCGCCACCTCGCCCACCGCCCTGATGGGCTGGGCCCTCGCCGGGGGGCTGGCCGCCAGTGCCGTGGTCCTGCTGCTCGCCGCGTCCGGCCGCACCGCCGGATCCCCGCTGCGCCTGGTCCTCACCGGCACTGCCATCGGCGCCACCTTCCACGGCCTGACCTCGTACGTCCTGCTCGGCACCCAGTCGACGTTCGACACCTACCGCTACTGGACGATCGGCTCGCTCGCCGGGGTCGAGACCGCCGATCTGCTGCCGCTGACCGCCCCGGCGGCCGTCGGGCTGCTCGTCGCGTTCGGCTGCGCCCGCCCGCTGTCGGCGCTCGGCCTCGGCGACGACAGCGCCCGCTCGCTCGGCCACCACCCGGGCCGTATCCGCCTCGCGGTGGCCGCCGCCGTCTCCCTCCTCGTCGGCTGCGCGGTCGCCGTCGCCGGACCGATCGCCTTCCTCGGGCTGCTCGCGCCGTACGTCGCCCGTGCCGTCGCCGGGCCCCGCCTCACCGCCCAACTCGCCCTCTCCGCGCTGGTCGCCGCCGCCGTGATGCTGCTCGCCGACATCCTGGCCCGCGTGATCATCCGCCCCTGGGAGACGCCGGTCAGCGTGCTGCTCGCCTTCGTCGGCGGACCGCTGCTCGTCTGGATCGCCCGCTCCGCCCGCCTCTCCACCGCCGGGGCGTCCGCATGAGCGCCCCGCACCCCACCCGGACCCCGCGCCCCGGGATCGAGCTGCCGGACACCACCGTCCTGCGCACCGGCACCCTCTCCTGGCTCTTCCCGCGCCGCGGCGCGCTGGCCGCGGCGCTCCTCGTCCCGCTGCTCGCCGTGCTCGTCGCGCTCTCCGTGACGGCGAGTTCGACGGGGATGAGCCTGTCGCAGACGCTCGGCGGACTGCTGGGCACCGGCGACGCCGGGACGGTCATGGTCGTCCGGGACTTCCGGCTGCCGCGCGTCCTGGTGGGCCTCATGGTCGGCGCCGCGCTCGGCATCTCCGGCTGCCTCACCCAGACCCTCGCCGGGAACCGCCTCGCCACCCCCGACCTGATCGGCGTCAACGAGGGCGCCACCGCCGCGGTCGTCGCCGCCGCGGCCGGATCGGCCACCGGCATGGTCGGCGACTGGTGGCTGGGCCCGGTCGGCGCCGTCGCCGCCGCGGCGCTCGTCGTGCTCTGCGCGGGCGGCGCGGGCACCGCCGGATACCGCGTACTCGTCGTCGGCATCGGCGTCTCCACCACCATCGGCGCCGTCAGCGACCTGCTGATGTCCCGGGAGAACGACAACACCGCGGGCGGCGTCTTCCTCTGGGCCGTCGGCAGCCTCAGCGGCCGGGACTGGAGCGCCGGGACCCCGCTGCTGATCGCCCTCGCCGTCCTCGTCCCGCTCGCCCTCGCCTCCGGGCACCGGCTGCAACTCCTCCGCTTCGACGACGACATGGCCGCCGCCCTCGGCGTCGAACTGCGCCGGGTACGGGCCGCCGCCCTGGCGCTCGCCGTGGCGCTGGCCGGGGTCGCGGTCGGCGTCGGCGGGCCCATCGCCTTCGTCGGCCTCGCCGCACCCGTCCTCGCCCAGCGGATGGCCGGACCCACCCGCGTCCCGGTGGTCTGCTCGGCGCTGACCGGCGCCGCCCTCGTGGTGGCCGCCGACGCGCTCGGCCGCGTCATCGCCCCCGTCGAACTGCCCGTCGGCGTCGTCACCAGCGTGCTCGGCGGCCCCTTCCTGCTCTGGGTCCTCTTCCGCGCGGACCGCCCCGCCCGAAAGGACCGGTCATGACCGATCAGCCGACCCCCACCCCCGGTTTGGAGATACGCGAACTGCACGCGGGCTACCCCGGCCGCCCCGTCGTCCGGGACGTCTCGCTCACCGTGCCCGCCGGGCGGGTCGCCGCGATCGTGGGCCCCAACGGCTGCGGCAAGTCCACGCTGTTGCGCGCCGCCGCCCGGCTGCACACCCCGGACTCCGGCACCGTGCACGCCGACGGCGCCGACATCTGGGCCCTCGGCCGCCGCCGCGCCGCCCACCGCGTCGCCCTGCTCCCGCAGTCGCCCCGCGCCCCCGAGGCGGTCACCGTCGCCGGACTCGTCCGCTACGGCCGCCACCCCCACCAGGGGCTGCTGCGTCAGTGGTCACGGGAGGACGAGACGGCCGTCCGGGAGGCGCTGGACGCCACCGGCACCACGGAACTCGCCGCCGAACGCCTCGACCGGCTCTCCGGCGGCCAGCGGCAGCGCTGCTGGCTGGCGATGGTCCTCGCCCAGCACACCCCGGTCGTCCTGCTCGACGAGCCCACCAGCGCCCTCGACCTCGGACACGCCGTCGAGGTCCTCACCCTGGTCCGCGAGGTGGCCGCGGCCGGTCGCACCGTCGTGATGGTCCTGCACGACCTGGCCGCCGCCGCCCGCTACGCCGACACCGTCGTCGCCATGAAGGACGGCCGCGTCGTCGCCCAGGGCGCCCCGGACGAGGTCGTCGACGCGGCGCTGGTCAAGGAGGTCTACGGGCTGGACGCCGACATCCTGCGGGCCCCGGGCGACGGGGCGCCGGTCGTCGTCCCCCGCGCGCGGGCGCCGCGCCCGGCGTCCGCCCCGGTCGGCTGAGGGGGCGCGCCGTGCGGTGCGGGGCGGCAGGCGACCCGCCGCCCCGCACCCCGCCGGAGCGCGCCCGGCCAGGTCGCGTCCCGCGGTTCGGGTCCGGGTCCGGCCGCGTTCGGGCCGGACACCGGGTCAGCGGGGACCGGCCAGGACCTCCGCCGCGGCGACGCCGGAGGCGGCCGTCGCCCCGTGCGTGAAGAGCCGGACCGCCCCGGGCACCGACGGCCCGGGCAGCCCCATCTCCACCACGACCGCGTCCGGCCGCGCCGCGACCAGCGTGGCGAGCGCCTCGGCCATCCAGCCGTGCCGGGCGGCGTCCCGCACCACCACGACCAGCGGGCGTCCGGTGGCCGGGGCCAGCGCCCGCTCCTCCAGCACGCCCGGACGGTCGGTCAGCTCCTGCCGGGGGATCCGTACGGAGGTGGTGCCGGGCAGCCGCTCGCGCAGCGGCGCGCCGACGCCCCAGGGCGTCTCGTTGCCGATCGCGAGGTTGGTGGACGGCACCAGTTCGACCACGTGCGCCGGTGCGGCCAGCGGCAGCACCCCGTCGCCCGCGCCGCTGATCCGCAGGGCGCGCCGCGCGGCGACGTAGCCGATGTCGCGGCTGACCGGGTCGGCGGGCACCGAGCGGCGCAGCCCGGCCGACCAGCGGGCGAACTCGCCGACCCGGTCGGCCGCCTCGGCCAGCCGCTCCTCCGGCAGCTTGCCCGAGGAGGCGGCCGCGACCAACGCGCCGACCAGCAACTCCGCGGTGTCCTCCCCGGCGTTCTCGCCGCCCACGCAGAGCGCGTCGGCGCCCGCGGCGACGGCCCGTACCGCGGCGCCGTCGATCCCGTAGAGCCCGGTGACCGCGCCCATCTCGATGGCGTCGGTGACGATCAGCCCGTCGAAGCCCAGCTCGCCGCGGAGCAGGTCGACGAGGATGCGGCGGCTGAGGGTGGCGGGCACCTCGGGGTCGTAGGCGGGGACCAGGAGGTGGGCGCTCATGATCGCGCGGACGCCCGCGTCCAGGGCGGCGCGGAACGGCGGCAGCGCCTGCGCCGCGATCTCCTCGGCGGTGGCGTCGTAGCTGGGCAGCCCGTGGTGGGAGTCGATGGCGACGTCGCCGTGGCCGGGGAAGTGCTTGGCGCACGCGGCGACCCCGGCGGACTGGAGCCCGCGCACCCAGGAGGAGGCGTGCCGGGAGACCACCTTGGCGTCCACGCCGAACGACCGGACGCCGATGATCGGGTTGTCCGGGTTGGAGTTGACGTCGACGCTGGGCGCGTAGTCCAGGCTCACCCCGGCGGCGTGCAGCTGACGGCCCAGGTCCCGGGCGACGGCCTCGGTCAGCTCGGTGTCGTCGACGGCGCCGAGCGCGAAGTTGCCCGGCCGGGTGGCGCCGGTCGCCGCCTCCAGGCGGGTGACGTCTCCGGCCTCCTCGTCGATGGCGATGATCAACTCGGGATTCTCCGCGCGTAGTTGCGCCGCGAGCTGCGCCACCTGTTCCGCGCTGCTGATGTTCCGGGTGAACAGCACCACGGAGGAGAGCCCCTCGCCGATGGCGCGCAGGATCCACGGGGGCGCCACGGTGCCGGTGAACCCGGGCTGGAGGACGGAGAGGGCGAGCCGCCGCAGCTCCTTGCTGTGCAGGTTGGAGGACATCGACCGGCCTTCCGGGTAGTGCCGACACTTCGCCACGGTGTTCATTGGTACAGGCCAATGGATATTGGCCTGTACCAATTGCCGATGTCAAGGATGCCCGCTGCCGTATCCGGTGGCTACCGCCTTGCCGCCCCGCATCCGCCCCCGCATCCCGGCGGGACCCGGCGCCCCTTCGGGGCGAGGTCTCAACTGCCGTTCACTCGCCCTTCGTTGACGCCACGTCGAATACCGGGCAAGTGTTGACATGCTGCCGTGGTCTAGTCCAGTTTGGTGGGACGCGAGTGAAGCAAGGGGCGGGTGTGACTCGCCCCGGGCAGTGCGGCACACCGCCGCCGCTGCCCGGGAGGCCCGCCCTCCTCCCGGCTCGGAGCGCCGCGCGGCGCCCCGCACCGGCAACGCCTTCGGCGACCCCACCGTCCTCCGGCGACGGGCGGCGCCCCCTTCGGAACCGACCACCGCAATCCCTCACCACCCCGCACCGACTCCTCCCGCACGCGCATCCCTCCCGACCGACGGCCGTCCGTGCCGCCGCGCCCCGCGCGGCCCCCCACCGCCACCGACGCGCCCGTCCGGGACCTCCCGCGCTCGCCGCCCGCCCCACCGGGCACGCCGCGGCGACCCCGGGAAACGGCCCCGGCCACCGGACCTTCGAGCTTTGGAGTGCACACATGCCGGCCCCCGGCCACCTGTACCGCGCAGCCAGCGACGTCCCGTACTTCAGCGAGGACGCCGACACCTACCTCGCCCGCACCCCGCTGCGCGACCTCACCAAGACCCGCCCGCTACGGGTGCTGTCCGACGCGGACTTCGCCCACTGGCAGACCTACGGCTACGTCGTCGTCGAGGAAGCGATCCCCGCCGCGTCGGCGACCCGCCTCCTCGACTTCGCCTGGGAGTTCCAGGGCCTCGACCCCACCCGGCCCGACACCTGGTACGAGGACCGCCCCTACCGCTCGGACCTCGACCGCGAACTGCACATCTACGGCTTCGTCGAGGCGTACCACCACCAACTGCTCTGGGACAGCCGCCAGACGCAGCGGGTCTACGACGCGTTCGTCGACGTCTGGGACGCCGAGGAACTGTGGGTGACGCTGGACCGCCTCAACCTCAACCCGCCCAACGTCAAAAACCGCGACCGCGCGCTGATCCCCGGCACCGACCGCGGCTTCGACATCAGACTCCACTGGGACATCGACACCTCCCTCGGCGTCCTGCCCCAGCGGGTCCAGGGAATCATCGCCCTCAACGACACCGACCCCGCCTCCGGCGGATTCCAGTGCGCCCCGGAACTCTTCCGCGACTTCGACCGCTGGAAAGCCCTCCAGCCACCGGGCCGCGACCCGATCCGGCCGCAGATCGACCGGGCCGAAATTCCCGTCGTCCGCCCCGAATTGCACGCCGGGGACCTGCTGATCTGGAACGGCGCACTCGCCCACGGCGTCGCCCCCAACACCTCCGCCGACGGCGTCCGCGCCGTGCAGTACCTCTCGATGATGCCCGCCCTCGAATCCCACGAGGAGTTGCGCCGCTCCCGTATCGATTCCTGGCGCCATCTGCGGACCCCGGAATGGAATGCGACGCTGCTCGGCGACGCCGTACGCCATGAATCGCTCCGCTACGGCCGGGCCACGCTCAATCCGCTCGGCGCCGCACTGCTGGGCCTCGAATCCTGGAACGGAAATCCCACCGCACAGCCGACCGGAGACGGGGCATGGACCGCATCTGTCTGACCCTTCCCACCAACCGGGAATGCACCGCCACCCTCACCGCCCTCGGCGAGGAGGCGGCCTACGCCGCCGCACACTTCGGCGTCGAGGTCGATCTGCTGATCCTCGACTCCGCCGACGCCCCGGACCGCGCCCGCCACGCCCGCGCGGCACACGCCGCCGCCGGGGAACACATCACCGTCCACCACCTCGACGAAGCCGCCCAACGCGCCTTCCTGCGCCGCGTCATCGACCGCGCCGAGCTGCCCAAACCCGAGCTGATGCTCGACCTGATGCTCCCGGACCGGCTCTCCTACGGCGCCTGCACCAACCGCGCCTTCCTCCTCGCCGCCGCCCTCGGCTGCCGCTCCGTCCACCGGCGCGACTCCGACAGCCGCTACCAGCTCCACCACGGCGAACCGGTGTACCCGATCCACCACGAACTGCTCGCCCTCGGCAGACCCGCCCGCGACGTGGCCGCCGCCGTCACCGAGAATTCCCTGGACGACCACCACGCCGGTAAAGCCGTCGTCATGGCCGGTGCCTCCTTCGTCGGCGAACTCTCCGTCGACATCGGCGAGATACGCGCCACCGACCCCGAAATCTACCGGGACATCGTCGGACTGTGGGCCCCCGAGAACTGGTCCGCGGACGAGAAAAGGGAATTGGCGGACGTCTCCTTTCTCGGCGCCGGAACCGACCCGTTCACCGGCGACCGCTCGACACTCGCCCTCGTCGACCCCATGCATGTCGACATGTGCAACATCGGATTCCACCGCATTCAGGAAGACGTGCCGCTGCCCCCGGCCACCGACACCATCGGCAGCGACTATTTCCTCTTCCATCTCGCCCGCAGCGCCACCCTCCCCGGTGTGCTGCACAACCGCCATATCGTCAACTACTACACCGGGGAACGCCGCACCGACGCCGGATTCCTGGCGTATCAGCTGCGGTTCGTGAAATTCCTCCTCTCCATGCAATACCTCCACCACGTCTACGACCGGATGGCCCACGCCGGACCCGCCCTCCTCGACGCGGACGACCGGGTACGCACCGAGGACATCGCCCTCTTCACCCGGGAGAGCGCCCACCTCGACCCGGCGGAGAACCTGCGGCGCCTCACCGTCCTCGACCGCTCCTACCGCCGCCTCGGCGGCCGGTACGCGGACTTCGCCGACCACCTCGCCACCCACCGCGCCCGCCTGCTCGACGAAGCCCGCCGCGACATGGAGGACTTCGCCCTGCTCACCGAGGCATGGCCGGGCCTCGTGGCGGCGAGCGCGGCCACCGGCCCGCCCCCCGGCGGCAGCCACCCCGACCGGGGACGCCGATGACCGGCCCCGGCGCCCGGCTGCGCACCGCCCTCGCCGCCGCCGACGACGACCGCCTCCTCCTCGACCTCACCGGCATCGCGGAGCGCTACGACACACTCCGGCGCGAACTCCCCGGCGTCCACGTCCGGTTCGCCATGAAGGCGTGCCCCGCCGACGAGGTCCTGGCCCACCTCGCCCGGCGCGGTGCCGGTGTCGACGCGGCCGGACCCCGCGAGATCGCCCAGGCCCTCGCCGCCGGGGTACCGCCCACCCGCATCCACTACGGCAACACCGTCAAGTCCGACCGGGACATCGCCGACGCCCACCGGCTGGGCATCACCGACTACGCCACCGACAGCACCGAGGACGTCGCCGCCCTCGCCGCACACGCCCCCGGCGCCCGCGTCTTCTGCCGTCTGACCACCGACGGCGACGGCGCCCTGTGGGGCCTGACCGGCAAGAACGGCTGCTCCGCCGAGGACGCCGTACGCATCCTGGAGACCGCCAGGGACGCCGGACTGACCCCCGCCGGACTCTCCGTCCACGTCGGCTCGCAGCAGATGACCGCCGACGCCTGGCACACCGCGCTCGACCGGCTCGGCGACGTCCTCGCCGCCCTGCGCGGGCGCGGCATCACCCTCGACCACCTCAACCTCGGCGGCGGACTGCCCGCCCTCGGCTACCGCGACCGGCACGGCCACGACCTCGACCCCCCGCTCGACAAGATCTTCGCGGTGCTCCGCGAGGGCATGCGGCGGCTGGCCGACGAGGCGGGACACCCGCTGGACTTCCGCATTGAACCGGGCCGCCACCTCGTCGCCGACCACGGCGCCATCCGCGCCCACGTCAGCCGCCTCGCCACCCGCCGCGCCCCCGACGGCACCCCCCGCCACTGGCTCTACCTCAGCTGCGGCAAGTTCAACGGGCTCTACGAGATGGACGCCGTCCAGTACCGCCTGGTCTTCCCCACCCGACCGGACGGCCCCACCGTGCCCGCCGTCGTCGCCGGGCCCACCTGCGACAGCGACGACGCCTTCTCGCCCGACCACCTCGTACCCGTCCCCGCGGACGCCGCCTCCGGCGACCCCGTCTGGATCCTCTCCAGCGGCGCCTACGCGCTCAGCTACATGACCCGCGAGTTCAACGGCTTCGCCCCGCTCCCGTACCACTGCGTCACCGACGGCGCCGCCCCCGAAAGGCATCCGGCAGATGAGTCCTGACCTGCGGATACGGCATCTCGCCGACGGCGACTGGGACGCCCTGACCGCCCTGGAGGCGGCCACCTACACCCCGCTCGGCCTCTCCGAGGACCGCGCCGCGCTCCGCTCCCGCGCCGACGCCTCCCCGGCGACCTGCTTCGTCGCCGTCCGCGGCGACCGGCTCGACGGCTATCTGCTGGCCCTGCCCTACCCGCCCCACACCCACCCGCACCTCACCCGCGCCGAACAACGCCCCTTCGCCTCCCGCAACCTCCACCTCCACGACCTGGTCGTCGCCCCGCCGCAGCGCGGTCGCGGTCTGGCCCGTCTGCTGCTGCACCGCCTCACGGCCGCCGCCACCGCCCGCGGCTACACGCAGATCTCCCTGATCGCGGTCGGCGGCAGCCACCCCTTCTGGGCGGCCCGCGGCTTCACCACCGACCCCCGGGCCGCCGCCCCCGGCCCCGACTACGGGCCGGACGCCGTCTGCATGGTCCGCCCCCTGCCCCCGCCCGCCGGCCACCCCGGAGTGCGGCGCCCCGCCCGCCACCGCCCCGCCGCGCCCCACGAAGTGAGCTGATCGCGTGTTCCGACTCGACGACCCGTTCCGCCGCGCCCTGTGCGCCATCGCCGCGCTCTTCTGCTGCCTCGGCTTCCAATACGCCACCTGGACCGCGCGGCTGCCGCAGCTCAAGCACGACCTCGGGCTGAACGCCGCCGAGGTCGGGCTGCTGCTGATGGCCGCCGGAGTGGGCGCCGCGGTGTCGTTCCCGCTGGTCGCGGTCTTGATGCGGCGGCTGGGCTCACACCGCCTGGCACCGCTGGCCGCCCTCGGCCTGGCGGCGGCGCTGCTCGCCCTGGCCGCCGCGCCGAACTACCCGGCGGCCCTGGCGGTGATGTGTGTGGACGGCGTCCTGGTGGGCTGTCTGAACGTCGCGATGAACGCGCAGGGAGCGGCGCTGGAGGCCGCGCACGAGCGCACCGCCATGGCCCGGCTGCACGCCGTCTTCAGCGGCGGCTCCCTCTGCGCGGCGCTGCTGGCCTCCGCCACCCACGCGCTCACCCCGTCGGTGGCCGCGCACTTCACCGTCGCCGCCGTCCTGCTGCTCGCCCTGGTCGCGTTCGCGGCGCCACGGCTGCTGCGGGAGGACGCGGCGCCCACGGCGGAGCCGAAGGCGGAGCGGGTACGCGGCGGTCGGCGGCTGCCGACCGCGATGACGCTGTGGATGTGCTGCGCGATGGTCTTCGGCACCATCACCGAGGGCGCCATGAACGACTGGTCCGCGCTCTACATGACGGACGTGACGCACGCCGCCGCGGAGATCGCCCCGCTGGGCATCGCCGTCGTCTCCGGAATGATGGTGGTGGCGCGGCTCTTCGCCGACGGCTGGCGCAGCCGCTTCGGCGACGGCCGGGTCGTCCGCGTCGGCTCCACCGTCGCGGGCGTCGGGCTCGCCCTCGCCCTGCTGAGCGGCGGCGTCCTCCCGGCGCTGCTCGGCTTCGCCTGCGTCGGCCTGGGCGTCGCCGCGGTCACCCCGTGCGTCTACGTCGCCGCGGCCCGGCAGGGCTCGGACGCCCTCACCCTCGTGGCCGCCATGGGCACCACCGGACTGCTGGCCGGACCGCCGCTCATCGGCTTCCTGGCGGGCGCCGCCGGACTGGTCTGGGGGATGTCGGCCGTCGCCGCCTCGGCGCTGGTGGTCGCGGTGTGCGCCACCCGCATCCGCTGGCAGCGACCGGCCTGAGCGCAGCGGTCGCGTCGCCGGGCGGGGAGCCCGGCGACGCGGCGGGGCTCAGGACTGCGCGTCCTTCGCTTCCTTCTTCGCACGGTCCGCCACCTGCTTCTCCTTGATGCGCACGGCCTCCTTGCGCACCTCCGCCTGGGTGGCGCGCTCCCGCACCAGCCACTCCGGCTGCTCCTGCTTCAGCGCGTCGATCTGCTCGGTGGTCAGCGCCTCGGTGACGCCGCCCCGGGCCAGGCCCGCGATGGAGACGCCGAGCTTGGCCGCCACCACCGGACGCGGGTGCGGGCCGTTGCGGCGCAGGTCCGCCAGCCACTGCGGCGGCTCGGCCTGCAGCGCGTTCAGCTCCGCGCGGGAGACGACGCCCTCCTGGAATGCGGCGGGCGTGGCCTCGAGGTACACGCCCAGCTTCTTGGCCGCCGTCGCGGGCTTCATGGTCTGGGTGGTCTGCTGGGACTTCATGAGGTCAAGGGTATCGAGCGCCGGGACGGCCGCCGACCACGACCGGATACCCTTGCCGCGTGACAGGCTCGGAAGTATCCCCGTCGTTCCGCCTCGTGTACGTCCCCGGCGTGATCCCCGGTAAATGGGTGCGGATCTGGCAGGAACGGCTGCCGGACGTCCCCCTCACCCTCGTACCGGTGCCCGCCGCCGACGCGCACGCGACGCTGCGCGCCCGTGAGGCGGAGGCGGGCTTCGTCCGGCTGCCCGTCGACGGCGACGACCTGCACGCCATCCCGCTCTACACCGAGACGACCGTCGTCGTGGTCCCCAAGGACCATCTGCTCACCGCCGCCGACGAGGTCACCACGGCCGATCTCGCCGAGGAGACCGTGCTGCACCCCCTCGACGACACCCTCGGCTGGGAGACGCTCCCCGGCGAGGAGGCGTTCACCCGCCCGGCGACCACCGCGGACGCGATCGAGCTGGTCGCCGCCGGGATCGGGCTGCTCGCCGTCCCGCAGTCGCTGGCCCGCCTCCACCACCGCCGCGACCTCACCTACCGGCCGCTGACCGACGCCCCGGTCTCCCGCGTCGGACTCTCCTGGCCCAAGGACGAGCCGTCCGACCTGGTCGAGGACATGATCGGCATCGTCCGCGGCCGCACCGTCAACAGCACCCGCGGCCGCCCCACCGCCCGCGCCACCGAGGACGGCCCGGCCACCGGCCGCCGCAAGGACGGCGGCAAGGGCCAGGAGGGCACCGCGAAGAAGACCGGTACCGCCGGCCGGGGCCGCGGCGCCGCCAAGGGCCGTCCGGCCCGCTCCGGCGGCGCGAAGAGCACCCGCCGCGGGGCGCCCCGCCGCCGCTCGTAGCCGTACGCGGAAAGGCAAGCGGGGCGGGCCCGACGGACCCGCCCCGCTTCCTCTTTCTCTCCGCGGCTCACTCCCGCAGGCCGACCGCCTGCTGCTCCGTCCCGTCGTCCACCGGCACGCCCAGGGGACGGGCGAGACCGACCACACCCTCGTCGACGCGCTGGAGGTGGCGCAGCACGCGGGAGGCGACCGAACCGGTCGGCGGGGTGCGGCTTCCCTCCTCCTTCAGGATCGCGGCGATGCTGGCCCCGGCGCCGACCTTCGCACCGGTCGGCTCGTCACGGACATGGGCGGCGACCACCTCGATGTTCCGGGCGATCCGCTGTCCGGCGCGCCCCAGCCGCGGGTCGGCGGCGACGTTCCGGCTGTCCGGCACCAACTCCGCGGTGGCCGCCAGCGACCGGGCGTGGAACGCGGAGGTCTCCAGCAGCGCCACCAGATAGCGCGCAGTACGGCGCCGCCCGCGCAGCGGGGTGATCGGATGCGTCAGCGGCTTGGTGGACGCCCGCAGATCGTCCAGCGCGGTGTCCAGGTCCCGCGCCCGGCCCAGCAGGTCCGAGGCGGGGCCGCCGCAGAGCTGCTCCACCGCCGCGGAGACCACGTCGCCGAGCCGGTCCAGGACGGTGCCCAGCAGCTCGTCGGTACGGCTGTCGGTGTGCACCGGCAGCACCACCATCGCGGCGATGATCCCGCAGACCGCCCCCAGCGCCGTCTCCTCGATCCGCAGCACCAGCACATCGAGGCTGTAGGTGTGCAGCAGGGTGTAGAGCATCCCCAGCATCGCCGTGACGAAGAACGACATCAGCGCGTACGACAGCGGAGCGGTGAAGAACATCGCGAAGATGAAGAGCAGGACCAGCGCGAACGCGATCCAGGTGTGGCCGCCGACCAGACCGGCCAGCGCCACACCGGCGATCACCCCGAGGACCGTGCCGACCACCCGGCGGTAGCCCTTCACCAGGATCTCGCCGGTGGAGGCGGTGTTGAGGAAGACCACCCAGCAGGTGAGGACCGCCCAGTACCAGCGCTGCGAGGAGAGGAACTCACCGCCGACCATCGCCAGCACCGAGCCGACCGCCACCTGGCACGCGGCGCGGGTGGTGGGCCGCTGAAGACCCTTACGGTCCTCCTCCGGCTCCTCCTCACCACCGGCGAGCGCCACGTCCTCCGCGTCGAACTCCTCACGGGAGCGGGTCGTCGCGGGGGAGTCGTTCGACTCGTCCTGCGGCCCGTCGAGCGCCAGCCGCAGACCCAGCACCGCGCGGGCGACCTCACCGAGACCGCGGAAGACGTCCTGGACCGCGGTGGAGGCGCGCGGCAGCTTCTCCTCGTCGCGGTAGCCCAGCAGCCGGTTGCGGACATGGGCGACGGCGGTGCCCCGGTCGGCGGTGGCCGGGTGGGAGACGAGGTGGTGCAGGGCGTGCAGATCGCGGCGGAGGGTGGCGGTGACCTTGTCGTCCGCGGCGATGAGGTTTGGGCCCGACGTCGCCACCGTCGCATCCGGCAGATGCAGCGTCAGCGTGTTGGCACGCTCCGCGCTGCGCGCGTTGAGCAGCAGCACCCCCAGCCGCTCGGTGGCGATCTCGGCGTCCGCGATGCGCCGCTCCAGCAGCGCCGCGGTCGCGGTGTCCCGGGTGCCCTCCTCCAGCCGGTCCTGGATCATCAGGGCGGCCTCGTGCAGCCGGGCGGTGCGCTCACGCAGATCGGCGACGACCCCGTCCAGCTCCTCGGGACCGGCGTCCAGCAGCTCCAGCTGACTCGCCACCAGCTGCGCCAACCGGGCCCGGAACGCGTCCCGCAGCCGCCGCAGGATCCGCTGCGGCGTCTCCGGTACGAGGGCGAACCGCACGACGGCGCTGCACACGAAGGCGAGGACCAGCGTCAGACAGAGCATCGGCAGCCCGTCCACGGACGAGCCGACGAAGAGCGAGACGAAGTAGATCTGGAAGCCGATGAGCCCCAGCGCGGTGCCGCGGTCGCCGAAGCGGCGGCAGTAGACCGCGGCGAAGATCAGCAGGATGAAGAAGGCGTCACCCGCGACGATGCGGGAGTTGAGCAGCGCGCTCAGCGCCACCGCCGCCAGCGCCACGGGCAGCCCCAGCGCCAGCGTCACCGCCTGGCCGCGGACCTGCTTCTCCTTGATGGCGAAGGTGGCGACCATCGCGGTCATCGCCCCCGCGACGGTGTGTGTCATGTCGGTGCCGAGCACCGTCAGCACCGCCAGGGTCAGCGCGATGGCCGCGACCGTACGCAGCCCCGCCATCAGCCGCAGCAACCCGGGATCGGATGCCGCGAATCGGTCCCAGACGCCGGTCGCGCCCCGCCGTATACCTGCGCTCACGCTGATGAACTCTCCCCACCTCTGCCCTGACCTGCGGATGCCTCAGCATGGCATGTGGCCCCTCCGCCGCACAGAGCCGGTGGGCGGGGGAGTGCGGGGCGGGCCGGGGGCGCACGGACCGGCCGCCCGCGCCGTGCGGAGCGCCGCCGCCGTACGGAATCGGCCCCGGCGGCGGACCATCGGCCGAACACCGCCTGGACCGCCCGAAGTTGGTGTGTTACTCATGGTCACGGCCGGTGGGCGCACGGTGTCCACGCCGCCCCCGCGTGCGGGTGCGCGTCCGCGCACCACCCCCTCCCCGCGGTCCCGGGCGGCGACCTCCGCCCCGCACCCCGTGCGCGCGGTCCCGGCCGCCCCCGCCTGCCCGATCAGAGGAGCCTTCGATGCCCCAGTCCATCGCTGCCGTCCTGCGCGCCACCGGTGCGCCGCTCTCCGTCGAGACCATCGACGTGGCGCCGCCCCGGGCGGACGAGGTGCGGGTGCGGATCGCCGCCTCCGGCGTCTGTCACACCGATGTGGGCGTGATGGCCACCGCCGAGGAGGGCCAGCTGCCGTTCGTCCTCGGGCACGAGGGCGCGGGCGTGGTCGAGGAGGTCGGCGCGGACGTCACGGGCGTGGCGGTCGGCGACCGCGTCGTCCTCAGCTACGCCTACTGCGGCGAGTGCGCCCGCTGCGACGCCGGGCTCTACGTCCACTGCCGCAAGCTGATGGCGCTGAACTTCAGCGGCGCCCGCGGCGACGGCACCACCGCCTACAGCTCCCAGGGCGCCCCGCTCCAGGGTCACTTCTTCGGGCAGTCGTCCTTCTCCGGTCAGATCGTCACCTCGCCGCGCAACCTCGTCCGCGTCGACGACGACCTCCCGATGGAGGTGCTGGCGCCGCTCGGCTGCGGGGTGCAGACCGGCGCGGGCGCGGTCCTGAACAGTCTCGATCCGGCGCCCGGCAGCTCCCTCGCGGTGTTCGGCGCCGGTTCCGTCGGCCTCTGCGCGGTGATGGCGGCGAAGGTCGCCGGATGCGCCACGATCGTCGCCGTCGAACCCCGCGCCGAACGCCGCGCCCTCGCCCTGGAGCTGGGCGCCACCCACGCCCTCGACCCCGCGGCGACCGACGCCGCCGCGGAGATCGTGCGGCTCACCGACGGCGGGGCGAACCACTCCGTCGAGTGCATCGGGCTGCCCGGCACGCTGCGCCAGGCCCTGGAGTGCCTGGCCTCGCCGGGCGTCTGCGCCACCGTCGGCTTCCAGGGGGTCGACAACGAACTCACCATCGACCAGGGCCACCTGCTGTTCGGGCGGTCCCTGGTCGGTGTGATCGAGGGCGATGCGGATGCGCACGAATTCATTCCGCGGCTGATCGCGCTCCACCGCGAAGGACGATTTCCGTTCGATCGGCTGATCACCACCTTCCCGGTCGAGAAGATCAACGAGGCGATCGACGCGGCCCACCACGGTGCGGTGGTCAAGCCGGTGGTTACTTTTCCCGCATAACGGACTTCGGCGTCCTCTTTCGGTGTCCCGCCGGAGAATTCTGTTTCTCTTCCGTGATGCTCCGGAAATTCACGGGTGGTAAAAAATGCGTCAGGACATGCATCCATACAGTCGCGTCGCATGTCCTGTGAGTGAGCGGTCCTCCCATGTGGCCGCACTGCAAGGGTATTTGGAGTACAAAACCTTGAAAATTGGTATCAAAGGTATACGGCGGTCCGGCGCGGCAGTCGTGACCGCCGGTGCCGTCCTGTCCGCCGGTGTGTTCGCGGCACCGGCACAGGCGGCCGCCCCCAAGGCGCCGTCGATCGTCGCCAAGGGCGGCTTCGTGATGAACTACGCGACGGGCAAGGCGCTCTACACCAAGGCCGCCGACACCCGCCGCTCCACCGGTTCCACCACCAAGATCATGACTGCCCGGGTGGTGCTGGCCCAGAAGGGCCTGAACCTCAACTCCAAGGTCACGATCCAGAAGGCGTACAGCGACTACATCGTCCGCAACAGCGCCTCCTCGGCCCGTCTGATCGTCGGCGACAAGGTCACCGTCCGCCAACTGCTGTACGGCCTGCTGCTGCCGTCCGGCTGTGACGCGGCGTACGCCCTCGCCGACAAGTTCGGCAGCGGCTCCACCCGGGCGGCCCGGGTGAAGTCGTTCATCGGCAAGATGAACGCCACGGCCAAGAGCCTGGGCATGAAGAACACGCACTTCGACTCGTTCGACGGCATAAGCAACGGCGCCAACTACTCGACGCCCCGCGACCTGTCGAAGCTGGCCGGTAGTGCGCTGAAGTACTCCACGTTCCGTACGGTCGTGAAGACCAAGGCGACGAAGCAGAAGACCACCACCAAGAGTGGTGGCTACCGCTACATGTCGTGGCAGAACACCAACAACCTGCTGAGCAGCTACTCGGGCGCCATCGGTGTCAAGACCGGCTCGGGTCCGCAGGCCAAGTACTGCCTCGTCTTCGCCGCCACCCGTGGGGGCAAGACCGTCGTCGGCACCGTCCTGACGTCCTCGTCGGTCGCCAACCGCACGGCGGACGCCAAGAAGCTGATGGACTACGGCTTCAAGAAGTAACGGATGCCGTCCGGGGCGGGTGACCGGACGGAGCGAGGGCCCGCCCGTGGCAGCAAGACACGGGCGGGCCCTTCGCGTTGGGATTCGTGGATTGTTAACGCGGCGGCGTTAGCGGAGTGTTAGCCGATCTTTAGAAAGCACCAGCAGACTCACGCTGCAGGGCAGACGCGCGGGGCGCCGGTTCACCGGATGTCACCACCCGCCCCGCCCGCCTCCCTGGAACAACCCACGAAACAACAGGAGATGATGTACATGCGTGGTCTGCGTATCGCGGCCTTCGCCTCGGCCGCCGTCGCCGTGGCCGCCGTCACGGGTGCGGGTGTCGCCTCGGCAGCCCCGACCGGCGCGACCGCCACCGCCGCCTGCGCCCCGGGCACCCTCAAGGTCTCCCAGGCGCCCCTGCCCGACGGTTCCGCCGGGATGATGCACTCGGGCTTCTACCTGGTCGCCAAGAACACCGGGAAGACCACCTGCACCTTCCAGGGCTACCCGGGCCTCGCCCTGGAGGGCAAGGGTCACACGGCGATCAACACCGTCGTGCACCACGGCAACACCTACTACGCCAAGAACCCGGGTGTTCACAAGGTCACCCTCAAGCCGGGCAAGGCCGCCTACGCCAACATCGAGTGGACCCACAGCGGTGCGAACGCCGCGAAGGCCAAGTACCTTCAGGTCTCCCCGACCGGCAGCAACTCCCACAGCGTGATATCCCTCGACGACACCGTCGACAACCACAAGCTCAACGTGACCGCCTGGGCGGCCAAGAAGCCGACCCCCTGAACGACGCCCCGTCGGCCGGACCCGGCTCAGCGCCCCTGGAGTGACTTGGCGTTGTCGCCGAAGGTCCAGCCCTTGGAGCCGTCCCAGTTGACCGACCAGGTCATCAGCCCCTTGAGGCCGTTGTTGTAGTGCTGCCAGGCCTGGGACACCTGACCGGGCGCCATGTATCCACCACCGGCGCCCGGTTGGGCCGGCAGCCCCGGGACCTGCTTGTCGTACGGCACCTTGATCGTCGTGCCCTGCACCACCAGGCCCTTGTCCAGGCAGTCGGTCTGCGCGGTGAACCCCTCGACGGTGCCCGCCTCGTACGAGTCGCCGGAGCAGCCGTACATGCTGCCGTTGTAGTACTGCATGTTCAGCCACCACAGCCGACCGTTGTCCACGTACTTCTTCACGATCGGCAGATACGCGCCCCAGATCGAGCCGTAGGTGACGCTGCCGCCGGTGACGTAGGCGGTCTCGGGGGCCATGGTCAGGCCGAAGCCGTCGGGCATCTTGGCGAGGATGCCGTCGATGATACGGATCAGGTTGGCCTGCGAGGGCGAGAGCGTGTTGATGTCGCCGCTGCCCGACAGCCCCGTCTCGATGTCGATGTCGATGCCGTCGAAGTGGTACTTCTGCAGGATCGGGACGACGGTGTCGACGAACTTGTCGGCGACCGCCTGCGAGCTGAGGTCGATGCCCGCGGTCGCCCCGCCGATCGACATCAGCACCGTCATGCCGTCGGCCTTCGCCTGGCACATCTCCTCCGGCGTCGGCACCTTCACCGTCGCGTCCATCCCGTCCTCCCACTGCGCGGTGCCGTCCGAGAGGACCACGGGGAAGGCGGCGTTGAGGACGTTGTAGCCGTGGGCGGCGATCCGGGAGTCGGTGATCGGGATCCAGCCGAGCGGCGGGTGCACGCCGTTGGCCGCGCCGTCCCAGTTCTCCCAGTAGCCCTGGACGACCTTCCCGGCGGGCTTGGACTTCACCCCGCAGTCGGCGGTGGCCCGCGGCGCGGCGGGGCCGGTGGCGGCGGAAGGCGTGGCGGGTGCGGCGGCGACCAGCAGCGGGGCGGCGACGGCCAGTGCCAGACCGGCTCCCAGCAGGCGTGATGTGCGACGACCGGACATGGCGGGCTCCTCGTCCGTGCGAGCGATGGCTCGCGGTGGCGGACCGGCGGTGCGGTCCGGGCGGCATGTGCGGCTGCGCAGCGGCCAACAAACTAAGTTGGTCCAGACCTCTCGTCAAGAGGTCTGGACCAGAGCGGGGTTCCTGTACTCAGGCGCGGGGCGCTTCCCCCAGCACCTCCCCGAGGTCGTACCGCACCGGCTCCGCCAACTGCGCGTACGTACAGCTCTCCGGTGCGCGGTCCGGGCGCCAGCGGCGGAACTGCGCGGTGTGCCGGAAACGGTCGCCCTGCATGTGGTCGTAGGCCACCTCCAGGACCCGCTCGGGGCGGAGCGGCAGCCACGACAGGTCCTTGCCGCCGGTCCACCGGCTCGGGCCGCCCGGCAACCGCCCGGACGCCTGCGCCTCCTCGCTGGTCCACGCCTCCCACGGATGCCCCGTCACCGACTCCATCAGCAGCGGCGTCAGCTCCGCCATCAGCTCCTCACGCCGCCGCATCGGGAACGACGCGCACACCCCGACGTGCTGCAACCGCCCGGCGCCGTCGTACAGCCCCAGCAGCAGCGAACCGACCACCGGACCGCTCTTGTGGTGCCGGACCCCGGCCACCACACAGTCGGCCGTCCGCTCGTGCTTGACCTTGGTCATCACCCGCTCGCCGGGCCGGTACGGCGACTGCGGGGGCTTGGCGACGACACCGTCGAGACCGGCGCCCTCGAACCGCTCGAACCACTCCCGCGCCAGCTCGGTGTCCTCGGTCGCGGGCGCCGTGAAGACCGGCGCCGCCGCGTCCCGCAACGCCGCCACCAGCGCGCCGCGCCGTGCCCGCTGCGGCTCGGACAGCAGCGAGGCGTCGCCGAGCGCCAGCAGGTCGAACGCGACGAAACTCGCCGGGGTCACCTCGGCGAGATGGCGCACCCGGGAGTCGGCCGGGTGGATCCGCTCCAGCAGCGCGTCGAAGTCCAGCCGCCCCTCGCGCGCGACGACGATCTCCCCGTCCAGCACACACCGCCGCGGCACCTGCGCCCGCAGCGCCTCGACGACCTCCGGGAAGTAGCGGGTCAGCGGCTTGCCGGAGCGGCTGCCCAACTCGATCTCGTCGCCGTCGCGGAAGACGATCGCCCGGAAGCCGTCCCACTTCGCCTCGTAGAGGAGGCCCGGCGGGATGGTCGCGGCGCTCTTGGCGAGCATCGGTTTCACGGGCGGCATTACCGGAAGGTCCATGCACCGGATTCTCCGGCGCCGGGCCGCCGACCGCCCGCCGGGCGGCCCCGCCACGGCGCCCGTAGCGTGGCCCCATGGCAGACGCACTGGAGCTGACGGCGGGCGGCCGGACGGTCCGGGTCACCCACCCGGACAAGGTCTTCTTCCCCGAGCGCGGCTTCACCAAGGGCGACGTCGCCCGCTACTACCTCGCCGTCGCCGACGGCATCCTGCGCGCCCTGCGCGACCGCCCGACCACCCTGCAACGCCACCCGGACGGCGTGACCGGCGAATCCTTCTTCCAGAAACGCGCCCCGAAGAACCTCCCGGACTGGATCCCCACCGGCCGTATCGCCTTCCCCAGCGGCCGCTACGCCGACGAGATCTGCCCCACCGAACCCGCCGCCGTCCTGTGGGCGGCCAACCTCGGCTGCCTCACCTTCCACCCCTGGCCGGTGCGGCGCGCCGACACCGAACACCCCGACGAGCTGCGTATCGACCTCGACCCGCAGCCCGGCACCGACTACGCCGACGCGGTACGCGCCGCCCTCGAACTCCGTGACGTCCTCGCCGGGCTGGGCCTGACCGGCTGGCCCAAGACCTCCGGCGGTCGCGGGATGCACGTCTTCGTGCCGATCGTCCCCGAGTGGGACTTCACGCACGTACGGCGCGCGGCCATCGCCGTCGCCCGGGAGCTGGAGCGCCGCGCCCCCGACCGCATCACCACCGCGTGGTGGAAGGAGGAGCGCGGCGCGAGGATCTTCGTCGACTACAACCAGACCGCCCGCGACCGCACCATCGCCAGCGCCTACTCCGTACGCCCCGCCGCCCGCGCCCCGGTCTCCGCGCCGCTGACCTGGCAGGAGGTCCCCGACGCCGTGCCCGAGGACTTCGACCTCGCCACCATGCCGGACCGGTTCGCCGCACGCGGCGATCTGCACGCGGCCATGGACGACGAGGCGTTCCGGCTGGACGAGGCGCTGGAGCTGGCCGCCCGCGACGAACGCGACCACGGTCTCGGCGATCTGCCCTACCCGCCCGAGCACCCCAAGGTGAAGGGCGAGCCCAAACGCGTCCAGCCGAGCCGGGCCCGGAAGTGAGCCGCGTCAGGCGGTGACGCGGCGGTAGCTGCTGCCGTCCCGGGTGCGGGAGAGCAGCCCGCCGGTGACGAGGTGGCGGCGCAGCGCCGAGCAGTCGTCGTGCACGGTGAGCAGCGCCTCGTTGACCTCGCGTTCGGTGTACGAGCGGTCCGTCTCGAAGAGCGTCGTGGCGAGGTGGGTGAGCAACTGCTCGCGGCGCGCGGTCCTCCGGGGAATCGCGGTGAGCCGTCCGCCGGAGAAGAGCGCGGCGACGGTGGAGGAGCGGCGCGGATCATGGCCGGTCATCCCGTGAAGTCTTCAGCCGGGTCCGGGCGGCGGCAACCGGATTTCCGCGGACGGCGGGGGAGACGCGGGCCCGGAGGCGCCCCGGCCGGACGCGCCCCGCGGCACCGTCCGGTGGCCGCACCCAAACCCGGCGCCCGGACTCGCCGCCCGAACCCGGCACCCGGGCTCAGCGCCCCCGGTCCGCCGCGCCGACGTCCTGGACCAGCGGCAGCATCCGGTGCGGCACCCGCTCGCGCAGCGCCACCTCGGTGCGGGTGCGGACCACGCCCGGCTGGCTGATCAGCCGCTGGATGACGTCCTCCAGATGCTCCGCGTCCCGTGCCACCACCCGGGCCAGCAGATCGCCGCCGCCGGTCGTCGAGAACGCCTCGATGATCTGCGGCACCTCCGCCAGCGCGTCGGCGACCTCCTCCAGATGCCCCTGCTCCACCTCGATGTGGACGAACGCCAGCACCGGGTGGTCCAGCGCGGCGGGGGAGAGGCGCGGCGCGTAGGCGGTGATCACGCCGTCCCGCTCCAGCCGGTCCAGCCGCGCCTGCACGGTCCCGCGGGCCACGCCCAGCAGCCGGGCGTACTCCCGCACACTGGTCCGCGGCGCCTCCAGCAGCAACCCCAGAATCTTTGCGTCCAAGGCGTCCACGGCCATGCTTCGGGGCCTTTCCAGGGGCGGGATCCGTCCCGGGGACTGTAGCAACGGGCGCTCTCCCGGCCCGCCCTCAGGCACCCAGGCTCCGCGCCCAGGCGTCGACGGTGGTGACCTCGCCGCGCCGGGCGAGCACCGAGCGCAGCAGCGTCTCGTGCAGCTCCGGGTCGGGGTCGGCGCAGGCGTCGGAGAGGACGGTGACCCGGTGGTCGAGGTCGGCCGCCTGGAGGGCGGTGGACAGGACGATGCCGCCGGTGGCGATCCCGGCCAGCACGAGATGGGTGAGGTCCTGGACGGCCAGCAGCTGCCGCAGGTCGTTCCCGGCGAAGGCGCTGACCCGGTTCTTGTGGACGACGATCTCCCCGTCGGCGGGGGCGACGTCCGGGTGGATCGCCGCCTCGGGGTCGCCCGGCGTGAAGAGGCCGGACGGCAGGGCGCCGAAGGTCTTGTTACGCGGATGGGCGTCGGTGTGGCCCTCGCGCAGCTGGAGCGCCACATGGATGACCGGGACCCCGGCGGCCCGCGCCGCCTCCAGGGCCCGCACGGCGTGCGGCAGGTAGCCGTCCGGCGCATGGGCGAGATTGCGCAGCTGAAGATCCATCAGCAGCAGTGCGGTACGGGACATGGCGATGCCTTTCGGGTGGGTGGGGCGGCCGTGGTGGCTACGCCGTCGTGGGCGCGTCCGCCGTCGTGGTGCGGCCGAGCGAACGGTCGCAGCAGGTCAGCAGCGCGAAGAGGGCTCCGGCGCCGAGCATCAGCCAGGCGAGGTGGTGCATTCCGGCGGTGTCGGCGCGCGGTCCGAAGGAGGTGGCGGTCGCGGAGGACGCCACCATCGAGCCGAGGTAGGCGAAGGTGCGCAGCAGTCCGGCCGAGGAGGCGGTGCGCTCCGGGTCGGCCTGGACGTACACGGAGTTCTGCAGCGCCAGGTTGTTGAGCCCCTGCGGGATGCCGAAGACCAGGGCGACCAGGAGCAGCGTCCACAGCGGGCTGGTCCCGCCGAGCGTCAGCATCACCGCACAGGCGACGAGCTGCCCGACCGCGCCGACCAGCAGCTTCCCCCGGACGCCCGGCCGCCGCCCGAAGACCAGCGAGACGCCGATCGCCAGCAGGAACATCGGGATCTGCACCAGCCCGGCGTGGAACGGCGTCAGCCCGTAGCCCTCCTCGGTCCACTGGGTGAAGCCGTAGAGGAAGGCGTAGGAGACGACGTACGCGACGAGGGCGCGGCCGTAGGTGGCCAGCAGCGGGGTGTTGCCGCCGAGGACCCGCAGGTCGATGAAGGGGGTGGCGGCCCGCAGCTCGCGGACGGCGAAGGCGGCGCCCGCGAGGGCGGTGAGCACCGGCAGGTACCAGAACCGCGGGTGGAGGTTCATCAGGAAGAGCAGCAGCGAGAGGAGCGTCGCGGCGAACAGGCCCATGCCGGGCAGGTCGAGCCGGGCGACGAGACCGTCACGGCGCGGCGCCTCGCCCGCCGGGGGCTTCGGCAGCCGCCACAGGCCCAGCAGGACGGCGGCGACGGCCAGCGGGACGTTCAGTGCGAAGGTGGCGCGCCAGCCGCCCGCCGCGATCAGCAGACCGCCCAGCAGCGGGCCGATGACCGCGACGGTCTGGTTGGCCACCGCCAGCGCCGTCAGCACCCCGCCGGGGCTGTCCCGCCCGGTCCGCTCGGCCTCGCTGCGTACCAGGGCCATCGCGGCGGGATACCCGGCGCAGGTGCCGAACCCGAGCAGGACCCGCGCGGCGATCAGTACGCCCAGGTTCGGCGCGAGGGTGCCGACGACCCCGGCGACGCCGACGAGGGAGGTGCTCAGGAGGAAGAGCCGGCGCGGCCCGAAGAGGTCGATGAGCCGGCCCACCACCGGCTGTCCCAGCGCGGTGGCCAGGTACAGGGCGGAGACCAGCCAGGCGGTCTGGGCGGCCGGGGCGCCCAGGGCGCGGCCGATGGGGACGAGCGCGACGGAGATGATCGTCGAGTTGACCGGGTTGAGGACCGAGCCGAGCAGCATCGGCGGCAGCAACCGCCGGTCGAACCCCGGCCGCTCCGCCGTCCCCGCCCCGGCCTCGCGTATCTCAGTCACGGGTGAGCCGATCGAGGACGGCCATGGCGGCGATCACCGTCCGGCGCTCCTCCTCGGTGCACCGCTCCTGGAGCCGCCCGGCGAGCCACTCCGTCCGGGCCTGCCGCCCCTCGGCCACCCGGCGGTGGCCCTCGTCGGTCAGCGTGAGCAGCAGCCGCCGCCCGTCGTCCGGGTCCGGGGTCCGCGCCACCAGCCCGCGGGCGGCGAGCGAGGTGACGGTCGCCGTCATCGACTGGTGGCGTACGCCTTCGTCGGCGGCGAGTTCGCTGGCGGTGACGCCGCCCCGGCCGGAGAGCCGGGCCAGGGCGGACGCCTGCCCCAGGGTGAGGTCCTCGACCTCGGAGGCATTCAGGATGCGGCGCCGCAGACGGCTGATGGCCGCGCGGACCTCGCGCGATGCCTCGACCGCCGACGGTGACGGGCTCGGGTGCTCACTCATGCCGCCACGGTAATCTCTACAGCCTCAGCTGTACAGTTTTGCCTGTATGTATCTCCGTAGGCGGCCGGGGGCCCCGCGCCGGTCGGTTCACCCGGCCGTGAGGCGTACCCGCAGTGTGGCCGGGCCGCGGCTGAAGACCCCGGCCTCCGGTGGCGCGGCGCCGTCCGCGAAGCTCAACTCGCCGAAGCTGTCCAGGAGTTGGTTGACGCCGGTCTCCACCTCCGCCTTCGCCAGCAGCGCCCCCACACAGAAGTGCCGCCCGAGCGCGAAGCCCACATGGTCGGCGGCTGCGGTGAACGCCGTGGTGACCGACAGATCGTCGCGGAAGAGGTCGAAGGTGTCGGGGTCGGCGTACCGCCGTTCGTCGCGGTGGGCGCTGCCGATCAGACAGGTGACGGTCGCGCCCGCCGGAATCGTCCCGCCCGCGACCGTGACGTCCGCCGACGGCTGCCGCATCAGCCACTGGACCGGCGGCGAGTACCGCAGCGTCTCCGCGAACGCCCGCGGCACCAGGCTCCGGTCGGCGCGTACCGCCGCCAGCTGCGCCGGATGGGCCAGCAGATTGCGGACCACCAGGGCGATCGCCTTGTCCGTCGTCTCGCCGCCCGCCGACAGCAGCAGACTGACGAACGCGGTGATGTCCCGGTCGCTCATCCGGGTCCCCTCGACCTCCGCCGCACACAGCTCCGACAGCAGATCGTCCCCGGGCGACGTACGCCGCTGCCGGATGATCGGCCGCAGATACGCCGCGAGCCCGTCGCGGGCGGCGAGCCCGGCGGCGGCGACCTGCGGGTCCTGCGCGAGGTTGGCGAGGAAGCCGACGACCGCGCCGTACCAGCCGTGGAAGAGATCGTGGTCCGCGCGGTCCAGCCCCAGCATGTCGACGATGACGTTCACCGGCAGCCGGGTGGCGAACTGCGCCACCAGATCCGCCTCCCCGGCGTCCCGGAACGCGTCGATCAGCTCGCGGCTGTTCCGCTCGATCACCGGCTGGAACCGCTCCCGCAGCGCCCGCCCCCGGAAGGACGGCGCCACCAGGGCCCGGTGCACGGCGTGTTCCGCGCCGCTCATCTGCGGCAGGGTGCGCCCGCCGTGCACCGGCTCCAGCTGCCAGCCGTAGTTGTCGCTGGTGAACACCGGGTCCTTGAACGCCCGCGTCACCTCCTCGTACCGGGAGAGGAGATAGCTGTCCGTGCCCGGATGGTGGTGGAGCGGATGGTGGTCCCGCAGGACGCGGTAGGCCGGGTACGGGTCGGCCGCGAACTCCGGCGAGAGGATGTCGGGCGGCGGCGGAACGGTCGTCACAGGCGGAACCTCGGTTTCCCCGAACGGAGTTGGTGCTTCCTCGCGGGGAAGTTAGGGCACCGCACCCCGCCCGTCCAGAGGACCGCCCGCCGCGCGCCCGGCCCGGCTCAGGGGTAGGAGACCACCGTGGACGGCACCGTCGTCTCACCCGACGTCGGCGCGCCGGTGGCGTTGACGACATGCTCGTACTGGCCCTTGCCGCCCAGCGACACGACGAGCAGCCCGTGCAGCTTCACACCGGGCGCCTTCGGCACCGCGAACCCGTGGTCCTGCCGGATCGTCGGGTCCACGTTGTAGAAGCAGTAACTGCCCAGACCCCAGCCCTCGTGCTCGGTGACCTTGTCGTCCACGAGGTACGCGGCGAAGCCCTTGGTGTCGCCGTCCTGGACCGCCGCCTGGTTCGGCGCGTCGTACGCCTTCTCGTTCTGGAAGAAGATCGTGCGGCCCCGCTCGCCGCGCCAGTGGACGTCGTACTTGTGGAAGTGCTCGACGAACAGGCCGGTGGCCAGCACGTTGTCACCGTTGACGCGGACGCCGTAGTCCGCGCGGTTGACGTCCCAGCCCACGCCCTCGCCGTGGTCGGCGCGCCACACCCAGGTGTGGTCGATGACCGTGTCGTTGCTGTTGATCACGATCGCGCAGGTCACCTTGCCGGGTCCGGCGCCGCCGACGCGGACGAACACGTCCTGCACCGTCGTCGGGTTCGCCGCATGGTCCGCCGAGGCGCCCTCCGGGCCGACCTCCAGCAGGGTGGGGGAGTTCTCCGGCCCGGCGTCGAGCAGGAATCCGGCGAGCCGCACCCCGTCGACATCGGCGACCTTCAGCGCCGTCACCCCCTTCTGCGGGATCAGCGTGGCGTAGCCCAGGCCCAGCACGACGGTGCCGGGGCGCTTGACCTCGACGGTCTCGTCCAGGTGGTAGACGCCGGGCGTCAGCAGCAGATGGAGCCCCTGGTCGAGGGCGGCGTTGAGGGTCGCCGCGTCCGCGTCGGGCTTCGCCACGTAGAACTTCTCCAGCGGCAGCGAGGTGCCCCGGGGCGTGCCGTTGCCCCAGCTGGTGCCGCGCGCGTCGGTCCGCTTCTCGGGGACGAACACCTTGTACGCGTCGCCGTCGAGGTACAGGAACGGCTTCTCGCGGGAGATCGGGGTGTGGTCGAGCGTGGTGAACGGCGGGTCGGGGAAGCTCTGCGCCGGGGCGCCCTCGACGCCGGAGAAGACCATGTTCCACACCGCGCCCTGCCAGCCGCCGAGCGCACTGTCGCGGGTGTACCACTGCTGCTGCGAGCGGGGTTCGACGGTGCCGTCGATGCGGCAGTCGGCGAGGTAGCCGCCGCTGGCCCAGCCGTCCCCGTCGGGCGCGAGGTTCAGCCCGCCCTTGACGTGCATCCGCCGGAACGGCGCCGCCTGCGCGACCGCCCACCGGTTGGTGCCGCTCACCGGCTTCAGCGCGAGGTTCTCCGCCGAACGCCAGAAGTTCTGGGTGGCGTTGCCCTCGAACCAGCCCGCGTCGACGGTGACATCGCCGTTGATCGTGGTGTCGTCGGGCGACAGGCCCAGGCCCGCTATCGAGGTGTAGAAGCCGAGTTGGGCGTTGAGCCCGTCGTAGGTGCCCGGCTTGAAGAAGAGCGCATAGCGGTCGGTGCCGAACTGCGCCTTCTCCTGCTTGCGGAAGATCTCGTCCAGCTTGCCCTGGATGCCGGGCGTGGCCGGGTCGAAGACGAGGACGTTCTCGCCGAGGTCGCCGCCGCCGGACACCGGACCGGCCGCGCCGCGCCGGGCGGCCGGGGGTGTGACGGCGCAGGCGGTGGGCGGCAGACCGGCCAGCGGCAGCGCGGCGGCCACCGTCGCCAGCACGGCGCGGCGCGGGGGACCGGAGGGACGGCCGGGTGTGGGGGGAGTGGGCATGAAGCCCTCCTGTTTCAGGGAGTGAACACATGAGGCGCGGGGGAGCGCTCTCCTGCCCGCAGCATGGTCACGGTGTGTGGAACGGACCGTCAACCCTTCTGCCCCGAGCGGGTGTTCCCATTCCGGTGATCTCGCGACTGGCCTGCGGGAAGGCGGCGTCCGGGCGGTCCGGCGCCCCGGCGGGCCGCGTTCAGGAGGTGTCGGCGGCGGCGCGGGGCGCGCGGCGCCGCCGCCGTGCCCGTCCGGAGGGTCGCGGGGCCCGTTTCCCGCCCGTTCCGGGCTCCGGTCCGGCCCCGGCCTCCCGACCCGGCCGTTGGCCCCCTCCGGAACCATATATTCCTCTTCTGACTGTACCAATGGCCCAGTGAATCCGGCATCTATTGAACCACTGGGTGATCAGATGCTGAGATGGCCCCGTCGATGGCGCTGCGGAACTCCGCGGCGCCTTTTTCATGCGCGCCCGGCCGCCCGGCCGCGCCGCGCACCCGAGACGTACGGAGAGGAAGCGGTGCTGAAGAGGATGACGCTGCTGATGAGGAAGGTGTGGGTCCCGGACCCGGGACGGCTGCGGCTGCGCGCCGCGACCCGGGCCGTACTCGGCATCGGCCTGGCGACCGCCGTCTCCGGCCTCGCCGTCCACACCCTCACCGGGGCCATCGCCGGGGGGCTCGCCGCACTGCTGGTGCTCTTCACCGTCGCCGACCCCACGGTCCGCGGCCAGGCCGGTACGACCGCGCTGCTGCCCGCCGTCGGCCTGCCCGTCCTGGCCCTCGCGGCGGGGCTGCACGGGCATCCCCTCGTCCGCGACACGGCCTTCCTCGCCGTCGTCGGCGCCGGGGTGTACGCCCGCCGCTGGGGCCCGCGCGGCCACGCCCTCGGCGTCTTCGCGTTCATGATGTTCTTCATGGCGCAGTTCCTGCACGCCGCACCGCACCAGCTGCCGCGCCTCACCGCCGCGGTGCTCGTCGCCGTCGCGGTGGCCGCCGCGGTCCGCTTCGGCGTCTGGTGCTACGAACGGCGGCTGCGCCCGGCGCCCGCGCCCGCCCCGCCGCCGCCCGGCCGCGGACTGGCCCGCGCCACCACCCGGCAGGCCGTCCAGGCGACCGTGGCCTGCGCCGTCGCCCTCGCCGCCGGTCAGGCCGTCTCCGCCGACCGCTGGTACTGGGCCGTCGCCACCGTCTGGTGGATCTTCGTGAACACCGCGTCCTGCGGCGAGACCCTGGTCCGCGGCTTCCGCCGGGTCCTGGGCACCGTCACCGGCATCGCCGCGGCCCTCCTCCTCGCCGTCCCGCTGCACGGCGCCCCCGTACCCACCGCCGTCCTCGTCGCCGCCTGCGTCTTCGGCCTCTTCTACACGGCGCCGCTGTCGTACACCTCCATGATGTTCTTCGTGACCGTCATGGCGGGACTGCTCTACGGGCTCCTCGGCGTCCTGCACCCCGGGCTGCTCACGCTGCGGTTCGCCGAGACCGGCGTCGGCGCCCTCGTCACCGCCGTGGCCGTCGTCCTCGTGCTGCCCGTCACCACCCACGCCACCACCAACGCCTGGATCGAACGCGCCGTCCGCTGCGTCCACGAGTGCACCGCCCAGGCCGTCGCCCGCCTCGGCGGCGCCCACGACGCGGACCCGGCCGCGCGCACCGGCGAGCTGGAGGCCCTCCTCGGCCGGGTCCGCCTCTCCCTCGGCCCGCTGGTACACCCCCTCAACCCGCTCCGCCACCGCAAGGCCCGCGCCCGCCAGGTCCTCGCCCTGCTGGACGCCTGCGCCCACGACGTCGCCGCCCTCACGGCCCTCGCCCCCGCCGGGCGGACCGACGCCGCGCACGACGCCCACCTCGCCGACGCCTGGCGCCGCGTCGAGGCCGCCGCCGAGGCCCTCACCGCCCGCCACGCCGCACCGGCGCCCGCGCCCGCCCCGCCCGCCGCCGGGGACGGCCCCCTGCTCCATCTGCACGGTCTGGAGCAGAAACTCGCCGCCCTCGCCGCCCCGCTGGCCAGCCCGCCGCGCGCCCCGCTCGCGCGGGCCTGACCCCACCGGCCGTACGGTCCGCGCCCCCGGCCCACAATCCCGCCCCCGCCCCGTCCCCGGCTGTTAGCGTCGCCCTGCCCCGCCCCGCGCGGGGGCGGCGGGCGACCGGACGAGAGGCGGCACAGCGGTGACCACGGAGCAGGGCCTGCGGGCCTACATCGGATCGTTCACGCAGGCGGGCGGCGCGGGCATCACCACCGCCGCCCTCGACCCCGAGACCGGCGCGCTCACCCCGCTGCACACCACCGCGGAGGTCGCCAACCCCTCCTTCCTCGCCCCCAGCCGCGACCGCAGGCGCCTCTACGCGGTCAGCGAGGTCGAGCACGGCGCGGCCGCCGCCTTCACCCTCACCCCGGACGGCCCGCAGCTGCTCGCCCCGCCCGTCCCGGTGGGCGGCGCGAGCCCCACCCACCTCACCCTGGCCGCCGGACATCTCGTCACCGCCAACTACACCTCCGGCAGCATCAGCACGCTCCCCGTCGGGCCGGACGGCACCCTCGGCGGACCCGCCGCCGTCCTCGCCCACCACGGCAGCGGCCCGGACCCGGAGCGCCAGAAGACCCCGCACGCCCACTCGGTGTACGCCGCGCCCGGCGGCACCCGGCTGCTCTCCGCCGACCTCGGCACCGACTCGGTCCGCAGCTGCAGCCTCGACCCCGTCACCGGCATGACACAGATCCGCGACGAGGTCCGCCTCCGCCCTGGCAGCGGCCCCCGCCACCTCGCCTTCCACCCCGGCGGCGGCCATGTCTACGTCGTCAACGAACTGGACGCGGCGCTCACCCGCTGCCGCTGGGACGCCGAACACGGCACCCTGACGCCGCTGGGGGAGACCGCCCTGTTCGTCGACGGCGACCAGCCGGGGGACCCGGGCGCCGAGCCCTGCCACCCGTCCGCCGCGGTCGTCTCCCCGGACGGCCGGTTCCTGTGGACCGCGGTCCGTGGCCGCGACCGCATCTGCGTCCACGCCCTCGACGCCTCCGGCGCGGAGCTGACCCCCGTCACCAGCGTGCCCTGCGGCGGCGCCTGGCCCCGCGACCTGGCGATGCACCCCACCGGCCGGTTCCTCTACGTTGCCAACGAACGCTCCGGCGACCTCACATGGTTCACCGTCGACCACTCCAGCGGCGTCCCCACCCGCACCGGCTCGATGCCCGCACCCGCCGCCTCCTGCGTCGTCTTCGCCTGAGCCCGCGCGGGCGCCGCTCAGCCCGGCGGGAAGCTGCCGCCGAAGTACACCTGCGTCTCGGCGATCCGCCCGTCCCGCACGGTCAGCACCTCGACATTGCGGTGGTGCCCGCCGCCCACCAACTCGTACGCGTACCGGACGAACACCTCCCCGTCGCCCACCGGCACGGTGTCGAGGAGTTCGTACGAACGGAACCGGTGGGCGGTCGGGAAGCAGCGGGTGAGGAAGACGTCCTTGCCCAGGTGGTCGTCGTGCGGGCTGGTGAAGACGAAATCGTCGGCGAGCAGCCGCTCCATGGCGGGGCGGTCCTGCGCGAGATAGGCGGCGTACAGGGAACGGACGACCTCGACGGCGGGCAGTGGCGCTTCGGCGGCGGACATCGGAACTTCCCTCCGGTGCGGACCGGCCGGCGGGCCGGTGCCTTCCCGGGGACCGTAACGTCGGCGGCCCGCACCTTCCAGGAGGTGGCGCCGCTGCCGCCGTGGGGCGTGTCCGGCGCCGGACACACGGAAGGGCCGTCCCGCACGGAGCGGAACGGCCCTCCCGGCTCCCGGGCGGTCACCCGGGAGGTGGCTCAGCGTGCCGGAGCGTACTGCGGGCCCCCGGCGGCGGGCCGCAGCGTGATGCCCACCGCGGCGGCGTAGTTCGACAGCACCAGACGGCCGACCGCCCCGTAGGCGCCCAGCGCCTCCGCCGACGCACAACCCGCCTCGGCCGCGGCCGCCCCCAGCAGCCCGTCGGAGATCTCCGGGCCGATCAGGTACGGCGCGAGCGCCAGCTGCTGCGAACCGGACGTCCGCAGCTGCTCCGCGGTGCGCGAGATCGCCCCGTCCTCGTCCAGCGCGGCGGCCAGCACCGGCACCGCCAGACGGGCCGACAGCAGCATGCCGGTGATCCCCGCGGCCTGCACGGCCTCCTCGCCGCCCACGGTGGCCAGGATGATGCCGTCCGCCGCCGTGGCGACGGTGAACAGCCGCGCACGGTCGGCGCGGGCCAGCCCCGCCTCGGAGAGCCGGACGTGCAGCGCCTCGGCGAGCAGCGGGTGCGGGCCCAGAACGTCCGTCAGCTCGGCGCCGGAACCGCTGTTCATCATCGCCTGGCGTATCCGCCGCAGCAGCGAGCTGTCGGGACCGGCCAGCAGCGGCACGACCACCGCGGCGGGACCGGCGGCGCCGTCGCCCTGCGCGGCACGCGCCTTGTACTCGGCACCGGCCTGCGCCAGCACCGCGTCCAGCGCCGGGTGGTCGGCGCCGTCACCGTCCACGTAACCGATCCGGGCGTCGAGGCCGGGCAGCTCGGAACGGGCGATGCTGCAGACCTCCTCCGCCAGGGAACGCGCGGCGGGGGTGGGGGTGCCGGGCACGGCCAGCACCAGGGCGGGTGCGCCCTCGGGTGCGGCGACCGGCTCCGGCTTACGGTGTCGGCCGGACTGCCGGGGACGCGGCATTCGTACGGGCAGGCCGGGCGCCGAGCTCGGAGAATCGTCGTCAAAGCGGGGCGAGCCAGGTGCGGGCCCAGTGGGGGAACTCATGGCGCCGCATGCTAACGCCTCGTACCGACACACTGCCGGGGGAGGGTTCGGTCGGGAGGTATCCGTCCCGATTTATCCCGCGCGTCACGGTGGTCCGGCGGGGTGCCGGACGCGCCCCGGGCCGGTGTCCGCGCCGCGGGCCTTCCGGATCGGGGCGCGCCGCTCACCTGCCATGACGGACGAGCTGGAGCAGCGCGCCGTCCACCGGCAGCCGCACCGTGTCGGTGGCCAGCGCGGCGGCCAGCCGCAGCGCGCCGTCCAGCGGGTCGCCCTCCGGCTCCGCGCACACCGCGTCCGGCAGCCGCGCCGCCACCTTGGCCCGTACCGGCGCCCGCAGCACCTCGCCCAGCCGGAACAGCCCGCCGGTCAGCACGACGGTCCGGTCCGGCCCGGGCGGACAGGCGGCCGCCGCGGTGTCCGCGATGTGCTCCGCGGCCCGCCGGACGATCCCCGCCGCGACCGGATCCGCCGCCGCCTCGCGCGCCACACACGGCGCGAACGACGCCAGCACCGCGGGCCGGTCCGACCGCGGGTACAACTGCCCCGGCAGACCGCCGATCGGCCCGAACCGCTCCTCGGCGGCCCGCAGCAACGCCGGGGATGCGCCGGGCCGCCCGTCGTGCGCCCGCAGCGCGGCCTCCAGCCCGGCCCGGCCGATCCACGCCCCGCCCCCGCAGTCGCCGAGCAGATGGCCCCAGCCGTCCGTCCGCCGCCAGCCCGCCCCGGACCCGGGGTCCGCGCCGAGCGCGATCAGCCCCGTACCGGCCGCGACGACGGCGCCCGGCCGCTGCCCGAGCGCGCCCGCGTAGCCGGTGACCGCGTCGGCGGCCAGCGCCAGGGCGCGCACCCCGAAGGCGTCGGCCAGCGCCTGCGGCAGCACATCCCGCAGCTCCTGCCCGAGCGTCGTCATCCCGGCGGCGCCGACACAGACCGCCGCGAAGCCCGGCACCCCCGCCTCCTGCCGCAGCTTCTCGGCGGCGGGCAGCAGTTGACCCAGCAGATGGTGCGCGTCGATACCGCGCCCGCCGGTGCGCACCGGGGTGTCCGACGCGTACCGGAACTCCGGGCGGACGCGCGGTGCGGCGACCGGGGCGACGGCGAGGCGGAGCCCCGAACCGCCGGAGTCGACGCCCAGCACGGCCGGTCCCGCCGTGCGCGACGGCTCAGCCAAGGCCGCGGGAGTCCTGCTTGAGCGCGGTGTCGACGGTCAGCGCCGTGGCGACGACGAGGCTCAGCAGGGGGTCGGGCAGCTGCCGGTGGATCTGCAGGACGTAGTTGTCGGCGGTGGTGAACATCGTCTTCGCCAGGCCCTCCCACGTCTTGGTGATCCGGGCGACCTCGGTGTCGGTGTGGTCGACGATGGCGAAGTTCCAGGCCCGCCAGTTCTCGGCCTTGATGGCGCCGATCTGCTGACCGTTGACCATCATCCCGAAGTTGATCTTGCCGATGGCGTTCTGCTGGACGATCTCGCCGACCGGCTGCCCGTCCGGACGCGCCACCAGCACCTTCGACTTGATGAACTTCGCCGGCCGGGTCAGCACCAGCTGCGGCTGCCCGTACGCGTCCCGGATCTCCAGCTTGTGCGTCATGTACTGGTCCAGGCTGGACACCACCCGCAGCACCTTCTTCGCGGTGCTCTGCCCGACCTGGACGACCGTGCCGAGGGTGTTGCCGTTCTGGTCGAAGACGCCGTACTCGTTGGTGACCTCGATCAGCTTCGCCTTCTGGTTGACCACCAGCACCGGCTCGGTGAACAGCGTGCCGCCACCGGGACCCGTCGGGGCGACGCCCGCCTGCTGCTGGACCTGACGCGCCGCATCGGGGTTGCCGGGCGCCGCCCCCGCCGGGGGGAAGCCGGGCTGCCCGTAGGGGGCCTGCTGCGCCGCGTACGGCGCCCCGGGCCCGGCGGCCCACTGCTGGGGCGCCCCGGCCCCGGCCGGAGCCGCCTGCGGCT
The DNA here is from genome assembly GCF_000718015.1 of Streptomyces catenulae. GTDB lineage: Bacteria > Actinomycetota > Actinomycetes > Streptomycetales > Streptomycetaceae > Streptomyces > Streptomyces catenulae. The sequence continues at coordinate 126,783 of NZ_JODY01000002.1, read as the reverse complement.
GCTGCGGCGGCGCCTGCTGCGGAACCTGCTGCTGAGGGGCCTGCTGGGGCTGCTGGGGGGCCTGCCGGGCCGGGTCCTGGCCCTGCGGCTGCTGCGGGGCGGCGTGGGTGTGCTCGGTCCAGCGGGCGCCATCCCACCAGCGCAGTTGGTGGGGAGTCCCCTGCGGGTCCGCATACCAGCCCGCAGGGATGTTCGCATGTGTCATGGCGGCACAGTACCGGCCGCCACCCCACCGCCGGGCCCCGACCGCGGACCCGGCACACCACCCGGCCGGGCCGGTACGGACCCCGCCGGACCGGCGGCAGGGCGGCCCGCCCGGCACTGCGGGAGGGCGCCTCCGGTGGCCGGTCGCCCCCCCGGGAACCGCCGACCGCGCCCGCGCCCGCTCCGGACGGAACGGAGCCCGGGTGTTGGGCCGGTAGGGTGAGGCTTTGTGGCAGCACGACCCTTGAACGAACTTGTCGAGCCCGGCTGGGCGGAGGCGCTGCGCCCCGTCGCCGGACGGATCGCCGAGATGGGCGACTTCCTCCGTCAGGAGATCGCCGCCGGCCGGACCTATCTCCCCGCGGGCGCCAACGTCCTGCGCGCCTTCCAGCAACCCTTCGACGACGTACGGGTGCTGATCGTCGGTCAGGACCCCTATCCGACGCCGGGCATGGCCATCGGGCTGAGCTTCGCGGTCGCGCCCGAGGTGCAGCGGCTGCCGGGGAGCCTGGAGAACATCTTCCGCGAACTCCACACCGACCTCGGCCTGCCCCGCCCCTCCAACGGCGACCTGACCCCGTGGACCCGCCAGGGCGTCCTGTTGCTCAACAGGGCCCTGACCACCGCGCCCCGCAAGCCCGCCGCCCACCGCGGCAAGGGCTGGGAGGAGGTCACCGAGCAGGCCATCCGCGCCCTCGCCGCCCGCGGCAAGCCGCTGGTGCCCGTGTTGTGGGGCCGCGACGCCCGCAACCTCCGCCCCTTCCTCGACGCGTACCCGGCGATCGAGTCGGCGCACCCCTCCCCGATGTCCGCCGACCGCGGCTTCTTCGGCTCGCGCCCCTTCAGCCGTACCAACGACCTCCTCATCCGCCAGGGCGCCGAACCGGTGGACTGGCGGCTCCCGTGAGCCGCGCGGCCGGACGGCATCCGGAGCCCTGCGTGCCCGCGCGTCCGGTGCGGGCGGCAGAGTGACGCCCGTACGCAGGCCCGGAGGCGGTCTGCCGGTGCAGGGAGGCCCCGTATGAGCACGCGTTCCGTTCCGGACCCGGCCACCGGGCACCCGCGGCCGTCCGGCCCGACGGCGATGTGTCCGCCCGGCCCGCTGGTGGACACCGGCTGGCTCGCGCCGCGGCTCGGCGCGGAGCGGCTGGTGCTGCTGGACGCGTCCGTCGGCGCCCACCGGGGCGCGGCCGAACGCCTCCCCGGGGCCCGGCCGTTCGACCTCGACGGCGAGCTGTCCGACCCCGCCGCCCCGGTGCCCCACACCCTGCCCGGCGCGGACGCGTTCACCGCCGCCGTACGCCGTCTCGGCCTGGACGACGAGGACACCGTGGTCGTCTACGACGCCGCCGGGATCCACTCCGCGGCCCGCGCCTGGTGGATGCTGCGCGCCATGGGCTTCGACCGGGCCGCCGTGCTGGACGGCGGGCTGCCCGCCTGGCGCGGTGCGGGCCTGCCGGTGGAGCCCCGGCCCGCCGCCTACGACGGGCCCCGCGGCACCTTCACCGCACGGCCCCGGGCGGGGCTGTTCGTCGGCAGCGCCGAGGTGCTGGCCGCGCTCAGTGACCCGGCGGCGGTGGTGCTCGACGCCCGCACCCGCGGACGGTACGCCGGGACCGCCCCCGAGCCCCGGCCGGGTCTGCGCGGCGGCCACATGCCGGGCGCCGTGAACCTGCCCTTCGGCGACCTTCTGCGCGACGGCCGGATGCGCCCGGCGGACGAACTGCGCGAGGCGTTCCGCGCAGCGGCGGAGCAGGGACGGCGGCTGTACTTCAGCTGCGGATCCGGCGTCACCGCCTGTGTGCTGGCGCTGGGCGCGCACCTGGCGGGCCACCGCGACCTGGCCGTGTACGACGGCTCGTGGAGCGAGTGGGGGCTGCCCTCGGCGCTGCCGGTGGTGACGGGCGAGGAACCGGGCGCGGCGCCCGCCGGTGCGCCGGCGCCGGAGCCCGCGGCGCCCTGACCCGGCCCGGGGCCCCACCACGCGGGGCGCCGGACCCGGGCGGCGGGGCGCCCGCACCCTCAGGCCACCGCGGATGCCCGTACGCACAGCACATCCGGGAGGTGGGAGGCGAGTCGCTGCCAGCTCTCGCCGTCGTCGGCGCTGGCGTACAACTCGCCGTTGCGGTTGCCGAAGTAGACGCCCGCGGGGTCGCTGTCGTCCACGCAGAGGGCGTCGCGGAGCACCGTGCCGTAGTGGTCCTCCGCCGGCAGGCCGTGGGAGAGCGGTTCCCAGGACGCACCGGCGTCGGAGGTCCGGAAGACCCGGCAGCGGTGGTCGGCCGGGACGCGGTCCACGTCGGCGGTGATGGGGAAGAGGTAGACGGTGTCGGCGCGGTGCGGGTGGGCGGCCACCGCGAAGCCGAAGTCGGTGGGGAGCCCCGCGCCGATGTCCGTCCACCGGGCGCCCGCGTCGTCGCTGCGGTAGACACCCCAGTGGTTCTGGAGGTAGAGCCGGTCACGGTCGACGGCGTCCTGCGCGATCTTGTGGACGCACTGGCCGAACTCCGGGTACTCCTCGGGCAGGAACGACACCCGGACGCCGGTGTTCGACGGCTCCCAGTGCGCGCCGCCGTCGGAGCTGCGGAAGACCCCGGCGGCCGACACCGCGACCGTTACGGCGTCCGCGTCGCGTGGGTCGGTGACCACGGTGTGCACCGCGAGACCGCCGCCACCGGGCATCCACCGCTCCCGGCTCGGGTGCTCCCACAACGCTCTGACCATCTCGAACGTCTCGCCGCGGTCCTCGGAACGGAACAGTCCGCCCGGCTCCGTACCGGCGTAGACCACATCGGGCGCGGCGGGCCCGGCCGGATGCAGCTGCCACACCCGCTCCAGCGAAGTGCCGGTGTACCCGGGGTACTTGACCGCGGGTCTGGTCGGCTCGCGCCAGGTCTGCCCGAGGTCGTCGGAGTGGAAGACCGACGGGCCCCAGTGCGCGCTGTCGGCACCGGCCAGCAGCCGCGGGGTCTCCCGGCGGGTGTCGATGCCGAGGGAGTACACCGCCTGGGCGGGGAAGTGGGGGCCGCTCAGCTCCCACTCGCCGTGCCTTCTGCGGCCGACGAAAAGCCCTTTGCGTGTGCCCACCGCGAGCAGCACATCGGTCATGACCGGAACACCTCCGCGACGCCGTTGTCTCAGCTGCGGCCAGTCTGCACCCGACCACTGACAACGCCGGTCCGCCGCGCCAACGCCCCAGGTCACACGGCCCGTCGGGTGCAATCGGTCGGTCCTCGGCACACGCGACGGCGCGCCGCACCGGGGTCCGGTACGGCGCGCCGTCGGCCGGGCCCCGCGGGCCCCGAGCGGATCCGCGGTCAGTCCGCCGGGAGTTCGAACGACAGGGAGACGGGGCCGGAGCCGTCGTAGTAGCGGAGGGTGCCGCCCGCGCCCGGGATGTCCACGACGACATCGCCGGTGGCGCTCTGCCCCGCGTGGAACGTCGTGTCGAGGTTCTGTCCGGAACCGGACTTCTCGGTGGTGGCGACGGCCCGTTCGGGGCTCTCGCCGTCGGTCCACTTCAGCTGCTGCGGGTGGAAGGCGCCCTCCTTGTCGCCGGTGTTCTTCACGGTGAAGGTGAGGACGACGTACTGGTGCTGCGGCGGCTTGGTCGCCTTGATCTCCGACGCCTGGACCGCCCGGAGGTCCTTGAACGTGACCGACATCTTCGTCCGCGCGCCCGAGGCGGCGTCGACCGCCTGGTACGTCCCGAAGTCGCCGATGGTGATCGGGGTCTTCCCGGACTTCCCGGACTTCCCGGTGGCGTCGCCGCTCGGCGCCTCCTGCGAACTGCCCGCATCGGCGGGCTTCTTGGAGTCGTCACCCGAGGGCGAGCAGCCCGTCGTCAGACCGGCGGTGAGGAGGGCGCCCGCGAGGAGCGAGGCGACACGGATGGATGGGCGCATGGCGTACCCCGACGTTCATGGCGGGCCGAACGCCCGCGATCGAGCGTCAGATTACGTCATGGGGGTGACAGTGATCACGTGGGGACGGCGTGCGGAGCAGCGACTTCCGTACGCCGTCGTACGGCCGTTGTGAGCTGGTCGGACGGCCCGGCGGGGAGGGCGGGGGCGCGCCGCCGGGTCCCGGTGTGACGGCGGTGTTGCGGCGTCCGGTGGATGGCTCGGCGTTTGTACGAGAGCTGTCGTAATTCGAGAATCTTCGTAGTACGGTGATTGTCGTCGTACTGGGGGCGGCCGCGACGGCTGCCCGCGTGAACGGAGTCCTCTGTGAGTGCCCTCTTCGAGCCCTACCGGCTTCGGTCGGTGACCGTCCCCAACCGGATCTGGATGTCCCCGATGTGTCAGTACAGCGCCGAGGGTTCGGGGCCGGAGACCGGCGCCCCGGGGGACTGGCATCTCGCCCACTACGGCGCCCGCGCCGGCGGCGGCACCGGTCTGATCCTGGTCGAGGCCACCGCCGTCTCCCCGGAAGGCCGGATCAGCCCCGGGGACCTGGGCCTCTGGAACGACCGGCAGACGGCGGCGTTCCGGCGGATCACCTCCTTCCTCAAGGAGCAGGGCACGGTGCCCGGTGTGCAGCTCGCGCACGCGGGACGGAAGGCGTCGACGGACGCACCGTGGCGCGGCGGCGCGCCCGTCGGCCCGGACGCTCTCGGCTGGCAGCCGGTCGCGCCCAGCCCGCTGCCGTTCGACGAGGGCCACCCGGTGCCGGATGAGCTGACGGTGGACGGGATCCGGCAGGTGGTCCGGGACTTCGCCGCGGCCACCCGGCGGGCCCGGGAGGCCGGATTCGAGGTGCTGGAGATCCACGGCGCCCACGGCTATCTGATCGGCGAGTTCCTCTCCCCGCACAGCAACCACCGCACCGACGCGTACGGCGGCTCCTTCGAGAACCGCACGCGCTTCGCGGTGGAGGTCGTCGACGCGGTACGGGACGTCTGGCCCGAGGAACTGCCCCTCCTCTTCCGCGTCTCCGCGACCGACTGGCTGACCGAGAACCCGGAGGACGCCCGCGAGGGCTGGACCGCCGACGACACCGTGCGGTTCGCCGCCGTCCTGAAGGAGCACGGCGTCGACCTGCTCGACGTGTCCACCGGCGGCAACGCCCCCAAGGCCCGGATCCCCACCGGCCCCGGGTACCAGGTGCCGTTCGCCGAGCGCGTCCGGACCGAGACCGGACTCGCGGTGGCCGCCGTCGGGGAGATCACCGGGCCGGACCAGGCGGCGAAGATCATCGAGAACCAGCAGGCGGACGCCGTACTGATCGGCCGTGAGCTGCTGCGCGACCCGTACTTCGCCCGCCGTGCCGCGCAGGCACTCGGCGGCGAGGTTGCCGCACCGGTGCAGTACCACCGGGCCGTCTGACGGCCCAAGGCCCGCGAAACCGCCGGACCCGTGGCCAACGGGTCCGGCGGCCGGGCATCAGTGGCGCCCGGCTCCGGGCTCCTCACGGACGGCCCGGAGGAACTCGCGGTTCATGACGGCGACACCGGTCAGCGGGATGCCCTTGGGACAGACGGCGGCGCAGGCACCGGTGTGGGTGCAGCCGCCGGGTACCCGCCCGGTCTGAGCCCGCCTGCGGTGCCCGGGGTGCGCTGCGGTGGCCGCGTCGTCCGTGGGGCGCAAGCATGGGCGTGCGGGGCGTGCGGTCGCGCGTGCGCGCCGGTGTGGCACGGCGGCGGAGGGACGGACATGAGCGGCGACGACACGACGCACGACGGGGGCGGCCGGAACGCCCCGCACGCCCCCTCCCCGGCGGGTGGCGGTCCAGGGGAGCGTGACCGGCTCGCCGACTACCGGGGCAAACGGCACTTCGACCGCACCGGGGAGCCCCGCGGCGGGCCGGGCGCCCCGGAGGACGCGCCCTGCTTCGTCGTCCAGATCCACGACGCCCGCCGGATGCACTTCGACTTCCGGCTGGAGGTCGACGGGGTCCTGAAGTCGTGGTCCGTGCCCAAGGGGCCGTCCGCCGACCCGCGCGACAAGCGGCTCGCGGTCCCCACCGAGGACCATCCGCTGGAGTACCGGGAGTTCGAGGGCGTCATCGCCCGCGGCGAGTACGGCGCGGGCACCGTCATCGTCTGGGACCAGGGCACCTACCGCCCGCTCCCCGGCAGGCGCCGGGACCACGCGGCCGACTTCGCCGAGGCGCTGGAGCGGGGCCACGCCTCCTTCTGGCTCGACGGCGCCAAACTGCACGGCGGCTACGCCCTCACCCGCTTCCGCACCGGCGAAGAGGCCGGTGACCGCGAGTCCTGGCTGCTGGTCAAGGAGAACGACGCCCGCGCGGCCGCCCACGGCGCCCCCGATCCGCTGCGCGCCCGTTCCGTACGGAGCGGCCGCACCCTGGGCCAGGTGGCCGCGGACGCCCGGGACGAACCGCCACAAAGCTCCTGAACGTTCCGACGGCCGACCCCGGTGGCCCCGGGGCGCGGTGGCCCCTCAGCCCGTCGTGGCCTCCTCGCCGCTCTCCGGGCACAGATGCACCGCCGCCTCCTCGGCGGACGCCGCCCCGCCGTCGATCCCGACATCGTGCGCCACGACGTCGTTACGGTGGCGCGGAAAACCCTCCTCGGCGGTCGTCAGCCGCCCGGCGCGCACCTCGCCGACCTGGTCGTCCACGGGCTCCCCGTCGCCGTCCACCTTGTCCCCGATGCCGTCCCCGTCCGGGTCCCACACCTCCGGGACCTCTTCCGCGAGCCGCTGCTCCAGGGATTCGCCGTCGAACTGCTCCCGTGCCGTGGTGCCGCGATTCACCGCGAGCGGACGCTCGGGCGGTGAATATCCCTCGTCCAGAATCTGGTCGAGATCCGGCTCACCGAGAGCGTCCTCCATATCCAGGTCATCGGGATTGTCCTGCGGATCGGAAGCGGACGGCTGATAGACCTCGTCCCCCATCGCATTGTCGGGCATGTCCGCTCTCCTTCTCCGGATGCGAGGGTTTCTCACCCTGCTTTCTCATACTGCGGTGCCGGAACCCCGCAGAATGCTGATGACTTCCGCGTCCTGCACCTGGTCGAAATCGAGATACCACTCGCCCACACCGTGGAAATTCCGCGGCTGGTGGACACACTCCACATCGTCCGCCTCCTCGCGCAGCGCCGCAGCCGCAGCGGCGTCACCGACCGGCACCGCCAGCACCAGCCGGGCCGGATCCCACCGCCGCAGATACCGCAGCGCGGCACGCGCCGTCCCGCCCGTCGCCAGCCCGTCGTCGACCAGCAGCACCGCCCGGCCCGTCACCTCCGCCGCCCCGAGCGGCGGACGGCCCGCCCGGTACGCCTCCTCCCGGCGACGCAGCTCCGCACGCTCCCGCTCGACGTCCCCGGCCAACCGCTCGGCGGTCAGCCCGAGCGCCGCCAGCGCACCCTCGTCGAACACCGGCGGATCCTCGCCGACCAGCGCCCCCACCCCGACCTCGGGCCGCCCCGGCACCCCGATCTTCCGCGCCACCAGCACCTCCAGCGGCGCCCCCAGCGCCCGCGCCACCACCGCCGCGACCGGCACACCGCCCCGCGGCAGCGCCACCACCAGCGGGTCGGTGAGAGCGCCGGTACGCACCAGCGCCAGGCAGCGCGTCGCCAACGCCTCCCCGGCATGCCGCCGGTCGAAATACCGCATGCCCCGCCCTCCCGGTGCCGCGTCCGATCCGGTCACTCCCGGCCCCGCCGCCTTTCCGTACCGAGGCCGAGGGATTGCGCGATGCTCTGCACATTCGGATAGGTGCCCTCGGACGGCAGCTTTTCGGCGAGGGACACCAGACGGTCCGGAGCATTGTCCCGGCGCAGCTTGTCGACCACCGACGGCTTGTCCGCCGGATAAATGCTCCGCCCGAGATGCCGCGCGATGTCGGAACGGATACCGACGTCCTCCTCGGTCATTCCCCGCGGAGTGCCCCCGCGGAATACCCGGTCGGGCGCCTGCGCCACCTCCGGCTGATCCTCACCCGCGGGCTGGAGTTCCCGGTCCTCCGCGGCGCGCAGCGACCGGTCGGCCGTCATCTCCGCCCGCAGTTCCTTTTTCATCATCTCGTCCCGAGCGGGCCCGATCTTGTCCGCACCGTGCTCCATGACCATGCCTTCCTCCAGGTGACGCCGTACAGAGGGCGGACGGCGGGGCGCAGCACCCCGCCGGACCCGCCCCCTGAACAGCACTCCTCTCCTGCCGTCCGCCCGCCTTCCGCGGCGTCGGACGGAAACCGCGCTCCGTGCTTCCTCCTGGGAAATTCACCGCCCGCCGTCGTCCAATTCATTGACCAGGGTCGCGCAGAACGCTTTCAAATCATCCGGTTTACGGCTGGTGACCAACGTATTCTTGCCACTGGTACAGATTTTCACCCGCTCATCGACCCAGGAGCCGCCCGCATTACGGATATCCGTCGCCAGGCTCGGCCAGGATGTGAGGGTGCGTCCTCGCACCACATCCGCCTCGATCAGCATCCACGGCGCATGACAGATCGCCGCGACCGGCTTTCCGGCGTCGAAGAATCCACGGGTGAAGTCCACCGCCCGCCGGTCGAGCCGCAACGCGTCCGGATTCGCCACCCCGCCCGGCAACACCAGCGCGCCGTAATCCGCCACCTGCGCCTCGTCCAGGGTGCGATTCACGGTGAACGAGTCGGCCTTGTCCAGATGGTGGAAAGCCTGCACCGATCCGCCCGACGGTGACACCAGATGCGGCACCGCACCGGCATCCACCACCGCCTGCCACGGCTCCGTCAACTCGACCTGCTCCACGCCCTCGGAGGCCACCAGAAACGCGATCTGCATGTCGTCCGCCCTCTCGTCGCGATGTCGCCGGATGTATCGAATACCGGATTCCTGGAAATGCTCGACATTCCTCGAAATGCTCGACGCACGCCGTCCAGCCTCGACGCCCCTCTCTGCGATCCCCCGCTTTTCTCCCATATGTGCAACCGGCCTCCCGTGTGCACATCTCTTCCGGACGTGCAATTCCGGGAGTCCGCCCCTTTTCCGGGGCGCGGTGTACGTGGTCCACCGCAGGGCGTTCCGGAATGCGGGAGGCGGTCGCCCGCCGACATCCCGGAAGGGAGGCGGCGCCGCGCTGCGGGCCCCGCCACACCGGGCGCCCGCGCCGGGCCCGCGCGCCCCCCGTCACCCGTACGCGCCCCGGACCCCTCCATCGCACTCCGGATACGACGAGATCGCATCCCGGCGGCGGACTCCCCAGCCCTCACGGGGCCGATGCCCCGCCCGGCCCGCGCGAGCGCGCCGGGCACCCGGTGCAGGCGTACCGTCGGAGAGGGGCCGCCTCGCCCTGGAGCGAACACGGCCGCCCGGCCACGCGCCCGGGCCCCGGCCGCCCACCACACCCGCCGCACCGTTTCCGAGTGCACCACGCCGACCCGGCGGAGTGCTCACCGCGTGGTCCGCGAAAGGGAGATGTCCACCATGTCGGCCGCTGAGCACCGCGCACCCGCCACCGCAGCGCCCACCGTCCCCATACACGGCGCGCCCTGCTGGGTCAACCTGATGACCCGCGACCTGCGCTCCACCCAGGACTTCTACACCGAGGTCCTCGGCTGGAAGTTCCGGCCGGGCAGCCTCGGCGACGAGTTCTGCGTGGCGCTGGACGACGGCCGCCCCGTCGCCGGAATCGCCCAACTCACCCAGCGGCTGCGCGGCTCCACCGCCTGGACCCCGTACTTCGCCGTCGACAGCGCAGACGACGTCGCCGCCCGCGTCCGCGAACGCGGCGCCACCGTCGCCGTCGGCCCCCTCGAATTCGGCACCGGCCGCGCCGCCCTCGCCTCCGACCGCGACGGCGCCGTCTTCGGCTTCTGGGAGGGCCAGACCCTGCGCTGGTCCGTCGGCCGCGCCAACGCCCCCGCCTGCCTGGAACTCCGCACCCGCGACGCCTTCGCCGCCGCCATCTTCTACGCCGAGATCTTCGACTGGGCCACCCAGCGCCCCGGCGGCTGCGACGTCACCTACGAGGACGAGCAGGTCATCGTCCGCCAGGACCGGCACATCGTCGCCACGCTCCGGGGCGGCGGCGTGGAGGAGGCACCCGACCCGCATCTGCGCCCCCGGTGGCACGTCCACTTCCAGGTACGCGACCTGCCGTCCGTCATCTCCGCAGCCGTCGCCGCCGGAGGAACGGTCATGTCCCCGGCGCCCCAGACCGGCCGCCCCGGGGGACGCTCCATGATCTGCGACCCGCACGGCGCCCTCTTCACGGTCACGGACACACCTGAGAACGACTGAGGTCCCGTAGCCGTATCCCGTAGGGGACCGGCCTTCTCTCCCTCTTACGGGGACGGTCGCCCTTACGGGGACGGTCGCCCTTACGGGGACGGCCGCCCCGGAGGCGTACCCCTCCCGGCAGACGGCTGTGCCCGCCCCTCCGCAAGGGGCGGGCACAGCCGCACGACCGGTCTCTTCCCCGGAGGGCGACCCCCGGGCTCCCCCAAGAGGGATGACGGGGTTCGCCCTCCAGGGGCCTCACAGGGACGGGTGGATGTCCCCGCTCCGCATACCGCTCTCCTGTTCACTGCGGCTCTGCAGCTTCCGGGCCTTCTCCTTGAGCCGGTCGCGTTCGGCGGGATCGCGGGTGTGCTGGGCCCGGTCCTCCAACTGCTGCGCCTTCTCGCGCATCTGCTGGATCCGGCCACGCACTTCGTCTGCGCTCATGATCACTCCTCGAACGGTCCGTCCGCGCGAACACACGGGTCGGCAACCTCCACCCCCAGCGAATCAGCGCCCGCCGCCATCGGCACCTTGAAGAATCACCCACGGTCACCGCGCGGCCCCGTGGCGGCGTCCCACCGCCGTGAACCGCCTGCCACCTGCGGTCGGAACGCTGTCGCGCGTACCGCCCCCGCCTGCTGCACAGTGGAAGGGACATCACAGGGACATCACACGGACGAGTGAAGAAGCGCCGCGCTGACGGGCGGAGACGCCCCGCGCCCCCTGCGGGCGGGCCGGACCGTCCCGGACGCGCGGACCGGGCGACGGGAGCCCACGGCCGCACCACGGCCCCGCGGACACCAGCCACCGACCGGAACACCCCGCCACGGACCCGCACCCTGCGGCGCACCGGGCGGACCACCGAACGGAACGGAAGGCGTGAGGGGAATGACAATCCATACCGGACGCGTCGCCCACCAGGCGCCCACCGGACGCCGGAAGCCGCAACTCGACCCGGACACCCGCGTCGCCCTGCACCAGCTCGCCACCCTCCCGGACGGCCCGGCCCGCACCCGGTTGCGCGAGGAGATCGTCTGCGCCTGGCTCCCCATGGCCCACCGCCTCGCCCGCCGCTACAGCGGCCGGGGCGAGAGCGACGAGGACCTCCGCCAGGTCGCCGCACTCGGCCTGCTCAAGGCCATCGACCGCTTCGACCCCGGCGTCGGCACCGCCTTCGGCGCCTTCGCCGTCCCCACCATCATCGGCGAGATCAAACGCCACTTCCGCGACGAACTATGGGCCGTCCACGTCCCCCGCCGCGCCCAGGAACTCCGGGCCCAGGTCCACCGGGCACGCCAGGAACTCTCCGTCCGCCCCGGCCACACCACCATCACCGTCCAGGACGTCGCCACCCACACCGGTATGCCCTACGAGGACGTCCTCATCGGCCTCGACGCGCAGAAGACCTTCACCGCGCTCTCCCTGGAGCGCCCCCTCGGCGGCGAGGACACCCAGCAGACCCTCGGCGATCTGCTCGGCCAGGAGGACCCGGCACTCGGCCTCGTCGACGACCGGGAAGCCGCCGCCACCGGCCTGCGCACCCTGCCCGAACGCGAACGCCACATCCTCTACCTGCGGTTCTACCTGGGGCTGACACAGAGCGAGATCGCCGACCGGGTCGGCGTCTCCCAGATGCATGTCTCCCGGCTGCTCCGCCGCTCCTGCGCCTACGTACGGGAGAAGGCCCTCGCGGCGGCCCCGTGACCGGCATCCGCGAGCGGCCGTCGGTCACGGCTCGGCGCCCGGGGTCGAGCCCCGGGGCCGAGGTCCGATGACGCTCCGCGTCCGGCCGTCACGGTTGGTTCCCGCCGAGCACCTGAATTCCCCCTGAGATCACGGAGGGTGACTATCCGTGATCGCTCAGGGATCTCCCCGATCAACCCCTGACCTTGCTCGAACCCCCTGCCCGCACGCCCTACGCGGCGGTAGCGTTCGCCACGTCGACGACGCAACGCGCGTCACACCGCAGCAGCAATGAGCGGCACACACATCGCAGCAAGGAAGAAGGGCGGGGGAGAAGTGCAGGGGCAGGTGCAGGGCCGCGGTCGAATCCACGACCGGACCGAGGGACAGGAAAGAAACGCACACCACGACCGGGCGGCGGGCCGGACGGAGCGAGGGCCCCGGCCGGACGCCGGAGCGGAGGCGGGCGCCGCCGCGCGGACGCTCTGGCACCTGACCGAACCGCTGCACGCCGTCACCTACTTCGACGCCACCTGCCGCGGCCTCGGAAAGGCCCTCGGCCTCAAGGGCTTCTGGATGGGCTACTTCGCCGCCCGCACCGCCCCCGTGGGCGCCGTGTCCGCCCCGCTGGCCACCGAACTGCTGGGCCTGTTCGCCCCCGCCATGACGGCCCGCGCTCTCCCGGCCGCCTGGGACATCGTCGGCCCGGAGCGGATCCTCGACGCCCGCGCCCGCTGCGCCGCCGACGCACTGCGGGCCGCCGACCCGGCGATCGAGGCATCCGTCGCGAAGGTGGCCCCCGCCCTCAGAGCCATGGTCGACGATGCCCCGAGAGCCGCCCGGCCGCTGTTCGCCGCGAACCAGGCGCTCTGCGACCGCGCCGACCCGGTCGAGGACCTGTGGCAACTGGCCACCGCCCTGCGCGAATTCCGCGGCGACGCCCACCTCGCCGTCCTCGCCGAGCACGGACTCACCGGCTGCGAACCCCTGGTCCTGGCCGTCGCCTGCGGTCTCGTCCCCGCGGAGACGATGCGCCGGGACCGAGGCTGGACCGAGGAGGAGTGGGCCGTCGCGACGGCACGCCTGGGCACGCGGGGCCTGGTCGACAGCGGGGGCGCGGCGACCGCCCGGGGCGCCGCGGAACGGACCGAGATCGAGGACCGCACCGACGCCCTCGCGGCCCGCCTGCTCCGCCCCCTCACCGCCGCAGACACCGAACAACTCCTCCGGGACCTGCGGCCCGTCACCCACCGTGTCCTCGCCACCAAACTCCTGCCGTTCCCCAACCCGATAGGTCTGCCGACCGCCCCGGCACCCAGCAGGCACACCGACGGCCGGAGCCCAGGCCGGGCACACCCGGCCGAGACCGCGACCGAGGCCGGAACCGCGACCGACTGAATACGTCGGAGCCGGGTACCTGGAGCGAGTCGAAGCGCCCCTCACCCGGCGCGCGGCGGGTGAGGCAGGCAGTCGGGTGGCCGTGCCGGGCGGCGGGACGCGCGCCGTGGTACCCGTCAGAAGGTGCCTCTCCACGGTGGTTCCGATGAGGCCCAGGGAAGAAGGAGCGACGATGACGACCGACTCAGCCTCCGAACGATCCGGGCCCACGCCCGACAGACCAGGCCCGGTACCCAGGGACCCTCAGCCGCAAGGACCGATACCGGCAGAACCCGAGCCACCGGAGGAGCCCCACCCGGAGCCCCGACCGGACGCCGACCCTGACGCCGCCCCGCAGGAGCCCCCGGACTGAGGTGGCCCTGGACCGGTCGGAACGGGCGGGACCTGCAACGACCGCTCCCGGACGGCTGCGGATCGACCCGGCCTGGGCGGACGTCCACGGATCGGCCTGAGATGGACGCGTACGCCCACCAGCTTGGGGTGGACGGGTACGGGAGGGAGCTTGCGACGGACATGTACCGGCCGGTCGGACAGGCGCGTGCGTACCGATCGGCTTGAGGCGGAAGCGCTCCGAGCTATCTGAGACATAGCCATGCCTGACAGCGCAGACAGACCTGACCGGGCAGACAGACCTGACCGAGCAGAGACCGACCCGAGCCCGTGAGGCGACGTCTGGATCCGACGCCTCGGAGCCGTCGTCCCCGACCCGCCCCGGCGGGCACCTCTCCCGGCGCCGCACCCCGCTCCCGCAGCGAGGTTTCCGGCAGGCGCGCTCGTGGCTTCGCCGGAATCCTCGTAAGGGAAGCCCCGCCGGGCGTCAGCGACCGACCCGGTGCACGAGGAGTGCGCCCCGGGCACCGGACAACCACACACCGACCCACCACACCGACCCACCACACCGACCCACGACACAGGGCCCCGGAGACGTCCGCCCGGCGGCCACCACGGACCGCACTCGACCCGCCACGAACTGTCGCCCGCCCGTACGCCCTCGGCCCGCGCCCCGTCCGACCAAGGAGACCCGGATGTCCCACCCCACCGACCCGGCCGACCCCATCGGCTCCGGCTCCGGTTCTGCGCCGACCGAGGGCTCCACGGGCAGCGTGGCGCGCACGGCTCCCGCCGGAACCTCCGGCGCCCCGGATCCGCCGCCCGCCACCACTTCCCCCTCCACCTCCACCCGCCGCGACCTCGCCCCGAGCGCCCCCGCCGCTCTCTCGCCCACCGATCTGGCGCAGTTGGATGCGCAATGGCGGGCCGCCAACTACCTGGCGGCCGGGCAGATCTACCTTCGGGGGAATCCGCTGCTCAGCGAGCCGTTGCGGCCCGAGCACATCAAGCCCCGGCTGCTCGGGCACTGGGGCACCTCGCCCGGCCTCACCCTTGTCCACACCCACCTCAACCGTGTGATCAAGGCGCGGGAGCTGGACGCCGTCTGCGTCTGGGGACCGGGCCACGGTGGTCCGGCGGTGCTGGCGCAGTCCTGGCTGGACGGTTCGTACTCCGAGACCTATCCGGACGTGAGCCGGGACGCGGCGGGGATGGCGGAGTTGTTCCGGCAGTTCTCGTTCCCCGGGGGCGTGCCCAGCCATGTCGCGCCGGAGACACCCGGTTCGCTGCACGAGGGGGGTGAGCTGGGGTACGCGCTGACGCATGCGTACGGGGCGGCGTTCGACAACCCGGGGCTGGCCGTCGCCTGTGTCATCGGTGACGGTGAGGCGGAGACGGGGCCGCTCGCCGCGTCCTGGCACGCCAACAAGTTTCTCGATCCGGTGCACGACGGCGCCGTCCTGCCGATCCTGCACCTCAACGGCTACAAGATCGCCAACCCGACCGTCCTCGCCCGCATCCCCGAGGCGGAACTGGACGCCTTGCTGCGCGGCTACGGCCATGAGCCGCTGTACGTCACGGGCGACGAACCGGGCCCGGTGCACCAGGCGATGGCCGCCGCCCTGGACCGCGCCCTCGACCGCATCGCCGCGATCCAGCACACGGCCCGCGCGGACGGCGGCGGAGACCGGCCCCGCTGGCCGATGATCGTGCTCCGTACGCCCAAGGGGTGGACCGGTCCGCGTGAGGTCGACGGAGTGCCGGTCGAGGGCACCTGGCGCGCCCATCAGGTGCCGCTCCCCGCCGTCCGCGAGGACCCCGCCCACCTGCGGCAACTGGAGTCCTGGCTCCGCTCCTACCGTCCGGGCGAGCTGTTCGACGAGGACGGGCGGCCGCGTCCGGAGGTGCTGGCGCACGTCCCGGAGGGCAACCGCCGCTTGGGCGCCTCCCCGCACGCCAACGGCGGGCTGCTCCTGCGTGACCTGCCGATTCCGCCGCTGGAGGAGTACGCCGTCGACGTCGAGGCCCCGGGGCGGCGGACGCACGAGCCGACGCGCGTCCTCGGCGAACTCCTCGAAGGCGTGATGGCGGCGACGGCCACGCGCCGCGACTTCCGCGTCGTCGGCCCGGACGAGACCGCGTCCAACCGCCTCCAGGCGCTCTACGGTGCG
Source organism: Streptomyces catenulae (assembly GCF_000718015.1). Taxonomy (GTDB): domain Bacteria; phylum Actinomycetota; class Actinomycetes; order Streptomycetales; family Streptomycetaceae; genus Streptomyces; species Streptomyces catenulae. The sequence continues at coordinate 110,826 of NZ_JODY01000002.1, read as the reverse complement.
ACCGCGAAGGCGTGGCAGGCGGAGACGCTCCCGACCGATGAGCATCTGGCGCGCGACGGCCGGGTGATGGAGGTGCTGTCGGAGCATCTGTGCCAGGGATGGCTGGAGGGGTATCTGCTCACCGGCAGACACGGGCTGTTCGCGAGCTACGAGGCGTTCGCGCACATCGTGGACTCGATGGTCAACCAGCACATCAAATGGCTGCGCACCGCCCGCCGACTGCCCTGGCGCCGCCCCGTCGCCTCGCTGAACTACCTGCTCAGCTCGCACGTCTGGCGCCAGGACCACAACGGTTTCTCCCACCAGGACCCCGGATTCGTCGACCACGTCCTGAACAAGAGCCCCGAGGTCGTCCGGGTCTACCTCCCGCCGGACACCAACACGCTGCTCTCCGTCGCGGACCACGCCCTGCGCTCCCGCGACTACGTCAATGTGATCGTGGCGGGCAAACAGCCGACGTTCGACTGGCTGACGCTGGAGGAGGCCCGGGCGCACTGCGCGCGGGGCGTCGGCGTCTGGGAGTGGGCCGGGACGGAGGACGGCAGCCGCGCGCCGGACGTGGTGCTGGCCTGTGCGGGCGATGTGCCCACCCAGGAGACCCTGGCCGCCGCCTGGCTGCTCCGCCGTCACCTGCCCGACCTGGCGGTCCGGGTCGTCAATGTCGTCGATCCGGCCCGGCTGCTGCCGCGCGACGCCCATCCGCACGGGATGCCGGACGCCGAGTACGACGCGGTGTTCACCCCCGACCGGCCGGTGATCTTCGCGTACCACGGTTACCCCTGGCTGATCCACCGGCTGACGTACCGGCGGACCGGACACGAGCATCTCCATGTGCGCGGCTATCAGGAGGAGGGGACGACGACCACGCCGTTCGACATGGTGGTCCGTAACGACCTCGACCGGTTCCGGCTGGTCATGGACGTGGTGGACCGGGTGCCGGGGCTCGGCGTCCGCGCCGTCGCGGTACGCCAGGCGATGGCCGATGCCCGCACCCGCCACCACGCCTGGACCCGCCGCCACGGCACGGATCTGCCGGAGGTCGCCGACTGGACCTGGGACGAGGCGGGCACATGAGGGCCCTGCCCTGCAGCGGTGGCCGCGCGATCGGCTCACCCGTCACAGGCGTCCCGTACGTCGTCGACCACATGGGCGTCGAGGGCCGCCCGGACGAGGGCGGCGGCGAACGTGGCGAGGTCTTCGTCCGGGACGAGCGCGGCCAGCCGGTCGGGGTCCTGGGGGAGCCCGAGCCGTTCGGCGCCCTGGAGCGCCTTGGTGTCGAGGAACGGCGCGAGGGCGGGCCACACCCCCTGGGCCTCCCGGAGGAAGATCGCGGCTCCGGCCGGACCGATGCCGGGGACCTCCTGCAACGCCTCGCTCAGCGCGGAGCGGTCGCCCTCGGCCGCGTCCCGCATCCGCCGCAGATCGCCGCCGTAGGAGTCGGTCAGGAGCGTCGCGCCGGAGCCGAGTTGGGTGGCCGTCCGCTCGTCGTAGCGGCGGTAGCCGCCCTCGCCCAGGGCGTCGACGCGCTGTTGCCAGGTGGCTTCGGCCATCGACCGGGGCGTCCGCATCCCGGCGGCGAAGAGTTCGCGGGCCGCCGCCACCGCGACCGAGGCCCGGATCCGGGCGCTGAGCAGCAACGCCAGCACCAGGAGCTGGTAGAGCGGCTGGGGTGTGTCCCGCAGCCGGACGCCCGCCTCCGCCGCATAGGTCGTACCGTGCCGCTCCAGCAGGGCCCCGGCCACGTCCCGATCGCGCTTCCGGCTCATGCCTGCACCTCCGGCTCTCCCGCGTGGACGGTGGCGTTGTCCCTTCTCCGTTGTCTCACGGGTGGCCGGGGCGGCGCGCGGGGAGCTACGGAGCGGCCGGTGCGGGGAATTGGCCCCGGGCGACGACCTTGGAATGACGATGTTCCTCGTACAATGAACGCCGGTGGGGCACCGGCCCGCCGTTCATCGCGCCGCACGTCAGGAGCCGCCATGCCGACCGAGACGCCGTCCGCCGGCACCGCGACCGGCACGCGCGCACTGGAGCACCCGCGCCGCGAGGACATCCGCCTCGCCGAGGTGCTGCACGCCCTCGCCGACCCGATGCGGCTGCGGATCGTCTGCCGTCTCGCGGCCGTGCGCACCGAGCTGAACTGCGCGGACATCGAGCTGCCGGTGAGCCGCTCCACCTGTACCCACCACTTCCGCGTCCTGCGCGAGAACGGCGTCATCCAGCAGATCTACCGGGGCACGGCGAAGATGAACGCCCTGCGCACGGAGGACCTCGACGCGCTCTTCCCCGGACTGATCGAGGGCGTGTTGCGCGCGGCCGGACTCCAGGCCGACCGGCTCGGCGGGGAGTGACCGGGCGGGACCGCCGAAGGAGTGGGTGATCGTCCCCGCCGGGCCCCGGGAACGGCGGCAGGTGGCGGGCCTCCGGGCAGGTGAGTCGTACTCCGCCGGTGAAGTGAGCTGCGCTATCGGGGTAGACCCGGTGCGATGAGCGTGCCGCGAGGCTGGGCCGGGCAGGGCGGACGCTAGGTTTCCTCCGTGTCGGAAAGCGACTTTTATACCGTTAGTGAACGATATGAAGCTCAGGATGCGAGGGCCGACTGGCCCGCCTGGGAACTGCGCGGACACGGCTCGGCCGCGCCGCCCCGCAGGGGCGCGGACGACCACCCGGAAGGGGGCCATCCCCTGGAGACGGCCGAGGCGCCGCCCCGGCTGGATCCGCTGGAGCCCTGGGTGAGCGCGCGGCTGACATTTGCCGACGGTGCCCGGATCGATGTGCTGGTCACCGTGGAGGACGACGGCATCACCGTGGAGGACCTGCGGGCCGACCCGCCGCTGCCGCTCAGCGGGCTCGCCACCCTCGCCCACTGGATCGAGGGCCCGCTCGACGACGCCTGCCGCATCGCCACCGGCCGCACCCGCAGAGCCCGCCCCGTCCCGGCACCCACCGCCGACCCGTCGGCCGTCTCCGGACCACGGAACGGTGGCACGCGGGGGAGCGGCGGTTCCGGCCGGTCCGGGGCGTGCGGTGGCACGTCCTCCGTCGCGGACGGGCTGGAGACGGGCGGTGCTACGCCGCCCACCGGGCCCGATGCGGATCCCGCCGCCACGGGACGGGCGGCGGAGCTGCCGGAGGGCCCGACCGTCGAGCCGGTAGCGGCGCAAGCGGTGGAGGGAGCGACGGAGCGACCGGCGGAAACGGCGCCGGACCCGGCGTCCGAGCCACCGGCCGGGCCACCGGCGAATGACCCCCTCGCCGACCCGGCGAACCCCCTCCTCACCGACCCGGCGAACGCCCCCCTCACCGACCCGGCGAACGCCCCCCTCACCGACCCGGCGCCCGGTCTGGCGGTGGCCCCCACGGCGGAGCCGGAGGCGGCCTCCACGGCAGAACCCGCCCCCGAACCGGCCGCGGCCACCGGGCCGACCGCCACCACCGAACCGCCGATCGCTCCCACACCGGCCTGGACGGCCGACCTCCACCCCGACCCGGCCGCCACCCCGACCGCCGACGCGGCCCCGGCGCCATCCCCCGCACCGGACGCCGAAACCCCGACCCCCGACGCCACCGGCGAGCCCGCCGACCGGCCCGCTGCTCCGGCCGCCGACCGGACCGATGACGCGTCCCCGCCCACCGATCCGTCCGCCGCCCCCGAAGGCCGGGCGTTGCGGGGGCGCAGCGGGGATCGGAGCAAGGCGGTGGCCGAGGCGTACCGGGCGGCGCAGCGGGACGGCCGGGACCCGGTGGAAGCCGTGATGAGCGCGACCGGACGCGGGCGGCGCCGCGCCCTGCGGCTGATCGCCGGGGCGCGCGACGCGGGACTGCTGTCGCCCCGGCACCACAAGCGCCCGGGATGACCGTCCACCCCTCACGGACCCAGGCGGCGGGGCGCCCCACGGGGAGAGGCCGTACGGGCGGCAGATCCGGGAAGCCCCGCGGGCCCCGGGGAGCCGCCACGCAGGGGTTGCCCTTACGGGGCTACGAGTCGCCCCGCTCCTCACCCTGCGGCGCGGTGGCACGTGCCGTCGCCGCCGTGGCCTCCGCCGGGCTCTCCGCCGGAGGGCCGTCCGCGGGCGGGAAACCCGACCGCCAGTGGAGCGCGAACCGTTGGAAGAGTTCCGCGCGCAGGCGGGGGAGCGGGGTGGGGGCGCCGGGCAGGAGGAGGGGGACGACCGCGCCCATCAGAAGGGCGCGGAGCAGGGGGTAGTCGGTGTCCGGGTCGGCGGAGCCGTAGGCGATGACGGTTTCGCGCAGCAGATACGCCAGCCGTTGCTGCTCGGGGCACTGGATGAAGCCGTCGGCGGTGAGGATGCCCGCCATGTGGGTGCGCATCAGCAGCGGATGGTCGCGGGTGAGGCCCAGGATCGCGTCGATGGCGCGGGCCAGCAGCTCGCGTCCGGCGTCCGGGCCCTCGGGGCGCGGTGCGCGCTCCAGCGCCTCCTGGAGGGTGAGGTGCATCAGGCGGTGCACGGCCGACTGCAGCAGCTGACGCTTGCCGGGGAAGTAGTACGAGACCAGACCGCGTGCGGTGCCCGCGCGGAGGGCGATGTCGCCGAGGGTGGTGGCGTCGTAGCCGCGCTCGCCCACGAGGTCGACCGTCGCCTGGAGCAGCCGCTCGCGGGAACGCCGCCGCAGTTCTTCGTTGACCGATGCGCTGCGAGGGGACATGCTGTAACTCCTGCGTTGGCTGGCTGGCAGCCAGTATACTCAGGGCAAGCCGGTTGCCCGCCTTTCCAGGTGCGAATTCCGGCCGCTCCGGCTGGTTCGGACGACGCGGGGGATCGTCCGAACCAGTCCTTGGTAGCGCCCGTGCGCAGCGTCCGAGCGAGGAATCGCAAGGACGCGGCGCACGGGCGCTGCCACTTTGCGGTTCTTTGCCGGTGTGAGCCGTGCATTCTTCGTGCGGTGCGCGGTCCCCTCCTCGCCTCTCCTAAACCTCCCGAATGGCTGAAAAAATTGCGGTAACGGCCGCGATGGGGCGGGTGGTTGGCGTGGGGCCCGAGTGGAGTAGGGGGATGCGGCGGAACGGGTGATGGGTGCCGCGGTTGCCGTACGGCTGTGGTGATAAATTGGTATATTTGCGTCGATATGCTTCCAGTTCCTCAGCCACCGGGCCGGGCCGGTCTCCGACCGAGGCGTGTGTGGCGATCCGGCGGGTGACGGGTAGCGCATGCGCAAGAACGGGCACCGGGCACCGGGCTCCGCAGCACCGCGGGCCCTGCGCTTCCCTTGGAACGCGCGGAGCCTCGCGGGACAGCTGATGCTGGTGCAACTGGTGCTGGTGGTCGTCCTCGTGGCCATCGCCGCGCTGGCGCTGGTGCTCCAGTCGCGCAACGCCAGCACCCGCGACGCCCAGCACCGCACCCGCGCCGTCGTCGAGTCGTTCGCCCACGCCCCCGGCACCGCACAGGCGCTGGACGGCAAGAACCCCACCGCGGAGCTGCAGCCGCGCGCCGAGGCGGTCCGCAGAGCCGCCGACGTCGACTTCGTCGTCCTCCTCAACCCCGACGGCATCCGCTACACCGACCCCGATCCGTCGCTCATCGGGAAGGAGGCCGACCGGAGTTACCGGGCGGCCCTCACCGAGGGCGCCTTCACCCGCACCATCCCCGGGATCCGCGGCATCACCGTCACCTCCGTCGTCCCCGTCGAGCGCGGCAACGGCTCGATCGCCGGGCTCGCCGTGGCCGGAGTCACCGTCAAACGGGCGCAGAACACCACCGCCGGGGAACTCCCCGCCCTCCTCGGGAGCGCCGCGGGCGTCCTGGTGCTCTCCGCCGCCGGGACCGTCCTCGCCGCCCGCCGCCTGCGCCGCCAGACCCACGGCCTGGGGCCCGCCGAGATGACGCGGATGTACGAACACCACGACGCGGTGCTGCACGCCGTCCGCGAGGGCGTGCTGATCGTGGACGCGGAGGGGCGGCTGCTGCTCACCAACGACGAGGCGCGGCGGCTGCTGGACCTGGCACCGGACGCCGAGGGGCGGCTGGTGGCCGAACTGGACCTGGAACCGTCCGTCGCCGCGCTGCTCACCGAGCGGCGCGCCGTGTCGGACGCCGTCCGGCCCTCGGGCGACCGGCTGCTGGTCATCAACGTCCGCCTCACCGACAGCCCGCGCGGCGTGGCGAGCAGCGTCGCGACGCTCCGCGACACCACCGAACTCCAGGCGGTCACCGGCCGCGCCGAGGCCGCGCGGGAGCGGCTGCGGCTGCTGCACGACGCCGGAGCCCGGGTCGGCAGCACCCTCGACGTGCGGCGCACCGCCGGTGAGATGACCGATGTCGCCGTGCCGCGCTTCGCCGACGTCGCCACCATCGACCTCTCCGACCCCGTGCTGCGCGGCGACGAACCGGACGACTCCGGCAAGCCGCTGCGCCGTACGGCCGTCACCACGGTCACCCAGGGCACCGGGCCGGACGGCGGCAGCGCGATCTTCCCCGTCGGCGAGCCGGTCACCGCGGTGCGGCCCGCCGCCCACGCCCGGGCGCTCGCCGAGGGGGAGCCGGTCCTCGTCGCCGATCTGTCCGAGGCGCCGGAGCTGACCGGGGGGCCGGAGCGGGCCGGTGCCGCCGCGGACGGGAGCGTCGGGCCCGCGGACGCCGGGCGGGCCGAGCGGATCCACGCCCTCGGTCTCGTCTCGCTGATCAGCGTGCCGGTCCGGGCCCGCGGACGGGTGCTGGGGCTGGCGGAGTTCTGGCGCACCGAGGCGTCCGGACCGTTCGACGAGGACGATCTGGCGCTCGCCGAGGAACTGGTCGGGCGGACCGCGGTCTGTATCGACAACGCCCGCCGCTACACCCGCGAACACACCACCGCCGTCACCCTCCAGCGCAGCCTGCTGCCCGGCGGGCTCCCCGACCAGGACGCCGTGGACGCCGCCTACCGCTACCTTCCGGCCGAGGAGGCGGGGGTGGGCGGCGACTGGTTCGACGTCATCCCGCTGCCCGGCGCCCGCGTCGCGCTGGTCGTCGGGGACGTCGTCGGCCACGGGCTGCACGCCGTCGCCACCATGGGCCGGCTGCGTACCGCCGTGCACAACTTCTCCGCGCTGGACCTGCCGCCCGACGAACTCCTCGGCTACCTCGACGAACTGGTCGGCCGGATCGACGACAGCGGCGCCACCGGCTCCGCCCAGGTCTCCGGCGCCGCCTGTCTCTACGCGGTCTACGACCCCGCCGCCGGACGCTGCACCTTCGCGTCCAACGGGCTCCCCACCCCGGCGCTGGTGCTGCCCGACGGCACCGTCAGCTTCCCCGACATCCCCGTCTCGCCGCCGCTCGGTCTGGGCGGCGAACCCTTCGAGACCGCGACGCTGGAGCTGCCCGAGGGCAGTCGGCTGGTGCTCTTCACCAAGGGGCTGATCCGTGAGTACCACCGCGACGTCGACGTCGGTCTGGCCGCGCTCCGCGACGTCCTCGCCGGGCTGCCCGACGCCGGACCGGAGGAGACCTGCCAGGCGGTCATCGACGCCATGGTCGGACCGCGGTCCCGCGACGACATCACGCTGCTCGTCGCCGCCACCCGCCGCCTCGACTCCGACCACGTCGCCGAATGGGCCGTCCCGAGCGACCCGTCGGCCGTCGCCCCGGTCCGCGCGGAGGTCGCCGGGCGGCTCGGCTCCTGGGGCCTGGCCGACCTGGGCTTCGCCACCGAACTCATCCTCAGCGAACTCGTCACCAACGCCATCCGCTACGCCACCGGCCCGGTCCGCGTACGGCTGCTGCGGGCCCGCAGCCTGATCTGCGAGGTCTCCGACGGCAGCCCCACCGCCCCGCATCTGCGGCGCGCCGCGATGACCGACGAGGGCGGTCGCGGGCTCTACCTGGTCTCGCAGTTCGCCGAACGCTGGGGGACCCGCTACCCCGACCGCGGCAAGGTGGTGTGGACCGAACAGTCCCTGGAGCCGCCCGCGATGCCCACCGAGGAGCTGAGCGACGAGGACCTGCTCGACCAGTGGGACGACCTCGAATGACCCGGCCCGTACACGCCGGTGGGGCCCGGACGGACCGGGCCCCACGGACGTACGGGATTCAGCGCGGTGCGGCGGTCAGTAGCCGTCGCCCTGATCGGTGGCGTCCGCCTCGGTGAGCGCCAGTTGCACCACCGTCCGCGGCGCGCGGCGCTGCACCAGCACACCACGGCCCGGCACCCGCGGCTCGGCACGCTCGCCGCCCAGCACCACGCCCTCCTTCGGCTCGCCGGACAGCACCAGCCCGGAGGCGCCCAGCTCCCGCGCCCGGGTCAGCATCGGATCGGTCATCGCGGTCCGCGCGAAACCCGACACCCGGCGCGCCGTCACCAGATGGAAGCCCAGCTCACGGGCTTGCGGCAGATAGTCCACCAGCGGCGCCAGCGGCGACTGCCGCCCGTTGGCGACCAGGTCGTAGTCGTCCACGACGACATACAGCTCCGGCCCCTCCCACCAGTCGCGGTCGCGCAGCTGCTGGTGGGTGACGTCGGCCGGGGGCATCCGCTCGGCGAGCTTCTCGGCGACCTGCTCCGCGTAGAACGCGGCGGCGGTGGCGTCGCCCGCGTACGCACCGAGGTGCTCCTCGGGGACGATGCCGAGCAGCGAACGCCGGTAGTCGACGACGATGAAACGGGCCTCCCACGCGGAGTACCGCTCGGCCATCCCCGTCAGCCAGCTGCGCAGGAACGCCGACTTGCCGGAGCCGGAGTCGCCGAACACCAGGAAGTGCGGGTCCGCGTCGGTCAGCTCCAGGTGGACCGGGAGCAGATCCTGCTCGGCCACACCGATCGGCACACCCGCCGACGGACGGTCGGACGCGGCGGGCAGCGCCGCCAGTTCGGTGCGGTCGATCCGCTCCGGCAGCATCCGGATCGGCGGCGCCGCGGCCGTCGGCCAGGAGTCGGCGATCTTGGTGAGGGCGTCCTGTTGCGCCTCGGCCAGCCCGTCGAGGGTGTCCATCCCGTCCAGCCGCGGCAGCGCCACCTGGAACTGCACCCCACCGGGGGCCAGACCGCGGCCCGGGGCCGTCGAGGAGGCGAAGCGGCGCGCCGCACGGCGGTCGATCTCCGACTCGGCGGGGTCGTTGAGCCGCAGCTCCAGCCGCGCGGCGATGCTGTCGCGCAGCGCCAGCCGCAGATCCGCCCAGCGGTTGGCGGTCAGCACCAGGTGGATGCCGACGCCCAGACCGCGCGCCGCGATGTCCAGGACGGTGGCGTCGATGTCGATCTTGTCGAGCAGCTCACCGCGGAGTCCGGCCCAGTTGTCGAGGAGCAGGAAGATGTCGGCGCTGCGGACACCGTCGGGCAGCTTCCCGGCCGCCCGGCGGCGCCGGAACTCCTCGGCGGAGTCGATGCCCAGCTCCCGGAAGAGCTGCTCCCGCTCGGTCACCAGCTGGACCACCTCGGCCAGCGCACGCTGCACCCGCTCCAGGTCGTGCCGCCCCACCACGCCGCTGACGTGCGGCGCCCGGTCGAACGGCTGGAGCGCCCCGCCGCCGAAGTCGACGCAGAGGAACTGGATCTCGTCGGGGGAGTGGGTCGCCATCGCGGAGAGCATGAGGGTGCGCAGGAACATGCTCTTGCCGGACTGCGGCGCGCCGATGAGGGCGAGATGCCCGTACTCGTGGGCGAAGTCCGGGACGACCGGGTGCTGTTGCTGCATCACCGGGATGTCCGCGACACCGACGGGCACCTTCAGCGTGCCGTGCTCCGGCCACCACTGGGCGCGCAGCCCCGGGCCGTCCGGCGACGCGGCGAGCGGGCCGGTGAGCGCGTCCAGCGGCAGCGCCCGCGGCAGCGGCGGCAGCCACACCTGGTGCACGGCCTGACCGGACCGGAGCAGCCGCTCGACCAGCACCTGCATCTCGGTGGGACCGGTCAGCAGCGGCCGGGGGCGCTGCTCGGGCTCGGGCGCCGGTTCCGCGTCCGGGTCGGGCGCGTGCCGCAGCCCGAACGGGACCGGCGCCGCGGCCACCGGACCCTCGTCGGCGTTCTTGTCCTCGGCGCTCTCGTGCGGCCCGGAGACATGGGCGACCCGGAACCGCTCGTACACCGCATCGGCGACCTTGAGGTACGCGGAGCCGGGGATGGGCGGCAGCTGGTAGGCGTCCGGGGTGCCGATGACGGCGCGCGACTCGGCCGCGGAGAACGTCCGCAGACAGATCCGGTACGAGAGGTTGGACTCCAGACCGCGCAGCTTGCCCTCCTCCAGCCGCTGGGTGGCGAGCAGGAGGTGGATACCGAGGCTTCGGCCGACGCGGCCGATCTGCACGAACAGATCGATGAAGTCGGGACGGCTGGAGAGCAGCTCACCGAACTCGTCGACGATGACCAGGAGATACGGCAGCGGCTCCAGCGGCTGCCCGTCCGGACCGGTCTGCCCGGCGGCCCGGCGCAGCTGGTACTCGCGGACGTTGTCGAGGTTCCCGGCGTCCCGCAGCAGCTTCTGCCGCCGTTGCTGCTCACCCTGGAGGGCGTCACGGACCCGGTCGACCAGGGCCAGATCGTCCACCAGGTTGGTGATCAGACCGGCCACGTGCGGGAGTTCGGTGACGCCCGCGAAGGTCGCACCGCCCTTGAAGTCGACGAGGACGAAGCTGAGGATGTCCGGCGAGTGGATCGCCGTCAGCCCGCCGACCAGGGTCCGCAGCAGCTCACTCTTGCCGGAACCGGTGGCACCGACGACCAGCCCGTGCGGGCCCATACCGCCCTGGGCGGCCTCCTTGAGGTCCAGGGCGAGCGGCCGCCCCTCGCCGTCGAAGCCGACCGGGAAGCGCAGCACATCCTCCGAGTCCGGCTCGATCCACAGGTCCTCCGGATCGAACGAGTCGAGGTCCGGGACGCCCAGCAGATTCGGCAGCGACATGGTCTGGGCGAGGATCTCCTCACCCTCCGCGGACAGCCGCAGCGGCGCCAGCGCACGGGCGGTCGCCGCACAGAGCACCGGGCTCGGCTCGTCCGCGACGGCGCCGTCGACGGGGGCGGCGCCCCGGGCGTCGCCGCGGCGGTTCTCGATGAGCAACCGGCCGTCCTCGTCGACATGGACGCGGACATCGGCACGGGTCGGCTCGTCCGCCTCGCGGCCGACCACACACACGACGGTGACGCCGGTGCCGGGACCGGCGTCCGCCAGCAGCTGGGTGGCGATGGCGGAGCGGGCCCACGCGCTGCGCGGGTCGTAGCCGTCGAGGAGGACGACGAGACGGCGGCGACCGGCGGCGGCCTCCCGGCCGGAGGTGAAGGTGCGGCGGGCGGCGGCGGCCTGCTCGTGCGCGGCGTTCAGCCAGGCGGCGAGATGGTCGGCGACACCGTCGAAGTCCTCCGCGACCAGCGGGACCACGCCCGCCTCACCCGTCGCGTCCTCCTCGTGGGTGTGCGGCAGCCACTTCGCCCACTCCCACTGCGCGTCCTCGGAGCCGCCGGTGACGACCGTCAGACAGACGTCGTCGGGCGCGTGCAACACCGCGACCTGACTCAGCAGCGCCCGGGCCACCCCGCGGGCGCGCCCGGCCGGGCCCACCACGCTGATGACGCCGGACTGGTCGAGGTCGACGGTGGCCGGCTGGTGGCCGACGCTCGCGGTGTTCTCGATGAGCCGGTCCGCGGCGGCCTTGGCCCGGGCGTCGTACTCGACCGTCGGGTCGTTACGGGTCGCCAGCCGCACCGGCGTGGAGAGCGCCGCCCGGCCGGTGCCGATGCGGATCTGGAGGAAGTCCGGGTCGGTGGGGCGGCGCTCCCACACCCGGCGGCGCCGCCGGGCGATGGCCCACAGGCGGTGCGGCGAGGGGTGCTGCCAGGCGGCGACGGTGCGCTGGTCGGAGGCGACCTGACGGGCCGTCTTCCGGATCTCGACGAGGTGCTCCAGATAGCGGTCACGGGCGCTCAGCCGCTGCTTGCGCTGGTTGCCGCGCATCTGCATCCGGACGCCGACGGTGAGACCGATGGAGAGGAGGACGAAGGAGATGCCGAGGAGGATCAGCATCTTCTTGCCCGCGACGATCATGTACGCGGCCATGCTGATGCTGGACAGCAGCGGCATCAGCAGCATCAGCCAGTTGGCGCCGGAGTCCTTGGCGATCGGCTGTGGTGGCGCGGCCACCACCACCGGGTCGGTCGGGAGTTGGGGCGGGGCGACCCGGGCGGGGCGGTGGAAGACGATCCGCGACATCAGGGCTCTCTGTGCAGGGAGGTGGGGCGGCAGAGGGGGGCGTGGGCCCGGCTGACCGGGTCAGCGGGGTGCGGGACCGCCCTGGGGCGGCTGGGCGGCACCGTCGGTGAGACCGGCGAACGGGTTCACCGGCGGGGACTTCGGGCGGCGCGCGGTCTGCTCACGCAGTCCCGCGGCGAGACCGGTGAGCCCCTGGGTGAACTCCTCGACCTGCTCGGCGCGGGCCGCCCTGAGCGTCGACTGCGCCGCGTCGATCGCGCCGATGATCAGGTCCTCCAGCGTCTGCGGATCGTCCGGGTCGATGACCGACGGATCCATCCGCAGCGACGTCACCCGGCCCTCGCCGTTGACCTTCGCGGTCACCAGACCGCCACCGGCGTGGCCGGTCGCCTCGGCCGAGCCGACGGCGTCGTTCATTCCGGCGAGGCTGCCCTGAAGGTTTCGCATCCGCTCCGTGAGGGCCGCGAGGTCGAACGATGGGCGGTCGGACATGGGCGGAGCTCCTCGTGCGGGCTGAAATCGGCGCGGAGATGCCGGTGCACGACGGAAGACGGCGGCCCTTTCGGGCGCCACCGGGCGACAGGTGGCCGCCGGGCGTCGCGCGCGGGGAACGGCATCGGTCCACGCACATCCTCCCGCCCCGCCCCGCACCTGCCCAGATCCCTGTTCGGGGACCTCCTGACCGGGACGGGCCGGTGAACGGCGGATGGCCGCAAGACGGGCCGCGGTACGGGGCCCGGCCACCCCGTACCGCGGACCCCGGCTACCGGGGCGTCTCGCAGTTGTCGACGACCAGCCCCTCCGAACCGCCCTGCTGCTGCACTACCGCGATCAGCGCACCGGCCGAGGTGTGCCACAGACCGCCGCCGCCCGCCAGCTCCTCGAAGCCGTACACACCGAGCAGTTCGGGCGTCAGCACCGGCGCGTTGGTCTGGACGAGGACGAGATCGGCGCCCGGGTCGATGCCGTCGCCGTGCGCGATCCGGGCGGCCCGCCGCAGCAGCGCCGCCACGATCTGCGCCACCTCGCCGGACGTCCCGTCGTCCCACATCGCCGTGCTCAGGTGCAGCACCCGAGGCGGCTGACCGCCGCGCCCGCCGGTCGCCAGCTCCGTGACCGGGCTGCCGGGGGTGAGCTGGGCGATGTCCAACTGCCCGAGCCCGTAGCGGATCTGACCGACGGCCGCGCCGACCGTACTCGCCAGTGTCTGATCCCACCGCGTCGCCTGGAGCCGCCCGCGGACCAGGTTCCGGTCCTCGACCAGCGGCACCTTCGGCGCCTGCCCGCTCTTGCCGGGCACCGGGACCGTGACCGGCTGCGGCACCGGCGCCTCGGTGACCTGCTCCGTCGGCGGCTGCGCCGCGGTCACCTGCGGCGCGGTCACGGGCACCGTCGTCGGCTGCGGCGGCGCGGACTTGGCGACCGGCGTGGCATCGAGGTTGGCCAGCGGCTTCGCGTCGAGGTTGGCGAAGGGGAGGGCGCCCGTCCGCTGCTTCGCCCGGCTGGCTACCGGGTTCGTCGTGCCCTTACGGACGTCCGGGACGCGCGGTCCGGAGACGACCGGCGGCGCGGTCTTCTCCTTCGCCGTACCGGACGGCGCGGCTTCCCGGCGGCGGGGCGGCACCGGGTCCACGGGCTCCTCGTCGAGGTCCATCGACGCCGACCCCTGCGAGGCGGCGTCATCGACCGAGGAGGTGTCCTCGCTCTCCTCGCTCCCGCTCTCCCCGGTGCCGGTGTACTCGCTCCCCTCGCTCTCCTCGTCGACCTCCATGGCGTCGTCGTGGTCCGACGCCGACTCCGGCTCCGGACTCGCCGGGGGGCGGAGCCCGTCCCGGCGCGGCGCCTCCTGCTGCGGCGCGCGGGCGGCGTTGTCCTCGTGCAGCAGGAAGTCCCACAGCGGGATCCGCTCGCCGTCGAGGGCCTTTCGCAGCTCGACCACGCCCTCGCGCATCGCGGTCAGCCGGGCCGCGAGGGCGGTGTCCAGCGGCGCGCCGGGGCGTCGGTGGTCCTCGAAGTCCTCCAGCACACCGTCGAGCAGTTCGTGCAGCGCGCCCAGCCGGTCCCGGAACCAGACCCCGAGATCCCGGGTCCGCCGCAGGACGGGCTGCGCGGACGGGTGCGCGGCGGCCAGCTCCGCGGTGTCCGTCGGGAGCAGCGCGGAGTGGTGCGGGGCGTCGAAGAGGTGACGGCGCAGCCGCGGCTGCATCTCCTCCCAGACGGTGACGGCCACCTCCCAGTCGTCCAGCGGATCCTCGACCCCCGACTCGCCGTCGAACAGGCCCGCCATCATCGCGAGATCCTGCTCGTGCCGCTCGTACCCGGGGTGCGACTCCTTGGTCCAGGACCGCGGGACGAAGAGCTTCCACTCGCCGCGCCGACCATCGTCGACCTCCAGGGCGAAGGCGCTGCCCTGCCAGCCGTTCCGCGCCGCCATCGACACGACGGTGGCGTCGCTCGCCCACACCTCCACGCCCAGCTCGTCCGCGACCTCCTGGGCCGCGTTGACGCCGTACTCCTGCGCGTCGGCACCGGCCTGGCAGGCGAGGAGGATGACCTGCGGACGGCCCAGCTCCTTGAGCCGCTGGTAGCTGCCGCGCTTGGTGATCACACGGGCGAACGACTTCCCCGGAACGTCGTGGACCTGCGACCCGCGGCCGTCCGACACGACCAGCTCCAGCGCGCCGGGCTCGGCGTGCGTCATCGCCAGATAGGTGGGGCGCCGCGGGTCCCAACCCGCCGTGCCCCAGCCGATCATCCGGTGGTGCGTGCCCTCGTCGTTGGTGCGGACGACATGCGGGAAGCGGACATTGCTGACGTCGACCTCGGTGATGTCCCAGGAGCTGTCGACGTACTCGTCGTACGCGTGGAACGCCCGGCCTGCGAGGAACTCGACATCGCCGATCTGCTTGACGACGATCCGCTGGTGCTGGAGGTCGCGCGGCCGGATCACGGCGTACTGGAACGGGGTCGACGTCACCAGCGGCAGTTCACGGTCCTCGTCGAGGAACGCGTCGGTCACGCCGGGCAGATGGAGGGAGATGTCGACGGTGAACGTGCCCTCCGTCGGGGACGGCTTCACCTGCGTGATCGAGAACTCGTCGGCCTGATCGCCGATGAGGGTGTGCAGTTCGTCCCACAGGTGCTCGCTGATCTGTGACGCCAGCGTCCGGCCGGTGAGCGCCGTGTCCGGGCCGTCCACCGCCAGCAGACCGGTGTTACCGAAGACGGACACCTCGACGCGCGGCCGGGCCGTGCCCCGCCGCCGGGTGCTCACCTCCAGAGCGATCAGCCGCTCCGCGATCTGGAAGAGCACGTGCTGCATCTGCGACTCGGTCAGCGGCTGCGTGTCGGTGGAGCGCAGCGTGTACGTCTCCCGCAGCTCGCTGGGACCGCCGACGACCGGCTGCGGCACCGGGGGCGCCGGGGTCGGCGTCTCCTCGATGTCGTCCAGGTCCATGACGGCGGAGGGCGCGGAGCGCCGGACCGAGGACCGGAAGGCCGGGGAGGCGCTGTTGCTCAGCAGGTCGAAGCCGGGCGGGGCGAGAAGGTCGTCCGGGGTGTCGACGGTGGTGAAGACGTCGTCCGGCGCGTTCAGTTCATAGGCGGTGATCCCGGTGGCGTCGCCCCAGGAGGCGGGCCGGAACAGCAGCCACTCGCCGGGCTCGCCCGTCTTCTCGTCCGCCTCCAGACCGAAGGTGTGACTCTCCGTCAGGGAGGGGACCCAGGTATGCACCGAGACGGTGGCGGTGGTGGCCGCCCACACCTCGATGCCGAGCCGGTCGGCCACCTCCTGCGCCACGCTCCGGCCCTCGGCGTCGGTGGCTCCGGCGTGGCACATCAACAGGATGAGCTGCGCCTTCCTGCCGTGGCGCTCCTGCATGCCGGTGAAGCTCCCGCGGCGCTTGAGCAGATCGCTCAGCGCCTCGGCGTCCACCGCGTGTGTCGACGTCCTGCCGTCCGCCGTCACCGTCAGCTCGACGGAGCCGGGCGAGCCGTGCGTCAACGCGACGTAGAGGGGCCGGGAGGGATCCCACGGCACCTTCTCGTACCCGGAGATGACGAACTGGGTCTTGGTGGCCCCGTCCGCCGTCCTCACCCGCCGGGAGGTGTAGTGCGCGAAGGTCTCCTTCGCCAGGTCGAGGTGGGTGAACGACTTGATCCGGGTGTGGGCCTCCGACTCCGAGAAGAAGGCCCGTCCGGCGCGCTCGCCCTCCGCGTTCAGGATGCGGTGGTGGTGCAGGTCGCCGAGGCGCAGGGACGCGGTCCGGCCCGACTGGGTCGTGATGCTCCGGATCGTGAAGTCCGGCTCCTGGAACCGGTCGGTCGTCCGGTTCGTCCGGATGCGGAACTCGGTGAACGGCGCGCCGTTGGCCTCGGCCCGCTCGGCGCCGTTCTCCGGGGTCGGCGTGGTGACCGGGACGACAGCCTTCGCGAGCAGCCCGTCGGGGTCGAGGGAGGCGAGCTGTTCCTTCCACACCTGCTGGAGCGACCGCTTGGCCCGCTGGGCGAGCTTGTCGACCGGGGTCGGCTTGCCCTTGGAGCCCAGCACCGGATCGCGGTCGCTGACGAACGTCCGCACCTCGATCTCGGGGAGCGGCGTCCCCTCGTGCACGCTGTTCAGCGACAGCTGGATCGCCCGGGTCACGATGGTCTGGAAGAGCAGCAGCTTCGCGTCCTTGTCATCGATCGCGAACGACAGCCGGTACGCCTCCTCGTCCGGCTCCGCCCCGGCGCTCTCCTCCTTCTCTTCCTTCTCCTCCTCGGCGCCCTTCGGGTCCTTCTCCTTCTTCTCCTCCTCCTTCTCCTGCTCGTCCTGCTTCTCCGTGAGGTGCTGGTCACGGAGCTGCTCGGTGAGGGTCTCGACGTCCTCCTGTGCCGAGTTGGGGACGACGACCGCCGGGGAGGCGAGCGGAGACGGCTGCGCCGCGCTCTCCTGGAGGTCGTCCTCCGGGAAGTCGTCCTCCTCCATCAGGTCGTCGGTGTCCACGTCGTCCACGGACATGACGGTGTCGCTGTCGGTGTCGGTCTGCTCGTCCGGCGTCTGCTCGACCGGTGCTTGTACCGGTGCCTGGACCGGTGCCTGGGCCGGTGCCTGCGGGGCGGGCGCCGCTACGGGTGGCTGCGCGCCGGTCTGTGCCTGCGGCCAGGGGCTGTTGCTCTCCGCCTTCGGCACCAGCCGGTAGTCGTGGATGACGCCGACCCGGTCGGCCCGGATCTGGAGGAGCAGATCCGGATGGCCGGGAATGAAGGTGGCGAAGCCGGTGAGCAGCGGGCCCAGCAGCTGGGCCTGCCGGACGGTGCGGAAGGCGAGCAGCCGCACATACCCGTCCGTGACGCCGGGCGGCAGATTGTCCACCCGGCTCCCCGCACCGGCGGCGAAGCGCGTGTGCCGCTGGGCGAGCAACTCCTCCACGGTGCTCTGCCCGGTGGCGTACGGCGCCACCTCATGGGGCGGGTAGGCATCCAGCAGCGGCTGGAACGCCATATGGAACACGGAACCGGGGGAGCGGGCGACGAACGCGTCCAGCACGAGCTGCTGGGCCCGCCGCCGGTACCCCTCCGCCACCTCCGGGTGCTGGCCGACGAGCGCCGCATCCTCGGGGGACAGCTTGACGTGCCACGCGTCGGGGGCGGTCTTCGGGTGCGGCATCGGGAACGCGCCCCTCGCCAGGCGGGCCACCGGATCGACGATCTCCACCCGCGGGACGAAGCCCAGCCAGCTCGGCGCCAGCACCGCGTGCCCGATCCGGTCGGCCCGGTCGAGGAAGTCCGCCGCCGTCAGACCGGCGTTCTCCTCGAAGGACAGCTCGAAGCGGACCACCGGGCTGCCGCTCGCCCGCCTGAGGGAGTTGTGGTGCAGATCGATCTCGCGCTGCACCGCCTCCTTCATCGCATCCAGCCGCCGCTTCTCCTCGGCGGTGGTCGTGGGCGGCACATTGACCTTGCGCACCAGCCGCACGCCGAGGTCGTTGCCGCCCAGCACGTGGTACGTCAGCGTGAAGGGCATCGGCGCCTGGCCCGGGAGGACCACCTGGACCGGGTGCGGAGCCGTGGACGCCACGACGGTGACGGAGTCCCGGTGCCGCCAGTGCGGCAGCGGCTGGAATGCGGAGGGCCGGACCCACACGTGCCGCCCCTGGAGGACGTACCCCTCGATACGGACGCCGTTGCTCTCGCCCATCCAGACGTAACCGGCCTGGACCCGGGCGTCGTCCACGCCGGGCAGGGTGAACCGCCCGGTGTTCAGCGCGTCCTCGTGCGCCTCCGCGATGGAGTTCCAGACCTGGCGCGCCGACCAATCCGCGGGGAAGAGCAGATGGGTGCCCCGCGTGCCGTCGACGACGGGGCGCCAGAGACTGGTGTTGTGGTTGGCCTCGTGCGTGAACCGCCCGATCTTGTTGTCGAGCAGCCACACCTGCGCCGCCCGCACACCGTTGGGGTGTACGGCGGCCGGTCCCGGCACCATCCGGTAGGTCGTACCCCGGAGGTTCTGCACATCCGCCGGGGCCGTCCCGAACGTGGTCCGCACGTTGTAGTGGTGGTGACCGCCCACGCGCCGGGCCCGGTCGCCGTCGAGCACGAAGCGTTCCGTCATCCGGGTGATGCGGGGGATCCTGCCCGTCTGGAACGGCCTCATATGGGGGCGGGACAGCGGCGGCTGGAGCGGGCTCGGGTTCGAGCTGCGGTCCTCGGGGGCGACCTGCCACTCGTGCGGGGCGAAGTCGAGGATCGTGCCCTTGGCGTCCGCCGTGCCCTTGATGCGCAGGCCCTGGTAGACGCCGTCGAAGGTGACCCGTCCGACGCCCTCGGGCCAGCCGCCGTTCCGCTGCAGCCAGTCCAGCAGCGCCTGTTCGGCGGCGGTCACCACCTCGTCCTCGGTCATCTCCGGCGGGAACATCAGGACGCGGCCGTCACGCGGCAGCGACGTGGCGAGATCGCCCGCGTCGGAGAGGTGCCAGGCGCTCGTGGTGCTCTGCAACGGCCCGGGGCGGCCGAACCGCGGCGACCGGCTCGGGTACACCGCCCAGTAGGTGCCGTTGGGGTTCCGCACGCCCCTGATCTGCGGGATCTCCCGGTGCGTGGCACCGTTACGCGGCGCCATCCGCCCGGGCCGGGAGGCGTTCCCCCAGAAGACCCGCTCGCGGACCTCCTGCGGCACGGTGATCAGCGGCGGCAGGCCGGACCTCCGCGGTGCCCCCTCCTGCTTCAGCTTGGAGTGCCGGTAGGAGACATACAGCATCAGCAGGTCGTGCCGCAGCAAGCGCAGATTCGGTACGAACCGGTTGATGTCGGCGGCGGGGTAGTTGGAGTTCAGCCGCACTTCGCCCAGGTCGTCGACCCAGGTCGTGGACATGAGGGAGCCGTCCTCGTCCACCGGACGCGGCCGGTTCTCCTGGTACCAGTCGCGGGGACCGTAGAGGTGGGCCACCTCGTGACGGACCGTCTGGTCCTGCATCCGCCGGTACCAGGTGGCGTTGTTCGCCCGGCCCGCATCCGGCAGCAGGGACACCTTGTGGTGCGCGCGGGGCGCGTCGGTGGTGAACGTCGGGACGAACTGCACCAGCGCGCCGTCGGGGAAGCGGTGCCCCACGTTGTCGTTCCGGCGCACCGCGTCGAGCGCCATCTCCTCCATCGCCTTGACGTCCTCGGCGGTCAGCCGGGAGTCGGGGGCGAGGTGGATGGTGGCGGCCAGCCGGAGCAGCTCGGTCCCGTCGCCCAACTCGAAGCGCCGGACCTCGAACTGCTGGAACCACGTCGGGCTGAGGGCGCCCAGCTTCTGATGGATGTTGCGGGGCGGCCGCACCAGGACCGGGTCGCCGATCTCCCGGACCATCGGCACGACACGCAGCCGGTAGCCGGGGACGGCGGGGGTGTTGCCCGTGGCCGGAATGGTCAGATCCGGCGCCGACTCGACGGCGGTGACGACGCCCTTGGCGCCGGGCGGGAAGACCACGGGCGACCGCGGGTCACCCCCGCGCAGCTGCGCGGTCGAGGTCGCCGTGAAGGACGCGTAGACGATCTCGACGTTGCCCGCACCGTGCGGGGAGGTCCCCGCGACCGTCAGACCGAGATCCATCTCGCTCCCCACCATGTAGGGGAGACCGGTCAGATTCAGCCGCTGCCACATCGGGCCGGTGTACGTGTCGAGCTGCTCAAGACCGGCGCCCACGACGGCGGCGGTGGCCATCGCGGACAGCTGCCGCTCGGCGAGACTCCGGGTGAAGACCTCCGCCAGATCGCCGCTGACCAGGGCGTACACCGCGGACAGCGCGGCGACCGCGGCGGGGGACGCGGTGCCCTGCCCGTCGGCGGCCAACTGGTGGAAGAGGTCCCACAGTTCGGCGCTCTCGTTGCGCGTGGGGCCCAGGTGTGCCCGGAAATCGAGGTAGGCGGCGTGGTCCTGCGGAGTCGGGCGGTAGCCGTTTTGCAGCCGGTCCATCGGATCGTCGGCGAGCAGCCAGCCGTCCCGCCAGGCGTCCGTGGCGAGCTGCGGGCGCGCGCTGCGGAGGAACTCCGCGCGGATCTGCTCGGTCGTCCCGAACATCTCCGCGAGCCGCGCGTACCGCTCCTCGTACCCGCCCGCGTAGCGGAACCGCAGCGTCGGGTCCTCGACCAGGTCCACGACGGTCCCGCCGTCCGCGGTCGCGACCTTGGCGAACAGCGGTTCCGGGGAGGGCAGCATCGCGCCCGGGACGTTCGTGGTGTACGGGACGGCCACGTCCGCCTGGAAGAACTGGTGCAGCTCGCGGAAGAGCAGCTGCACCTCCTGCGCCCTCTCCTCCGTCAGCTCCTCGGGGGCGTCACCGGTGTGGCCGGTCAGCTGGGACGCCGCATCGACGACAAAGGCGAACAGCTGCTCGGCGGAGAGCAGTCCACCGAGGTACCGGCCGAAGAAGTAGCGGGCCCGGCTCGCCAGTTGCACCCCCTGGAGCGCCTTCTCGTCGGCGAGCAGATCACCGAAGTAGTCCCACAGGAGGCGGTCGGGGAGGACGAGCGGACCCTGCTCACCGTTGAGGGGCAGACCACTCATCAGCAGCAGCGTGGCCAGCGTCTCCACCGGGACGATCCGGTGACCGGCGGTGCTCTCGGCCAGCTCCAGATAGCGGTGGAGCCGCACCTCGGCGTGGAGCTTGAACCCGGGACGGTCCTGCTCGGCCGTGAACGTGGTCCACAGCTCGCGCCAGGTGTGCGTGACCTGCTCCAGCGTCGTGTCGCTGAAGGACGAGCGCTCCCACAGCTCCGTCAGGAGCCCGGCGATCGGCGCCGGTACGGGGGCGGGCGCGCCGGTGAGGCGCTCGAACTCCTCGGTGACCTCGTCCAGCAGCTCACCGTTGGTCCACGGCTCCACATACCGGGCCATGAAACGCCGCACGGCGCTGTCGTGGCCGTTCGCCAGCAGATCGGGGAAGAACGGCAGATTGGTGGCGAGGAACGTGTCCAGCGCCTTCTTACGGAGGCGGTACGGCTCCTGCCCGGTGCCGGTCAGCCAGGGGTGCCCGGTGCGGTCACCCTCCGGCTGCAGCGACTGCTGCCAGGTGGCGACGTACGTCCGCAGCTGCACCAGCGCGTCGCGGGCGCGGGAGAGATCCTTGGCGCTCAGCTCCTCCTCGGTGGGCCGCGGGTCCAGCTCGGCGTCGAGCGGGAAGGCCGCACCGGAGACCCAGCTGATCGTCTGGACGACGCCCTCCATGGGGACCGAGCCCACCGACTCGTCGTCCGTCGTCTCGTCCTCGGTGTACTCCCCGTCGGTGGACTCCGTGTCCGTCTCCTCGCCGTCCGGGGGCAGCACCTCCATCGGCGGTGTCTCCTGGGAGGAGCTCGCCGACGACAGCGCGTCCGGCGCGGGGAGCGCGCTCTTGAACAGCCGCAGCCCGGCCGGGGGCCGCGGCACGGCCCCGTCCGTCTCCTCGTCGAGGGGCTCCGTGACCTCGAAGGTCCACTGCGTGGGCGCGCCGGGCTCCATCGGGAATCCGGGGAACGTGTCCCCGCCGGGCACCGGGTCCATCGTGAAATCGGTGGTGAAGGAGTCCGTGGTGAAGCCGGTGGGAAGGGCGGGGAAGGGGTCCGCGAAGCCGGTGGGGGCTGCGGGGAAGGGGGCGGTGAAGCCGGTCGGAGGAGCGGGGAAGGGGTGGGTGAAGCCCGTCGGGGGCGTGAGGTCGCCGGGGGTGATTTCGGTGAAGCCGGTGGGGAGTGCGGGGAACGGGTCGGTGAAGCCGGTGGGAGGCGTGAGGTCGGTGGAGGTGATTTCGGTGAAGCCTGCCGGGGCTGCCGGGAAGGGGTCCGTGAAACCGGGGGGAGGCGTGAGGTCGGTGTTGGTGGGCTCGGTGAACGAGCCGGTGACCTCGATGTCCTCGAACCTGGCCGGGGGAAGGGGTACCGCGACGGCGGGCGGCTCTTCCCCGGGGAGGACCTCCAGCTCGGTGGAGGACATGGGGGCGGTGAGGGTGTCGCCCAGCAGGGCGTCCCACTCGTCGACCAGCGTGTGCGTGACCCGCGTGTACTGATCCCCTGTTTCCTTCAGCAGATCGTTGAACGCGGGGGCCACGGTCTCCTTGGTCGCGACCTCCTCGGGCAGCTTCTTCAGCAGGGAGTGCATCCGGTCCAGCCGCATGGCGGCCCAGAGGCTCAGCTCACGGGTGCGCCGCAGGGCGGGCTGGGTGGCCTCGGGGGAGATGCCCTTGGCGTCCTGGTCGATGGGGAGGTTCCGCTCTCCGTCGAAGAGGGCGTAGATCTCCTCCTTCAGCTGCTTCCACTGGTCGTTCGCGGCCAGGAAGTCCTTTTCGGTCCCCTTCTTGAGGAGCTTCATCAGCTTCCTGAAGCTCTGCTGGTATTCCGCGTACTTGGGGTGCGCGGTGTACTTCCACGACGTCGGGCGGAAGAGCTGCCACTCGCCCTCCTTGTCCGCCTCCTCGTCGTACATCAGGCCGAGGGGGAGGAAGGTTTCCTTCGCCGACTCCGGGCCGCAGGCGTAGACCGACGTGGTGGCCGCCCAGACCTCCAGACCGGCGTTGTCCGCCGCTTCCTGACCGGTGGTCGCCCCGCTCTCGTCCTTCGCGCCGGCGAGGCAGACCAGCAGCACGATCTGCGGCAGCGGCTTCGCCGAGACCTTCTCTTCGGCCTTGGTTTCCGGCTTCTCCTCGGGCTTTTCCTCGGGCTTCGCTTCCGGCTTTGCCTCGGGCTGTGTCTCCGGCTTCGCCTCCTGCGCCTTCTTCGCTTTCAGCATGTCCCGGAGGCTCTTCCGGTGCTTCAGCGTCGTGCCGAGGACCTCGCCGGTGACCGTGTGCGAGTCGTCGGAACCGCCCTTGTCGATCACCACCTCGACCAAGCCGGGCGCGCCGTGTGTCATCGCGAAGTACAGATCACGTGACTGTTGCCACGGAGTGGTGCCCCGCTTGAACGTCTTGGCAGTCTCCAGATCGCACTTGTTCAGATCCTCTTCCGCGAAGTCCTTGGGGAAGAGGAGGAAGTGCGATTGCGTCAGATCGAAAAGGGTGTTGTTCTCGATGTCGTTGTTGACTTCGGCGTTCCCGTGGAAGACCCGCCCGATGCGGTAGCCGGACGCATCGCCGGACTTCTTGACGTGGGCCATCGGACGGCTGATCAGGTCACCGAGCCTGACCAGGACAGACTCCCCGGTCCTTTCCGACCGGGCCGCCACCCGGAGGTCGTTTTCGAGGTAGAAATCGTCCGCACCGGGGCGGCGGAGCGTGATCTTGATGAAGGGCTCTGCCGTGGCCTTGCCCTCGGCCTCGGCTTCGGACGGCTTCACCGCCTCGACCTGTAGCGCGTCCAGGTCCAGCGGCGTGCCGTCCTTCGGGACGGCCTTCTTCGCCGCGTCGCGCAGCAGCTTCCGGAACTGCTCGACGAGGTCGGTGGCGAGCGTCTCGGTCGTGAGCTTCTCGTCCTTGGTGGCCTTCAGCTGGGAGACATCGCCGAAGAGCTGCAGTTCGGCGACGGGCGGCGCCGTCCCGCGGGTCCGGGTGAGCAGGTACAGGTGCACCATGCGGTCCGCGGATTCCTGGAAGTTGATCCCCGGCTCGCGCTGCTTGTCCTTCGACAGCTCGTAGGTCGCCGAGTACCCCTCCTGGGCACCGTCGGGAACCGGCCGCTTCTCCTTCTTCGGCTCCTCCTCCTCCTCCGCTTCCTCCTTCTTCTCCGGTTCCTTCTGCTCCTCCTTGCCCTGCTCCTTCTCCTGCTCCTCCGGCTCTTCCTGCTGCTGTTCCTGCTGGGGCGCCGAGGGCGCTTCCTCGGAGGCGGTCAGGGTCTCCGTCAGCTCGGTGGCGTCCGGCGGGGTGGCGGACTTCAGCCCGAGGAGCGGGCGCTTCTGCCGAGGCTTCGGCACGGGCTGCTGAGTCGGCGTCGGGGGCTCCGTCGCCGAAGCCGTCGCCTTCGGGTCCTCCGTGACCGTCGGCTCCTCGGCCGTCTTCGGCTGCTCCGTGACCTTCGGCTGTTCCGTGACCGTCGGTTCGGCAGTGGTGTTCTTCGGCTCCTCGGCCGTCTTCGGCTTCGCCGGTTCCTGGACGGGGATGCCCAGCGTCACCGGCATCGTGCCGTGCGTCGTGCCGAGGAGCTGGTCACCGCGGTAGTAGTGGAAGGTGAGCAGGACCGAGCCGGCGTGGATCTCCTGCGGGCTGGGGGTCTTGGTGCCCTCGAAGGCGCGGCTGGTGTTGCGCTGGGTGCCGCCCTCGCGGTACTGGATACCGCCGCTCGCGTTGACCGTGCCCCGGGCGGCGTCCACCCCGGGCGCCCCGCCGGAGGCGCCGATCTGCGCCCGGGCCTGCCACTGCTTGGTGTTGTGCTGGGCCGTACCGAACTGGTTACCGGCCTCCGCCACCTGCGCGGACTCGGCCTTCTTGTCCACCCGGAGCAGCGTCGGCCGATCGGTCTGCAACTCCACGGTCGCCGCGATCCACAGCTGCTCGCCCTTCTCCTTCCAGAGCTTCACCTCAAGGGTGGAGCCCGGCCGCAGCGGTCCTTCCTCGGGCACCTTCACCCGCGCCATGTCGATCAGCCAGGAGCCCAGCGCCTCGACGCCGAACGCGTGCTGCGCCACCTCCTCCCAGGACTGCTCACCGGCGCCCTGCTCCGCCTGCCACTTGGCGGCGCCGAAGAAGGACGCGCCGCCCCGGGACAGGATCTGGTGCACGCCGTGCACGGAGTCCAGAGCGCGGACGACCCAGTCGTCGGTGGGCTGCTTCGGCCAGGTGATGGACGGGGTGCCCGCTGTCGGTACGTCCTCCACCACGTAGTCGATGTCGAGCAGGATGCCGCCGATGGCACGGCCCCCGCCGCGCAGCAGCAGGTCGCCGCGGTGGCGGAACAGGTTCTCGTACGCCTCGGCGCCGAGGATCTTCCGCTGCGGGTCGAGCACACCGAGCCGCTGGAGCACCTGGGCGAGCCCGGTGATCTGCGGGCGCGGTCCGGCGGAGCTGACCGCGGCACGGTTCTTCTGGCTGCCGAGCTTCTTCTCGATGCCGCGGGCCCGCATCCGGTCCACGGCCCGCCACGCCTTCTGGAACAGCCCGTTCTGCGTCGAGACCATCTCGACGAAGAGCACGATCCGGCCCTGGTGCTGTGCCGACGGCGCCTTCGTCTTCGTGGTCGACGAGGACTTTCCGGTGCTGCCCGCCGTGGAGATGCTGTCGTGGCCACGGCCCCGGAAGACGCGGACACCGCCCACCGCGTTGACACCCGGTGCGAACGGGAGCGGGACGCTGACGTTGGCGGCCAGACTCCGGCCCTTGGCCGAGCCGCCCGCGAGCGCGGAGGTGCCGTCCGAGTAGCCGATGTTGAGATTGCGGTCGGTGCCGCCGACGGTGAACTCGGTCTCGCCGGTGCGGATGCCCGCCGTGGTGACGGTCTCCGTCTTCCCGTCCGACGTGATCCGGACTTCTTCCTCCACCGTGCTGCTCATCCCGGCGGAGAGCCGGAAGTAGCCGCCCGGCACGTCGATGATCAGCGGCTGGTCCGCCATCATGGCGCGCAGCTGCCGACGGATCAGGTCCGTGGTGAGCACCTTGGCCAGTTCGGTCTTGGCCTGGCTCCAGCCGCGCTTGAAGACCAGCCTGCCCTCGTGGTCGAGGGTGCCGAGCAGATCCTCCATGGACTCCGTCGCCGGGGCCAGGACGGACGCGACGATGTCGCTGTCGCCCAGACGGCCCGCGTCCTTGATGCGCTGCGGCACACCGGTCGCCGAGGGCTGGTGCGGGGTGAGCAGCGCGCCGTCGGCGTCGGTGAGGTCGCGGTTCGGGAAGGCGAGGAGCGCGGCGACATCCGCCGTGACGACCAGCGGCGTCTGCTCCTCGGTGGTGTTCTCCTCGGAGGCGCCCGTCGAGGCGGTGGACGCGTTCGACCCCTGGGTTTCCTCCTGCTCCGTCACCTCCGCCGGGGGGAGGAGCTTGGCGGGTCCGGCGAGCTTGGCGCGCCAGGACGTCGACACCTTGATGCCGAAGGTGAACGTGACCGAGCCGTCGAAGAGGTCGTACTCCGTGACGGTCTTGCCGGTGTGGGGCAGGGAGTTGCCCGCGTCCATGGCGCGGCCGGTGCTGATGTCCTCGATCTCGTTGGTGGCGTACTGCACCGTGACGATCGGCGCCTTGGCGTCCGTCTGGTACGTGATCTGGGAGCGGTCCCGCCGGTCCACCATGTGGCCGGTGCTGCGCGACCCGGCCGTGCCGGTCTCCACCTCGAACTTCTTGACGTGCCGCCGGTGCCGCAGGTCGTGGAAGGTGATGCCGGTCAGCGATACCTCGGCGACGATGCCACCGGCCGCCACGAGGACCGGAGGCATCGTCTCCGGGTTCCGGCTGAGCTGCGGGATGCGGGGGCGCAGCGACTGGAGGTTGAAGTGCGGCGTCAGCTGCTCCTGGACCGTCGGCCAGTGGTCCTCCCCGAACCGGCCCTGCAGCGCCTTCCGTAGCGCCGACAGCGGCCAGCTGTCGTGCTCCCGGCTCAGACCGAGGCTCAGCACGTGGTCGGTGGAGGCCAGCCGGTGCCGGGTGACCCGCTCCGGCGGATGCGGGACCTTCGCCTTCGCCTTCTCCTTGCCCTTGTCCTTGCCGGTCTCCTTCTCGGTCTCCGTACCGCCCGTGGCCTGCGGCGTGGACGACGAGGAGGAGGCGACGGCGGACGCACTCGTCCCCTCCTGCGGGGCCGTGGCCGCCTTCTGGAGCTTCTTCTCCGCCGCCAGTTCCTTCTCGCGGAGGAAGACGTACTCGCCGTCGACCTGGGTGCAGAGCGACTGCGGGATGGCGACGAGGAAGGGCAGGGTGGCGGCGCCCAGCGTGCCCACCGTGGTCTTCTCCTGCGTGCCGGTGGTGCCCTCCGTCGGCTGCACGGTGACGTCCTGCGGCTTCTTCAGCGGGGGCGGCTTGGGGACGCCCTTCTCGTC
Organism: Streptomyces catenulae; assembly: GCF_000718015.1. Taxonomy (GTDB): domain Bacteria; phylum Actinomycetota; class Actinomycetes; order Streptomycetales; family Streptomycetaceae; genus Streptomyces; species Streptomyces catenulae. Next base: position 83,302 of record NZ_JODY01000002.1, on the reverse strand, counting down.
CGTGACGTCGAACCACACGGTGGCCTCACCGGCGAACACCGCCATCGGTTCGGCGTACTTGATGCTGTCGATGTTCCGGGACTGGTCGCCGGACCGGTCGCCGCTGCGCTTCCGTACCGCCTTGCCCTTGCCTCCCATGCCTTCGAGGAAGCTCTTCTCGGGCAGCGTGATGTGCCCGCCGAGGGCGCCCTCTCCGCCCAGCTCCGTCCAGGAGATGACGCGCCGGGAGGTGCCGTGGGACATCTCGCTGAGGATGTTCAGCTCCGCGCCGTCCACCGACCGCAGATAGCGCAGCGCCTGGAGCCGCCCCTGGGCCGAGATGGTCAGGTGCTTCTTGCCGACGGCGTTGCCCAGCGGCGAGCTGGTCAGCTTGCCGCCGCGGGTGAGCCAGCTCAGCCCGGCGCCGAAGCGCTCCATCCGGAAGCTGCTGTGCGCCTCGTCCTTCAGCTCCTGCCACTCGTCCTCGGTGAAGTGCTCCCGTCCGATGGCGTCGATCCGGTCGCGGATCATCACCGGCTTCTTGGTGGCGTGGTCGCCGCGGCTGCTCTGCGGGATCAGCTGGATGTCGCCACCGGCGAACACCCCGTGGACGACGGCCGAGTCGGGCAGCCCGCCCTTCCCTGACGTGCCGTGCCACACCGAGAAGGGCGGCCGGTGGATGACTGTGCCCGGGCCGAAGACCGACTCCTTGAGGACCCGCGGCTGCTGCGTCGGCTCCGGCCGCTCCTCGTCGCTCTCGCGCTCGGTGAGGAGCTGTTCGGCCCAGGTGGTCCGGAAGACCGTGGGGTGGTCGGTTTCCTCGGTCTCCGAGGTCTCGGAGAGGGTGCGGAAGCCGACGGTGGTGAAGGCGGCCGTCGGCTGCCGGGTGGCCTGGCGCTGCCCGGACTTCGCCCCGCTGCCGCGGAGGAACTCGACGCGGAGGAAGGCCACACCGTCGAAGAGCGAACCGGGCACCTTGGCCTTGGTGGCGGCACCGGCGCGGCTGGACGACGACTCGATGGTGACGCCGTCGTCACCGGTCTGGCCCTGGATCTGCCCGACGGCCTTGAGGGGCGCGTCGCCCATCGGCGCGACCTGGCCGCGTACCGCACCGGACTTCCCGGTGCCGGTCGAGGAGACCGTGGTCACCGTGCGGTTCACATCGGTACCGACGTTGAACTCGGTCTCCACCGTGTCGTGGACATGGCGCATCGCCGCGAGTTCGGTGGAGAACAGCACCGAGCCCAGACCGTCCAGCAGGTCGATCTCCAGCGGCTCACCGTTCATCATCGCGGTGAGCTGGCCGTGCAGCACACCGAAGTCGACCCGGTCGAGCAACTGGGCCCGCACCTGCGGCCAGTCGTCGCCGAACACCTCGGCGCCGAGGTCGTCGACGGACGGGCCACCGGCGAGCTGCTGCGCCAGCACGTCCTCCATCCCGTGCAGCCGCTCACCGTGGAGGTCCGAGGCGTACACGTCGACGACGACGTCGGTGGAGCCGATGGCGCGCAGCTCGCGGATGCGCACGGGCGGCAGCCGGTGCCGGTCGGTCTTCTTGCTCTTCTCGTCCGGACCCCACTGGGTGATCGTGTGGCCGGTCCCGTTCCACGCCGTGCTGTGGTCGGCCGACTCCCAGGCGGGCACCCGCAGGACGGCCCCGAGCGAGGCGGTGAGCTGCCGGGTGGGCGCCTCCGCGCTGCCGGACTCCGGCTGCGGGAGGGGGAGCGGCTTGTCCTTGCGGAGCCGGGAGGGCAGGACGCCGGTGGAGCGCACCTTCGAGAAGTCGAGGGTGAACTCCGCGTCGACGCTGATCTCCAGCGCCGTCGTCGGGGTCTTGGCCCGGGCGAACATCCGGTCCAGCTGCTCGGTGGTGGTGCCGGTCGCGGACTGGTACCGGGCGTTGCCGGAGAAGTCGAACCGGGTGAAGGGGACGGTGACCCGCACCCCGGCGCCCGCCCCGGCGTTCCAGCCCGACTCGTTGAGGTAACCGGCTCCGGCGCCGGACTCCGCGCCGTTCTCGAACTCCACCTTGGGCAGCGTCCTGACGGTGGTGGCGTTCTTGAACGTCACCCCGACCTCGACCTCACCGGCCCAGCCGGGCACCTCGATCGGCACCGACCGCTTGGCCCCCCGGCTCATCCCGGACAGCCAGGGCTTGAGCTGCGGCGTCCCCAGATGGTCGACCAGCTGCTGCTGCACCAGTGTGGCGGTCTCCTCGCCGAACGCCGCGACCAGCGCCTCGCGCACCGCCTTGACCAGGGCGTCCGGGGAGTCGCCCAGCTTCTGGACGTGGTCCCCGGCGCTGAGCTGCCCCATGCCGAGCCGCGACGGCGGCGCCGGGAGCTGCGGTACGGGGGCGGCGGACTGCGGCGCGGGCGTGGTGGGCTGCTGCTTGCTCCCGGAGGTGGACGCCTCGGCGTTCGTCACCGTCCCGGAGCTGCTCGCCGCCCGGTTCGACAGCGGCTGCTCGGTGACGAGCGGATGCGTGAACTGCTCCTCCTCGGGGTGCGGCTCCGGCTGCGGCGCCTTCGCCCGTTCCTTCCCCTTGGCCTTCTCGCTCTTCTCCCGCGGCCCGTCGGACGAACCGAGCGGCTGCTCCTGCTCCTCCTGCGGCTGGTCCTGGTCCTGCTCCTCCTGAGCCTGCTCCTGCTGCTCCTCCGGCTGCGGGGTCCGCGGCCGGTCCTGCTGCTCCTGCCGCTCCTCGTCCGGTTCGTGCTGCTCGTCCTGCGAGCCCTGCTGACCGCCGGTGTTCCCGCTGCCCGACGCCACGCCGTGCGAGACCTGCGCCGGGGCGTGGGCGGTGATCAGGAGCTTGCCGTCCGCGTCCGGCTCGCCCCACGTCAGGACGTGGTCGGCGGTCGCCTTCTCACGCTCCAGCTCGGGGCGGATGAACCGCTCCTCGAACTCCGCACGGTCGAGCACCTCGCCGTACGCGAGGACCGTCCCGTCCGCCTGGCCGGTGGCCTGCCACAGGAGGACGCCCTCCACCGGCTCCACCTGCTGGGCCCGGAGCAGATCGAGCAGCGCCGCGTCGGACTCGCCCTCGACCTTCCAGCCCGGCACGTAGTAGCCGGATGACGTACGGATCGCGGAGCCCGGCACCCCGCCGGTGCCCAGCAGCGTCGCCTCCGGGGTGAACCACAGGGACAGCAGGTCCGGGACCTTGAAGACGTGCTGGAGCCGACTGCCGCCGTACGACAGCTGGTCGCGGTTGTTGACGGTGTCGAGCCACATCACGACATAGGCGTCCGTGTACTCGTGGTGCTGCACATAGGTGTTGCGCGCGGCGCCCTCGACGTGGTGCATCGCCCAGCCGGAGCTGGTGACGGACCGGGTGTGCGTCTTGTCGTACGCGATCCCGAGGTTCGGGGTCGTGGAGCCGAGCTTCCGGCTGAGGCCGACCGAGAAGCCGCTGCCCTGGCCGTGGCCGGAGGACAGCCCGTTGTTCTGGGAGCCGTAGTCGCTCCGCTCCGTCGTCACGTTCAGCCAGCCCTGCGCATCACCGATCTGCGCGGGGACGATGGCGAGGTGGAGCGTCCCGACGGTGTCGGTGAGGGGGCCGCCCGCCGCCCGCAGGTCCGGGCCGATGACCGTCGGGGAGCCGTTGAGTCCGTTCAGCTCCAGGTGGCGGAAGAGGACGCCCGTGTGGAAGTAGTGCGACATACCGCCCGCGGGGAACCCGCCGCTCCGGATGAGGTCCTTGGGCAGACCGCCGGACCGCCCCAGCCAGAGCTTGAGACCGGTGTCGAACAGCTTCCGCACCGCGACGGGGTTGAACGTCACACCGACCGCCTTGCCGAGCACCGCGGACGCCGGGATCTGGTGGCGGACCAGCGCCTCCCCGAACGCCAGCATGTCGGCCTGCTCGACGGGCCGGGTGACCGGCGGGCGCGGCACCGACCCCGGCAGCTCCGGCTTCCACAGCTGGTGGAGCACGGAGAGCGGGACCGCGAGCTGCTCCCGCACCGGGACCGTCACCCGGTGGGTGCGGTGGCTGAGAGCCTGGTAGACCCGGGCCGCCATCCGCGCCAGATCGGCGGTGGCGGTGGCGGCGCCGCGCGACGGGACGACCGTCTTCTCCAGCATGATCTCCAGCTCACCGTCGAGCAGGAACCCGGCCAGCGGGCCCGCGACGGTGTGACCGTCGTGACGGCGCTTCAGCGTCCGGGCGTTCTGCGTCTGCGAGGACGACGACGTGCTGCTGACGGACGTCGAGAGGGCGGACAGGGAGCCGGTGAAGGTGTGGCCGGTGGACCGGCCACGGGTGAGGGCGAGGTCCTCGGCGCTGTTCCACTGGACGTAGTTGCTGATCGTGCCGTTCACCAGCTGCTGGTTGAAGCGCGCGCCCCGCCGCTTCGGGTCGCGGTTGTACCGGAGCCGCAGCTGGTAGTGCCTGCTGTGCATCGGACCGGGCACCACGGTGTGCAGGACCATGCCCGCACCGAGCATCGCGGGCGTCATCGCGTGCAGACTGCGCGGCGCGAGGACGGAGTCCAGCGAGCCGGACAGCGCCGGCGGCGGCGCGGTCTGCGAACCCTGGAGGTGGTCCTGGATCCAGCGGTGCTCGAACGCCTCGTCGGCGTGCTCACCGAACAGTTCCCGGATCGCCTCCTTGAGCTGCTCGAAGAGGGCCGCCGGGCTCTGCGGGGTGTGCCCGGGCACGGGCACGGACGGCTGCTCCAGCGGCGGCAGGAAGCGCTCACTGGCCACCGTCGGCGGGAGCGTGGTCACGTCGAGGACCTCGGGCACCTGGAGCACGAGGTGCGGATCGGGCGTCGGCCACTGCGGGCTGAGGAACGTGACGCCGTTCTCGACCGGCACCACGACCTGCTGGACCTCCGGCGACCAGTTACCCCACTGGCTGGTCCCGTGCGCCCGGAGGGTCAGCTTCCATTCCACCCGGGCGATGAGCCTGCGGTGCGTGACCTTGTCGTGCGTGACGTAGCGGCCCGAGTTGACGTTGGTGATCTCCGAGAGGCTCGTCCCCTTGCTGGGGGAGTGCGCCACACCGTAACCGGCGCCGCCGGTCAGCTCGCCGGAACCGCCGGAGAAGGTGGCGGAATGGCTGTGGTTGCCGTGGTTGGTGGTGACGCTCTTGACGCCGGAGAAGCCCGCCGAGTACTCGGCCAGGTCCATCGTGCTCAGCTCGAAGGACTCCGCCGAGGCCACCACATGGGAGATCTGCGCCTCGTAGTCCAGCCGGATCCTGCGGTCGGTGAGGACGCCGTCCAGCGCGACGTGCAGGGCGCCCGCATCGGAGCCGATGTGCAGCGCGGCCACCAACTGGTCGTGGGTGAGCGCCGTTTCCAGGTGCAGCTGCGCCTGGTGCTCCGGGACGCCCTGCGCCACCAGGAGTTCCAGCGCCTTCGCCCGGACCTCGGCCACGCCCGCGATGCCGAGCACCCGGTCGTTCTGGGTCAGCGTGAAGGCGTCGCCGGAGGTGGCGGGCACACCGGAGACCGGCGTGGGCAGCGTGGAGTTCTCCGCGGGCACCGGGACCAGCCACCGCGCCTCACCGGTGAGCTGCCGGACGGGCGTGGTGTGCTTGGTCACCGCCTGCCCGTGGTGGGCCGCCGCGTTCAGCTTCTGGAGCGCCTTGTTGAGCGCCCCGAGCGGCTGCGGCGCCGCGACCCGCTCGACGGTCACCGACGTGAACACCACCGTCCTGAACGTCAACTGGTGCGCGGGACCCGCGTAGTTGAGGCCGGAGAGGATGTACGCGTACGAGGTCAGACCGTTCTTGTCGGTCTTGCTGCGGGAGAACAGCTTGATGCTGCTCGCATGGGAGACATGATCGCCCCAGCCGCTCGAAAGCCCCAGCGACAGCTCCGCCTTGGAACCGTGCGACTCGGTGTTGGCGAAGTCCCGCATCGCGCTGGGCCACAGGTCGAAACCGGCGTCCGCCAGGTGGACCGCGGAGAGCGGGACGACGTTCCCCTCCTCGTCGGTCATCCGCTCGGCGCGGACATGGAAGGTGATCACCTCCGTGTCCCCGTCGGCCAGCGGGCGCACCAGCGTCCGGTGGAGACCGTCCTCGCCGTACAGCTCGGTGAAGCGGGCGTTGAGCGACTGGGTGTGGAAGTGGGTGTCGAGGAAGGTGTCGAAGGAGCGCAGCTCCGCCGGGGTCCACTCCGGCATCCCGGTGGCCCGCTCGCTCTCCAGGAACTGTCGGATCAGCTGCGCCCGGACGTCGGTGGGGGCCGGGCGGCCGGTGCCGGAGGGGCGGGTGAGCCCCGACAGACCGACCGGACCGTGCAGCCCCGAACTGCCCTGCGGCGTGCTCAGCTCGGTCGGGACGACCGGCAGCGGCGCACCGGGCACCGGGGTGAAGGTGAGCGGAGCGCCGGTGGTGACGGTGGCGTCCGCGTCGTCGCTCGGCGTCTCCTCGGCGACGATCCGGGCCAGCGCCTCCTGGAAGGCATCGGCCAACTCTTCGGGCACCCGGATGACGACCGACACACGGGTGGTGTGCTCCCGGCCGATGGGGTCGCCCAGAGGCCGCGAACCGGCCTCGATCTCCAGGTCCAGCAGGTACGGCACGGTGTTGCCGTTGTAGCGGACCGAATGCCAGCGGCCACCGCCGACGTCGCCGGAGGTGCTGAACGACGTCGAGGTGCCGAGGTCCAGCTTCACCGGCGCCGACAGCGACAGCCACGACGGCAGATGCGCGGCCTCCGGGCCGAACGACGCCCCGCCGCTGAGCGAGAAACCGCTGCCGGAGCTGGTGGAGGCGCCCTGCAGCTCCAGCCAGCGGCTGTTGAGGACGGCGGGGACGGCGGAGGGCCCGCCGATCCGCCGGAGGCCGCGCAACTGGCCGCGCAGCCGGGTGGTCAGGCTCTTGCCGCCGCTGAGCGGCGTCTGCGGCAGCGGCATCCCGCCGTCCAGGATGCGGGTCAGATCGCTGAGGAAGTTCAGCTCGTTGATCCGGTTGTGCAGGAACTCGTGGAGCGCGCTGCCCGGGCGGGCCTCGGTCTGGTAGTCGCGGAGCAGCCGGTCACGGATCGCGCCGACCCCGCCGACCTGCTGCGGGATGAAGAAGAACCGCAGCAACTCGGCGGTGAGCCGGGTGGCCGCGTGCGGACCGGCGTCCGGGGCCAGCCGGGCCTGCCACTGCGTGCCGGAGTCGTCCCCGGCGAGCGCCACCAACTCCGTCGGGAAGGCGGCGTGGAGAGCGCCGGACATGCTCTGCTTCTGCTGCTGCGGCTGCACCCCCGGACCGGTCGTGGTGACGTACAGCTGGGCATCGGCGAAGGAGAAGTGCGACAGCTCGCCGCTGAGACCCAGCGAGGGGTTGCTGTACGCGTTGACGCTGCGGCTCTGCCCGTAGGACTGCGACGACGAGAGGGTGACGCCGACCTTCGGCGTGATGGCGGCGCCGCTCAGCGACTGCGGGACGCTGACGCCCAGGCTGGCGCTGCGGCTGTTGCCGATGGACTCGCCGGTCCCCGTCGAACGGTCCGACGCGGCCTCCTGGAGACCGATGGACTTCTCGCCGTACAGGCGGTACGGCGACTCGGTCAGCGAGGCGCGGTCCCGCACGATGTCGGTGATCTGGACATGGACGGTGTGCTCGGAGCGGCGGGAGCCCGGGACGAGGACGTCCAGCCCGCCGTCGACGAGCCGCCGGGCGAAGTCCCGGGCCCCCAACTGCGCGATCAGCGACCGGATCTGGGCGCGCACCGAGGTCTCCAGATGCGCGAGGAGGGCGGCGTCGTGCTGCGGCAGCAGCGCCACGACCAGGTCCTCGAAGACGGTGTCCGGCGTGGCGGACGGCGCGCCGCCGGAGCCGTTCGGCTGCGGGGGGCGCGGCAGCGTGGCGCCGTCGAACCGGACGTCCCGGAAGGAGAGCACGGTGCCGAACATGCCGAGGGGGTACTGCGCCTCCTCGGTTTCGGTGTCGTGCGCCGCGCCGAAGCCGATCGGCGGGACGACCTTGTCGTAGAGGTCCGCCAGCCCCGCCAGCGCCTCCTCGTCCGGCTCGCCGAGGCGCGCCGGGGCGGCGAGCGCGGTGAACCCGGCCCGGATGTCGGCCAGCGCGTCGGGGAACGTCCCCACACCGCCCCGGCGGAGCGTGGCGTCGGCGTTCAGGTCGAGGGTGGAGACCTGGCCCGCACCGGTGAACGTCAGCTCCTCGGTCCGGTACACCGTCCGGCCGTTGGGCCGGATCCAGCGCACCGTGCCGTCGAAGTTGGCCGCGTACAGCTGGAAGGAGGCGCCGTGGTCCGGGAGCGCCACCACCAGCGAGACCGATCCCGGGCCCGCCTCGTCGAGCTCCCGCGCGACCTGCGTGAGGACCGACGTCAGCTGCCCCTTCCGCAGCACGAGAGCCGCCGCGATCCGCAGCTGCTGCTCCTGCCGGGTGACCACCGCGTCCTGCGTGGCGGCCGGACGGTCCTCGTCCGTCACCGAGTCGTCGCTCCCGGTGTCCGTCTGCGGGGGGAGCGGGGCCGTGGACTGGGTGGGCAGGGTGTTCAGGTCCAGCGTCGTCCCGACGGCACCGGCCGCTACGGCGAGGGCGTCCAGGGTGAGCGGGTGGCCGCGCCGCTTGGCCTGCCGCGCGGCCTCGACCAGCTGACGGCGGAGGTCGTCGGTGACCCTGACGGGGCCGTGGACCGCGTGGACCAGCGTGTCCAGCGAGCCGACGGTGAAACGGCCCAGCGGGCTGCCGTGGTGGCGTTCGATCACCTCGGCGAGCCGACGGAGCGTGACCAGCACCGACAGGTCACGGTCGGTGCGACCGGCGGCGGCGTAGAGGCGGTCGTGGACGTTCACCACGTCGACGGTGCGCAGCAACTGCGTCTGGTCCAGCGGCGGCGGGCCGCCCGCCCGCCGCCCCGGGGCGAACAGACCGCGCCGCGAGCGGATCCGGAACGTCAGCTTGGCCTGTTGCTCCACGGAGAGCAGGGGGAACGGCGTCACCGCCGGTTCGGTGGCGGCGGCGCTGTCGTCGCTCTCGTCGGTGATCCACTGCAACGGGAGCCACTGGTCCCGCAGTTCCGCGTCGAGCGGCCGGTACTCCGGGTCCGTCGGGAGCGGGAAGTCCTTCGCGTACGCGCGGGCGGCGTTGACGAGGAACTCCGGTCCGGTCAGCGTGGCGCTGGCGTCGATGAAGTTCTGGAACTGCAGCAACTTGGTGGCGTGCTGCTGCACCCAGGAGACGTAGTCCTCATCCGGCGCCATGGCCGGGATCACCGGGTCGGTCAGCTGGGCGAGCACATGGTGCAGATAGGCGGAGCCCGGCGGGGTGACGATCAGGTTGTTGTTGTAGTCGCCGCGGGCGTACCGGTAGCGGGCGACGCTCTCCATCTGCTCGGCGAGGGTGGTGCCCAGCGGCAGCCCCGCGGTCCGCAGGCGGCTGCGGACCCGCTCGAAGACGGCGTGGTCCCGCAGCATCGGCGCCATCAGCGGAAGGTTGGGCCCGTCCGCCGCCATCCGCACGGGCGACGAGGGCAGGGTGAAGGACCCCGGCGCGATGTCGACGTCCAGGTACGCGCCGCCGTACAGCCACAGCAGCGAGTAGCGGATGATGTCGCTGGCCGCGGGATAGGCGCCACGGGTGGTGGCGAGCCCGGCGAGCGCGCGCACCTTGTCGCGGACCGCTTCCGGCAGCCGGTCGTAGAGCGTCGCGTCGTCCACGCTGCGGACGGTGAGGCCGGACAGCGCACCGGTGAGCAGCGGGCCGTTGGCCGTCTGCGCGGAGGCGTCGAGCCAGAGGTTCACCGTCCAGCCGGTGCCCGCCGCCCGCTCCAGCCAGGTCCGCAGGTTCTCCCGCGCACCGTCGCTCATCCGGCCGCCGAGCCACACGAAGTGCAGATCCTGCGGGACGGGGACGAGCGTGCCGCGGGTGCCGCCGACCGTCAGCTCCCGCGGCATCGCCATGAAGGTGAGGTCCTGGAGGGTGCCCCAGTTGTCGGTGGTGGCCTTGGTGTCGAGCTGCTGTTGCAGCGTGCCCGTGCCCGTGCCCGAGGCGTGCGGTGCGCTCTGCGTCGCCGGGAACGGCGCGTCGATCACCGCCGGAGGTACCAGGACGGGCGCCCTGCGGGGCTTCCGCGGTGCGCTGCCGGCGGCGGCGTTCGCCGGGTGGAACACCTGGAACGCGCCGCGGTTGCCCTGGGCGTCGGGGTGGACGAGGAAGCTGAAACCCTTCCGGCCCGGCACCGGAGCCAGCACCGTGGTGCCGGCCGCGACCTTCATGCCGGTCGCGTCGGCGAGCAGCTGCGCCACCGAGACGCCGTTCTCGTCCACGGCGCCCGCCTCGCAGGCGGCCAGCACCAGCCAGGCGTCCTTCTTGAGCTTCGCGAAACTCTTCCGCCTCCGGAGCACCTTGAAGAGATCGTGCGGGCCGATCTCCACCGGGCGGCCGTTGACCGGCAGGGTCAGCCAGCCCTTCTTGCCGTGCAACAGGATCAGATAGAGGTCGTCGTCGGACTGCCACGGCACGGGGTCGAGGTCGGTCGACACCACCGTGTACCGGCCGTCCGCCACCCGCGCGGGGTCGAGATGCGCGTAGTACGGGCTGCGCAGATCGAGATCGTTGCGCACGAGCAGCCGCTCGGCCTGCTCCTCGGGGGTGTGGAACAACCGGCCGGTGCTGATGTCGGTACCGGGGACGTTGACCGCCGCGTGGTCGATGTCGTCGAAGTGGATGACGGTGCCGTCCGCCATGAGCAGCGGCCCGGAGGCGTCCTGCTCCGACAGGGCGGCGGCCGCCTTCTTGAGCGCCACGGCGTGGGTGTGCCGCGCCTGGTCGGCCTCCTGACGGGCCTTCCGGGCCAGCCGCTCGGCCTCGTCGAGGGTCTGCTGCTCCCGCTCGCTCTGCTGCCGCAGCTGCCGGACGGCGTCCTGGGCGTGGTCGTGCTCCTCCCGGGCCGCCCGCCAACCGGCCGCGACCACCTTCCGCGCCGCGGCCGCCTTCCGTACCGCCGCCTCGTCCCGCTGGAGCACCGCGGGGTCCTGCTCGGGGGTGCTGGTGGGGAGGGGCGCGCCGGTGTGCCGGGCCAGGGCGCCCGGGAGGAGGGACGTGATGACGTGCGGGGCCAGCGGGCGGCCCGTGCGGGTGAAGAACTGTACGACCAACGGGGCGTGGTCCCCGGTCAGGTCGCCGGTGACCTGTTCCGAGGTGGCGTCGGCGGTCGTGTTGTCGGGGGTGCGCCAGTTGGTGTGGCCGCCGAGGTGCACGGCGTGGCCGGTGGGGGAGCCCGCCTGCCCGTTCTGCCACGGCTGCACCACCGCCTGGGTGCCGGGGCCCAACTGCTGGAGCACGGCGTTGACCTGCCGTACGACCGCGGGGCCGGTGCCCAGGTAGAGGTGGGTGTCGGTGGCGATGTGCTGGGTGAGGTGGGGGACGCCGGTGCGGTGCGCGGCACGGGTGGCCGCGGCGTGCCGGTGGAGGATTTCGGCGTCGTCGAGCCGCTGCCGCTGCGCGTTCAGCTCCAGGGACTTCGCCTGCTCCTTCTCCCGGGCGAGGGAGAGGTCCTGCTCCGTCTGCTGCGCGGTGGCCGCCGCGTCCTGCTGGGCCCGGTCCGTGGCCGTCGCCTGCTGCTGCGCGGCCGTCGCCTCCTCCTGGGCCTGTTCCGCCCGGACCTGGGCGCGGGCCCCGGACAGCTCCTGCCGGGCCAGGGTGTGCCGCAGCTCGGCTTCGGTGTACCGCTGCTCGACCGTGGCGGCGTCGACCCCCGCGACGTGCTGCTCGGACTCGTCGGCCATGGCGCGGAAACGCTCCAGGGCGAGGGTGTGCTGCCGGACGGCGTCGGTGTGCTCCGGCGGCGTCGCGCGGAGCGCCAGCTCCTCCGTCGCGATCCGCTCCTTCCAGTACGCCACCTGCCGCACCACGAACCGGTCGGCCTGCGCCTGCCGCAGCTCCTTCGCGGCCGTGGCCTCGGCCTCCTTGGCTGTCTGGAGCTGGGTGTGCGCGGCGGACACCTGCGTCGGCGCCTCCTCGGACAGCGGCTCCTTGGCGGTGGGGGACTCCTCGGGGTGCGGGGACCCGTTCCCGGCACCCGGCCCGGTGTCACCGGAGGGGTGCTTGACCGACGGCGCAGGCAGCGGCGTCGGCTCGACGGCGTCGAGGGTGACCGTGGTCGTGCTGGAGCCCGGGGCGGCGTGGGTGGCCGTGCCGCCGCCCGTGACGCCGGTGCCGCTCCCGCCGGTCTGCTGCGGGTCCTCCCGTACGATCTGCTGCTTCTCCGGGGAGACCTGCTCGGGGGCCTTCCCGGAGACGGTCTCGGCAGGAGTGCCGCCGGTCTTGTCGCCGGGCTTCCTGCCCAGCGCGCGCTGCTCGGCGGCGAACTCCTGCGCCTCCTTCAGCTCGCTGTTGACGGACGTGTACTCCTGCGTCGGGGCAGGGGTGTGCTGCGGGTTCTGCTTCGGGCTCTGCTGCGGCGTCTCGGTGACGGTCTTGCTGGACGAGCCCGAGGGGTGGCCGGTCGAGCCGGTGGACGTGCCCGAGGTGCCGGACGTCCCGGTCTTCTTCGGCGGGTTGTCGATCTTGAGGTGTGCGTCCGCCAGCTGCTTGTTCGCGTCCGTGTAGTCGGCCGGGGTCTCCGTCTGCTCGGTCTTCGTACCGCCGGTCTCGGCGTCGGACGAGCCCGGCTTCTTCTCCCCGGCGGTGCCGTCGGCGGTCCGGTCGCCGTCGGCCTTCGCCTTGTCGAACTTGTCCAGACGCGCCTGGCGGATCTCCTCCTTGGTGAGGGTGGTGGTGCCCGTGCCCTGGTCCAGCCGGTGGCCCTCGCCCGAGAAGACGTCGTCGCCCCCCTCCGCACCGGAGGACTTCGCGGCGCCGTGCGCGGGGGACGACTGCGGGTTCGACTCCGTGTTGAGGGCCTTCTTCTCCCGGTCCAGGAGTCCCGCCTCGCGCTCCGCCACCAGGTCCTTGTTCGCGGCGCTGTAGAGGGTTTCCGGGTCCGAGGCGGTCTTGGACCCGAGGACCGTGCCGCCCCCGCCCCGCGAGAGTTCGGCGGGGGCCTTGTCCAGGAGGTCCTGCGCCTGCTGGAGCAGCTTCTCCGCCTCCGCCGGGCTCCGCCCGTGCGGCACCGACAGCGCGCCCTCGAACTCCTGCTTCGCCGCGATGAGCTTCTGGACGTCCGTCACCCCGAGGCCGCGCCGCTCCGCGTCCCGGACCGCCTTGTCCAGCCCGTTCTTGGCCTCGACGTAGGTGCCGATGGCCTCCCCGCTCTTGACGCCCTTGGTGAAGGCGTCGCCGGTCGCCTTCTCCTTGGCGAGCCAGTCGGTGACGTCGACCTTGTTCCCGCCCTCGTAGAACTCGTGGACGGTGGTCCAGTCCTTCCGGAAGGCCGCGGCGTCCTCGGCGAACCCGCCGAGATCCTTGTCGAGCACATACGACGTGGGCTTGGTGAGGCCACCGGTCCCGTGGCCGCGCAGCGGCGCGTTCTCGTCGGTGACGACCGCGCCGAGGGACTTGTGGTCGTAGCGCCCGCGGAACGCCTCACCGCCCTGGTGGACGGTCTTCTCCAGCCGGACCTCGGTGGCGATGTCCTGCTCCAGCCCCTGGAGGACCTTGTCGGCTTCGAGGCCGAACGAGATCTTCTGGTGACCGGCGAACTTGAGGCCGAACCCGGGCCGGTGGTTGGGGTCGGTGCCCCGGAGGAAGCCGAGGTGGTCCTCGGCGGCGTCCACCAACTGCTGAAGCTTGGCCTGGGTCAGCCGCGTCCTGCCGCCCGCGCTCAGCTCCGTACCGAGCTGGTCGATCTTGGACTTGAGGGCGTCCACCTTGCTCTGGAGTTCCTGGTGGAAGTCGAGACGTCCGTTCAGCGCCTCGTCCTTGAGCAGGGTGTCGAACTCCTGCGGACGGGAGGTGCCCGTGGTGCGGTCCACGGCGTGGTGCAGATCGCGGTGGAGGCTCGCCTTGGCCTCGGACAGCACCTTGTCCTCAAGGGTGTCGAGACTGGCGTGGTACCCGCTGTGCAGCCGGGTCAGCCGGGAGCTCCCCGCCACACCGACCTCGTGGTCGACCTCAAGATGCTGGACGAGCTTGTGCTGCGAGTGGTCCAGCTTCTGCTGTACCGCGTCGGACTCCTGCGCGTAGTCGCGGAAGCCGCTGGGGCTCTCGTGCGCGCCGGACAGCTCCTTGACGGCCTTGTCCCGGTACTCGGTGAGCAGTTCGGGCTTGTTGTGCGGGACGTACTTCTCCGCCTGCTTCATGACGGTGTCGACCTGCGCGGCGACCTTCTGACCGTGCCGGAAGCGGGCCTCAAGGGTGTCCTTGAGGCTCGTGCCCGAGGCGGGCGCCACCTCGGTGCCCGAGGCGCTGCCGGAGAGCTTGGCCGCCTCCCGCGCCTCCTTGACGGCGTCGGCGACGTACTGCTCCTCGACCAGCTCGGCGACCTTGACATGCTTGCCCGGCCGGGAGAGCGGGTGGTCCTTGAGGTACGTCTGGACCTCGGCCTTCGCGGTGGCCGTCGTCCGGATCTCCAGCAACTGGTCGTCGAAGCGGGCGTGGAGCTCGTCGAACCGGGTGTCGAGCCGGTGCTGCCAGGCGTCCTTGAGCGTTGTCGGGTTCCGGTCGGCCGACGCGGCGCGCGGCGCCCCCGGACCGTCCTTGATCACCGGGTGTCCGGTGCCGCCCGGCCCCTCCCAGGTGCCGACGAGGTTCTCGAAGTCCTTGGACAGATCGGAGCGGAGCCTGTCGAGGACGGCGTCGAGGTGGCCGTCGTCGAGGTGGTTGCGGACCGCGTCCGGCGTGGTGGCGCCGGGCTTGCCCGCCCACTCCTTGTACGCCGCGTCCACCTTCTCCTTCAGCCGGGTGAAGGTGGCGTTGCGCTGCTCGGCGAGGTCCATCCGCGCGTCGTGGTGGGCGTAGAGGTCCTCGGTGGCGGACCGCAGGTCGTGGACGGGCGGCTGCGGGTGCTCCTCGGCGTGCTTCTCCGTGCCGCCGGTCCCCGCCACGTCGTCCTTCGGTGCGGCGGACGGATCGGTCCCCTCGTGCTGGGGCTCGACGCCCTTGCCCCCGGCGTCCTCCGACTGCCCGTGGCCGCTCTCCTTGACCTGGCTGCCGTCCTGCCCGGTGTCGCCGTTCCTGCCCGGGCTCCCCGCGTCCTGCGCCTGCGCCTTGGCGCCGCGGGCGTGCTCCAGCCCCTGGGTGAACGCGTCGGTGGTGTGCTTCTCGGTCTGCAGCCACGCGGTGAGGTCGGCTGCGCCCGGGTTGCGGAAGTGGTCGTGCACCGCGACCCAGTCGTCCCGGAAGGCCGCCGCGATGTCCGCGCCGCCGTGCGGGAACTCCTCGCTGCCCTTGACGACGGCGTGGTCGCCGAAGGTGTTCTCGAAGTGCTCGCCGCCCTCCCGCACCGCGCTCTGCCGCCCGGCGTCCCGCTCCAGCCGCGTGTCGATGTCACCGAGGAGATCGGCGGCGTCCCGCCGCCACTGCTGGACACGCGGATCCCGCTCGCCGCCGAGCAGGGTGTCCTCACCGTTGCGCACCGCGCCGAGGTGGGTCTCCGCGCTCTTCTCCAACTGCGCGCCGAGCGCGTCGCCGACCCGCCCGAGCGTCCCTGCGGTGTGGCCGCTCCGGTCGCCGAGGGCGGTACGCACCTTCTCCAGCTGCGCCTGCAGCTCCTTGTGGAACAGCACACGGTCGCCGAGCCCGCGCCCGCCGGTCATCGCGGCGGTCTTCCCCTGCGCGTGCGACAGCGCGTCGGGGAGGCTGTGCGGCAGATCCTGGTGCCCGCTGTGGTACGTGGTGAACGCGTCGTCCACCGCCTGGTGGAGATCCTTCCCCAGGCTCTCCTTCGCCTTGTCGAGCACGGGGCCGTCCACGTCGAGCCCGTGCCACTCGGCGGCCTTCCGCAACTCCTTCTCGACCCCGGGCAGCAGCTCCGTGTCGATCCTCAGATGCTCCTGCGCCCGCTTCGCGGCGCCGTCCAGGACGAGGTCGAACGCCTCTTGCTCCCCGAGCCCCTTGCCGCGCAGCTGCACCGTGTCGCGGTAGGCGCCGAGCAGATCGCCGCGGACCTTCTCCTGGAAGGCGTCGCGCTTCTGCCCGCGCAGCGGGTCCTCACCGTGCAGCCCGGCGGAGTGCTCGGCCGCGTCGTCGAACTGCTGGAGCAGATCGTCCATCTTGTGCTGCGCCGCCCGCCCGTAGGCGAAGCGGTCGGCGGGGGTGCCGACGGCGTCGAGCTGCTCCTTGGTGAGCCCCTTGCCGCCCGCGGTCTCGTGGGCGGTGCGGACGTCGTCGAAGTAGTGCGACCGGAGGGTGTCGGAGGTCTCCGGGTGCAGCGGGTCGTCGGTGAACTCCTTCTTGGTGAGGTAGGCGTTGAGGGCGTCGTCCGCCCGCAGCTCCACCTCGACCGCGTGGGCGCGGGCGTCGAACCGCTCCTGGAGCCCGTCGATCAGCTCCTGGTGGTACTTCTCCCAGGACTGCTTCAGCTCCGCCGCCGACCGGACCGGCGCACCCGGCTTCGGCGCCCGGTTCAGCTCCCCGAAGGCGCTGTGCATCTCGGCCGTGACGTCCTTGACCACGGCCTTGATCTCGCCGAGGTCCGGCGTGTACGTGAACTTCGGCGCCTGGTACGGGGCGCCGGCGCCCCTCGACCGCGCCTGGGCGGCCGACCAGTCCTTGGCCGCCGCCTCGACCTGCGACTCCAGCTTGAGCAGCTGGTCGTTGCGGGTCGCCGCGAGGTCGAGGACCTCCTGGTAGTGGCCGGTGAGCTGCTGCTTCGCCAGGGTGTGCTGCTCGTGGAGCGCTTGCTCGAACGCGGGGGAGTGGCCCGGCCCCTGCGGGTGGCCGCCGGTGGGGGCACCGCCGTTCTCCCAGCGACCGGCGTCCAGCCGCCCGCCGGTGTGGGCCTTGTCGTAGCGGGCCATCCAGTCCTGGAGGAAGTCCTCCTTCAGCTCTGCGGCGACGGCCGGATCGACGGTGTGGTTCCCGGCGCCGGAGTGGCCGATGCCGGGGGTCCCGGCGGTGGGGTGGCCGGGGCCCTTCCCGCCGACGGCGCCCGGGTTCTGCCACTCGTGCAGGACCTGGTCCCACGCCGCCTTGCCCTCGGCGGAGACCTGCGGCAGCTTCTCGGCGGTCTGCATCAGGTCCGGGACGGACTTCTCGATGTCCGAGAGGGACGAGTTGAGCCGGGCCAGCGCGTCGTCGACATGGGTCTTCGTCCAGTCGGTGCCCAGGCCCTTACGGGCGTCGGCGACCGCGCCGTGGGTGAGGTCGTCGAGCCGGGAGCGCACCCAGTCGCCCTGGGAGCCCAGGTCCTTCGCCGCGGGGACACCGGTGCTCTGGTGGAGCTCCCACGTCTTGTGCGAGACGGTCTCGAAGCGGAACCGCTCGTCGACGGTGCCGGGAAGCTTGTCCATCCCGCTGTTGAACTTCGCGGTGCTGCCCGTCGGGTCGGAGCCCACCGGCTCGCGCTTGACGTCCGCGAGCAGCCGCTCGGCGTCCTGCCGGAGACCGTGCTCGACGCTGCTGACGTGCTGGCTCTTCAGGGCGTCCGCGTCGCCGACGTACGCGAGGTCACGGTCGAGGGTGGACGGCAGGTCCTTGACGAAGTGGTGGACGCGGTCGGTGGCCCGCAGCTCGGCGGTGAGCTGCTCGGTGAGGGCGGACTCCCCGTCGGTGAACTTCTGCACCGCCCGCGCGTGGGCGTCGTCCAGATCCCGCACCAGCAGCTCCGGGCGGTGCGCCTTGGGGCGCACCTTGGAGAGGAACTTCTTGTCCCGGATCTGCTCGGCCTCCTTCTCCGTGAGGCCGGAGAGGTGGTCCCGGACGCCCTGGTGGTAGCGGTCGCCGACGGCGTGCAGCTCCGCGTCGCTCCAGCCGGGGTGCTCCTTCTGCCAGGTGGTCAGCGTGTCATCGATCTTCGCCCGGGCGGTGGTGAGCAACTCCTCGGCCCGGGCCTCGCGCACCAGCTTCTCGGGCAGCCCGTCCCGGAGCTTGGCAGCCTGGTCGGCGAAGTCCCCCTTGGCGTCGACCTTCCAGTGCGGCTTCTCCTTCAGCTGGTTGTACGACGAATCCAGGGCCTTCTGGAGATCCTTCTCGTACCGGGCGGCGGCCTCGTCGGCCAGGTCCCGGTGGGCCGGGGAGTTGGTCCACTTCTCCTTGGCCTCGGCGACCATGGACTTCAGCTGCTTCTGCGCGGCGGGCAGTTCGGTGTGGAGCTTGGCGCGGCCACGGAAGGTGTCTTCGATCCTGTCGAGCGCCTGCTGCCACGCCTTCTCCGCCCGGGCGACCTCGGCGCCGGTGACGCGCGGGTTGCCGTGGAGATCCCCGAAGATCTTCTGGTGCGTCCCGCGGATGTCGTCCACGACCGTGTCGAAGACCTTCTGCCAGCTGTCGCGGTCCAGACCGCGGAGCGCCCTGGAGGTCTCCGTGGTCTTGGCGAACTTGTCGGCGGCGTTCTTGAGGGCGCTGCCGAGTTCCTTCTCCGACGCCAGCTTCTCGGCCTTCGCGACCGCGTCCAGCTTCTCGGTGAAGGACTTCTTCGTGTGGCCGCTCTCCTCCTGCCAGGTCTTCTCCTGCTTGCCGGCGGGCACCTTCCCGCTCTGCTCCTCGGCCGCCTTGACATGGGCGGCTTCGCCCACGTGGTGCTGGGCGGCCGGTGGGGTGTGGCCCTCGCCCTGGGAGGTGTGCGTCTCCGCGGTGGCCGGGGTGTTCTGGTGCTGAGCGGTGGCCTTCTGCTCGCCCTCGGCCCCCGCCTGGTGGTTCTTGCCGGTCTCCTTGTCGGAGGAGGCGGAGGTGTGCTCGGTGTTCTCCGCGGAGTTCTTCGTCTCCCCGGTCTTCTCCTGCGACGTCGCCTCGTTCTTGGACTCGGCCTTCGTCTGCGGGTGGTCGCCGGTCTTGACGGTGGACTTCTCCTGCGGCGAGGGCTTCGCCTGGGCCCCGTTCTTCTCCTGGACGGTCGGCTTCTCCGTCGCCGTGGCCCGGTCCGTGTGGTGGGCCGTCGACGTGTTCTCCGTGACCGTGGACCTCTGACCGGTGGGCTTCTCGGTGACGACCGGATTCTTCTCGGTGACCGTCGGATTCTTGTCCGTGACGGTCGGGTTCTTCTCGGTCGCCGTCGGGGTCTTCTCGGTGACGGTCGGATTCTTCTCCGTGCCGTGAGTGGTGGCGGAGTGGTCCTTGGTGGTGGGCCCGGTGACGTGGTCGGGCTTGGTCGTGGGCGCCTCGTGGACCTCGGTCACCGGGGTCTTGTTGCCCACCACGACGTTCTTGTCCCCGGCGGTCGGGACGGTGGTCTGCTGCTGGTGGTTGCCCTCCTCGCCGACGCCCGCCTCGTTCTTGCCGTTCTGCCCGTTCTGCCCGGCGGACTGATCGGGGGCGTGGTCGGCCTTCTCCGACGTCTTCGGGGACGTGGTGGAGTGCTGCTCCTCGGTCGGGTTGCCCTTCGCCGAGGTCTGGTGGTTCGACGTGTGCTCGTTCGCCGCCGGGGTACCGGGCTGCTTCTGGGCCGTCGGCGCGCCGCTGGTCTGCCCCGACGTGGAGGTGTGGGCCGTCTCGTTCGCGGTGGTGGTCTTGGACGTGGTCGGGGCGTGCTGCTGGCCGACGGTCGACGAGGTCTCCGACTGCGTGAGGTTCGGGGTGTCCTTGGCCCCGGGGGAGCCGCTGGCCGAGGTGTTGGGACGGGTGAGGTTCGGGTTGGTCTGCCCCGGCTCGACCGTGGTCTTTCCGCCGGTGAAGCCGCCGTCGGTCTTGGCGGGCGCCCCCTTCGGCCCGCCGGTGAAGGTCTCACCGGGCCCGCCCCTGCCGGACGTCGGCCCGTTCGGTGTGAACGGCACGTTCTCCGTGGCGCCGCCGAAGCCCTTCGCACCGCCGACCGGCGTCATCCCGTTGGGCGACTTGAGCGTCGGGGCGGCGCTCCCGGCGAAACCGTTGCCGGGGGCGCCGGTGACCCCGCCGCCGTTGGGCGTGGTCATCTCGGGCGGCTTGACGTCGGGGGACTTGACCGGCGAGCCGCCGCCGAAGGTGAGGTCACCCATCCCCTTCTTCGCCATCCCGGCGCCCTTGATGGCCGGGCCGATGAGGCTGCCCGCGCCCGCGAGGCCCGCGTTGAGGGCCTCGTTCTTCCACCACTCGGCCTTGGAGAAGTCCGGCCGCTCGGTGCCGGTGACGGCGGAGGCCAACTCCTGTGCGGCCATGTCGAAACCGATCTGCGCACCGGCCTGGATGGCCACGTCGGTGGCGACACCCGCGGCGAAGACCGCCGCCGCGGCGGCGCCCTCGATGACCGCGCCCATCGCCTCCAGCACCGCGGTCATCGCGGTGAGGATCGAGCTGAGCGGCAGCAGCACCGCCAGACCGATGGCGGCGATGGCGGGCAGGAAGAACTCGATCAGCGCCTTGATCGACTCCATCTGCGCTTCGTGCAGCTCCTCCGCCTGCAGCTGCTTGATGTAGTCGCCAAACGCGTTGATCTTGTTGCCGACGTCCCGCGCCTCGTCCACGGCCACCTGCATGCGCGTGTTGTGCAGGGTGTTCCAGGCGTCCTGGACGGTGTTGTTCGCGTCGCCGCTCCACTGCATCCCGTGGACGGACGCGTCCATGGACGACATTTCCTCCCACAGCTGGTCGCTGAAGTCGATCCACGCGTTGCCGAGTGCGTAGATGCTGTCGGTGACAGTCGGATCGGGCTCGTACATGGCGACATCACCTGTGGGACGGAGTGTGCGGAGTGGGGAAGAACGGCGGTGCCCCGGAACAACGGGAGCACCGCCGGTGGTGCGGAGGGTGACGCGGAGACCACCGGGAGGCGGCCTGGCGGGGACCGTCAGCCGTAGGTCTCGGCGATCGCGGTCATCTTCGGGTCGTTGATGTCCTTCGGCGCGGCGTTGGGGTCCGCACCGCTGCCGTCGCCGCTGATCTGCGTCTTGAAGTCGGTGAACTCCTTGACGATGCTGTCCTCGGCCCGGAGGTAGTTGTTACCCGCGGCGCCCAGCGAGAAGGCGATGCGCGGCAGGACGGCGTTCTCCGAGCTGGCGGCGTCGCCCTCCTTGCCGAAGAGGTCGGTCATACAGGCGTCCCAGCGGTCGTAGAACGACTCGACCTCCTCCTTCGTCCGACCCGCCCAGGCGAGCTTCAGCTGACTCATCACGGTGTTGATCGTGTTGATCTGGGTGGCGAGGTTCGCGACCAGCCCGCCGGAGCCGTCGGTGCCGCCGAGTTGGGTGCTGAAGACCCGCAGCATCTGGGCGTCGACGCTGATCTGGGCGTTGTTGGCGCCGCGGAGCCCGTAGACGGGCGCCTTCGTCGGGTCGAGGTCGATGGGGTCGGGCTTCTGGGGGCTCACCGGGTGCTCCTGAAGGGGGTGGGGGAGCACACCGCGGGCCGGGGCGGGCGACGCGGGTGGCTCCCTCGCTGGCGTGGTTCCTGACGCCCGGCGACACCGCCCCGGAAGGCCGGGCGGCCCGTCGCACCACGGCGGCCAGGCTCCGCGGAACTAGTGCTGGTGCTGAAAGTTCTTGGTGTTGGTCTCCTCGACCTGCCGGTACTCCTCGTACGCGGTGTGCAGGCGGGTCGACATCTCGCGCAGCAGATCGACGAGGACGCTCATGTTGTCGCCGAAGTCGCGCTGGAGGTTGCCGAACGTCGCCCCCGACGGGCTCTGCCAGACCCCCTCGGCGAGATTGAGGACCTGCTTCACGAGATTCACGTCGTTCTCGATGCTGGCGGTGCAGCCCTTCACCGTCGACATGGCGTCGTGAAGGTGCTCCAGCTCGATGCGGAAATCGGCAAGGGTCATGGTAGAAGAGGCCACCCCTCGACCCTATGTGCGAGCGCCAGGCCCGGGGTACGCCCCAATTCCCCGACAGCCACGGTGTCTCAGAACGGGGACCTCCCCCGGTGCCGTCCGCGTCGGCGTCTCTGAACTGGGACCTGGCAGGTCACCGCGGTATCCGGTGGGATGAGCTGGGATTGACCGGACCCTACCCGAGCGCACCCGGTGGAGGCAGCCATGGCAGTGGACCCGAGGAACTCGCGGCACGGCCCGCCGAGGGAGTACGACAAGGACAAGCCGCAGGGCGGAGATCCGACGGCGGACAACAGTCTCACGGACGATCAGAAGCAGCAGAAGAAGACGCAGGACCAGACCGTCCCCGGCTACCGGCAGCCGCCCTCCCTGACGATGATCTGGGGTGACGCGCCGCCCATCACCACCTATCTGCCGAAGGGCGGCGGCGGTGGCGGCGGCGACAACAAGGACGCCGGCATCCACCCGGCGATCAACGTCGGCGTCGGATCCATCGCCGACGCCATGCAGGCGATGCTGGAGTCGTCCCGGCGCTCGGTCGACGCCTACACGACGCTGAAGGCGCTCGTCTACACCGCGTCGACCGACAACGCCACGTTCGGTCAGCAGGCGACGCACAAGGACGACTGGGGCAAGCAGGACGGCAGCGCCGTGCACGGACTGCAGGCGGCCAAGGGCGTGAGCCCCAACTACGCCAAGCACAACGGCGGCAACGAGCCGGACGAGAAGCTCCAGGACGCCGCCAAGTACTTCGCCGCCGGGATGGTCCCCAGGATGAACCAGGTGCTGGCGCTCTGCGCCAACTCCATCGAGATGGCCGGACAGTTCATCGTCCGGTTGGACCGCGCGGGCACCTACTACGCCAACGCCGACCACGCGTCCGCCTTCCCCGAGCCGCGGAGCAGGCCGATCGCGGAGTGAGCGGCGCCCGCACCGGGCCGCGCGGCGGAAAAGGGCCGGGGCACCGTTTCCCGTGAAACGGTGCCCCGGCCCTTCGCCGTGTCCCTCCGGCTACAGCGTCTGCAGCGGCGGGATGTCCTCCGGCAACAGCGTCACCAGGCTCGCCGTCTCCGCCTCGACGTCCGCCTCGTCCGCCGTCGCGGAGAGCAACAGCGAGGAGTCCGCCAGCCGGGCCGCATGACGCTCCGTCATCCGCTGGAAGAGCTGACGGGCGGTACGGCCGTTGCCGAACCGGTCGTCCCGCTCGACGCCCGCGAAGTAGGTGCCCAGCGCCTCCGTCGTCGCCTCGCCCAACTCGTACCGGTGGTGCTCGGCCTGCTGCGCGACGATGCCGACGAGTTCGTCCGCGTCGTAGTCGTCGAAGAGCAGGGTCCGGGTGAACCGGGAGGCGAGACCGGGGTTGGCGTCGATGAACCGGCCCATGTCGTCGGGGTAACCGGCCACGATCACCACCACGTCCTCGCGGTGGTCCTCCATCAGCTTCACCAGCGTGGAGATGGCCTCCAGACCGAAGTCGTTGCCCTGGCCGTGCGGCACCAGCGCATACGCCTCGTCGATGAAGAGGACACCGCCGACCGCCTGCCGGAACACCGCGGTGGTCTTCGGCGCGGTGTGGCCGACGTACTCACCGACCAGCGCGCCCCGGTCCGCCTCGACCAGATGGCCGCGGGTGAGCAGCCCCAGCGCGGCCAGCAGCCGCCCGTAGAGCCGGGCCACCGTCGTCTTACCGGTACCGGCGTTCCCCGCGAAGACCAGATGGCGGCTGAGCGGGGGCGGCGGCAGACCCGCCTCGGTACGGCGCCGGACCAGCTGCATCAGCTTGACCAGCGTCTCCACGTCCTGCTTGACGCGCTCCAGACCTATCAGGGACCGGAGTTCGGCCAGCAGGTCCTCCAGCGACTCGGCGGCAGCCTCGGTCACCTCGGCGCCGAGCGCGGGGGCGGAACCGGGCGCGCCGCCCGCCGCCACGGCACGTACCCCGGTGGGCGCCGGGCCCGTCGCGGAGACCGGCAGGGTGCTGTCCTTCACCCCATCGACCCGGCACTCCTCGAAGACCGGCTCCGCGCCGTCCGCGAGCTTGAGGTCCTCGTCGGTGTCGCGGACCACACAGCGGCGCACCACCGGCTTGGCGTCCTTGCCGATGTAGAGCGCGGGGAAACCGGTGGCGGAGACGTCGCAGTCGGTCAGCAGCCCCGCCGCGCCGTCGGCGACATACACACCGTTCTTCGCGGACCGGGCGATCCGTACGCCGCTGACCCGCGGCCGCGCGCCGTTCCACAGCACCAGGGCGCTGCCCTTGCTGTCGGTGATCTCGCAGCTGTCGAGCCAGGCGGTGGAGCGCTCACCGAGGAACACCCCGGCCGAACGGCTGCCGCGCACCCGAGTGTCGGCCACCAGCGCACCGGTGTCCGCGGTCACCTCAAGCCCGGTGCCGCAGTCGGCGATCTCGCAGTTGTCGAGGAGCGGACGGTGCGCGGAGGTCAGACTGATGCCCGTCCCGGCGTCCGTCACCCGGCAGCGCCGGGCCGTCAGATCGCCGCCGTCCACCGCGATACCGGACAGCTCCGTCGCCTCGACGCGGGTGCCGGTGAGCGTCAGCAGCGCACGTTCGGTGACCCGCGCGCCGTGCTGCGGGGTGCCGCGCAGCTCCCCGTCACGGACCGTGGCGCGGGCGGAGCCCGCCAGGTGCAGGGCGGTGAAGGCGCTGTCGGTGACCGCGCAGTCGACGAGCGTCAGCTGCGCCTCGTCGGTGGCGAAGGCGCCGTTGGCCCGGGAGCGGGCGAGCCCGCCGCCGCGCATCTCGACCTGTGCCGTGCCACCCGCCGCCAGCCCGCTGTCCGCGGAGTCGCCGACGGTGGTGGCGTCCAGCCGGACCACCGCGTTCTGCGCGGCGAGCACGCCGACGCCGCCGGACTCGTCGACCCGGCAGGAGCGCAGCGTCAGCCGCACCGGACCCGCCGCCTGGACGCCCGCGGCGCCGCTGCGGGCGATCTCGCAGTCGTGCAGCAGCACCCCGGCGGTGTGCCCGGACGCCCCGGCGTCCCCCTCCGGTCCGCTGCCCGCGTCGGTGTCGTCGGGGGCGGGCGCCGGGGTGGCGCCGGTGGCGGACGAGGTGACCAGCACGCCCTGGGCGGAGCCGTCGGTGAGTCGGCAGGAGCGGAGCACCGGCCGGGCGTCGTCCTCGACGGCGAGCGCCGCCGCGCCCGTCCTGGTGATCTCGCAGTCGGTGAAGGTGCCGGTGGCCGGTCCGCGGACCTGGACGCCGTGCCCGGCGGCGGTGTTGACGGCCAGCCCGGTGACGGTGGCGTCCGCGCCGTGCTCCACCAGCAGCGCGGTGCCACCGGCGTCGGTGACGGTCACCCGCTCCAGTGTCGCCCGGCTGTCCCCGCTCAGGCGTACCGCGGGGCCGCCCGCGGCGTGCACCCGGCAGTCGCGCAGGGTGGGCGCCGCGGTGCCGGTGACTTCGACGCGCCCACCGGTGATCTCGCAGCCGTCGAGGACGGCGGTGCCGCCCGTCACGGCGACCGCGGGTTGGTCCGGGTCGGTGCCCTGGACGGTGATCCCGCGGACCTCCCCGGCGCCGCCGAGCACGGTCAGCGGGGTGCCGCGGGGGGCGACCAGCCGGACCGTTCCGGCGCCCTGTTCGGCGACGACGCTGATGTCCCGTTCCAGGGTCAGGTTCTCGGTGTAGGTGCCGGGTTGGACCGAGACCGTGGCGCCCGGTCCAGCGGCGCGCAACGCCGCGCCGATGGTGCGGTGCCCGCCCCAGCCCCGGGCCCCGACGCGTAGTGCGGCCGCGCCGCTGGACCGCCCGATCATGCCGGGGTGCAGCTGAGCTGGACCGGCCCGGCGGCGTCGTGCGCGTCCTTGTTGGAGGACTCGTAGTCGATGCCGGTGTTGAACATCTTGACGGTCACATAGCCGCCGGAGACCTTGAACGGGCCGCGCGCCAGCCACTTGCCGTGGTTGTTGACCTGGTCCACGTCGAAGCTGCCGGCGGGGGTGCCGCCGCTGTGGTCCGAGGCGTAGACCGCGTACTTGGCGGGGTGGCCGCCGACGTAGCGGACGTCGGAGTTGCCCGGGACGAAGACCGCGAGGCGGCAGGAGGCGTCGCCCTTGATCTTCGCGCGGTAGTCGAACTTCCACAGCACGTACTGCGTCGCGTCGTACTTCGTGGTGGAGCCCGACATCGGGATGGACAGGTACTGGCCGTTGCAGCCGGAGCCGGTGTAGCCGCCGCTGTTGGTCTTGCGCCAGCCCGCCTCCTGACTGAAGTTCGGGTCCTTCGTCCAGATCTTGGCCTCGGGGGACGACGGGCAGCCGTACCCGGCGAGGGCGGTGAACGAGGAGGTGACCGACTTCTGCGAAACGGTCTT
Organism: Streptomyces catenulae; assembly: GCF_000718015.1. Taxonomy (GTDB): domain Bacteria; phylum Actinomycetota; class Actinomycetes; order Streptomycetales; family Streptomycetaceae; genus Streptomyces; species Streptomyces catenulae. The sequence goes on along the minus strand of NZ_JODY01000002.1, from coordinate 57,288 downwards.
GCCGCTCTCGTCCTTGGTGGTGGCGGAGGGCGAGGGCGGGGTGTGGGTGGAGCCCGAGGTGGGGGTGTCCTCGGCGGGGATGATCCGCTGGCTGTCCGGCACGGTCTGCTGCTGCTGCTGCTGACCGCCGGTGCCGCCCGCGTTGCCGCCGGAGCCGTTGGGGGAGGACTTGCCGTCCTGGTGGTGGTCGGCCTTGGCGGTGGCGCCCGCGGGGGAGACCTTGTCGGCCTGGTTCTTCTTCTCGTCCGAGCTGCTGAGGGCGCCGATGACGAGGGCACCGAGGCTCAGCGCGGCGACGACCGCGATACCGATCGCGACCAGTCGCTTGCCGGGCTTGCCCTGTTCACCCTCGGAGCGGACGCCGCCCACGAACGCGGAGACGAATCCGTGCCGGTCCTCCTCCGGCAGACGGCCCGGCGCCTCGGCAGCGGGCTGCTGGGACTTTTCCTGGTCAGCCACGTACGTACTCTCCAATTGTCTCGGCGTGGGGGACAGCGGCACAGAATACCGCCGAGGGGTAAACGGAAAATGTCCGCAAGAGAAATTCAATTCAGCTTGAGCGATTTGTCTTGCGGGTGTGCACAGAATTGTCACGTGGCCGTGGCAAAGCATGACGCAATCGTGACCTGGCGGACGCAACCGCGGCGGCAAGAGTTCCGTCCCCGGTGTACCTGCAGGGGGGTTGGCGGAGCGTCACGGCTCTGACCTGCGGTGCTGCAGTTCTGTCACAGACGTCCGTCAGTCCGTGCACTGTTGATTTTGTCCGGTACATTGAAACGACACCGACCCGCTGCCCGGATAGCGTGTCGAGCGGGGGACCTGAGCGTGACGCATTGACCTGACGACGGGAATACGCATGTCCAATTGTGCGCGAATTGCCATTATCGAGCATCAGAATCTGGTCCGGCACGGACTGGAGCGGGTGCTCTCCCAGAGCCCACGGCTCGACGTGGTGTCCGCGGTGGGGCGCGTGCAGGACTTCCCCTTCGACGACCCCGCCCCCGACGCGATCCTGTACGGCCCGCCCGTGCACGACTGCGCCGCCGAGTCCGAACTGCCCGGACAGACCCTGGCCCGGCTCGTCGCCCGCGCCCCGGTGCTCCTGGTCTCGGACTTCCACCGGCCCTACCGCGTCCTGGAGGCCGTGCGCGCGGGGGTGTTGGGGTGCGTCACCGGACGGGTGGACGACGACGAGCTGCTGCGCGCGGTGGACACCGTCGTCAGCGGCGGCTTCCACCTCTCCTCGACGCTCGTGCCGCGGCTCCAGTCCGAACTCCAGCAGCCCGGCGGCGCCGAGCCGCGTTCGCTCGCCCGCCGGGAACTGGAGGCGCTGCGGCTGCTCGCCGAGGGCCTGACGCACAGCCAGATAGGCCGCCGGATGGGCCTGACCGAGGCCACGGTCAGCACGTACGTCAAGCGCATCCGCACCAAGCTCAACGTCGGCAACAAGGCCGATCTGACCCGCACCGCCATCGAATTGGGGCTGCTGCGCGACCCCGCGGCGGCCGGTGGCGACGGCGCGGCGCCGCTGCCCGCGCCGGGCCGGGCGCTCGGCCCGATGGCCAGCCGCTCCCGCTCCCTGCTGCTCGGCAAGAACTGACGACGGCACAGCGGCATCCGCCGTACCGGACGCCGCGGATCCGGCCCCGTACGGCAGCACCGGCGCGCCCCCGTGACGCCGGACGGCGAAGGGCACCACCGACGCCCGGCCGGCGGACCGCGCGGACACCACCGCGCAGTCCGCCGCCGACCCCGGCCACGACCTCTCCACCGCCCGCACGTCGTCCCTCACAGATTCCGGCCGACGCCCATGAGCTGGTCGAAGACGCCGAAGGCGGCGACGGTGAGGGGGATCGCGAAGGCGCCCAGGACCGCGCCGAGACCGCCGAACCACAGCGGGCGCCGCATCGACGGGAGTTCGGGCCGCATCAGCCGCCGGAACCCGTACAGCACCAGCACGGCACCGACCACGAGCGCGGTCACCGGACCGGACCAGCCCGGCAGATCCAGCTGCGCAGGCCCGGCCAGCACCAGCGTGAACAGGCCGATCGCCCCGGCGACGCCGACCGGCGCCACCTCGACGACGACCTTCGCGGCACCGGCCCGCAGCAGCAGCCCCAGCCCGACGCAGGCGGTGATCGCCGCGCTGAACGGCGAGGTGGTGTCCGTACCGAGCAGCACCAGCGCGACGGCGCACGCCAGCGACAGCGCCCCGCCCCACAGCGCCAGCAGCAGCATCGCGGTCCGCACCGCGGTCTCCAGCTCCGCGCCCTCCGGCGTCGACCCGCCCTGGCGCCGGTAGCCGAACGCGGCCACCCGCCCGGCGGTCGCCGGTGCGATCAGCAGCAGCCCGAACGCGACGACCGCGACCACCGCGGCGCACTGCGCGGTGTCGGCCTTCAACAGCGCCAGCAGCGCGGTCACCGCCGTACCGATCAGCGCCCCGAGGAGCACCGCGGTGGTGGTGACGCCCATCGACGCGACGGCGGCCAGTACGGCACCGACGAGCACCCCGCCCGCCAGGCAGAGCGCCGTCGTGCCGTTCGCCGTCAGCGCGGCGGACGGCGCGGTCTCCTCGGCCACCAGCGCCCAGGACGCGACCGTCAGACACGGGATCGCGCTCAGCGCCAGCGCCAGCCGCACCGAGCCCGGCACCGACCAGCGGCGCTCCGTCGCCAGCCACGACAGCCCGGGCAGCAGCAGCCCCAGCGCGGCGGCCGCGGTGCCGGTGACCGCGGTCTCGACCGGCCGCACCACGGCGACCAGCACCAGCGCGGCCAGCCACCACACCAGTCCGCAGGCCATCACCGTCACGGTCCGCGACCGCGGGTCCCAGCGCCGGTCCAGGGCCTGTTCGGAGACCTCGGAGACCTGCTCGGCGACGTCCAGCACGACGGGCTCGTCGAACTCGTCGGCGACCACGTCGCGCAGGTAGAGAAGCTGACCGTCCGCCATGCCGAGGTCGGCGAGGCTGCGTTCGGGCGCGATGGCCCCGCCCGTGCCCGTCGCCAGCGACCACGCGGCGGGCATCAGCTCGTTCTCCTCCAGCTCGCACAGGCGGGCCAGGTCATCGATGTACTCGGCGATGGGAGCCCGGGCCGGGACCGCGAGGTCCACCTGCCTGTGCTCGCCCACGACCGTGATCCGGCAGCGCTCATCGGCCATCGGGTGCTGTCAGGTCCTCTCGTGCAAGGTGCGTTGTGCGGTGCCGTACGGGGGACGGCGGTGACGGGGAGGGCTCAGCCGCCCGCGCTGCTCGTCCAGGTGCGGACGTTGGCGCCCTCGGCCTCGGAGTAGTTGGTGTAGTTGAGGTGCATCGCACGCGAGACCTCGCCCAGCACGCCGTGCGGCCCGAACAGGTTCGAGGCGGCGGTGTCCCACTCGGTCTGCAGCGTCTGGTACTGCACCTGCGCCTGACCGGTCCAGGTCTCGGCGATCGGGGCGATCTTGGCCTTCAGCTGGTCGAGGTCGGTGAGGATCTGCTCGGCGAGGGTGTTGATGTACCCGCTGGCGCCTTCGAGACCCGAGGCGACCTTGATGTGCGAGCTGTCGATGGACACGGTGGCTCCTGGTTCGTCGGGTCCGTCAGATCCGGGCCGGCGGGAGCTGGTGCTCCAGCGCCTTGTGGCGGCGGATGTTGTCTTCCTCGGACTGGCTGTAGTTGACGTGGTTCGTCCGCAGGCCCGTCGCGATCTCCGTCAACGCGTGGTGCAGATGCTGCGCGTTGATGTCGTACTGCTGCATGTAGCCGACGAACGTCTGGTGGGCGACGCCCTGCCACATGTCCTCCAGCTGCACCACGTATGCCTTCAGCATCTGCAGCTTGGACTCGACCTCGGCGGCGGTGTTGTCGCAGGAGACGGCAGCATCCGCGACCATCTCCGGAGTTACCTGGTAGTCCGTCGTCATCTGCCCGCCCTCATCCAGCCGGTGACCACCGGCGTCGACTCCTTTGGGGCAACTGTCGCAGCAGGCCGAGGTGTCGAAACAGTCCCCTGTTCAGATGTCCCCCCGCGTCCCGGAACCGTCCCGACCTCTTGACCGTGCGCGGACAACAGGTAAAGTCCAGACCAATTGGTGGGCGGGTCGGAACCGCATCCGGTGTCCCGCACCGGGCGTTGGCCGCCCGTCCCACCGTGCACCACCTTCGCGTCATTCACCCCCACTCCCGAGGCTGCCCGGGGGCGTGCGTGCCAGGCGGCGCGTCCCGCTGTCTTCCGCGGTGGCCTCCTCCGCGAAAGGTATGCCATGAACAGGAAACGCAGGCTGGCCATGAGCATCGGTGCGGCCATCGCCCCGCTGCTCGTCGTCACCGTTCCGGCCGGCTCCGCCAGCGCCCACGGCTACATCTCCAACCCGCCCAGCCGCCAGGCCCAGTGCGCGGCGGGCACCGTCAAGTGCGGACCCATCAAGTGGGAGCCGCAGAGCGTCGAGGGCCCGAAGGGGCTGACCAGCTGCAGCGGCGGCGACGAGCGCTGGGCCGACCTCGACGACGACTCCAAGGGCTGGAAGGTCACCCCCGTCTCCAGCACCACCAGCTTCACCTGGCAGCTGGAGGCCCGTCACGCCACCAGCACCTGGCAGTACTTCGTGGGCGGCAACAAGGTCGCCGAGTTCAACGACCACGGCGCCCAGCCCGGCGCCACCGTCACCCACCAGGTCGACTTCGGTGGCATCTCCGGCAAGCAGAAGGTCCTCGCGGTGTGGAACATCGCCGACACCGAGAACGCCTTCTACGCCTGCATCGACGTCAACATCGGCGGCTGAGCGCACCCCGCCCCCGCCCGGACGGCCGGTTCCGCAGCCGGTCCGACCGTCCGGGCACCGCGCATCCGCACCACGCGGCGCACGCGGTGAACGGCGCCCCGGCCCACCCGTTACGATCGGCCTTTCGTGGCCGTCGTACGTGGCCGTCGCCGGGAGGACGAGATGGGCCTGTTCCGCCGAGGACCGAAGCGGGATCCCCGTGACCTGCCACGCGACGGGGAGTTCTCCTTCTTCTCGGACAGAGAGGGCGGCGTCTTCCGCTCCCAGGTCCGCCAGGCATTCGCCGAACAGGGCCTGGAGGTCACCGTCTACGCGGGCGTCGTCACCGACTCCGGCGGCCGCCGGTTCGGCCTCGGCAACCTCGCCGCCGTCTGCCACCGCGACCGCCGCGGCGAGCGCAGCTGGCCCGGTCTGATCCGCGACCACGTCGGCAAGGTCCTGCGCACCATGGACGGCCCGCAGCCGCTGGAGATCCTCTCCACCGACGAGATCCGCGCCTGCCTCTACCCCCGCGTCGTCGCCGAGGAGACCCTGCCCGCCTCCGACGCGTTCCGCTACGGCCACGAGCCCGCCGAGGGGCTGCGGGAGGTGCTGGCGCTCGACCTGCCCGACGCCGTACAGATGCTGAGCGAGGACTCGCTGCGGGACGTCGGGGACATCGCCGAGCTGCGGATCCGCGCCCTGAACAATCTGCGCGCCCTGCCGGTCGAGGGCCACGAGACGGTCCGCCGCCCGGACGGCGCCTCCTTCGACGTCCTCTTCGGCGACTCGTTCTTCACCGCCAGCCGGGTCCTGGTCCTCGGCGAACTGGTCGAACGGCTCATGGGCACCCCGCTGACCGCCGACGGCGCCCTCGTCGCGCTGCCCTTCCGCCACCAGCTCGGCTTCCACCGCATCTGCGACGCCCAGGTCATCCCGGCGCTCCAGGGGATGGCGGAGTTCGCCGCCGCCGGGTACCAGGACGCCGCGGGCGCCATCAGCCCCCATGTGTTCTGGTGGCGCCGCGGAGTGATGACACCGCTCAGCGAGCCGGACGGGGCGGGGCTGCGGGTGGTCGTGGACGGCGATTTCCAGCACATGCTGGAGCGGTTGGTCGACGACGAGGCGTGACCGCCGAAAAAATCGTCCCTCATTTTTTCCGCGGAAGGGGAACCCGGACGGCCCCCGCACCGTTATCCCGAGTGAGGCCCCGCGTCATCCCCCGTGCGCGGGGTCTCGCCATGTCCGCCCCCGGCGCCGCCCGCCGCCGACCGGTGCATACGGTGAGGCTCCCGGTCGACGGAGAGGACGCACAGACATGGATGTGTACGAGGCCGTGGACAGCCGCCGGGCTGTACGGGCGTTCAGCGACGAGCCGGTGTCCAGGGAGATCCTCGAACGGGTGCTGACCGCGGCGACGCGGTCCCCGTCCAGCGGGAACCTCCAGCCGTGGCACCTGTACGTCGTGAGCGGCGAGCCGCTGGCCGAGCTGAAGCGGCGCGCGAGGGCCAGGGCGCTGGCGGGAGACCCGGGGGACGAGCGGGAGTATCCGATGTACCCGGACGGACTGACCGCGCCGTATCGGGACCGCTTCGCCGCTGCGGCGGCTCAGCGCTACGAGGCGCTGGGCATCGAGCGCGACGACCCCGACCGGCCCCGGAAGATCGCCACCTTGAACGTGGCGGCGTTCGGGGCGCCGACCGTCCTGTTCTGCTACCTCGACCGGACGATGGGGCCCGGGCAGTGGGCCGACGTGGGGATGTACCTGCAGACGGTCATGTTGTTGCTGAGGGCGGAAGGGGTGCACAGCTGCCCCCAGGTGATGTGGACCGTGTACCGCGAGACCGTCGGCCGAACAGTCGGAGCCGATGACGGGCGGGTGCTGTTCTGCGGCATCTCGGTGGGGTACGAGAAGGAAGGCGTCCCACGGCTGCGTACCGGGCGGGCGGACCTGACGGAGACGGTGCGTTTCCTCGGAATGTGACCGCCAGTGGCCGAGACCGACGGGATACGCCCTAGGGCGCGTCCGTGCCGCCCGGCCGTTCTTCTTTCTCCGCCAGCAGCCGCGAGCGGATCAGGAACCGCACCCCCTCCGGCGCCTCCAGGGAGAAGCCGCTGCCCCGGCCCGGGACGACGTCCACGATCAGCCGGGTGTGACGCCAGCGGGCGAACTGGTCGGCCGCCATCCAGAACTCCACCGGCTCCGCCACCCCGGCCACCGTCAGACGCTCCAGCAGCACATCCGACGCGCCGGTGCGGAACTCCCCGGCCGGGAAGCACATCGGCGCGCTGCCGTCGCAGCACCCGCCGGACTGGTGGAACATCAACGGCCCGTGCGCCGCCCGCAGCCGCCGCAGCAGCCCGGCGGCTGCCTCCGTCACCGCCACCCGCGCCGCCGCACCGTCCGGCCCGCTTCCCGTCCCGTCCATCCGTGGACCTCCCGTCCGTCGCCCCGGGGCCGCTCCCGCGCGAACCCGCGCCCCAGCCAACCCGCCGCCGCGTTGCACCGACGTTGCACCGCCCGGTGCCGCCTTGCCCCGCGGCTCTAGACTGTCCCTTCGGTACGAGGCATACGCCCAGGGGGACGGAGACGGCAGTGACAAGGGGCATCGAGGGCGGCGGGGCGGATCCGTCCGCCGAGGTGCTGGCCGAGGCGGCCGGAATGTTCGGCCTGCTGGCCTCACCGCCGCGGCTGCACCTCGTCTGGGCGCTCACCCAGGGCGAGAGCGACGTCAGCGGGCTCGCCGAGCGCGTCGGCGGTGCGCTGCCCGCCGTCAGCCAGCATCTGTCCAAGCTGAAACTGGCCGGTCTGGTCCGCTCGCGCCGCGAGGGCCGCCGCGTCGTCTACCTCGTCGACGACCCCGATGTGGTGGCCGTCGTCCGGCTGCTCGTCGGACGGCTCGCCGACCGCGGCGGGCAGCACGCGTCCGGCGCCCGCCGCTTCGGTGGCTGAGACCGACGCGGCACCGGGCACCGGCCGACTGCCCGGTCCCCGGCCGGCGCCCGCCGAGGTGAGCACGGGCGCCGCGGACGGCGCCGCCCTCACCCCGCTCCAGCTGATGCGCCGCCTGGCGAGCGGCCCACGTGGCCTCACCGAGGCCGAGGCGGACGCCCGGCTCGTCCGCGACGGCGAGAACACCGTCCCCGCCTGGCACACCCCGTCCTGGCCGCGCCGTTTCCTGCGCAGCCTGCGCGACCCGTTCACCGCCGTCCTGCTCTGCCTCGGCCTGGTCTCGGCGGCCGTGGCGTCCTGGGGCACCGCCTGTGTGATCACCGTGCTGGTCGGGGTGAGCTGTGTGCTGCGCGCCTCCGGCGAGGCACACGCCGGACGCGCGATGGCGGCGCTGCGCGAGATGGTCGCCACCACGGCGACGGTGCAGCGGCGGCCGGACGACGACGCCCCGCCCCGGGTGCGGGAGATCCCCGTCGAGGAGTTGGTCGTCGGCGACGTGGTGCGGCTGGGGCCGGGCGATCTGGTCCCCGCCGATCTGCGGCTGCTGCGGGCGAGCGGACTCACCGTCCACCAGGCGTCGCTGACCGGCGAGTCCACCCCGGTGCCCCGGCACCCCGTCGACGATCCGTCGGACGACGACGCCGCGGACCCGCCGCATCTGTGCTTCCAGGGCAGCAGTGTGGCCTCCGGCAGCGGCACCGGACTGGTCGTCGCCACCGGCTCGGACACCCGCTTCGCCGCCGCCTACCGCGCCCTCGGGCGGCGGCGCGCCGAGACCGCCTTCGACCGCTCCGTCCACGGCATCGCCTGGACCCTCATCCGCTTCATGCTACTGACCCCGCCGCTGGTGCTGATGGCCAACGCGGCGGTGCGCGGGCGGGGCCTGGAGACGCTGCCGTTCGCGGTGGCCGTCGCGGTGGGCCTGACCCCGGAGATGCTCCCGGTCGTCGTCACCGCGACACTGGCCCGCGGCGCCGCACGGCTCGCCCGCACCGGCGGGGTCATCGTCAAACGGCTGCCCGCCCTCCACGACCTCGGCGCGATGCAGGTCCTCTGCCTCGACAAGACCGGCACCCTCACCCAGGACCGGCCGCTGGTCGCACACGCCGTGGACGCCCGCGGGCGTCCCGACCCGGGCGTGCTGCGCTGGGCGGCGGTCGGCAGCTTCTGGACCCTGGAACTCGCCGAACTGCCCGCCCCGGACACCCTCGACGAGGCCGTCCTCGCCGCCGCGGAGGAGGCGGGCGCCGACCCGCTCGCCCACGACGGCGTCGCGGCGCTCCCCTTCGACCCGGTGCGGCGGATCGCCGCCGCCGTCGTCCGCCGCCCCGGCGCGCTCGGCACCCACACCCTCGTCGTCAAGGGCGCCGCCGAGGACGTGCTGGCCCGCTGCGCCCGGGCGCGCAGCGACGGTACGGACACCGAACTGGACGACGAGGGGCGGGCGCGGCTGCTCGCCCGGGTGGCGCGGGACACCGACGACGGGCTGCGGCTGCTCGCCGTCGCCGTCGCGGACCGCCCCGCCCGCACCGGCGAGTACCGCGAGACCGATCTGCGGGGGCTGACCCTCCTCGGCTTCGTCGCGCTGCGCGACGCGCTCGCCCCGTCGGCGGCCGATGCGCTCGGGGTGCTGGCCCGGCGCGGCATCCGCGTCAAGATCCTCACCGGCGACCACCCGGGCACCGCCGCCCGCGTCTGCCGGGATCTGGGCCTCGACCCCGGTGAGGTGCTGACCGCCGCGGCGCTGGCGGAGCTGGACGGACCGGCGCTCGCCGCGGCCGTCGACGGCGCCACCGTCGTGGCCCGCTGCGCCCCCGCCGACAAGGCCCGGATCGTCGCCGCGCTGCGCGGGTCCGGGCAGGTCACCGGCTTCCTCGGCGACGGCGTCAACGATGTGCCCGCGCTGCACGCCGCCGATGTCGGCATCACCCCGCGCGGGGCGGTGACGGTGGCGCGGGAGGGCGCCGACGTGGTGCTGGCGGAGAAGGACCTGACCGCCATCGGCCGGGCCGTCGCCGCCGGGCGGTACAGCAGCGGCTCGCTCGCCGCGTATCTGCGCATCACCCTCTCGTCCAACCTCGGCAACGTCCTCGCGATGCTCGGCGCCGGGCTGTTGCTGTCGTTCCTGCCGATGCTGCCCGCGCAGGTCCTGGTGCAGAACCTCTGCTTCGACGCCGCCCAGCTGGCCTTCGCGCTGGACCGGCCGGGCGACGGGGTGCTGCGCGGGCCCGCGGCGCTGCGGCCGCGCGCCTTCCTGCGGTTCATCACGGTGTTCGGAGTGATCAACGCCGCGGCGGACGTCGCGACGTTCGCCGCCCTCGCGGTCGCCCTGCACACCGCGGGCGCCGGGGGAGAGGAGGTCTTCCACGCCGCGTGGTTCACCGAGAACCTCTTCACCCAGGCGCTGGTGATGCTGTTGCTGCGCGCCGGACACCTCACCGTGCGGGGCCGCCCGGGTCCGGTCCCGTGCGCCGCGGCGGTCCTCGCCGTCATCGGTCTGCTGCTGCCGCTCTCCCCGCTGGGACCGCCGCTGGGCCTGGCCGCGCCGCCGCTGCTCTACTACGCACTGCTCGCCGCCGTCCTCGCCCTCTACGGGACGGCGCTGGCCTGGGCCCGGCGGCGGTACGTGCCGGACACCCGCTGACCGGTACGTACCGGGGCCGCGCGCCCGGTCAGCCGTACGACAGCTTGGCGCAGGCGTCGTCGTCGGCGGTGCGGGCGTCGTCGGAGACCTCCGTGGGCACCTTGCCGTCCGCGGGCGGCGCCGAGGCGGTGCTGCCGGGGGAGGGTTCGGAGTAGGAGCTGCCCACCGTGACGGTGATGCCGGGCGCGGTGCCCTCGTGGAGTTCCGCGCCGGGGAAGAGCCGGGCGGTGGTGCGGGCCTTCTCCTCCTGGCCGGGGCCGTAGGAGATCTCCGTGGTGGCGTGCTCCTGGGAGGGGGCGGTGGTGGCGGAGGCGACGGTGAAGCCGGAGGAGCGCAGGGTGTCGGCGACGCGGGAGCCGAGGCCGGGGGTGTGGGTGCCGTTGAGGACGGTGACGTCGATCCCGGCGCCGGAGACGGGCTCCTGGGACGCGGACTCGTCCTGCTTCTTCTTCGCGCCGCCCTCCCCGGCGGCGTCCTTGCCGTCGAGGGTGCGGTCGGCGCGCAGGGCCGCCCACAGGGTGTCGGCGGCGGGGTGCACGATCGCGACCCGGGCGCCCTGGTAGCGCCAGGGCACGGTGACGAACGCGGTGTTGTGCAGATCGATGTCCTTGAGCCCCATCGCGAACGAGAGCAGCTTCTGGGCGCTGCCCAGTTCCGGGTCGACGGTGAGGGATTCGGTGGCTGCGGTGGCGAGCGGCAGCAGCGTGGTGGGGTTGACGCCCTGCTCCTTGATCTTGCGTATCAGCCCGGAGACGAATGCCTGTTGCCGCTTGATGCGGCCGATGTCGGAGCCGTCGCCGATGCCGTGCCGCAGCCGTACGTAGTCCAGCGCCTTGTGCCCCTCGACGGTCTGCTGGCCCTTGGTGAAGATCCGCTTGCCGCGGTGGCCGAGGTTCGGATTGAGATCGCCCTGGTAGAGGTCCTGCGGTACGCAGACCGGGACGCCGCCGACCGCCTCGGTCATCTTCGCGAAGCCGTTGAAGTCGACGACCACGGTGTGGTCGACGCGCAGCCCGGTCAGCTTCTCGACGGTGTTCTGGGTGCAGGCGGGGTTGCCCTCCGCGGTCTCCCCCACGGTGAACGCCGAGTTGAACATCGTGTTGGTGCGCGGCTGGGTCCAGGAGCCGTCGGGGAGGCGGCAGGGCGGGATGTCGACGAGGGCGTCGCGCGGGACGGACACGGCGAGCGCGTGCTTGCGGTCACCGTAGATGTGCAGCAGGAACGCGGTGTCGGAGCGGCCCACATCGCCCTCGCCGCCGCCCAGCTCGCTGTTCTTGCCGGAGCGCGAGTCGGAGCCGATGACCAGGACGTTGCTGCCGCCGGTGTTCGGGGCGGGCCGGTCGCGGCTGACGCCGTCGGCGCCGAACGTGGTGATGTTGCCGTCCAGCCGGTGGTAGAGCCAGCCGGCTCCGGCGGCCACCAGGACCAGGAAGGACGCGGTCGTCACCCCGGCTATCCGGGCCTTGCTGCGCCTGCGCCTGCGCCGTCCCCGGGCGGCGTTGTCCCCGTTGCGGCGTCCGTCGCGTGCGGAATGGCTGCCTGTCACGTGTGCACCCTCAATTGCCCGGATTTTTCCTGCGGGGAAGGCGGTTCATCCCCCACCCAGAGTTGTATAGTTGCGCAATGTAGCAAGTAAATGCCGGTGCTGGTCCACCGGCGACCGGCAATCCGAGAGGCGGCGGCGATGCTGCGCAACGGACTCGAGCCCTGGCACCTGCTGATGGTGGGGATCGTGGTGATCCTGCTCTTCGGGTCCCGCAAACTCCCCGACACCGCACGCGCGTTGGGTAAATCCCTGCGGATCCTCAAGAGCGAGACCAAGGCGATGAAGAACGACGACACCGGAGCCGGACCGCCGTCCGGACCCGCCGAGCCCGCCGCCCCCTACGCCGCCTTCCACGCCCCGGGCGCCACCACCGGCCCGGCCACGGCGCCCTCCGCCCCGGCATCTGCCGCACCGGCGCCGGAGCCCGGTGGCCCGGCCACGGCCACCGCGCACCCGCTGCCCGCGACGGGCCCCGGCCGCCCCACCGCGTCCGGCGACTCCGCCCCGGCAGCCGTGCCCGTCACCGACCGGGGGACCGGCGGTGGCTGACGAGAGACCCCGCACCACCCTTCCGACCGCACCGACCACGGGGGTTGATGTGACGACGACCGATATGTTCCAGCTGCCGGACGAGGCGGACTTCCCGAAGCTCCTGGACCGCGCGCTGGCCACCCGCGAGATGGCCGAGGGGCTGCGCCGGGCGGGCGGCGACCCCGACGCCGGGCAGCTGCGCGCCGATGCGCTCAGCTCGGTCGCCGTCATCGCCGCCGCGGCCGAGCAGGAGTACCGCACCTACCGCCGCCTCGCCGACGCCCGCCCCGCACCCCGACCGGTCCGTCCAGTGGTCCGCCGCCCGTCGAGCGGGGCCACCGGCGGTGTGCTGCCCGCGCTCGGGGTGCTCGTACCGGGGCTGGCGGCGGTGGCCGCGGCGATCTTCCTGCTGCTCGGGTTCCTGCTGCGGGGTGTCGGGCTGCGCGGGCAGTTCGCCGACGAGCTGATCGTCGCGGGGGAGATCGCGGCCGGGGTCGCGGCGGTGGCGACGCTCTGCGGCCTGCTGTGGATGGTGGTGGTCGCCGCCCGCAACCGCCCGTCGGCGGGCAGCCGTTCGGCGGCGGACGCCGAGGTGGCCCGCGCCCTGACGGCCTACCAGGAGGCGCTGCTCACCCGCGGGCTGCTGCCGTTCCTGCGGGCCCGGCTGGGCGACGCCGCGGCGGAGCCCCGGCCCGAGCCGGACGCGTCGCCGGGCGAAAAGCGGCCCCGTACGGGTCCCGGCTACAGCGCGCCCGATTTCGCCAGCCCCGATTTCGCCAGTCCGGACTTCGCGAGCCCGGACTTCGGCAGCCCGGACTTCAGCGGGCCGGGCGGCGCCGCGGAGCGCTGAGCCCCCGCCGGGGCGGCGCCGTCACCGGCCCCGCCCCAGCGGCCTTGCGCTGCCTCGCTCAGCCCTTCAGCGGGCCGCCGTTGATCGCGATCCGGCGCCCGTAGCGCGCGAGCGGGTAGTAGTCGTACGACACATGGTGCTGCACACAGCGGTTGTCCCAGAAGACCAGGGTGTTGGGCTCCCAGCGCACCCGGCACTGGAGCAGCGGACGCCCCGACACCGTCTGGTAGAGCATGTCCAGCAGCGCCCGGCTCTCCGGCGCCGACAGCTGCGGGATCCGCTGGGTGTAGATCGGGTTGACGTAGAGCAGCTTGCGGTCGGTCTCCGGGTGGCGCACCACCACCGGGTGCTCGTTCCGCGCCGTGACGTGCCCCTTCGGGATGGGCCGGTCCCCGAACGCGAGCAGCCCGTCGTGGACCGCGGTCAGCCCGTCGAGCAGCTCCCGCATCGTCGGCGAGAGCAGGTCGTAGGCGAGGTGCATGTTGGCGAAGAGGGTGTCGCCGCCGGTGCCCTGAGGCGTCTCCAGGATGTGCAGCATCGAGCCGAGCGACGGCTCGGCGTCGGCGGTGCCGTCCGCGTGCCAGGCGTTGCCCGCCACGTCCTCCGCGCCCGGGGTGGTGACGATCTCCAGGATGTGCGGGTCGCCCTCGGGCGGCGGCGGGTTCACCGGCCGCAACTCACCGAAGTGCGAGGCGAACCGGAGATGGTCCTCGCGGCTGATGTCCTGGTCCCGCAGCACCAGCACATGGTGGTCGAGGAAGGCCGTCCTGACCTCGGCGAGCTGCTCGTCCGACAGCTCCTCGGTCAGATCGACCCCGGACACCTCCGCGCCGATCACCTGGGTGAGCGGAGCGACCTCGATGGTCCGGTACTTCCGGGCGGGCCGGGTGACGAGACGCTCGATGGCGTCGAGTTCGTACTGCTCCATGTCTGCTTCCTTCGGTGGAGGGACGGTACGGAGAATGGTTCAGGGATGGGTGTCCAGCGCCGCATGGAGCGCGGCGGCCACGGCCCGGGTGTGCGGGGGCCGGACGATCCCGTAGTGGTCGGTGGGCAGCTGCCGCCAGTCGCCGGGCAGCGCCAGATGGTCGCGCCACAGCTCCCGGTGCGCGGCGGCGGGCAGCGGCGCGGGCAGCCCCTCCGCCGGGTGCTCGGCCAGCCACATCCGGGCGGGCGTCCGGGTCAGCCGGGGCAGCCGGTGGTCGGCCATGGAGGCGAGGTTGGCCCGGCAGCACCGCGCCAGCCGCTGGGCGTACGCCTGGCCCTCGCCGGTGAACGCGCCGCCCACCGAGCCCAGTTCGTGTGCGAAGACCGCTTCGAGCTGCTCCTCGTCGTAGCCCTGGAAGCCCGGACCGGAGCCCGGGGGCGGCGGGTCGAGGAGATGGACGCCGGACACCGGGTGCCCGGCCGCCTCGGCGAGCGCGGCGATGCCCACCGCGGTCCAGGCGCCGAACGACCAGCCGACCAGGTGCAGCCGCTCCGTGGCGTCGCCGAACCGGGCCCGGAGCGCCGCGTGGTAGCGGCGGGCCCGTTCGTCCAGCGCCGGGGTGGCCGCGTCCGGGTCGCGCAGCGCCGGGTCCGCGATCAGACAGACCGTCGCCCGGTCGTCGAGCGCGGCGACCAGCGACCGGTACGCCTGGATGTCGCCGCCCACCGGATGCAGCAGGCACACCACCTCGGGTCCGGTGCCCTCCTGCCACACGTCGAGGGCCACCGCGTCCGCCGCGGCTTCGGCCGCCGGGTCCCCGGCGAGGTGGGTCAGCAGGTCGTGGAGGCTGACCCGGGGGCCGAACCACGACAGGTCCAGCTCCACGCCGTAGTGCTGTTTGACCACGCCGATCAGGTCGAGCAGGGTCAGCGAGTCGGCGCCCAGGTCGTACAGCGGGGCGTCCGGGTCGAGCGGATCGGCGTCGAGCCAGTCGCGGAGCCAGTCGGTGAGCAGCTCCGCGGGGGCGGGAGCGGCCGGTTCCGGGACGGCCGGTGCCGCGCCGCCGACCGGCACGGGAGCGCTGGTGGCCTCCGGGACGGGCCCGGCGTAGAAGGTGCGGGACGCCTCGATCTCCGTGGTGGAGACCAGCAGCTGCGGCAGTTGCAGCGCCACGGCGCGGCCGAAGACCCGTCTGCCCTCCTCGACGGTGAGGCCGACGGAGAGATGGGCGCGGTGCCGGGCGTCGCCCGCCGGGACCCGCAGCGCCATGCCGGTCTCCCGCCACACGTCCCAGTCGAGGGCGATCCGCGCGGTGGCGCCGGGCCGGTGGTGGGCGAAGGCGTCCAACAGGCCCGCCGCGGCGGCGTAGTCGTACTGGCCGACGCCGCCGAGCCGCGCCGACATCGACGAGCAGAGCACGACGAGCGCGGGGGCGCAGCGCTCGACCAGCCGCTCGACGAGGAGCGCGCCGTGCAGTTTGGCCTGCTGGCCGTCCGCACCGGCCGGGCGCCGGACGACGAGTCCGCCGGTCGCGGCACCGGCGGCGTGCACCACCGTGGCCGGGCCCGAGGTGCGGGCGGCGATCTCGGCCACGAGCGCCTCGTGGCCGCCGGCGTCGGCGAGGTCCGCCTCGATCAGCTCGACCCGCTCCGCCCAGGACGCCAGCGCCTCCGGCAGCCGGGGCCGCCGGGCGACCAGCAGCACCCGGCCCGCGGTGTGTTGCAGCAGCCAGGCGGCGACGCCCGTCCCGATGCCGCCGGTGCCACCGAGGACGACATGGTCCCCCTCGGGCAGCTCGGGCGCCGGATCCGGTGCGGTGACCGGCACGACGACCTGATGCCACCAGTGGCCGTCGCGCAGCGCCAACCGCTCGGGCAGGGCGGTGCGCGGGGTGGCCGAGGTGAGCAGCGCGGCCAGCGGCCCGGCCCACTCGGCGGGGTCCGCGGCGGGCAGATCCAGCCACCGGCCGTCGGCGGCGCCCTCCTGCACGGCGACCGTGGCGACGCCGGTGAGCAGCGCCGCCTCCGGCCGTTCGACACCGCCGCCGACCGGCTGCGCCCGGTACGACAGCCACCACAGGCGCGGCCGGAGCGCGGGCGGGGTGTCCGCCAGCGCCTGGACGAGGGCGGCCGGGGCGTCCAGACAGGCGCGCTCGGCCCGGGCCAGGGAGGCCGCGCCGACCGGTCCGGTCAGGCCCAGCGGCAGCGCGTGCAGCCAGTCGGTGCCGCCGTCGGCCCCCGGGCCCAGCGCGTCGAGCAGCTGACGCCAGGCGGCGGGGTCGGCGGGATCGACCTCGAAGGCGTCGTCGCCGCGGCGGACGAAGGCGTCCGCGGTGCCGACCCGGACCACCCGGGAGTACGCCGCCGCCAGCTGCGGCGGCGCCGCGTCCGGCACCGGTCCGTCCGTGACCAGCACCAGCTGCCGGAGGGTGGGCTCCGGGCAGCCGGGCGCGGCCCGGCGCCACCGCACCCAGTGCGGCTGGCTCAACCACTCGGCCTCGGGGAGCCGCGGCGGGACGGCGGTATCGGCGTCGGTACGGGCCGGGTGGCTCTCGGCCGGGGCCGGTGCGTCGTCCTCCCGGCGCGCCCGCGGGAAGTCGTACTCGGCCAGGTCGAAGGCGGGCGGCGGGAAGTCCCACGGCGCCGGGGCCGGACCGGGGCGGGCGGGGAGCGGGGCGCCGGTGAGCCAGGCGGCCACCGTGTCCCGTGGGTCGGCGCCGTCCGCGACGGGCACCGCACCGGACGGCTCCGGGGCCGCCACCGGCTCCACGCCGCGCAGCCACCGCACCGCGGATGCCGCGTCCGGGCAGACCGCGGCGGCCCGCCAGCGCCGCTGCGGGCGCCCGGAGCGCAGATGCCGCAGCACCGCGCCGTAGGTCTCCGGACGGGCCGTCAGATGGTCGGCGATATGCGCGGCGTCGGCGCGCAGCGCGGCGGGGCTCGACGCGGAGAGGAACAGCGCGCCGTCCGCCGCGTCCGGCCCGGTGGTCTCCGCCGCGGGCGGCGCCTCCAGCACCACATGGGCGTTGGTGCCGCCGATGCCGAAGCTGCTGACCGCCGCCACCCGGGGCCGGTCGGCGGGCCAGGGCCGCGCGGTGGTCGGGAAGTGGAACGGCGTCGGGTCCGGGTCGATGTGCGGGCTCGGGGCGCGGAAGTCGGCGTGCGGCGGGATCACCCCGTGGTGCACACCGAGCACCGCCCGGATCAGCCCCACCACACCGGCCGCCGCGCCCAGATGCCCGAGCTGGCTCTTGACCGAGGTCAGCGCGGTCCGGCCGGACTCCGGCACATCGAACGCCTGCCGCAGCGCGCCGATCTCGACCGGGTCGCCGAGCCGGGTGCCGGTGCCGTGCGCCTCGACGTACGCGAGGTCGGCGCCGGTGCGGCCACCGCGCCGCAGGGCCGCCCGGATCACCTCCCGCTGCCCGGCGAGCGACGGTGCGCTGTAGCCCATCTTGTCGGCGCCGTCGTTGTTCACCGCGGAGCCGGTCAGCACCGCGTAGACGGTGTCGCCGTCGCGCCGGGCGTGGGCGAGCGGCTTGAGGACGACCACGCCGACGCCGCTGCCGCCGACGGTGCCGCTCGCCCCGTCGCTGAACGGACGGCAGTGGCCGTCGGCGGAGAAGATGTGCTGCGGCTGGTAGCGGTAGCCGTCGTGCAGCGTGGTGTCGACGAGCACCCCGCCGGCCAGCATCACGTCCGCGTCGCCCTGCCGCAGCAGTCCGGCCGCCAGATGCACCGCGACCAGCGAACTGGCGCACGCCGCCTGGGCGGTGAACGCCGGACCGGTCAGCCCCAGGTGGTAGGCGGGCTTGGTGGCCAGATAGTCCTTCTCGTGGTGGAGCGAGAGCCGGAACGCGTCCGGCAGCGCCGCCGGATCGCCCTCCTGGAGCATCGTGCGGTAGTACGTGCTCTCGCCCGCGCCCGCGATCAGACCGGTGCGCGGACCGGTCGCCGGATCGGCGATCCCGGCGTGCGCCAGCGCCTGCGCCGCGCACATCAGCAGATGGCGCTGTTGCGGATCCATCAGCCGGGCCTCGGCGCGGCTGAGGCCGAAGTGCTCCGGGTCGAAGGCGAGCGGCCCGTCCAGCATGCTGCGCGCGCCGACCATGCCCTCGGCCGCCTCGAAGTCCTCGATACCGCGGCCGCCGGTGCGTATCAGCTCCCAGAACGCGGCGAGATCCACCGCACCGGGCAGCCGGACCGCCATCCCGACGACGGCGATCGGCTCGGCCGCGGGGAGCGCCTCCGGCGGCTCGGGCGCGGCCGGAGCCTGCCCGGTCTCCGCCGCCGCTCCGTCCAGGAACCGGGCCAGCGCCCGGACCGTGACGTGTTCGAAGAGGTCGGCGACGGTGAGGCGGAGCCCGCGCTCCGTGGTGCAGCGCAGGTGGTAGCGCATCAGGGTCAGGCTGGAGGCCCCGGCGTCGAAGAACGTCTGCTCGGGGGCGATCGGACGGCCGGTCACCTCCTCGAAGAGCGCGGCCAGTTCGGCCTCGCGCGGGGAGCGCGGCGCGGTGTCCGCCGCCCGGCCGCCGATCTCCTCGCCGGGCGCGCGTAGCGCCGCCGCCCGGTCCAGCTTCCCGCTGGGCGTCCGCGGCAGCGCGGTCAGCCGCCGGAAGCGGGCGATCCGGACGTACGCGGGCAGCAGGGTCGCCAGATGCGCGGTGAGGGCGGCGGCGTCCGGCGGTGTACCGCGGCATTCGAAGCACGCGGTCAGCGCGGCGCCGTCGGCCACCACCACGGCGTTGGTGATCTCCGGGTGCCGGAGCAGCGCCGCCTCGACCTGGCCCAGCTCCAGCCGGTGCCCGCTCAGCTTGATCTGCTGGTCGTCGCGGCCCAGGTAGTGCAGCAACCCGTCCCGGTCGAAGCGGGCGCGGTCGCCGCTGCGGTAGAACCGCCCCTCGCCGGGCAGTTCGGTGAACCGCTCGGCGTTGAGGTCCGCCTCCGGGGTGGCCAGATAGCAGCGGGACGCCATGGTGCCGCCGATGAGCAGCTCACCGGGGCAGCCGGGCGGCACCGGCCGCCCGTCGCCGTCCACGACCCGCAGCACCGCACCGGCCACCGGCCGCCCGACGGCCGGGCGCTCCGGCCAGTACGCCGGGTCCCCGTCGAGGCACAGGGCGCTGACCACATGCGTCTCGGTCGGCCCGTAGTGGTTGAACAGCCGGGCGCCGGGCAGCCCCGAAAGCCAGCGGCGGATCGCCTCCGTACACACCAACTGCTCGCCCGCGGTGACGATCTCGCGCAGCCGCGACGGGTACCGGCCCAGATGGACGGCGTGCTCCGCGAGCAGCTGGAGCGCCACGTACGGCAGGAAGATCCGCTCGGCGCCGGACTCCTCCAGCTGCGCGAGGAGCGCGGGCGCGTCCTGCCGCAGGCCGGGGCCGATCAGCCGCAGGGTGCCGCCGCCGCACAGCGCCGAGAAGATCTCCTGGAACGACACGTCGAAGGAGAGCATCGAGAACTGCTGGGTGACGGCGGGCGCGCCCAGACCGCCCGCGTCCGCCTGCCAGGCGAGGAGGTTGCAGAGCGTCCGGTCGGAGACCTGGACGCCCTTCGGCGTACCGCTGGAGCCCGAGGTGAACAGCGTGTAGAGCGGCCGGGCCCCGTCGTGCGCCGCGACCGGCGCCCCCGCGCCGCCCGCCCGCAGCGTCACCGGATGGCGCACCACCCGGCCCGCCGGATCGACCGCGTCCAGACCGGGCGCGCCACCCGGCGGCACCAGTACGCAGAGCGGCGCGGCCCGGTCGAGGATCTGCCGCAGCACCGCGGGCGGGTACGCCGGGTCGAGCGGGACGACCGTCAGATTCAGCCGGGCCAGCGCCAGCAGCGCCACCACATGCGTCAGCGACGGCTCCAGATACAGCGCGACCCGCGCCGGAGCCCCGTCCGCGACCGGGAACGCCGCCCGCACCTCGGCCGCCAGCGCCGCCGCGTACCCGTCCAGCGTGGCGTAGTCGACGCTCCGTTCGCCGTCGGCCACGGCCGGGGCGTGCGGGGTGCGCGCCACCTGCCGGGCGAAGCCCTCGGCCACCGTCGTGAACCCGGGACGGGCCCGCGGGCCGCGCCCGTGGTCGGGCTGGAGCGCGCGGTGCGGGGCGGCCAGTTCGGCGGGGGTGTGGGCGCCCGGGTCGGCGAGCAGGTCCAGGGCCCGCCGCAGCAGGGTGTCCAGCGCGGCGATCTCGTCGGCGTCGAAGTGGTCGGTGGCGTACTCCCAGACGCACTCCAGCCCGTCCGCGTACGCGACGACGGAGAACGTCAGCGGGCACTTCGCCTCGGCCGGCGGCCACCACAGCGGGCGGGCCGCGCAGCCCGGCAGCCGGAGCGCGTCGAAGTCGGTGTTCTCCTGGACGAAGAGCACATCGAACGGCGCGCCGTCGTCAGCGCCCCACGCGCCGCTCAGCGCGTCCAGCGCGTCCGAGAACGCCACATCCTGCCGGTCCAGGACCGCGGCCGTCTCCGCGCCCCCGCGCAGCAGTTGGGTCCGCAGCTCCTCGTCGGGGGCGACGGTCAGCGGCAGCAGCACGGTGTTGGCGAACATCCCCACGCCGTCCGCGAACTCGGGCACCGGACGGCCCGCCACCGGCGCCGCGATCCGCGGCCGGGTGCGGCCGGTCACCGCGTACAGGCTCCAGGCGAAGACACCCAGCAGCACCTGGAAACGGGTCAGGCCCAGCTGGGCGCAGAGCCGGTCGACATGGGTGCGGCGCACCGTGTCCAGCCGGGTGTGGAGCAGGTGCGCCTCGGGGAACGGCGTCGTCCGGGCGGGCAGCAGCCGCTCGCCCGGCCCCGCCGCCGTCGCGTCGTACTGCGCGGCGAGCGCGTCGCGGCGCTCGGCGTAGCCGGGGCGGTCGAACCACTCGGCCTGCCAGCGGGCGTGGTCGAGCGGTGTGTACCCCTCCTCCGGCGCCGCGGGCGGCCCGTCCGGGTACGCCGCGTACGCCCGCGAGAGGTCCGCGAACAGGACGTTGAGCGACCAGCCGTCGACGGCGATGTGGTGCAGCTGGAGCAGCAGGACCGCGCCGTCGTCGTCCGGCAGCAGACAGGCGCGCAGCATCCGCGGCGCGGCCAGGTCGAACGGTTCGGCGAAGAACCGGGCGGCGAAGGCCCGGCGCCCCGCCTCGTCCGACGGCGGGTCGCCGGGTTCGGTCCACGGGTCGTACGGGTCGCCGACGCGCTGCTCCAGCCCCTCCGGCGTCGCCTCGAAAGCGGTCCGCAGCGCGGGGTGGCGCACCACCAGCTGCCGCACCGCGTGCCGCAGCGCCGCCGCGTCGACCGCGCCGTCCAGCCGGAACGCCTGGCCCACGTGGTAGGCGCGGGAGGCGGGGTGGCGGCGCTGGTGCAGCCAGAGGCGTTGCTGTTCGGCGGTGGCCGGTGCGGAGCGCGCGCCCGAGGGCGGCGCGACCGGCGGGTACGGCGACTCCCCGGTGTCGCGGGCGGCGGCCACCGCCTCGGCGACGGCGGCCAGATCCCCGCCGAGCACCAGCGAACGGTCCAGCTCACAGCCCCAGCGGCGGCGCGCGGCGAAGCAGAACCGCAGCGCCTTGAGCGAGTCGCCGCCCGCCGCGATCCACCGGTCGTCCGGCCGCGGATCCGCCAGCCCCAGCACCTCCCCGGCCAGCTCCAGCACCTCCCGCTGCCACGGGGTGACCTCCGCGGCGGCGGTGTCCGCGGTGCGCCGCCACGGCCGGTCGGCGCGGGCCAGCAGCGCCGCCTCGTCGACCTTGCCGTTGGCGGTCAGCGGCACCGCGTCCACCAGGAAGAGATGGTGCGGACGCATATAGGTCGGCAGCCCGTCCGCGAGGTGCCGCTCGCACTCCTCGTACGACAGCTCCCCGTCCAGCACCAGGAACGCCAGCAGCTCGTGCGGGCCGTCCGTGCCGGAGCGGCGGGTGCAGACATGGGCGTGGCGGACCGCCGGGTGCGCGGTGATCTGCCGCTCCAGCTCGCCCGGTTCGATCCGGAAGCCGCGCACCTTCACCTGCCGGTCGGCGCGCCCGACGTACGTCAGCAGCCCGTCGGCGTCGGCGCGCACCAGGTCGCCGCTGCGGTAGTGGACCGTCGCCCCGCCGTCGTACCAGGGCAGCCGGACGAAGCGGCGGGCCGTCTCCTCCGGGAGGTTGCGGTACCCGGCGGCCACCCCGGAGCCCGACAGATACAGCTCGCCGATCTCCCCGTCGGCCGCGGCGCGGGTGCCGTCGGCGGCGACCACGACCGCGCCGGTCTCCGGCAGCGGCCGCCCGATGGGCACCACCTCGCCGTCGAAGTCGGGCGGGACGGGGTACGACACCGCGAAGGTGGTGGTCTCGGTCGGCCCGTAGCCGTTGATCAGCCGGGTGGCGGTGCCGGGGTGGTGCCGGTACCAGCGGCGGACGGTGCGGGCGTTGAGCTGTTCGCCGCCGACGAGGACCTGCCGGGCGCCGCCGAAGCAGTCCGGCGCGGTGTCCACCACGGCGTTGAACAGCGCCGCGGTGACGAAGAGCGTCTCGATCCGCTCCCGCAGCAGCGTCGCCGCCAGCCGCTCCGGATCACGCACGTCCGCGTCGTCGACGATCACACAGCAGCCGCCGGTCAGCAGCGGCGCCCACACCTCGAAGGTGAGCGCGTCGAACGCCGGGTTGGACAGACAGCCGAACCGCATCCCCGGCGCCGTCCCGACGAACTCGGGCCGGGCCAGCCGCAGCACCCCGGCGCCGGGGACCTCGACGCCCTTGGGCAGACCGGTCGTTCCGGAGGTGTAGAAGAGGAAGGCCGTCGGACCGGCGGCGTCCGGCCGCTCCTGCGGCGCCGGGAAGCGGCCTCGCGCGGCGAGCAGCCCGTCCGCGTCCAGCGCCCGGACACCCGCCGGGACCTCGGGCGGCATCGCGCCGTGGACGAGCGCGACGGCGCCCGCGTCGGTGAGGATGTGGCGGCGCCGCTCCGGCGGGCTCTGCGCGTCCAGCGGGACGACATGGGCGCCCAGCCGCAGCACGCCGAGCATCACGCAGATCAGCTGCCAGGAGCGCGGCAGCTGCACCGCCACCGCCTGCCCGGGGCGGACGCCGTGGCGGCGCAGCCCGTCCGCGACGGCGGCACCGGCCGCGTCCAGCGCCGCGTAGTCCAACCGCACCGCACCGTCCTGCACGGCGGGCGCCTCGGGGGTGCGCACCGCCCGGGCGTGCACCTCCTGTGCCAGTCCTGACATCAACTGACCTTCTCCGTGAGGGGGTTCGGGTTCTTCCGGTGTGCGGTCCGCCGTGCGGCCGTGCGGGGATCCGGTCACGCCGCACCTCCGGCGGAGCCGGGGTCCGCGGCGTCCGGGGCGGTCGGCGGCGCCGGTTGCGGCAGCCGCGCCAGCTCCGCGGCGATCACCTCCGCCACCCGCGGCAGCTGCGCGCCCTCCAGGATGTCCCAGTGGCCGCACGCCACCGGCTCGGTCACCAGCCCGCCGTCGGCCCGCCGCTCCCAGAACGCCCGCACCTCCCGCACGGTCGCCGGGTCCTCGTCCTCCTCGGTCGCCTGGACGAACACCAGCCGGGCACCGGTCGACGGGACCTCGTAGTCACGGGCGGTCATCCGGTTGTGGTTGTAGACCCGCAGGTACCGGTCGATCTGCGCGTCCTCGATGCCCGGGTACATCCCGTTGAACCGCACCAGCTTCGCCCGGAACTCATCGGCGTCCACGGGGGTGACCGCCGCCCGCGCCTCCGGGTCGTCGGTGCCGCGGGTGTCGAGCAGCACCACGCTCACCCCGCGGTGCCCGGACTCCGCCAGCAGCCGCCCCATCGCATGGGCGACCAGCCCGCCGTACGAGAGCCCGCACAGCACCAGCGTCTCGTCCGCGCGCACCTCGATCAGCCGCAGATACTCCTCGGCCATCGCCTCCACCGACGGCAGCGGCTCCTCCCCGGCGTTGAGACCGGGCGACTGGATGCCGACGACGCCGGTCTCCGGCGGCAGCGCGGTGGCCAGCGGCAGATAGCAGAAGGCGGTGCCGCCCGCCGGGTGCACACAGACCACCCGCCGCCCGTCGCCCGGCCGGAACTCGATCAGATTGCTGCCGGGCTGCCCGGACGCGTCGGAGCGCAGCCGTCCGGCCAGCGCCTCGATCGTCGGATGGCTCAGCAGATCGCGGATGGGCAGCGTCCGGCCGAACTCCTCACGGACGGCGGAAGCCACCTTGATCGCGGAGACGGAGGTGCCGCCGATGTCGAAGAAGTTGTCGGTGACCGAGATCGACGGGCGCAGCAGCACGCCCTGCCAGATCCGGTGCAGCGCCAGCTCGACATGGTCGCGCGGCGCCGCGGTGTTCACCTGCGACGGCGCCGCGTGCGCCGCCGCCAGCAGCGCCTTACGGTCCACCTTGCCGCTGCGGTTGAGCGGCAGCACCGGGAACTCCACGAAGAGCGCCGGGATCATGTGGTCGGGCAGGTGGCGGGCGAGCGCGGTGCGCCACTCGTCGGCGCGGCGCGGCGCGGCGTCGCCCCGCCCGAGGGCGGCCACCAGCCGCAGGTCACCGGCGTCGTCCCGGTCGGCGAGGACCGTCGCCTCCCGCACCCCGTCCAGCGCCAGCAGCGCCGTCTCCACCTCGCGCGGTTCGATCCGGAAGCCGCGCAGCTTGATCTGGTCGTCGCCACGGCCCAGGAACTCCGCGTTGCCGTCGGGCAGCCGCCGCGCCAGATCGCCGGTGCGGTAGATCCGGCCACCCGGGACGAACGGATCCGGCCGGAACCGCTCCTCGGTCAGATCCGGGCGCCCGTGGTACCCGGCGGCGAGCGAGGCGCCGCCCAACCAGACCTCACCCGGCACCCCCGGCGGCACCGGACGCATCCGCGCGTCGAGGAGGTAGAGCCGGGTGTTGCCCAGCGGCCGGCCGATCGGGCACGAGCGGTCCAGCGGCCGCGGATCGGTGTACGCGGTGCTGTAGGTGGTGGCCTCGGTCGGCCCGTAGCCGTAACAGATCCGCAGCCCCGGCAGCGCCTCCGTCATCCGGTGGAGCGCCTTCTCGGGCAGCGGCTCCACGCCGGTCAGCAACTGCCGCAGCGCCAGCCCGGCCAGCCGCTCGCCGGGCGCCTCGTCGATCCAGCGGACGTAGGCGGGCGGCAGGAACGCCTGGACGATGCGGTGCTCACGCATCCAGGTCAGCAACGCGTCCGGGTCGCCGCGGAGTCCGTCGGGGACGAGGTGCAGCTCCGCGCCGGTGGTCGGCGGCAGCAGCAGTTCGTGGACCATCGCGTCGAAGCCGATGCCCGACCATGCGGACGTCGCCTCACCGGGCGTGGGCCCGAACCGGTCCAGCCAGGTGTCGAAGAGGTTCAGCACACTGCGGTGGGTGACCGCCACGCCCTTGGGCCGCCCGGTCGAACCGGAGGTGTAGAGGACGTACGCCAGATCCTCGGGCCCCGTGGTCACCACCGGCGCCTTCTCCGGGTCGCCCGCCGCCTCGACGCTCCGCAGGTCCAGATGGCCGTCGGGCGCGTCGGCGCGGTCGGTGAGCACCAGCGCCGGGGCGGCGTCCGCGATCATCGCGGCGCGCCGGGCGTCCGGCTGCCCCGGGTCCAGCGGCAGGAACGCGGCGCCCGCCTTCAGGATGCCGAGCAACCCCACCACCAGCTCCGGCGTCCGCCCGGCGTGCAGCCCGACGAGCTGACCGGGCCGCACCCCACGGGCGACCAGCGCGGCGGCCAGCCGCTCCGCCCGCCGCGCCAACGTGCCGTAGTCCAGGCGCCGCCCCGCGCACTCCACCGCCGTGGCGCCGGGACGGGCCGCGACCTGCGCGTCGAAGCGGGCGACCAGCGAGGCGGGCGCGGCGAGCGGCACCGCGCCGTCGCCGCGGGTGGCGTCCCAGTCCTCCAGCAGCCACCGGCGCTCCGCCTCGTCCAGCAGCTCCAGCTCACCGATGGTCCGCCCGGGCGCGGCGGCCATCTGCGTCAGCACCCGCTCCAGGTAGCGGGCGTACCGCTCCGCCGTCGCCCGGTCGAACAGCGCGGTGGCGTAGTCGAGATGGCCGGTGAGGCAGCCGTCCTCCTCGGTCACCATCAGCATCAGATCGAACTTGGCGGCGATGAAGGGGAGCTTCAGCTTCTCCGCGGTCAGCCCCGGCAGCTCCAGCAGCGTGCCGAGCGCCGGGGTCCAGGAGAGCGTCGTCTGGAACAGCGGGGTGTGGGCGGTGCTGCGCAGCGGGTTGACCAGCTCCACCACGCGCTCCAGCGGCAGCTCCTGGTGGATCAGCGCGCCCCGGATCCCGGCGCGGGCCCGGCGCAGCACCTCGGCGACGGTGGGATCGCCGGACAGATCGCTGCGCAGCGGAAGGGTGTTGGCGAAGAAGCCGATGACGTCGTCGGCGTCCCGCCCGCGGCGGTTGGCGCTCGGGATGCCGACAACGATGTCCGTCTGCCCGGACAGCCGCGACAGCAGCACCGCCCAGCCGCTCTGCACGGCGGCGAAGAGCGAGGCACCGTGCTCCCGCGCCGCCTGCCGCAGCGCCTCGGTCGTCCGCGCGTCCAGCCCCAGCACGACCTGGTCGCCGGTGAAGTCCTGGCGGGGCGGGCGCGGCCGGTCGGTGGGCACCTCCAGCACCGGCGGCGCGTCCGCCAGGTGCTTGCGCCAGTACGCCTCCTGCGCGACGACCTCCGCGTCGGCCGTCCGGGCGAGCTGATCGGCCGCGTGGTCGGCGAACTGCCGGGACACCGGCGGCAGCGGATCGTCCGCACCGGCCAGGAACGCCGCGTAGAGCGCGTTCAATTCGTTGATCAGGATGATCTGGGACGCCCCGTCGATCACGATGTGATGGACCGTCACCATCAGGACGTGGTCCTCCGGCGCCAGCCGGACGAGGAGACCGCGGGCGAGCGGGCCGGTGCTCAGATCGAACGGGACGGCCGACTCCGCCCGGAGCACCTCGGCGAGCCGCTCCTCCGAGGGGTTCTCGTCCGACAGATCGAGCGTGACCATCGGGAGACCGACCTCGGCGGGCGCCGCTATCTGGTACGTCTCACCGTCGACCGCCACCATGCGGGAGCGCCATATCTCGTGCCGCGCCACGACCGTGTCCAGCGCCCGGCGCAGCGCCACCGTGTCGAGCGGGCCCCGCAGCCGGTAGGGGAGCGGCTCGTTGTAGGCGTCCTCGGCCCCCTCCAACTGGCTCAGCACCCACAGGCGGCGCTGTGAGGGGGACAGCGGCCGCGGCACCCCCTCTCCCGGCACGGCGGCTTCCCCGCGGGAGGGCCGCACCGCGTCGGAGGGGCCGCTGTGGCGATGAGCGAAGGTCTGTGTCACCGGGAAACCATCTCTTTCCTCTGTGGGGGAGGGGGTCGGAGGCGGCGGGGCGTGCCGACGGGTGTGGCGTCGAGGGGGACGGTCGGTGACGCTCCGAGGGGGCGGTGGCTCCGGCCCGCGGAGCCCGGCGTGCCGGGTGGCGGGCGGCGGCGCCGGATATCTGTCCGCCGGACGGACCGGCGGGAACGAGCGGCCGGTGTCCGCCCGCCACGTACGTGCTCGGTCGCCGTGGCACCGCTGGTGCGGGGGTCGGTATCGGGCGGAATGAGTCGAAAGCTCGTTCCTACGACCTCAGTGATGATTGATCAACACGTGAGCGGGTGTCAATGGCAGGAGGTTCAAGTCGCATTCGGTGACGCGAAGCCGACTGTTGGTGAACCGGATCCGGGCCCACGACGCCCCGGAACAGGCATTTTCGGCCGCGTCACCGCTATCCCGCCGTCCCCCGCGCCCGCTCGCGGAACGCCACCGGGGTCGCTCCGGCGCGCAGCCGGAAGAAGCGGGTGAAGAGGGCGGCACCGGGAAATCCGAGCCGTTCGCCGATCGCCGCGGACGGCAGATCGGAGTGGACCAGCAGCCGTTTCGCCTCCAGCAGGATCCGGTCGTCGAGGAACCGCTTCGCGCCACAGCCCGTCGCGGCGTCCGTCGCCCGGGTCAGCGTCCGCACGCTGTAGCCCAGCGCCCGCGCGTAGTCCTCGACCCGGTGACTGCGGGTGAAGTCCCGCTCCACCGCTCGCCGGAAGCGGTCGAACACCTCACCTCCGGCCCGCTCCCGCCGCACCCCGCCCGGCAGTTGGGACAGCCGCAGCACCAGCACCGCCAGCAGATGCCGGACGACCTCGACATGGACCTCCAGCGGCAGATCCGTCAGCCGCCGGTACTCGCCCTCCAGCATCTCCAGCGTGGCCCGCAGCTGACCGGCGGCCGGTTCCGCCGGGGTGAGCGGCAGCCGCCAGGCGCGCCGCTCCACCTGCGCGGCACCGGCGGTCGCGGCGTCCAGGAACCCCGGCTGGAAGAGGACGACCGTCCCCCGCGCCGCCGCGGGGTCCGAGGCGAACGTGAGTACCTGCCCCGGCCGCACCCACAGCCAGCCGCCCGCGGCGACCGTGCACGGGGTGAGGTCCACGGAGCAGTGCAGTTCCCCGGACCCGACGGTGACCAGCAGATGGAAGCCGGGCCGCAGCGGCGCGCCCGCGGCCACGCCCCACCGGCCGGTGAGCGCGGCGAGCCCCGCGGGATCGGTGACCTCCACGCCCGGCGGCCCGCCCGGCGTCACCGGGAACGCCACCTCGGCGATCCCGCCCGCCGCCCGCCCCGCAACCTGTCCGTTTCTGCGCATGATGCGTCCGGAGCGTACACCGGCCGCCGCCTCGGCCGTGCCTAGCGTGAGTTGACCGCACCGACCGCCGCCGGACGCGGCGGCCGACCGCGCCGCCCTGTCCGAAAGTGTTCCATCCGGCGCCGCGACGTCCGCCCCCGCACGGCTCCGCCCCCGCACGGCTCCGCCCCCGCACGGCTCCGCCGCGCCCGCCCCTCCGCCGGGAGAAGACCCGTATGACCCAGCACGGCCCCGCCCTCAACTTCCGTGACTTCCTCGACACCCTGCTCGCCACCGGCGACGCCGTCCCCGTCGGCCGCCCCGTCGACCCGCACCTCGAAGCGGGCGCCGTCACCCGCCGCGCCTACGAGACACATGCCCCCGCCCCGCTCTTCACCGACCTCACCACCGGCACCCCGGGCTTCCGCCTCCTCGGCGCGCCCGCCGGGATGAGCACCCCGGACAAGGGCGCCTACGGCCGCCTCGCCGCCCACGCCGGACTCGACCGGGACGCCACCCCGCGCACCGTCGTCGAGAAACTGATCACCGCGATGCACACCGCCCCGCTCCCGCCGGTCACCGTCACCGACGGACCCTGCAAGGAGAACGTGGTGCGCGGCGCCGACCTCGACCTGACGGCGCTCCCCGTCCCGCTGCTCCACCAGGAGGACGGCGGTCGCTACCTCGGCACCTACGGCTTCCACATCGTCCGCACCCCGGACGCCTCCTGGACCAGCTGGTCCGTCGCCCGCACCATGCTGCACGGCCCCACCACCCTCGTCGGACCGGCCATGCCGCAGCAACACCTCGGCATGATCCACGCGATGTGGCGGGAGAAGGGGCTGCGCACCCCGTGGGCGATGGTGCTGGGCGCCCCGCCCGCCGCGCTCGCCGCCGCCGGGATGCCGCTGCCCGCACACGTCGGCGAGGACGGCTACGTCGGCGCGCTCACCGGCAGCCCCGTCGAGGTCGTCCGGGCGGAGACCCACGACCTGTACGTCCCCGCCAACGCCGAGATCGTGCTGGAGGGTTACCTCAGCGCCGACGAGACGGCGCCCGAGGGGCCGATGGGGGAGTACCACGGCTACTCCTTCGGGGAGAGCCGCCCGCAGCCCGTCTTCCACGTCGAGACGCTCACCCACCGCGACCGCCCGGTGCTGCCGGTCTGCGTCGCGGGCCTGCCGCCGGAGGAGAACCACACCATCTGGGGCACGATGATCTCCGCCACCGCCCTCGACACCCTCCGCACCGCCGGACTCCCCGTCGACTTCGCCTGGTGCTCCTACGAAGCCGCCACCTGCTGGCTGGTGGTCTCCCTGGACCGGGCGGGGCTGCGCCGGATGCGGACCACCGAACGGGAGCTGGCCGACACCGTCGCCCGTGTGCTGTTCGGCTCGCACGCGGGCTGGCTCGTCCCCAAGGTGCTGCTGGTCACCGACGACATCGACATCACCGACATCCGCCAGGTCGTCTGGGCGCTCGCCACCCGCAGCCACCCGGGCACCGGCACCCACACCTACCCGGACGCCCCCGGCATCCCGCTGGTGCCCTACCTCACCCCCGAGGAGGTCGCCGCGGGCCACGGCGGGAAGTCGGTGACCTGCTGTCTGCTGCCCGGGCAGCTCGACGGCACCTCCCGCGCGGTCACCGCGTCGTTCGCCACCTCCTACCCGCCGGAGCTGCGCCGCCGCATCGTCGCGGAGTGGGCGACGTACGGCTACCGCTGACGGCACCAGGCCCGTCGGCGGCTCACTCCGCGCCGACGGGCCGCCCCGCACCGGCGAACGCGCCGCCGGGGCCGAACGCCAGCGCCGCGAACCGCTCGCCCATCCGGCGGTGCGTGGCGGCGTCCGGGTGGAGCTGATCGGGCAGCGGCAGCTCGGCGAAGTCCGCCTCGCCGTACAGCTCCCGCCCGTCGAGGAGGAAGAGCCGCGGATCCCCGGCGGCGCGCTGCCGCACGATCCGGGCCAGCTCCTCCCGGATGACGCGGAGCGTCAGCTTCCCGGCGCTCCGCTCGGCGGGACTGCCGGTGGCCTTGAACTGCAACTGCCCGCCGGAGAGGTTCTCGAAGTCCGGGGCGCTGGGGCCCGGGGTGTCCTCGTGGATCGGGCAGAACGTCGGCGAGATCACCAGCAGCGGGGCGGTCGGGTGGCCCTCGCGGATCGTGTCGAGGAAGCCGTGGACCGCCGGGGTGAAGGCGCGCAGCCGCATCAGATCGGCGTTGACGAGATTGATGCCGATCTTGACGCTGAGCAGATCCGCCGCGGCGTCCCGCATCGCCCGGGCGGTGAACGGATCGAGCAGCGCGCCGCCGCCCAGACCCAGGTTGACCAGCTCCGCACCGCCCAGCGAGGCGGCCAGCGCGGGCCAGGTGCTGGTGGGGCTCGCGGCGTTCGAACCGTGGCTGATGGAGCTGCCGTGGTGCAGCCAGACCGGCGCCCCGCGCGCGGGCCGCGGCTCCACGGGCGCGTCCGCGCGCACCGCCACGAGCTGGGTGATCTCGTTGTACGGCAGCCAGATCTCGACGTCCTTGGCGCCCTCGGGCAGCCCCGCGAAGCGCACCGTGCCGGGCTCCCCCGGCTTCGTCTCGGCCGAACCGGAGGCCATGTCCACCAGCAGGACGTTGCCGCCGCCGGTCGACCCCTGCGCGACGAGCCGCCCGTCCACCACCAGGTCGTAGACGCCGTCCGGCCGCTCCGGCGCGCCCACGTACGCCATCTTCGTGCGCAGCGTGTCCAGTTCGACGGTGGTGGCCCGGGTGCGGAACACCAGCCGTACGCCGGAGGGCTGCGACTCCGCGAGGGAGAGCTGCGCATCGGCGAACTGCGCGCGGGCGCGGGCGGGGAGCCGGTGCGGCAGCAGTCCGTGCGCGGTGCGCTCCACATCGAGGGCGCCGCGCAGCAGCGACTCGGTGAGTGGAACGGTGAGCAGGTTCGGCGTACCGCCCGGACCTGCGGTGTCGTCGTGCTGAGGGGTCATGGCACCACCTTGTCAATTGTTTTCCGGATGCGCACACCAATTCCCGCGCGGGGCACGGGGCGGGCGGCCCGCGGTTTGCACCGCCGGGAGGCAGTCAATAGCGTCGCGGTATGTCGTCCACCGTCCCGCGCAAGCGCACCCGCAAGTCCCCCGACGCCCGGCGGGCCGAGATCGTCGCGGCGTCCGCCGCCGTGGCCCTCGCCGACGGCCTGGAGTGCATCACCCTGCGCCGGATCGCCGACGACCTGGGCGTGCGCCCCGGACTCATCGGCCACTACTTCCCGTCGGTCGAGGAGTTGGTGGCGGAGGCGTTCGGCAGCGCCGCCCGGGCCGAACTGGACGTCCTGCTGCCCGCCGACCGCACCGCAACCACCCCCACCGAGAGCCTCACCCGGTTCTTCGCCCGCGCCACCGGCCCCGCCTACGACGGCGTCAGCCGCCTGTGGATCAACGCCCGCCACCTCAGCCGCTACCGCCCGGTCCTGCGCACCCGCGTCGGCGACCAGGAGGCCGCCTGGCGCGAGCGGCTGGAGTCGGTGATCCGCGACGGCGTCGACCGGGGGGAGTTCCGCACCGACGACCCGTACGTGACGATGATCCGGATCCTGGTCGTCATCGACGGTCTCGGCGCCCACGCCAACACCGACACCTCCGACCGCCCCGCCGCGGTGACCCGCATGGCCCAGACCACCGCCGAACGCGAACTCGGCCTTCCGGCGGGGGCGTTGGACACCGGCGTGGAGGGCGACCGGACGACCGCCGAGTGACCGGTGCCCGTCGGGGAGCCCCGACGGAGGCCGCCCGGGTGGCACGGCGGCCGCGCCCCGACCGGGCGCGGCGCCGGGCGCCGTCCGTCAGCCGACGGCCCTGTTGTAGTTGACGATTCCGTCCACCATGAGGGCGGCGGCTCCGGCCAAGGGGCTGTCCGCCTCGCGCGTCACCACGTCGGGCAACCGGTGCGCCTCGTCCTCGGCGGCCACCACCATGCCCCAGAACGCGTTGAAGCCCGAGGGGTCCGACGGCTTCTCGACCGCCGCGCCGACGGTCGCGGCACCGCCCTCCCCGGCCACGGCCAACGCGCCCACCTGCCGCAGTGCGTGGGCATCGCGCTCCTCCGCGGCGACCACACACCAGCCGGTCGTCCCTATCCGCCCCAGCGCGGAGCGGAGGCTGTCGGCGCTGTCCGGGCCGGTCAGGACGATGTCGGGGAGGACGAGGGCCACCGGGCCCTCCGTCATCGGCAGGGCGGTCCGGATCGCGCCGTCGAGCCCCGATTCGGCGTCCTGGTAGACGAAGACCATCTGGAAGATGTCGGCGTAGCGCGCGAGATAGCTCACCGTGTCCATCTTGTGCGTCCGGAACACCACGACCAGCCGCACATGGAGCCCGTGCCGGGCGAGTTCGACGACCGCCTCCAGGCTGCGGTCGAGCACGGTCACTCCGGGCGCGAGGGAGTGCAGTTCCTTGGAGTAGGGGGCGCTGAAGCGGGTCGCGAATCCCGCGCAGGGCAGGATGACCGACACATCGGGGACGGGCGCGAAGGATCTGGGCATCACATGGCTCTCAGGTTGTGCTGACGGTCGGACACCCCGCGCGCCGCGTCGGCCACGGGCGGCCGGACCCGCGCCGCACCGTCGAGCGCGGCGCACGCCGGGCGCTCACCGTAAGCACCGGGGACGGCTCCGGGCGAGAGCGGAACGCGCTCCGGTGCCCTCCCCGGCCCTCGGACCTGCGCCGGTCCACCGCCGCCCCGGGGAGCGGAAGTTGCTCCCGGCAGCGCCCGGCCCACACGCGGTCACCGGACCGGCGGCCTCCGGGCCGGCCGCCGCGCTCCGTACCCGCCGCGTAAACTGCCGGCCGCACCTCTGCCACGGTCGGCGTACCGCCGGCGACGGGCCGTTCGCAGGCCGAGCCGGGCCGAGGTCCGGGGCGACGGAACGGAAGAGGGCGCGGATGCGGGTGCTGTTGTCGACATACGGGTCACGCGGCGATGTCGAACCGCTGGTGGCACTCGCGGTGCGGCTGCGGGAGCGCGGCGCGGAGGTACGGATGTGCGTGCCGCCGGACGAGGAGTTCGCGGAGCGGCTGGCGGGCATCGGCGTCCGCCCGGTGCCGGTCGGGCCGTCGGTACGGTCGCTGGCGCGCGGGACGGCCCTGCCGTCGGCGGCGGACCTCTCCCGAACCCGGGACGCGTTGGTGGAGGCGCAGTTCGCCCTCCTCCCCGCGGCGGTCGAGGGGTGCGACGTGCTGGTCGCGGCCGGTCTGGCGCAGATCGCCGCGCGGTCCGTGGCCGAGGCGGCGGGCGTCCGCTACGTCTACGTGAGCTACGCGGCGGTCCACCTGCCGTCGCCGCACCATGCGCCGCCGCCGCGCCCGGGCTGGCCGGAGCCGGAGGTGGACGACCACCGGGCGCGCTGGGAACGGGACGCCGAGCACGTCAACACGCAGTTCGCCGAGGCGCTCAACCGCCACCGGGCCGCGCTCGGACTGCCGCCGGTGGAAAGCGTCCGGGACCATGTCCTCACCGATCGGCCCTGGCTGGCGGCGGACCCCGCCCTGGGACCGTGGCCGCGGACCCCGGGCCTCGACGTGGTCCAGACGGGCACCTGGAGTCTGCCGGACGAACGGCCGCTCCCCGCCGACCTGGTGGCGTTCCTGGAGGCGGGCGACCCACCGGTCTATGTGGGCTTCGGCAGCGCGAACGCGCCGCAGGACCTCGTCCGCCACACCGTCGAGGCGCTCCGCGCACAGGGGCACCGCGCGCTGGTCTCCCGCGGCTGGGCCGACCTGGGGCTGATCGACGACCGGGACGACTGCTTCGCCCTCGGCGAGGTCAACCACCAGCGCCTGTTCCGGCAGGTGGCCGCGGTGGTGCACCACGGCGGCGCGGGCACGACGGCGACGGCCGCCCGGGCGGGCGCGCCGCAGGTGGTGGTGCCCGCCGCGATCTCGGACAACCTGTACTGGGCGGACCGGGTGGCGGACCTGGGCATCGGTACGGCGCTCGACGGCCCGGTCCCGGACACCGGGTCCCTGGGCGCCGCGTTCAGGACGGCCCTGGCTCCGCAGACCCGGGCCCGGGCCGCGACCCTGGGCGCCGAGGTCCGTAGCGACGGCGCGGCGGTGGCGGCGGACCTGCTGCTCGACGCCGCACGGTGAAGGGGCCGGGCCCACCCGACGGAGAACGTCCGCTCCGCTGAAGGCCGCGCGACCGGGCGGACCTGGAGACGCAGCCGCTGCACGGCCACACACGACAGGTCGGGCGGGAACCTCCCCCCGAGGTTCCCGCCCGACCGGCATCCTCCGAGGCGTGCCCGGTGTTCCGGAACGGTCAGAAGTCGTAGGGCTTCTCCGTGTTCCAGTTGAGGACGTCCGCCTCGTTCCAGGCGAACTCGTTGTGTGCGCCGGTGACGTCGACGGAGTACTCGGGCTGGAGGCGGCCGTCGTTGTCGCGCAGGGCCAGGGAGATGCTGCTGGCGCGGTGGTTGTCCTTGCCGTAGTCGAAGAGGTTGGCGGCGCTGTAGACGGTGCCGTTGGGCTGGAGGGTGAGGTGCTGGTCGCCGCCGTCGGACTTCTTCGACAGCGGGAGGGCGGCGCCCTCGCCGTTGAGCTTGACGGAGGGGTACGAGGTGACCCAGCAGGGCTTGTCGCTCTTGTTCACCATGGTGATCAGCAGGTGGTCGCCCTGCTGGCCTGCGAAGCGGTGTTCGACGGTCACATGTGTCTCGTCGCCGACGCACTGCCGGGTGTTGGAGGTGGTGGCGCCCTTGCCGGTGGCGTCCGCACCGCCGGTCGCCGACGCCGACTTGGCCTCGCCCTTGGCGTCCGCCCCGGATGCGGACCGGTTCTGACCGGCGGCATTGTCATCCTTCGCGCCGTTGTCCGCGCCGCCGCAGGCGGTCAGGCTCAGGGCGAGGGCGGCGGTGGCGGTCGCCAGGACGGTGGCACGGATACGGGAGGTGCGCATGATCAGGTCCCCTGTGGTCGGTTGCGGGACCTCTCGGCGACGTTCCCGCGGTGTGCACACCACTCTTCCCGCGGCGACTGACGTTCCACCAACGCCTCACCAACGTGCCACTGACGGTCCACGGGCGAACGGGTGACACCCCGACAGGTATGGCGTTTGTGCAGGTCAGGAACGTGATTGCAGTCGCGCCAGGGCCCGGTCGTACCGGGCGCGGAGGGTGGTCAGCTCCGCGCCGGACGCCCCCTTCAGCAGCACCCCGAGCGCCCGCACCGCACCGTCGTCGAACCCGCACGCCTCCGCCGCGTCCGCCGCCTCCCGGAGCCGGGCGGTCCCCGCCGCCTCGTCGCCCAGACCCAGCAGCGCCTCACCCGCCGCGGCGACCAGCAGCACCCGCCCGGCCGCCGAGGCGTCCACGACCTCGTCCAGCGCCTGCGCCGCGGCCACCGTCCGCAGCGCCGCCTCCCAGGCACCGCAGTCCAGTTGATGGCGCGTCAGGTGGTAGAGCGCGAGACGTTCGGTGTACGGGTCCCCGGCGTCGCGCGCCAGCCGCGCCGCATCGGCGCACTCCTCCGCCGCCTCCTGCGGACTGCCCAGCGCCGCCTGCGCCAGCGACAGGTTGACCAGCGCCGTCGCCTGCGCGCTACGGTCCCCGGCCCGCGCCGCCAGCACCGGCGCCGCCTCCAGATGGGCCAGCGCCTCCGGGACCCGGCCCTCCTCCGTCAGCACCCAGCCCAGCAGCGCCAGGATCCGCGACTGCGCCCGCAGATCCCCGTCGGCCCGCGCCGCCTCCAGCGCCGTGCCCAGCAGCGGGCTCCAGCCGTCCCGCACCCGCCACACGATCAGCGGCCACAGCCCCAGCACCAGCCGCCAGGTCCGGCTGTGCAGCCCCGCCGCGTCCGCCGCTGCCGCCGCGAGCGTCACCTCCTCGTGCTCCGCCTCGTACCAGGCCATCGCCTCCTCCCGGGCGGCGAACCGGCGGACTTCCCGGGGCGTACGGACATCCGCGGGCAGCGGGAAACACGACTCGTCGCCCGGCTCGGCGGCGTCCGCGGCGGCCAGCGCGGTCACCACGGTGTGGTCCAGCGCCCGCAGCAGCGCGTCCGGATCCGCGTCCAGGTCCCGTGCGTAGAGCCGGACGAGATCGTGCAGCGTCCAGCGGTCCGGGGCGGCCCGGGTCACCAGATGCGCCGCGGCCAGCCGCTCCAGAGCGACCTCGGCGGCGGCCGGGCCGGTGCCCGCCAGGGCCGCCGCCGCGTACCGGTCGACATGGGTGCCGGGGTGGCGGCCCAGATGCGCGAAGTGGTGCGCGGCGTCCGCCGGGAGGCGCCGCACCGTCAGCCGCAGCGCCGCCCGCACCCCGGTGTCCTCGACGTCCAGCAGCGCCAACCGCCGTGACTCGTCGGAGAGTTCACCGCTCAGCGCGGACAGCGACCACTCCGGCTGATCGGTCAGCCGGGCCGCCGTCACCCGCAGCGCGAGCGGCAGCCCGCCGCACAACTGGGCGAGACGCCGCGCCGCGCCCGCCTCCGCGCGCACCCGCTCCTCGCCGAGCACCGCGGCGAGCAGCGCGGCACTGTCCGCCGGCCCCAGCACGTCCACGGGCACCGGCCGCGCCGCGTCGGAGGCGATCAACCCGGGCAGCCGGTGGCGGCTGGTGACCACCGTGACGCACCGCGCACCGCCCGGCAGCAACTCCTGCACCGGCGCGGAGCCGGGCGCGTTGTCCAGGACGACCAGCAACCGGCGGTCGGCCGCCAGCGACCGGAACAGCGCCGACGCCCCCCGCGCCGACTCCGGGATCCGCCGCGGCGCCACCCCCAGCGCCAGCAGGAATTCCCGCACCACCTCGGCCGGTTCCACCTCCGGGGTGTCGCTGAAGCCGCGCAGATCGGCGTAGAGCAGACCGCCGGGGAACCGCTCGCGGTTGCGGTGCGCCCAGTGCACCACCAGCGCGGTCTTGCCCACCCCGGCGGGCCCGGTGACCAGACAGACGGGCGTCTCCCCGGCGGTGGCACGATCCAGCGCCGCCAACTCGTCGGCCCGACCGTGGAAACCCCGCGGCATCCGGGGGAGCAGATCGACGGTCTCCGGGTGCCCCGACACCTCCGGCGGCGTGGGCCGCGACTCCGGCACCGCGGGCACCACCGGCGCCCTCGCCTCCGCCGCCGGGTCGCCGTCGCCGCGCAGCGCCACCGCGTACGCCTCCGCCAGCTCCCGCCCCGGATCGACGCCCAACTCCTCCGAGAGCAGCCGCCGGGTGCGGTGGAACCAGTCCAGCGCGTCCGACCGCCGCCCCGCCCGCTGCAACGCCAGCACCAGCGCTGCCGACAGCGACTCCCGCAACGGCTGCGCCGCCGCCTCCGCCCGCAGCAGCGCCGCCGCCCGCGCATACTCCCCGACCTGCGTGTACGCCCCGGCCAGCAGCTCCACGGCGGTCAGCCGCAGCTCCTCCAGGGCGTGCGCGGCGGCCTGTAGCGGGGCGCTGCGGTACGCGCCGGTGAGCGCGGGCCCCTGCCACAGCGCCAGCGCCTCCTGGTACATCGCCACCGCGTCGCCCGCCGCCCGCTGACCGCGCGCCAGCGCCACCAGCTCCTCGAAACGGTGCGCGTCGAGCAGACTCTCCGGCATCCGCAGGATGTACGTGGCGCCCTGCGTGACCAGCTCCACGCCGTACATCGCGGCCCCGGCGCCGGTCAGCAGCGACCGCAGCCGCGACACATGGCCTTGGATGACGCTCCGGGCCCGCGGCGGCGGCTCCTCCCACAGCGCGTCCGTCAGCGCCTCCACCGGAACCGGATGGTTGGGCCGCAGCAGCAGAGCGGCGAGCAGACTGCGCCGCTTCGCGGGACCGAGCGGCAGCTCGCCGACCTCGGTGACGACGGAAACCGCTCCGAGCAGCCGGAACTCCACTGACGCATCTCCTCCTGGGGGAAGCCGTCAGATTACCGGAGCGCGCCGGAACGTTCCCCGGCCGTAGCGCTCCGCCCGCCCCCGGAAAGTGGGTGGCGGGCCGCCGCCCCGGCCCCCACGATGGGGAGTCGAACGCATGGACGGAAACGGGGGCGGCGGATGCCGGGAGCACACGGATTCACCTACGAGGAGCGGGGCGACGGAACGGTGCCGGTGCACCACCACGGGCGCCGCGCGGCGGTGCTGCGCGGCGCCCGCGCGGCACAGTTCCTGCGGGAGGTGACCTCCGGCGACGCACAGCTGGTGATGGCCCGCTGGACGGGCAACTACCGCCGCGGCACCGAACGCACCGCCCGCCACCACCCGCGCAACGCCCGCTGACGCCCCCGCCGGGCCCGGCGCTCAGAACACCCGGAGTGCCAGCAGTGCACCGGAGTTGAGGACGAACAGCCGGTTCGCTGCGCCCGCCGCGGTCCGGCCCGAGCCCTCCTTCAGCGGATACGTCTGCCCCTGGCCGGAGCTGACGTCGGCGCCGCGCGGCCAGCCGCTGATCCCGGTGTCGCGGCTCTCCACCACCCAGACACTGCCCGCCTGCACCACCGGCGGCTGCCACGGCGGCGTCACCCCGGCCACCATCGTCGTCATCCCCGCCTCCTCCCCGTCGGTACGCGTCGACCGCAGCGCATCGCCGTCGAGGGCGTACACCACCCCGGACGCCACGGTGGGCGGGCCGAAGCCGTACACCCCGCGCCGGATCGGCTGCATCGTCGGCATCGACCAGCGGACCTTGCCGTCGGACGCGCCGACCGCCGCCAGCGTGTGGCCGCCCAGATACACCGTGCCGTTGTCGATCGCGGGCCGCAGCGCGCCCGCCGCCTGCCCCTTGCGCACCCACGCCCGCCCGCCGTCCGAGGTCCGCACCGCCGCCACATCGCCGCCGGAGGTGCAGACCACCAGCACCCCGGCGCCCAGCGCCGCCGCCGGACGCCCGCCGGTCAGCGGCAGCGGCGGACGGCGCGTCCACCGCACCGTCGCGTCCTTCGTCGCCACACACCGCAGCTCACCCCGGGACGTCAGCACGTACACATGGGCGGCGTCCGCGGCCAGCAGGGTGGTCACCCCGGCGTCGGCGGTCCACCGGGGCTCGCCGGTCGCGGCGACGTAGGTGCGCAGCACACCGTCGCTGTCGGCGGTGGCCACCAGCCGGTCGGCGATCGCCAGATAGCCCGCGTCGCCCCGGACGTCACCGGCGCGCCACCGCTCCTTGCCGTCGACGACCCGCCGCGCGGCGATCCCGCCGCCCGCCGCCGCGAACACCACCACGTCCCGCACCGGCAGCGGCGGCGGCGACCCGGCGTCGGCCACCCCCTCCACCGGCCCCCACAGCGGCTCCGGCGTCCCGGTGCCGGAACTCAGCTCCGCGGGGCGCACCGTGGCCGCCGACGGGATGTCGAACGGATCGGCCAGGACCTGCGCACCGCCGTCCGACAGCCACCACACCGCCCCGCCCGCCCCCGCCGCGACCAGCGCGCCGCCGCCCGCCAGCGTCAGCAGCAACCGCCGCCGCGACGGCCGCGCCCCGGACACCGCGGTCGCCTCCGTGCCCGCAGCGCCCCCGCCCGGCAGCACCGTCGGCGGGTTCTCCCCGGTCATCCGCCGCGCCGCGCCCTCCCGGTCGCGGATGTCGGCGGCGTACGGCCCCGACTTCCACAGCTTGGCGCCCCGCTGCGGCGCCCGGGCCGCCTCGGCGATCTGCGCGGGCAGCGGCCGCGCCGCCGGATCCTTCGCGAAACACGGCTCCACCAGATACCGCAGCGCCGGTGGCACCAGCGTCAGATCCGGGACGCCGTGCACCACCTCGTAGAGGATCGCGGTGATCTCGGCGCCGGTGTACGCGGGGCGGCCACTCGCGGCGAAGACCAGCACCGCGCCGAGCGAGAAGACGTCCGCGGCGGGCCCGACGCGCCGCCCCAGCACCTGCTCCGGCGCGCCGTACCCCGGCGTGACCGGGATCTGCCCGGTCCGGGTCAGCGTCAGCCCGTGCTCGGGGCGGGCGATGCCGAAGTCGATGACGCGCGGGCCATGCGAGGTCAGGACGACGTTCGACGGCTTGAGGTCACGGTGGACCAGCCCGGTGGCGTGGATGTCCCCGAGCGTGACCGCCAGCGCCCGCGCGGTCTCCCGCAACAGCCCCTCGTCGAGCGGGCCGTGCCGCTGCACCGCGTCGTCCAGCGTCGGCCCGGCCAGGAACTCCGAGGCGATCCACGGCCGCCCCGACTCCAGCTCCGCGCCCAGCACCCGGGCGACGCCGTCGCCGGTCACCGCCCGCGCGGTCTGCGCCTCCCGGACGAACCGGTCGACCAGATGCCGGTCGTGCGCCAGCTCGGGCAGCAGCACCTTGACGGCCGCCGGCCGCCCCGCCGCGTCCCGCCCCAGGTACACCTTGCCCATCCCGCCCTCGCCGAGCACCCCGACGATGCGGTACGGGCCGAGCCGGAGCGGATCTCCGGCGCCGAGTGTTCTCAACTTCGGTCCTTCCTGGACGAGAGGGCTCAGGCGAGCGGCAGCGCGAAGGTGGCCCGTTCCTCGCGGAGGTAGAGCTTTCCGCGCTCCCGGTCGGCGGCCAGCACCGTCGCGTCGGTGGGGAACGTCCACACCGCGGTGCGGCTGCGGAGGTCCACCGCGCGCAGCCCCTTGTCGTCGAGGCTGTAGACGTACTTCCGGCCCACGACCGGCGCGACGTCGCGGCGGAGGCGGCGGCCCTTGAGGCCCTTCTCCGCCCAGTTGAGGCTGCCGGTCAGCGCGTCCAGCGCCACCAGACCGCGGTCGCCCTCGGTGCAGTACAGGACACCGCCGTGCAGCGCCGGGGGACCGTAGACGCGGGTCTGGCCCGCGCTGCCGCCGACGTCGCGGTCGTGGCCGAAGAGCCAGCCGCTCTCCCCGTCGGCCAGCTTCCGGGCGCCGACCGCCGCGTCGGAGAGGTAGACGTACCGGTCGTCGACGGGCAGCTCGGACGGCGGCTCGCCGGAGAACGGCGAGGCTTGCGTCCAGCCCACCTTGCCGTCGGCGAGGGCGTACGTCGTGACATTGACGAAGTGGATGCCGGAGTCGGAGCGGGACACCACCAGCCGGTCGCCGACGACCACCCCGCGCAGCATCGGCGGCAGATAGCCGTCGGCCGCCGCATCGACACCGGTGCGCCACCGCACCCGGCCGGTGCGCAGCTCGACGGCGAGGACGTACCAGCGGTCCGGCGAGACCGCCCGGGCCGCCAGATACGCCGTCTTCCCCGCCACGCACAGCAGTTGGTTACGGTTCTCGCCGCCGCGGTACTCCGCCAGCTCCACCAGCGGTTTCCCGGGCTGGCCGTCCGCCGGGTCGAGCAGGCAGATCGCCAGCTTTTTGCCCTGCTCGTCGTCGCGGAGCGCGTAGAGGTCGGTGCCGCCCACCGCCCACCGCCAGACGTCGGCGACGTTCGCCTGCCAGGTGCCCTCGCCGCTCTCCGGGTTGACGCCGCACAGCACGACGCCCGCGGGCATCGCCAGCCCGTGCGGGGTCGACACCACGTCGCCGAACCGGTCCGGGGTGCGCGAGGGGAACGTCCACAGCCGGGTCGGCGGCTTCACCGGCTCCGGCGGCGGCGCCTCCCCGCCGGGCCCGCCGCCCCGGCCCAGCCACGCCCACAGCCCGCCCGCCACCCCGGCGCCCGCGACGACGCCACCCGCGGTCATCGCCAGCATCCGGCGCCGCGACGGCCCCGCCGCCCCGCCCGGCGGCGTCGCCGGGCCCGGCGGCAGGTCCGGGGGCGGCGGCGTCAGCCGCGGCGGCTGCCGCCACACGTCGTCACCGCGCCGCGCGATCATCCGCAGCACCCCGTCCGGCAGCACCTCCGCGAAGACCTGCGGAACGCCGTCCGGCGCCAGCGCGGTGGCCAGCTCCTCGGTCGTCGGGCGCTGCGCCGGGTCCTTCGCCAGACAGCGGCCCAGCAGCGGCACCAGCTCCGGCGGCACCCCGCCGAGGTCCGCCTCGGTGTAGCGGACGCGGTAGAGCAGATCGGTGGGCTGCCCGGAGCCGAACGGGCCGTGGCCGGACGCGGCGAACACCAGCAGCCCGCCGAGCGCGAACACATCGCCCGCCGTGGCGTGTTCGAGACCCGCCGCCTGCTCCGGCGACATGAACGCGGGCGTCCCCACCGCCGCGCCCGCCTGCGTCAGCGGCGCCTCGCCGACGGCGTGCGCCACCCCGAAGTCGATGATCCTCGGTCCGTCCGCCGTGACCAGGATGTTCGACGGCTTGAGATCGCGGTGCACCACCTCCGAACGGTGCAGCTGCGCCAGCCCCCGGGCCAGCGCCGCGCCCAGCGCCCGCACGGCCCGCTCCGGCAGCGGACCGGTGGCCGCCACCGCGTCG
Source organism: Streptomyces catenulae (assembly GCF_000718015.1). Lineage (GTDB taxonomy): Bacteria > Actinomycetota > Actinomycetes > Streptomycetales > Streptomycetaceae > Streptomyces > Streptomyces catenulae. The sequence goes on along the minus strand of NZ_JODY01000002.1, from coordinate 14,250 downwards.
TCCAGCGGCGGGCCGAGTACGTACTCCGTCGCCAGCCACGGCCGGGGCGCGTCCGGATCGGCGTCGTGGACCTGCGCGCCGTGGCGGCCACCGATCACCCGCGCCGCGTCCGCCTCCAGCCGGAAGCGGTGGCGCAGCCCGGTGTCGGCGGACAGCCGCTGGTGCAGCACCTTGAGCGCGACGGTGCGGCCGCCCGCCGTCCGCGCCAGATAGACGGTGCCCATCCCGCCGCCGCCCAGCCGGGACAGCAGCAGATACGGGCCGACGGTGTGCGGATCGTCGTGGAGAAGAGCGGTCTGCATGGTGTCAGCGCACCTCGGGGAGTTCGGCGGCGAGCACCGCGGCCGCCTGGAGGGACAGGGCCGCGACCACCCGGCCGGGCAGCTTCGCCGGCTCGGTGCCCGCGCTCTGCGTACCCCAGGCCGCGCCCGGCGCCAACTCCGCGAGCAGCCGCGCCGGTTCGGGCCGCGCGGCGGGATCCCGCGACAGACAGGCGGTGATCGGCGCCCGCAGTCCGGCCGGTAGCTCCGCCCGCTCCGGCACCGTGTGGCCGGTCGCCGCGTACGCCAGGACCGCGCCCAGCGCGTACACATCGGCGGATGCCTGCACCGGACCGCCCGCGGCCGGTTCGGGGGCGAGGCAGCCCGCGTCGATGCCGGGCAGCCCGGTCCGCGGCGCGCCCTCCGGAGCCGCCGCGCGCACCGCGCCGAAGCACGACGCCAGCGGACCGTACGCGGTGAGCAGCACCGCGGCCGGGCACAGCCCGCCGTGCACCACGCCCAGGACGTGCGCCGACGCCAGCGATTCGGCGAGCGCCGCACCGAGCGCCCGCACCGCCTCCTCGGGCAGTGGACCGCCGCAGGCGTCCAGCGCCTCCGGCAGCGGCAGCACCGGCCGGTAGGGCGAGGCGCGCCAGGGGAACGCGGCGCTGCCGCCGACCTCCGCCACCGGCCACAGACCGGGCTGGTTCAGCTTCGCCGCCCACCGCGCCTCGGCCGCCCAGCGCCCCGGATCGGCACCCTGGAGCGGCAGAGCGATCAGCACCGTCCGCGCCCCGTCGGCGCTGCGCGCCAGATAGCGCCGTTCGGGAACGCCCCGCCGCGCGGCCGGATCGAGCCGCGCCAGCGTCAGAAACTCCCCGATCCGCGGCGGATCGTCCTGCCGCAGCCCTTCCATACCGTCTCCCCGTTCGTCACACACCGGCACGCGAGCCTACCCGGCGGTCGGATCCCCGGGCGGCCGGGGTGATCCCGCCGGACCCGGCCGGACCGGGGCCGCGGCACCGCCCGCCGCGGCGGCTCCCGTCGCCCGACCGCCGCCCGACCGCGGACCGGCCGCCGCACCGCCCGGCGTGGACGCCAACGCTCCGGCGCCGTACGGAACTTGACGCCCGGCGGGCGGCGTCCTCGGAGGTGACCGCATCCGGTGGGCCGCCGCCTTCGGCCCCCCGACGACGAGGAGCCCGTATGCCACCGAAACCGGACACCACCTCCGACCCGGCACCGGCGTCCCCGCGGCGCGCGAGGGTGCGCCGCACGGCCGCCGCGCTCGCCGCCGCGGGGGTGCTCGCCGCCGTCGCGGCACCCGCGCCCGCCGCCACACCGGACCGCTCCCGGGCGGACCGCGCCGCCCCGGTCACCGCCGACCGCCGGATGGCCGCCGCCACCGCGCTGATGCGGGACTACGACCACAAGACCGGGCTCTTCGGCGGCAACGCCTGGTGGACCAGTGCCAACGCGCTGACCGCCGTCATCGACACCATGCGGCGCACCGGCGACACGCGCTTCGCCCACGCCGTCGACGAGACGTACGACAAGAACAAGGACCGCACCGACGGCGGCAACCAGAGGCAGTTCCGCAACGAGTACCTCGACGACACCGGCTGGTGGGGGCTGGCCTGGATCAAGGCGTACGACCTCACCGGCGACGCCCGCTACCTCGACACCGCCCGCGCCGACGCCGACCACATGGCCCGCTACTGGACCGGCACCTGCGGCGGCGGCGTCCAGTGGAAGACCGACACCGCGTACAAGAACGCCGTCACCAACGAGCTGTACGTGGCGCTCAACGCCGCCCTGCACAACCGGACGCCCGGCGACACCCGTTCCCTGGACCGGGCGACCAGCGGCTGGAACTGGCTGCGCGGCAGCGGCATGATCAACGCAAAGCACCTGATCAACGACGGTCTGGACGGCTCCTGCCGGAACAACGGCCAGCCGACCTGGACCTACAACCAGGGCGTGATCCTCGGCGGTCTCACCGAGCTGCACCAGGCCACCGGCGATCCGGAGCTGCTGCGCGCCGCCCGCGAACTGGCCGACGCCTCCACCGGATCGCGCGACCTCAACCCGGGCGGCATCCTCCGCGAGCCGGGCGAGTCCTCCTCCTGCACCGGCGACGGTCCCAGCTTCAAGGGCGCCTACGTCCGCGGTCTCGGCGTCCTCGACCGGGCGCTGGACGGGCACCCCTACGACGGCTATCTGAAGAAGCAGGCGGACACCGCCTACGCCAAGGACCGCGACGCGCACGACCGGTACGGCCCGCACTGGAACGGCGACCGCGGCGACGGTCCCGGCCACGGCTGCCAGCACTCCGCGCTGGACCTGCTGAACGCGGCACCGTAGCCGCCGCGTCCCGGCCCGGCGGGCACCGGCCCACCGCTTCCCCCGGCGGCGGTCGGGGGGAGTGGTGCGGTACCGACCGATTCGCCCCCGCGGGGTGAAACGGGCAGGTCGGACGGGGTGTATACGGGTTTCCGGGGGCGACTTTCCGTCTGACAGGATCACGGCGGAAGCCCGTTCCCGTGCCCCGCCCTGCGGCGCCGGGACGACCCCGTTCACCGGGGCGGGCTCCCGCGATCCTTGCTGTGAAAGATGACAGGACAGAGATGAACCTCGGGACCTTCCCGCCCACGGGAGTCGTCCGGCCGAAGACGCGGTGCGCGGTGGCGGACCACCGCGCCGCGGGGCCACCGGCGGCCGACGGATACCCGGCGGCGCGTCCGCACCGGGAGCACACCGCCGCGGGGGAGGGCCCCCGGTGACCGGCGCCTACCTCCTGCCGCTGAACACCGCGGCGATGCTCTTCCCCGCCCTCGCCCTGCTGCTCTCGGTGCCGGTGGCGATCGTCCTCTACCGGCGCCACGGCATCATGACCCGCTGGCGCACCCTCTCCGTCTTCGCGTTCGTCTACTTCGCCATCTCGGCGCTCTGCCTCGTGGTGGTGCCGCTGCCGAGCGGCGCGGTGGACGTCTGCCGGGCGTTCCCGACCTTCAAGCATCCGCAGTGGACACCGGGGATGTTCGTCGCCGACATGTGGAAGGAGGCCCACCACCAGGTCTCCTTCGGCGCGCTGATCCTGCACAACTCGGCGTTCTGGCAGACGGTCTTCAACCTCCTCCTGCTGCTGCCGCTGGGCGTCTTCGTCCGGCTGCACCTGCGGCGCGGTCTGCTCGCCGCCACCCTCGCCGGGTTCGGCGTCTCGCTCTTCTTCGAGCTGACGCAGTTCACCGGGTTGTGGGGGATCTACCCCTGCCCGTACCGGCTCTTCGCGATGGACGACCTGCTGGCCAACGCGGCCGGGGCGTCGCTGGGCTGGCTGGTCGTCGCGCCGCTGGCCCGCAGGCTGCCGGAGCTGAACACCCTGGACGACCGGGCGCTGGCCGCCGGTGACAAGGTCCCGTTCGGCCGACGGCTGGTCGCGCTGCTGCTGGACGTGACGGGGCTGCTGCTGGTGGGGCCGCCGGTGAGCTTCGTGGTGACGCTGCTCAGCGACGCCGAGACGGCGGTGCTGACCTCGGTGCTCCTGACCGTGCTGTGGTTCGTCGTGGTGCCGTGGCTGACCGGCGGGTTCACGCCGGGCAAGCGGGTGCTGCTGCTCCGGCTGACCGCCCGCGACGGCTCCCGCCCCGGGCTGGGCGCGCTGACCCTGCGGGCGCTGGTCCTCGCCGCACCGCCGCTGGTCCTGGCGCTGGGCATGGCGCTGCTCTTCGTGCGGGTGCTGGAGGGCGGCGCGACCGGCGGCGCGGTGGAGATGCTGGTCCTCGCGGCGCTGCTGTGCTGCGGCGCGCTGGTCTGCCTCGGCGTCTACCTCTGGGCCGCCCGCGCCGCCCACCGCCACCCCGAGGGCCTGGGCCACCACGAGATCTGGTCCGGCGTCGTCAACCGGCCGCTGCCACACGGGCGGGCCCGGAAGCGGGCGGCGGAGGCGGCGACGGCGACGACGGCGGCTGCCGGTACGGAGCCGGGGCCGGGTGCGGATGCTGCGGAAGCGGGCACGGCCGGTGCGGGCGCAACCGAGACCGGCGCGAAGCCCGGTGCCCCCGCGACCCCGGGCGCGGACACCCCGGCCGCCGGTGCCGCCGACGCGAAGCCCGCGGCCCCCGCGGCGAAGCCCGCGGCCCCCGCCGCGGAGGCCCCGGACGCCCCGGACACTGCCGGAAAGACCCCCGCCGGACCGTGACCGACGGGTGCGCGGCGGCCCTTCGCCCGGCCGCCGCGCGCCCGGAACGCTCCGCCGGGCCCCGCCGTCGCGCGGGCCCTCAGCCCTCGCGGCGGGCCTGCCGGGCCGCGGTCACCCGGCGGCTGGTCGCCAGGTGACGTGCCGTCAGCTCCGCGACCCGGTCCGCGTCGCGGTCCGCGACGGCGTCGTAGAGCGCCTGATGTTCCTCGGCGATCGCCACCAGGTCGTCGTGCTGGCCCAGCAGCCACCGCATCCGGCTGCGCAGGGTGCGCTCCAGCTCGTTGAGGAGTTCGTTGTCGGCGAGTGAGATCACCGTCTCGTGGAAGTCGGCCGCCGCCCGCCGGGCCCGTACCGCATCGCCCGCGCGGGCCGCCGACAGCTCGGCGTCGAGGTCGGCGCGGAGCCGGGCCAGCCCGGCGCGGGTGCGGCGCTGCGCGGCGAGGCGGAACGCCATCGTCTCCAGCGCCGAGCGGACCTCCTCCAGATCGGCGAGGTCCGACGGGGTGAACTCCCGCACCACGGCCCAGCTGCGGGGCCGCGGCGTCACCAGCCCCTCGGTGACCAGCGCCTTCAGGGCGTCCCGGATCGGCAGGCGGCTCACGCCCAACTCCGCGGCCAGCTCCCGCTCGACCAGTTTGCTGCCGGGCGCGCGGACACCGTCGATGATGTCGTCGCGCAACTGCCGGGTGACCCGCTCCGATTCGGGCTCGAACTTCTCAGACCCTGTCATGGGCCCGATTCTCTCATCGGCGCCCGCCCCGCCCGGTGCCGCGCGCCCGGGCGCCGCGCTCAGGGCGCGGGGTAGCCGCGGTCGCGGACCACCCGCGCGACCACGCCGGTGAAGGCGCGGGCGGCGGCGCTGCGGTACGCGCTCTCCCGCCGCAGCAGCGCCGCCACCCGGGTCGGCAGCGGCGGATCGAGCGGCACCGGCGCCAGATGCGGATGGTCGTCGGTGATCGCGTCGGGCAACACGGTGGCCAGCAGCGGGGTGCGCCGGACGATCTCGGTGAGCGCCTGGATGGTGTTGGCCTCCACCGCGATCGGCGGGTCGATGCGGTGGTGGGCGAAGTAGGTGTCGATGTGGCGCCGCGTCGCGAAGTCCGCGCTGAGCAGCGCCAGCGGCTGCCCGCCGAGCCGGTCCACCGGCATCGGCCGTGGATCGTCGGCCCCGGGCCGGTGCGCGGTGGCGACCAGCCCGAGGGTCTCGGCGAACAGCGCGGTGGCGGCGATACCCGGCAGATGCGGGCCCTCGAAGGCGATGCCGAGGTCGAGGTCGTCGGCGAGCAGCCCCGCCTCGATCCGGTCCTGCGGCTCCTCGTGCACCTCCAGCGTCAGCCCGGGGTGCTCGTCGTGCACCGCCGCCACCAGCGGACCGAGCAGATACGCGGTGAACGTCGGCGTCATGGCCAGCCGCAGATGGCCCCGGGTCAGATCCGCGACGTCCAGCACCGCACGGTCGGCGGCGGCCAGCTCCCGCAGCGCCCGCCGCGCGTAGTGGACGTAGGCGGTGCCCGCGTCGGTCAGCCGCACGGTGCGCCCGCTGCGGTCCAAAAGCTGGGCGCCCACCGACCGTTCCAACTGCTTGATCTGCTGCGACAGCGTCGGTTGGGAGACGGTCAGCGCCTCGGCGGCGCGGGTGAAGTTGCCGTGCTCGGCGACCGCGATCAGATAGCGCAGATGACGGAGTTCCGGACCCATACGCGGACTATAGGCAGCGGGGCGCCGGGCGCCCGCACCGGCCCGCGGACCGCCGCCTCACACGGACGGCGGTGTGAACCGCGGATACGCGCCGCTCGGCGTGGGCCCGACGACCCGCCCGCTGTGCAGGACGAGCAGCCGCTCGGGGTGGGCGGCGACCGCCTCGGGGACCCCACCGGCGGCGACGGCCACGAGATCGGCGCGGTCCCCGGGGGCGAGCCCGTAGCCGGTCAGCCCGAGCGCCGCGGCGGCTTCGCCGGTGACCAGCGAGGCGGCGGTGTGCAGCTCCTCGTCGGTCATCAGACCGCCCTGGAGGCCGATGATCGTGGCGCGTTCGAGCATGTCGGCGGTGCCGTAGGGCCACCACGAGTCGCGGATGTTGTCCGACCCGGCGAAGACCCGGACGCCGTGGTCGCGCAGGCGCAGCACCGGCGGCATGGTGGTGCGCGGGCCGTTCGTCATGATCGAGACCCCGGCGGCGCCCAACGCGGCGGCGGTGCGGTCCAGTTCGGGCCCTTCCACCTGGCCGAGGGCGTAGGCGTGGCTGACGGTGACGGTGCCGCCGAGCCCGAGGGCGGCGGTCCGCTCGGCGACGGCCCGCAGCTGCGCGGTGCCGCTCTCGCCGCCGTCGTGGAGGTGGATGTCGATGCCCGCGCCGTGCCGCTCGGCGAGCCGGAAGACGATGTCGAGCTGACCGTCCACGTCGCCGTCGAACCCGGCGGGGTCGAGCCCGCCGATCAGCTCGGCGCCCTCGGCGAGCGCGGCGTCCAGCAGATCGGCGACGCCCAGCGAGCTGACCACCCCGCTCTGCGGGAACGCCACGAGCTGGACGGAGAGCCGGTCGCGGAACGCCTCGCGGACGCCGAGGAGCGCGTGCAGCCCGTCCAGCCGGACGTCCGGGTCGACGTCGACGTGGGAGCGGACATGGCCGGTACCGAGGGAGATCATCCGCTCGGCGAGCGCGGTGGCCCGGTCGGCGACCGGCACACCGACGGTGGCGCGCAGCTCCCGCTCGTTCGCGATCTGCTCCTGGAGCGTGGCGGTGGCCCGGTGCGGCTGCCAGGCGGCGCCGAGCAGCGTCTTGTCCAGATGGGCGTGGCCGTCGACGAGGGCGGGCAGCAGCAGCGCGCCACCCAGGTCGACCGCCGCGCCGTCGGGGGCGGCGTCCGCGCGGTGCCCGGTGACGGCGGCGATCCGGCCGTCGCGCAGGGCGACATCGGCGCGGTGGCCGTCGGGCAGGGTCACATTCCGCAGCGCGGTGGGTACGGACGGGATCGGCGGGGCGTCGACGGGGTGCGACACGGGGTCCTCCAGCTGTTCGCGGCATGCCGTCGTACGCCACCGGCGGCCGGATGCGGCACGGAGCGTCGGCGGGCGACGGGCAGAGCCACGCTAACTGGTATACCGAATACCGGGCAACGGGCCCGGCGGGCGGATCTCCGCGGCTTCTCCCGCCCGCCCCGGTCTGCGATGATCGAAGTGCCAGGGGCCCCGCCGCCCCTGTCCGCCCGTACCTGGAGCTGACGCCATGACCACCCGCCGCCCGGACCGCCGCACCCCGATAGGCGACACCCACCGGTCCCTGCGCGACCGGGTCCACGAGGAGCTGCGCGAGCGGATCATCGAGGGGGAGTACCCGGCGGGACGGCGCCTGGTGGAGCGGGAGCTGGCCGAGGAGTTCGGCGTCTCCCGGATCCCGCTGCGCGAGGCGATGCAGCGCCTGGAGTCGGAAGGGTTCCTGCTGGTGCAGGCGCGGCGCGGTGCCGTCGTCGCGGACTTCGGCACCGAGGACGCCGAGCACCTCTTCGACGTCCGCGAGAAGCTGGAGGGCCTCGCCGCCGGTCTCGCCGCCCGCCGCGCCACCCCCGCCCAACTCCGCTCCATGGCAAGCCTGTTGACGCGCAGCCGGAAGGCGTCCGAGGCGGGTCGGCTGCGGGAGGCCGTGGCCCGTAACGCCGACTTCCACCAACTCGTCGTGGACGCCTCCGGCAACCCGCTGCTCCGCGATCTGATGGCGCCCCTCGACTCCCGTCTGCGCCGCCTCTTCCGGCTCACCTCCGAGCTGAACGACGGCGACCCGATGTGCGGGGAGCACGAGCGGCTGTACGAGGCGATCCGCGCGGGCGACGCGCACCGGGCCGAGGAGCGGGCCCGCGCCCATGTCGTCGGCACCCGCGAGGCCACGCTCCGCTGCCTCGCCGCCCGGATCGCCGAGGACGCCCTCGCCCCGGAGTCCGGCACCGCCTGACGGGCCGGGCGTCCGCCCCCTCCGGCGGAGCTGCGCGGAGCCACAGCCACAGCTATAGGTGACACCAATAGCAATCATCTCCACTGCGTCTTGGACGCTATAGGGCCAGCTCGTGCATGGTGGAACCCGTCGGCCCGGCAGGGGTCGGCAGCCACTGAAGGGAGTGACCATGCCCGACCTCATGGACGGTGTCGCCAACTTCCGCCGGGACGTCTTCCCGGCGAAGGCCGGGCTCTTCGCCCGGCTGGCCACCGAACACCGGCCCACCACCCTGTTCATCGGATGCTCCGACGCCCGGGTGGTGCCCGAGCTGATCACCCAGAGCGAGCCCGGGGAACTGTTCGTCATCCGCACCGCGGGCAACCTCGTCCCCGCCCACAGCCCGACCGCCGACGGCACCGTCGCCAGCATCGAGTTCGCCGTCCGCGTGCTCGGCGTCACCGACGTCATCGTCTGCGGCCACTCCGGCTGCGGCGCCATGACGGCACTCGCCGAGGGACACGACCTCGGCGACGCACCCCAACTCGCCACCTGGCTGCGCCACGCGGACGCCTCCGTCGCCCGCGCCGCCACCCCGGAAGGCCCCACCGACGTGGGCGCCCTGGTGTGGGCCAACGTCTCCGCCCAGCTGCGGAACCTCGCCACCCACCCCTCGGTGGCGCAAGCCCTCGCCGAACGGCGTCTGACGCTGCACGGCTGGGTCTTCGACATCGCCTCCGGCTCCGTCGACCGGCTCGAAACCCTCGACCGCGCCGGCGTCTGACCGGCCCTGCCGCCCGCCGCCCCCGTACCGTGCCGCACGCACCGTGCGTCCGGCACCTCCCGAAAGGAACACCCCCATGGCACACGCCCAGTTCGACCCCGCCGCCCGCCAGGCCCTCTCGATCGTCGCCGTCGAGTCCAAGACCCGTAAGGACCTGACCTGGCAGGAGATCGCGGACGCCGCCGGGCTGTCCGCCGCCTTCACCACCGCCGCTGTCCTCGGCCAGCACGCCCTGCCGGAGAAGTCCGCCAAGGCGGTGGCGGAGCTGCTGGACCTGGACGACGACGCGGCCCTGCTGCTGCAGACCATCCCCACCCGCGGCTCGATCCCCGGCGGCATCCCCACCGACCCGACGATCTACCGCTTCTACGAGATGCTCCAGGTCTACGGCACCACCCTGAAGGCCCTGGTCCACGAGCAGTTCGGCGACGGCATCATCTCCGCGATCAACTTCAAGCTCGATGTGCAGAAGGTCGCCGACCCCGAGGGCGGCGAGCGCGCCGTCATCACCCTCGACGGCAAGTACCTGCCGACCAAGCCCTTCTGATCACCCCTCCCGCCAACTCCCCGGAGGAACCGTGGACTTCGCACAACGCACCATCGACATCGCCCGCCGCAACGTCGAGGAGGGCGGCCGCCCCTTCGCCACCGTCATCGTCAAGGACGGCGAGATCCTGGCGGAGAGCCCCAACCTGGTCGCCCAGACCTCGGACCCGACCGCGCACGCCGAGATCCTCGCCATCCGCGACGCCTGCACCAAGTTCGGCACCGAGCACCTGACCGGCGCCACCATCTACGTCCTGGCGCACCCGTGCCCCATGTGCCTGGGCTCGCTGTACTACTGCTCCCCGGACGAGGTCGTCTTCCTCACCACCCGCGACGCCTACGAGCCGCACTACGTGGACGACCGCAAGTACTTCGAGCTGAACACCTTCTACGACGAGATCGCCGCACCCTGGCAGGAGCGCCGGATGCCGATGACGTACCAGCCGCGGGAGGACGCCGTCGACGTCTACCGCCGCTGGCAGGAGCGGAACGGCGGCGAGCGCCGCGTCTCCGGCGCCCCCACCGCCTGACCGCGCACCACACGCCGAGGGCCGCACCCCGTCATCCGGGGTGCGGCCCTCACGCGGTGCCCGGGCGGGCCCCGCTACTGGCCCACCCGCCCGTCGACGCGCTCGCGCAGCAGATCCGCGTGGCCGCAGTGGCGGGCGTACTCCTCGATCCGGTGGACCAGCAGCTCCCGGATCGCGATCTTGTTCTTGCCGACCCGCTCACCGAGATCCGGATGCGCGGCCAGCGCGGCGTCGGTCTCCTCCTGCTCGCGCTCCAGATCGCGGAAGGCGGCCACCACCTGGGACTCCTCGCCGACCGCGCCGTCGAAGTCCGCGTCCCGGGCGCCGTACAGCTTCGCCGGTGCGGGCTCGTCGCCGATCCAGCCGCGCCAGTCCCGCTCCGTCTCGGCCAGATGGCGTACCAGACCGAGCAGCGACATCGTCGACGGCGGCACCGAACGCCGTGCCAGCTGCTCCGCGTCCAGCCCCTCGCACTTCATCCGCAGGGTGAGCCGGTACCCCGTCAGGAAGTCCTGGAGCGTGGCGAGTTCACCGTCCGGGCTCGGCCCGGTGTTCTCGCGGGGGTCGTTGTCCGGATCCGTCCACATGTCGGGGTGGACGGTCGCCTGGGTCCATCGCGCGGGTTCGTCGCTCATACGGGGCATGGTGGCGCCGGGGTTGACCGGGCCGCCACCTAATTTCCCGGCGCCTCGGCGGGCCAGCCGCCGTACGGCACGGTCAGCAGCTCCAGGAAGTGGCCCGCCGGGTCGGGGAAGTAGACGCCGCGCCCGCCGTCGTGGTGGTTGATCTCCCCGGGGCGCTCACCGTGCGGATCGGCCTGGTGGGGGATGCCGCGGTGCACGATCTTCGCGTACGCCGCGTCGAAGACCTCCTCGGAGACGAGGAAGGCGTAGTGCTGCGGGGTGATGTCGCCGCCGGGGACGGTGGCGAAGTCCAGGGTGACGCCGTTGCCCAGCGCGACCGCGACGAACGGCCCCCACTCCGTGGTGATCTCCAGCCCCAGCAGTTCCGCGAAGAACTCCGCGGAGGCCCGGTTGTCCCGGGCGTGGACGATGGTGTGATTCAACTCGACCGACATGGAATGCCTCCGAAGGCATGTCCCGGCACCTCCATGCCTCACCCGGACGGTGACCGACACGCGATGCCGCCCGGGACGGTAACCACTCCCGGACCGTGCCGTCAATCGGGATTGACGGCACCGGCCGGGCTCACGCCGTCCCCTCCGCCGCGGTGGCCCGCCCCGGCGCCCGGCCCAGCGTCGCGGTCGCCGCCGCGGCGAGCAGCAGCACCGTCAGCGGGTACCAGACGGCGGTGGTGAAGCCGTGCAGGGTGGCCGCGCGTGCCGTGCCGGGGAAGGCGGCGGCGGTGCTCGCCGCGACGGTGTTGAAGACCGCGGAGCCGATCGAACCCCCCACCTGTTGCACGGAGTTGACGGTCGCCGACGCGATACCGGAGTCCTGGGGCGGGACGCCGGTGGTGGCGCCGTTCATGATCGCGAGGAAGCTGCCGCCCAGACCGACACTGAAGGTCGCGAGCGCCGGGAGGACCTGCGCCGCGTACGAGGAGTCCGGACCCAGCAGGGTCAGCTGGAACAGCCCGCAGGCGGCCAGCGAGAGCCCGGCGGTCATCATCACCCGGGCGCCCAGCCGGGGCAGCAGCCGGGTGCCGAGCTGGGTCGCGGTCGCCGTCGTCACCAGGCTGATCGGCAGGAACCCCAGCCCGGCGGCGAGGGCGGACCAGCCCAGCACCGTCTGGAGGTAGTAGGTGAGGAACAGCGACACCGACAGCTGGGCCATCATCAGCGCACCGCCCGCCAGCAGCGCCGAGGAGCGGCCACGGTCGCGGACCAGCGTCGGCGGCAGCAGCGGCAGCGCCGCGCGCGTCTGCCACCGGGCGAACGCCAGCAGCAGCGCCGCGCCGCCGCCCAGCGCACCCAGCACCGACGGCGACGTCCACCCGGCCGCCTCCGCCCGGCTGCAGCCGAACACCAGCGCCGTCAGCCCGCCGCAGCCCAGCACCGCACCGGCCACATCGATCCGGCCCGCCGCCCGCGGGGAGCGGTCGCGCGGCATCCACACCGTGCCGAGCAGCGCCGCCAGCGCGATCGGCACATTGACCAGCAGACACCAGCGCCAGCCGTACCACTGGGTGAGCACCCCGCCGAGGACGACGCCCAGCGAGGCGCCCGCACCGCCGAGCGCCCCGAAGACGGCGATGGCCCGGCGGCGCTCCACCGGGTCGGGGAAGGTGGTGGCCACCAGCGCGAGCGCGGACGCGGCGAGCAGCGCGGCGAACGCGCCCTGCACCGCCCGGGCGGCGAAGAGCGCCTGCGCGGTGGGGGCGGCGCCCGCCGCGGCGGAGGCGACGGCGAAGCCGATCAGCCCGGCGACGAACACCCGCCCCCGACCCGCGTGATCGGCGATCCGCCCGGCGAGCAGCAGGAGCCCGCCGAAGGCGACGGTGTAGGAGGTGACCACCCAGGGGCGGTCGCCGTCGGCCATGTGCAGCTCGCTCTGGAGCGAGGGCATCGCCACGGTCACGATGGTGCTGTCCAGCAGGATCATCAGCTGGGCGAAGCCGAGCACACACAGTGCCCACCAGCGCCGCGGATGCGGGGCGGACGGTTCGGCGGGCAGGGGGGACGTCGGGCGGGTGGTCATGGCCTTCTCGGGTCAAAGGGGTGGGCGGACGGCGGACGGATCAGACGAGGGCGCCGTCCCGGGCGACGATCCGGCCGCCGCGGACGACGAGGTCGCGCGGCGGCAGGTCCACCACGATCTGCGGTACGCACTCGCCGCGCACCAGCAGGAAGTCGGCGGGTGAGCCGGGGGAGAGGTCGGCGCGGGGCAGCCCCAGCACCTCGGCGCCGCCGTGCGCCCCGGTCAGGTAACAGGCCGTCAACTCCGCGTCCAGGCGGTCGTCACGGACCCGGCCCAGCTGGTGCGCGCGGTGCAGCATGTCGGCGTCGCCGAAGGGGCTCCAGGAGTCGCGGACGCCGTCCGAGCCGAGACCGACGCGGACGCCGTGCCCGGTCAGTGCGGCGATCGGCAGGACGAGGGAGCCGCTGGGGGCCACGGTGGTCAGCGCGATGTCCAGCTCGCGCAGGTCCGCGGCGACCGCCGCCAGCTCCGCTTCGGGCAGGTCCGCCAGACAGAAGACATGGCTGACCGTCACCCGGCCGTGCAGCGCCAGCGCCCGGGTGCGGTCCAGGATGCGGCGCAGCGACGTCAGGCCCTGCGCGCCGCGCTCGTGCAGATGGAGGTCGAGCCCGACGCCGTACCGGTCCGCCAGGTCGAAGACCAGGTCGAGCTGGGCCTCCGGCGCCCCGTCGAAACCGGCCGGGTCGATCCCGCCGATGAGATCCACGGCGCCGTCGCGCGCCGCGTCCGTCAGCAGCCTCGCGGTGCCGGGGGCGCGGACCACGCCGTGCTGCGGAAAGGCCACGATCTGCACGTCCAGGGCGTGCCGCAGCCGCTCGCGGGCCTGCGCCAGGCCCTCCACACCGGCCGTCCCGTACGCCGGGGCGACATCGGCGTGCGCCCGCATCGCCCGGGTGCCGCGGGTGACGGCGTGCGCCATCAGCCCGTACGCCCGCTCACCGACGGACCGGCGCTGACGGCGGAAGAGCTCGGCGTCCTGTGCCGCGAACTCCTCGATGGAGTGCGCCGCCCGCCGCGACTCCCAGGGGCCGCCCCAGGTCGTCTTGTCGGGGTGGATGTGCGCGTCGACCAGGGTGGGCAGCGCGATCCGCCCGCCGCCCTCGACCACCTCGGCGTCGGCGGGCGCCGCCCGGTCGCTGATCAGACCGTCGACGACGGTGAGGTCCACCGGACGGGCCGCCCCGAAGGGCCGGACGTCGCGGAAGACCACCGGGCGACCGGTGTCCCCGGCGCCGTGCCGGGACGGATCGGGGGCGGAAGGCATGACAACTCCTGGTGAGGGGGGTGGGCGGAGCGGCGGGGTGCCCCGGCCGGGGGAGGGGGCCGGGGCACTCCGGGCGGGGA
>NZ_JODY01000001.1 GCF_000718015.1 Streptomyces catenulae | reverse complement strand
AACATATCTGGCGTTGACTTTTGGCACGCTGTTGAGTTCTCAAGGAACGGACGCTTCCTTTGTGCCTGTTTCACCAGGCTCTCCGGGCGCTTCCCTTCGATCTTGCGTTTCCGACTCTATCAGATCCTTTCGGTTCTGATTTTCGCCGGTGCGGTCCGGCCTTTCGGCTTTTCCGCGGCTTCACTCTAGCAGGCTTTTCGGGCCTCTCGAATCGCTGACTTTCCGCAGGCATGCAGAATTGGATTCGATATTCCGAATCACGATTCGAGGAGTGCTGCCCACGGCGCTTGATCGCGTTTTCTGCGGTGTCGGCGCTCTCGGGCAGATCTCAGACAGTACAGGCCCCCCAAGGGCGAGGCAAATCGCCGGGCGCTGATCGGCGCCGCTCGGCGGGTGTCGTTCATGCGGAGGGGCTGATTCTTATGACTTACGCTCTGAACGGTGCGCCGTCCGGGACAGGTAGTGACGGCGACCTGATGAATCTCCACCCCTGGGAGGCTTCCCATGACCACCGTGACGTCACCGCTCGCCGGACGTGCCATCGGACTCGCGGCTGTGCCCGACCCGGTGTTCGCCGGTGCGATGGTGGGACCCGGTACCGCTATCGACCCCGTGCGCGAGCCCGGCGAGGCCGTCGCACCCGTGGACGGCGTCGTCGTCTCGCTCCACCCGCACGCCTTTGTCGTGGTGGACGCCGAAGGTCACGGGGTGCTGACGCACCTCGGGATCGACACCGTGCAGCTCAACGGCGAGGGTTTCGAACTGCTCGTCAACAAGGGCGACACCGTGCAGCGCGGCCAGGCGGTCGTGCGCTGGGACCCCGCGCAGGTCGAGAAGGCCGGTAAGTCGCCGATCTGCCCCGTCGTCGCGCTGGAGGCTGCGGCCGACTCGCTCGGTGACGTGCGGGAGGACGGCGAGCTCGCCGCGGGCGAGGTGCTCTTCTCCTGGCAGTAGCCGGGGGCCGTCCCGCGACGGCAGGTTCGACATCCATCGCGGCGGCTCGCGTCGTCGCATCAACCGGAGACGGGTGCAATGGAGACAACGCTGCGAGGCGTCGGCGTGAGTCACGGTGTGGCGATCGGCGAGGTGCGGCACATGGGGACGGCGGTGCTGGAGCCGCCGGCCAAGCAGATTCCGGCCGACGAGGCGGAGCGTGAGCAGGGGCGGGCCCGCCAGGCCGTGGAAGCGGTGGCGGCCGATCTGATCGCGCGGGGGAATCTGGCCGGTGGCGAGGCTCAGGCCGTGCTGGAGGCCCAGGCCATGATGGCCCAGGACCCGGAGCTGATCGCGGATGTCGAGCGGCGGATCGCCGTCGGCAGCACCGCCGAGCGCGGGGTGTACGACGCGTTCGCGGCCTACCGGGCGCTGCTCGCGGGTGCGGGTGAGTACCTGGCGGGCCGGGTCGCCGACCTGGACGACGTGCGGAACCGGATCGTGGCGCGGCTGCTGGGTGTGCCGATGCCGGGTGTGCCGGACAGCGACGAGCCGTATGTGCTCATCGCGCGGGATCTGGCACCTGCCGACACGGCGCTGCTCGACCCGACGCTGGTGCTCGGTTTCGTGACCGAGGAGGGCGGTCCCACCAGCCACAGCGCGATTCTGGCGCGGGCGCTGGGGGTGCCCGCGGTGGTCGCGCTGCCGGGCGCGGGTGAGCTGGCCGAGGGGACCGTCATCGCGGTCGACGGGAGCACCGGCGAGATCTTCGTCGAGCCGAGCGCGGCGAAGCGCGAGGAGCTGGAGACGGACGCCGCGGCGCGGAAGGCGGCGCTGGCCGCGTCGACCGGGCCGGGTGCCACCTCCGACGGTCACAAGGTGCCGCTGCTGGCGAACATCGGCGGGCCCGCGGACGTACCGGCGGCGGTGGAGGCCGGTGCGGAGGGCGTCGGGCTGTTCCGTACGGAGTTCCTCTTCCTGGACGACAGCAAGCAGGCGCCGTCCGAGGAGAAGCAGGTCGAGGCGTACCGGACGGTGCTGGAGGCGTTCCCGGAGGGCCGGGTCGTGGTGCGGGTGCTGGACGCCGGTGCCGACAAGCCGCTGGACTTCCTGACGCCCGCCGACGAGCCGAACCCGGCGCTGGGCGTGCGGGGGCTGCGTACCCTGCTCGACCACCCGGAGGTGCTGCGGACGCAGCTGACCGCGTTGGCGAAGGCGGCCGAGGGGCTGCCCGTCTACCTGGAGGTCATGGCGCCGATGGTGGCGGACCGTACGGACGCGAAGGCGTTCGCGGACGCGTGCCGGGACGCCGGGTTGCAGGCGAAGTTCGGGGCGATGGTGGAGATTCCGTCGGCGGCGCTGCGGGCGCGGTCGATTCTGCAGGAGGTGGAGTTCCTTTCGCTGGGGACCAACGACCTCGCGCAGTACACCTTCGCGGCGGACCGTCAGGTGGGCGCGGTGTCGCGGCTGCAGGATCCGTGGCAGCCGGCGCTGCTGGATCTGGTGGCGCTGTCGGCGGAGTCCGCGAAGGCCGAGGGCAAGAGCTGTGGTGTGTGCGGTGAGGCGGCGTCGGATCCGCTGCTGGCCTGTGTGCTGACCGGGCTCGGGGTGACGTCGCTGTCGATGGGCGCGGCCTCCCTTCCGTATGTGCGGGCGACGTTGGCCAAGCACACGCTGGCGCAGTGTGAGCGTGCCGCCGCGGCGGCGCGGGCGGCGGACACCGCCGAGGAGGCGCAGGTCGCCGCGCAGGCGGTGCTCTCCGGGGAGTGATTCCCGGCGGTGCCCTGCCGCCCGTGACCGACCTGTCGGCCGTCCCGCCCCTGTGGCGGGGCGGCCGTCAGGCGTTTCGGGGTGGTGTGGGGTCAGCAGTGGTGGGTCTCCGGTGGGCGGGTGAGGGGGAAGCCCTCGGTGTGGTCGACGTGGGGCTCCGGTGGGATGGGGTCGCCGGTTTCGGCGTCGGTGCAGTAGGCGGTGAAGACCTGGGCGGCGGTGAGGGGTTCGGGCCAGCCGTCGCGCAGGGTCCAGCCGCGGACGGTGTCGTGCGGGGTGGTGGCCTCGGGCCGCGGTTCCGGGCGGGTGCTGCGGGAGACGATGCCGCCCGGTGTGCGGTGGGCGATGCCCGCGGCCAGGACCGTGCAGAAGGTCAGGGACGGTGATTCCGCGAGGCTGTGGCGGCCCTCCTCGGAGGTGACGCGGAGCGCCGCCAGGAGAGGTGGTGGTCCGGCGGGGATGCTGCAGACGAGGTGGTGGGTGCCGTCGCCGAGGCCGTCGAGGAGTTCCTTGAGTGCCTGGGTGGCGAGGGCGAAGGCGGTGTGGGAGAGGTCTGCCCCGCACTCCTGGCAGGTGCCGGCTTCGGCGAGGCGGGTGGCCGCGGTGTCCCAGACGGCCTGGCGTCCGGTCTCCTCGACGAGCAGCGGGAGGAGTTGGGGCAGCGGTTCACCGGCGTACGGCAGGGTGGCGCCGGTGGCGGCGAGTTCGCCGGTGTAGCGGGCGCGGCTGTCGATGCTGTCGGGGTCGATGCCCAGCTCCGCGCAGTACTCGGCGTAGGCGGCGGGGTCGAAGAGGGCGAGGCTGGTCCGCATGCCTTGGGCGGTGCGGGTGCGGAGGTGGTCCTCCAGGTGGCGGAGGTAGCGGGTGTGGTCCTGGAAGGGGAAGGTGCGGTAGCGGCGCATGGCCGCGAAGTCGTGCGGGTCGGCGAGCACGCCTGCGGTGCCGGGGATTTCGCGGCGCAGCAGTTCCTTGGTGCGGCGGGTGGTGCGGAACGCGGATGTCATGAGGGCCCCTCGGTGCGTCGGTCGTCCGCGGCGGCGGGGTGCCGCCGCGGACTTCATTTGTCACCGAGAGTAATCAGGGGGTCTGACAACGGCGGGTGGAGCGGGTCCGGCCGTTACTGTGCGCGGTCGTCGTTCCGGGCGCGGCGGTCGGCGGCGATGCGCTCGTAGAAGTGGAGGAGGGGGAGGTCGTCGACGGAGCCGGGGTTGACGGCCTTGTCGAGGGGGGTGCCTTGGAGGAGGCGTTTGACGGGGACCTCGATGCGCTTGCCGGTGAGGGTGTGGGGGATGCCGGGGGCCTCGATGATGTCGTCGGGGACGTGGCGCGGGGAGAGTTCGGTGCGCAGGGTCCGCTTGATGCGGTCGCGGAGCGCGTCGTCGAGGACGGCGCCCGGGGCGAGGTGGACGAAGAGGGGCATCCAGTAGCCGCCGTCGGGGAGTTCGAGGCCGATGACGAGGGATTCGCGGATCTCGGGGAGGCGTTCGACGGCTTCGTAGATGTCGGAGGAGCCCATGCGGACGCCCTGGCGGTTGAGGGTGGAGTCGGAGCGGCCGTGGATGATGACGCCGCCGCGGGAGGTGCGGGTGATCCAGTCGCCGTGCCGCCAGACGCCGGGGTAGGTGTCGAAGTAGCTGTCGTGGTAGCGGCTGCCGTCGGGGTCGTTCCAGAAGCGGACCGGCATGGAGGGCATCGGGTTGGTGACGACGAGTTCGCCGACCTCGTCGATGACCGGGTGGCCCTGCGGGTCCCACGCCTGGAGGTCGGTGCCGAGGCCGGGGGCCTGGAGTTCGCCGATGTGGACGGGGAGGGTGGGGACGGCTCCGGCGAAGCAGCTGCAGACGTCGGTGCCGCCGCTGACGGAGGCGATCCAGAGGTCGCCGCCGCCCTCCCGGAAGGTGTCGTGGAGCCAGCGGAAGCCGTCGGGGGGCAGCGGGGAGCCGGTGGTGGCGACGCAGCCGATGGTGGAGAGGTCGAGGTCGCGGGCGGGGTGGATACCGACCTTGCGGCAGGCCATGACGTAGGCGGCGGAGGTGCCGAAGAGGGTGGCGCGGGTGGCTTCGGCGATGCGCCACTGGGCGGCGACGTCGGGATGGCCGGGGCTGCCGTCGTAGAGGACGATCGTGGTGCCGGTCAGGAGGCCGCCGACGAGGAAGTTCCACATCATCCAGCCGGTGGAGGTGTACCAGAAGAAGCGGTCGTCGGGGCCGAGGTCGCAGTGGAGGCCGAGCTGCTTGAGGTGTTCGAGGAGGATGCCGCCCTGGGACTGGACGATCGCCTTGGGCAGGCCGGTGGTGCCGGAGGAGTACAGGACCCAGAGCGGGTGGTCGAAGGGGACCTGTTCGTAGGCCGGTTCGGCCGCGTTGGTGGTCAGGTCCGACCAGGTCAGGGCGGCTTCGGGGGTGTCGGTGCCGAGCAGCGGGATGTGGACGACGGCGCGCAGGGTGGGGAGTTCGGCGCGGAGTTCGGTGACGGTGGCGCGGCGGTCGTGTTCCTTGCCGCCGTAGCGGTAGCCGTCGACGGTGAACAGCACGACGGGTTCGACCTGCTGGAAGCGGTCGAGGACGCTGCGGGCGCCGAAGTCGGGGGCGCAGGAGGTCCAGACGGCGCCGACGGCGGCGGTGGCGAGGAAGGCGACGACGGCCTGCGGGATGTTGGGGAGGTAGCCGCTGATCCGGTCGCCGGGGCGGACGCCGAGGTCGCGCAGGGCGGCGGCGAGCGAGGCGACCTGGTCGCGGAGGTCGGCCCAGCTGACGGGGGCGATCTCCTGGCTCTCGTCGGTGTGGAGCAGCGCGGGGGTGGCGGCGCGGGCCGGGTCGTCGGCGGTGCGCAGGGCGTGCTCGGCGTAGTTGAGGGTGGCGCCGGGGAACCAGTGCGCGCCGGGCATGGAGCGGTCGCCGAGCACGGTGTCGTACGGGGTGGCGAAGCGGACGTCGAACCATTCCGCGACCGCCTGCCAGAAGGCGGGCAGTTCGTCGGTGGACCAGCGGTGCAGGTCGGTGTAGCTGCGCTGCGGGTCGCCGGGGGTGACGGCGGGGGCGCCGTGGTGGGTGGCGGCCCAGGTCTGGAAGCGGGTGACCTGTGCGCCCTCGATGCGGTCCGGGCCGGGCTGCCAGAGGGGGGTCGGCTGCTGGGCGGGGGACGGTGCGGTGGTCATGACGGGGCTCCCGGACGGTACGCGTGGTGGGCGTCGGCCGCGCCCGGCGCGGGTGCGGGGGTGACGCGGCCTTCCTGGACGATGCCATGTGATCGTCCTGTGCACCAGGGTTGACCTGTGGGGCGACGATCACGCCGAGGTGCCGGACGGTCCGGTGGGGCGGTCGTGATCCGGGGTGCGGTCCGGTCGCGCGGCCCCGGGTGTGGGGGGTTCGGCCGTCGGACGGCGCCCGGTGGACGCTCAGGTGAACGGAAGTTGAACGCCCCTCGGGGTGATCGTCGGGAATGACAGTCTGAGCAGCATGAACGGGCGTGATCTGGTGCGGTCGGTGCGGGCCGTCGGTGCGGCGCAGGGGCTGCGGTCGGTACGGGCCGCGTGGCGGCGGCGGAGGGCAGACGCGGTGGCGCTGCCCCGGGGCGGGCGGGAGCGTGCCCGGGTTCCCGGGGAGGCCGAGGGGGCCGAGCCGCAGCCGGGTGGTGGGGTGATCCGGTTCGCGCGGTCGTCGCTGCGGGTGCGGGTGGCGGCGGGCGGTGCGGTGTTCTGCGGCTGGGACGGGGCGGCGCCGGAGCCGTCGTACGCGCTGGCCGGGTGTCCGCAGGCGGATGCGCGGGCGGTGCTGGAGCCGGACACCGAGGGTGGCTGGCGGGTGGTGTCGGAGCGGGTGACGGTCGTGGTGTCGCGGCACGGCGCGGTGGAGGTGCGGACGCCGGGCGGGGTGCTGCTGCGGCGGGAGTTGCCGCCGCGGTGGTGGGACCGTACGGATGCGGGCACCAGCGGGGAGGCGGACGGCGCAGGTCCGGAGGGCGGCTCCCCGGGGCGTTCGCGGTGGGTGCAGCGGTCGGAGGTGGCGGCGGACGCGCGGTTCTTCGGGCTGGGGGGCCGGGCGGCGGGGCCACGGCTGCGGGACGGGTCGTACCGGCTGTGGAACACCGCGCCCGGGGGGCCGGACGGCGCCGGGGAGGACCGGTTGACGATGCCGGTGCAGCTGGTGGTGGCGGACGCCGGGACGCATCTGGTCTTCCACGACAACTCCTGGGACGGCTGGGTGACGTTGCGGGAGGGCCGGGAGGGCGCGGGGTCGGGGCACGACCGCCGGGGGGCGTGCGCGCTGCGGCTGGACGGCGGTCCGTTGCGGTACTGGGTGCTGGTGGGGACGCCCGCCCGGGTGCTGATGGGGTGGACGGCGCTGACGGGTGCGCCGCTGCCGCCGCCGCGGTGGGCGTTCGGTGCGCAGCACGCGCTGCGGGGTGACGCTCCCCGGGTGCGGCGGGCGGTGGCCGCCCACCGGGAGCACGGGCTGCCGCTGGCCGCCGTCCATCTGGAGCTGGGGCCGGGGGCGCGGCGGGAGCGCGCCGGTGAGGTCCCGGAGGGCGCCGCGCTGCCGCGGTTGACGCGGGAGTTGCTGGGCGAGGGGGTGCGGGCCGTGGCGGTCGAGGGCCCGGCGGTCCGGGTGCGTGCGGGGGCGCGGGAGTACGACGGCGGGGTGGCGGCGGGGGCGTTCGTGCGCGATGCGCGGGGCCGGGAGGTGCGCGGGGTGGCGGGTCCGGGTGAGTCGGTGTTCCCGGACTTCACGGATCCGGCGGCGCGGGCCTGGTGGGGCGGGCGGTCCGCGGAGCGGTGGGCGCAGGGGTTCGCCGGGGCGGGGCACGATCTGGCGGCGCCGGTGCCGTTCGCGGCGTGCGGGGAGGTGGCGCTGGAGCGGTCGGCGCGCCATGCGCTGGAGGGGCGCGGCGGTGACCACCGGGAGGCGCACAACGTGTACGCGCTCCAGATGGCGCGTGCCGGGCAGGAGGGTGCGGGGGCGGCGCGCCCCGGGGAGCGGCCGTTCGCCTTCTCCCGGTCGGGGTGGGCGGGGCTCCAGCGGTACGGCGGGGTGTGGTCGGCGGACGCGGGGGCGGACTGGCCGGGGCTGCGGGCGTCGTTGGCGCTGGTGCTGGGCCTGGGGCTGTGCGGGGTGCCGTACAGCGGGCCGGAGGTGGGGGGCGGCGGCGCGGCGGGGGCGGAGCTGTATCTGCGGTGGTGTCAGCTGGCGGCGTATCTGCCGCTGTTCCGCACCCGGGACGGGGCGGGGCCGTGGGGGCACGGGGCGGAGGTGCTGGCGCATGTGCGGGCGGCGCTGGCGGAGCGGGAGCGGCTGGTGCCGTACTTCGCGACGCTGGGGCAGCTGGCGCGGCTGACCGGTGCGCCGTATGTGCGGCCGGTGTGGTGGCGGACGCCGCACGACCGGGCGTTGCGGGACTGCGAGGACGCGTTCCTGCTGGGGGACGCGCTGTTGGTGGCGCCGGTGCTGGAGCCGGGGGCGCGCACGCGGGTGGTGCGGCTGCCGCGCGGGCGCTGGTACGACACGGCGACGGGGCGGGCGTACGACGGGCCCGGGCCGGTGCGGCTGGCGGCGCCGCTGTCGCGGATACCGGTGCTGGCCCGGGCCGGTGCGGTGCTCCCGGTGACGGGGGCGGACGGCACAACGGAGCTGGAGGTCTGGGCGCCGGTCACCGGGCGCAACGGCGGCGGGTTGGTCGTCCCGGAGGACGAGGGCGCGCAGCCGGAGGCGACCCGGTTCGTGTCGTGGCTGGAGCGGGGCCGGGTGGTGGTGGAGCGTCAGGGCGGCGGCGCGGTGGGGTACCGCGTACGGGTGCGGGGGGCGGGGGCGGCGGAGGGGTGAGGCCGGTCCGGGGCCCGGCCGGATGCGGGGCCCGCGCCGCTCCCCCGGGTGGGCCGCCGAGGTCCTCGGCGGTTCCCGCTTCCGCCGCGGCGCGGTGCCCTGAGGGTTCCCTCCGCCGCCCCGGTGCTGGTAGACGGTGCTCATGCCAAGAATGCGAGAGGCACATGAGGCGGAAGCGCTCGGAGCGGCCGGGGCCGTCGGCCGGGTGGCCGGGGCGCGGCGACGGCTGCGGCGGATGGTGCGGGGCCTCACCGTGGGGCTGGCCGCCGCGCTGACGACGACGGTGGTTCCGGCGGGCGCGGTGGCCGCCCCGGTGGCGGGCGGGGCGCGCGGCGGGGAGCCGCACGCCCCCGCGGAGTTCGTCGCACTGCGGGCCGTGGACCCGACGATCATCCAGGAGATGCGGTACTTCACCCCGCACGACTTCATGGGCGTACGGGTCACCGGCTACCGCGAGCCGACCTGTCTGGTGACCCGGGACACCGCCGCCGGGCTGCACCGGGCGCAGCGGGCGTTCCTGCGGCGCGGGTACTCCCTGAAGGTGTACGACTGCTACCGCCCGCAGCGCGCCGTGAACCACTTCATGGCCTGGGCCGAGGACCTCGGCGACCAGCGGATGAAGGGCGAGTTCTACCCCCGTATCGACAAGTCGATGCTCTTCCGGGACGGGTACATCGCGGAGAAGTCGGGGCACAGCCGGGGCAGCACGATCGATCTGACGCTGGTGAGGCTGCCCGCGCTCCCCACCCGGCCGTACGTACCCGGTGAGCCGCTGTCGCCGTGCTACGGCCCCAAGGCGACGCGGTTCCCGGACAACTCCCTGGACATGGGCACCGGCTTCGACTGCTTCGACACGCTGGCGCACACCCTCGACCCGCGTATCAAGGGTGCGCAGCGGGCCAACCGGCTGCTGCTGAAGCACGGCATGGAGCGGGCCGGTTTCACCAACTACGCCGACGAGTGGTGGCACTACACGCTCTCCCCGGAGACGTTCCCGGACACCTACTTCGACTTCCCGGTGTCCGCCCGTTCGCTCGCCGGGCGGCGGTGAGCCACCGGGCGGCCCGGATCCGGTACTGACACCGCCCGGGCGCGCGGCTACGGTGCGGGCATGACGGACACCACGGAACGCACGGCCGCCACGGAGCGGGACGCGGCAACCGGTCCGGCGCGGTCGTTCGCGTCGTACGAGGAGTTCTGGCCCTACTACGTCGCGATGCACGCGAAGGCCGTGACCCGGTGGGTGCACCTCGCGGGGACGCTCACCGGGCTCGCGGTCACCGCCTACGGGGCGGTGCGGCGGCGGCCCCGGCTGCTGCTCGGGCTGCCGGTCATCGGCTACGGCACGGCCTGGCCCGCGCACTTCCTCATCGAGCGGAACAACCCGGCGACGTTCGGACATCCGGCGTGGTCGCTGCGGGGCGACGCCCAGATGATCCGGATGATGCTCGCCGGACGCGACGCGGAGCTGGGCCGGATCGCCGCCGACTGGCACGCCACGCACGGTCGCTGACGCACGGTCGGCGGGTGCGCGGCGCCGTGCGGTCACGGCTCCCCCACGCTCCGGAAGCCTGCATGAACAGCGTGTGAACCGGGCCCGGTCGGCGCCCCGGGAGCGGCATGCTGCTGCCGTGCCTGCCTGGACGGACCAGCTCCGATTCGCGTACCAACCCGTCGTGAACCTGGCGACCGGCACGGTCGTCGCCCTGGAGGTGCTCGCCCGCCCCGAGAGCGGCGATGTGCTGGCCGCCGCGCGCCGCTCCCCCGGCCTGGACGCCGAACTCGCCGCGCTCGCCGTACGCGCCGCGGCCCGGCAGAAGGTGCTGCTCCCGCTCCACCTCAACCTCTACGCCACGACGGTCGCCGCGGGGCCCGGGCCGACCGCGCTGAGCAAGGCCGTGCACGAGGCGGGCCGACGGCCGTGGGAGGTCACCCTCGACCTCGGCGGACCGTTCTCCGGTCTGCCGCCGACGGCGCTGGCCGAGGGGGTGGCGCGGCTGCGTGAGGAGGGCTACCGCATCTGTGTCGACGGCGTCGGGGACGGCGATCCGCCGCTGCGGCTGCTCGGCACGCTCGCCCCCGATCTCGTCAAGCTCGACGCCTCGCTCTGCGCGGAGCTGGTGTCGGCGCCGGGCGCGCGGGCCGCGGTGGCGGCGATGCGGCAGCTGTGCGCGCAGCTCGGCGGGTTGCTGGCGATCGAGGGCGTGGAGACGGAGCGGCAGTACGCGGCGGTGCGCGCGGCCGGGGTGCAGCTCGCCCAGGGCCATCTCTTCGCCCCGGCCGCCCGCCGTCCGGCCGCCGAGGTCCATCTGCCGCCGCCCGCGCCCGCCCCGGTACCGCACCACGGGGCCCGGCCGGGGCCGCCGATCGCGCAGTTCCTGCAACCGGCGGCGCTGCTGCCGGTGACCGCGTCGGCGGGCGCGGTCCGCGGCCATCTCACCGCCTTCCCGGACGTCTGCGGCATCCTCCTGGTCGACGCCGACGGGGTGCCGGTGCGGGCCGTCGACCGGGACCGGTTCCTGCTGTCGCTGTCGGGCCGGTACGGCCACGCCCTCTACGCGGACCGCCCGGCGCTGCGGCTGGCCGACCGGCCCCGTACGGTCCGGGCGGACGCGACCGCCTGGGAGGTGCTGGATCTGATCGCGGACGGCGACCGGTCGCGGACCGGGGACGACGTGGCGGTGGTGGACGCGCGCGGCCGGTGCGTCGGGGTGGTGCATCTCGCCGACATCCTGCGGGCGTTGGCGGAGAGCCGGGTGGAGGAGGCGGCGCGGCTCAATCCGCTGACCCGGCTGCCCGGCTCCGACGCCGTCAACTGCGAGGTGGACCGGCGGATCGCGGAGGGCCGCCCGTTCGCGCTGAGCTGGCTGGACGTGGACAGCTTCAAGCAGGTCAACGACGGTGCCGGGTTCGCCGCGGGCGATGAGCTGATCCGGTCGGTGGGGCGGGCGCTGGCGGAGGTCGCCGGGCGGGAGCCGGACGCGCGGGTGGGCCACATCGGCGGCGACGACTTCCTCGTCCTGGCCGAGCCGGGCGGGCTGGAACCGTTCGCCGCCGCGCTGCTCGACGTCGGCTGGGAGGCGGGCGGTGCGCCGGTGACGCTGTCGCTGGCGACGGTGGTGTGCCCGCCGGGCAGCGTGAGCGGGCACGGTCAGGCCGCGGCGGCGCTGGCCCCGCTGAAGAAGGCGGCGAAGGCGCTGACCGGCGCGAGCTGGGTGGTGGGCCGCCCGGACACCGACGTGACCGAGCGGCGGCGGGGCCGTCCGGCGCCGGTCCCGGGCGGCTGAGACGGACCGGGGCCACCGGACGGCCGACGGGCCCGGGCCGGCAGCCCGCGGCCGTCAGGACAGGGCCGGTTCGCGCTGTTCGGCGCTGATCTGCATGGCGTGCTGGACGACGGTGATCAGCACGTCGCGGACGGACTCCTTGCTCCGCGCGTCGCAGAGCAGCACCGGCACCCGGTCGTCCAGGTCCAGTGCCTCGCGGACCGTCTCCGGCGGGTACTGCTCGGCGTCGTCGAAGCAGTTGACGGCGACGGTGAACGGCAGCCCGCGGCGTTCGAAGTAGTCGACGGCGGCGAAGGAGTCGGCGAGCCGCCGGGTGTCGGCGAGCACCACCGCGCCGAGCGCACCGAGCGCCAGCTCGTCCCAGAGGAACCAGAAACGGTCCTGCCCGGGCGTGCCGAAGAGATAGAGGACGAGGGCGTCGTTGACGGTGATCCGGCCGAAGTCCATCGCGACGGTGGTGGTGGTCTTGGACTCCACGCCGTCGAGGTCGTCGACCGGGCGGCCCGCCTCCGTGAGCCGTTCCTCGGTACGGAGCGGTTTGATCTCGCTGACCGCGCCGACCAGCGTCGTCTTGCCCACGCCGAATCCGCCCGCGACGAGGATCTTCAGGGTCGTCGGATCGACGGCTGACGACCGGCGGCGACGCTCAGAAAGCCCGAGGACCATGGGTTGCTTCTCCCGAATGTGCCGATGATTCCGCCCATACCCGCGGCGCCGTGCCGTGGGGGCCGACGAGCGGCCTGCGGATGCTGAGGAACGGTACAACGTACGCCCGGCCACGCCCACTTGTGCGGCCGGAGCGTCCTGCCCGCGCGGGCAGGACGTCCGTAAGTGTCCCGAAAGGCGGGTAGGGCGCCGGGCGGCGGACGGCCGGAATCCGGCGTCCGCCGCCGAGGAACGAGGGGTCAGGAATGGCGGCCCAGATGCTCGACGAGGAGCGCGGTGACCCGGTCGGGCACCTCCTCGGGCAGCCAGTGGCTGACGCCGTCCAGGGCCTCGAAGCGGTAGGGACCGTCCACCCACTCGGCGGTCAGTTCCGTGGCGGTGCGGCCGAGGGCGATGTCCTCGGTGCCCCAGACGTAGAGGGTGGGTACGGTGATCCGCTCGGCGGGCAGCGCAAAGGTTTCGGCGGGCGCGCGGTACCAGTTGAGCGAGGCGGTCAGCGCGCCCGGCTCGGAGAGCCGCCGGATGTTGGCGTCGACGAGAGCCTCCGGCACATGGCCGCCGAACGCCTGGCGCATCAGCGCGGCGCCGTCGGCGAGCAAGCTCTCCTCGGCGGTCCCGGGGGTCCGGAAGAGGCCGACGTACTCGGAGCGGCGCTGCTGATCGGCGTCCTCGGTCACCGCGCGGCGCAGCGCACCCGGGTGCGGGGTGGCCAGCGAGGTCACCGAGCGGAGCCGGTCGGGGTGGGCACCGGCCAGCACCCAGGCGAGCAGCCCGCCCCAGTCGTGGCCGACGAGGTGGAAGCGGTCGGCGCCCTGGGAGTCGGCGAACGCCAGGGCGTCGGCGACGAGTTCGGTGACCGCGTAGGAGGCGACGCCGTCGGGGCGGGCCGTGGGGGCGTAGCCGCGCTGGTCGACGGCGAGGGCGCGGTACCCGGCCGCGGCGAGGCCGGGGAGCACCTCGGACCAGGAGTCGGCGAACTCGGGCCAGCCGTGCAGCAGCAGGACCAGCTCACCGTCGGCCGGTCCCGCGGCGAGGGCGCCGTGGGTGTGCGGGCCGACCTGGATCTCCAGGCGTTCAAGGGGGTACGGCGACGTGTCCGCGGTCATGTCGGCTCTCTTCTCGTAGGACCCCGACCGGGGTGGTGATGCCTCAACCAGACCGTAACAACGGTCACTTGACGGGGTGGACGCCGGGCCGCGGCCGGGCACGGGGAGTCCGTGCCGCGGCCGCTCACAGGGCGCGCAGACCGTCGATCACCTCACGCAGCACCTGCTCGTCGGGGAGCTCGGCGGGCGGCACCGGGCGGGTGAGGTGGACCAGCCCGGCGTCCAGCAGATCGCCGATGAGCACCCGCACCACACCGACCGGGAGGTCGAGGTCGGCGGCGAGTTCGGCGACCGACTGCGGCGCCGCCCGGCACCATTCGACGATGTCGAGCTGCTCGGGCGAGAGGGTGTGGTCGCCGTCGGGTGCGTCGTACCGGCTCTCGGTGATCACCAGGGCGATCAGGTCGAGCCGGTCCTCGGCCGCCGTACGGGTGCGTCCGCGTGTCATGGCGTACGGGCGGACGACGGGGCCCGCCTCGTCGTCGTACCAGCGCGCCGCTCCGCCGTGGCGGGCGGCCGGATCGGACTGTTCGGTCATGTCCGCACCGCTGGTCACCTGCCCGCGGGCGCACCACCGCGCGCCGCGGTCCCCAGGTGCGTCCCCACACGCTTGACGAGGAGCGTCATCTCGTAGGCGATGAGGCCGACGTCGGACTCGGCGTCGGCGAGGACGGCGAGGCAGCTGCCGTCGCCCGCCGCGCTGACGAAGAGGAACGCGTCGTCCAGCTCGACGAGGGTCTGGCGGACCCGGCCCGCGTCGAAGTGGCGGCCGACGCCCTTGGCCAGGCTGTGGAAGCCGGAGGCGACGGCGGCGAGGTGCTCACCGTCCTCGCGGGTGAGGTCCTTGGAGGCGCCGGTGGCGAGGCCGTCGCTGGAGAGGATGAGGGCCTTGCGGATGCTGCCGACCCGCTCGACGAGTTCGTCGAGGAGCCAGTTCAGCTCGCCGGAGCCCTGCGCGAAGGCCGATGCGGTGGTGGCTGCTGCCTGCGGTGCGGTCATGGACCGTCCCCTCCCGGAGTGGTTCTGGTTGCTGTCGTGCCCCCGTCGTCCCCGTCGCGGCCGGTGGCGTCCCGGTCCGCGTGATCGTCGGGCGCGGGGTCCTCGCCCGTGTCGCGGCGGCCGCGCCGCCAGCCGCTCTGGAGCGCGGCCATCCGGCTGCGGACCTCCTCGGCGTCCCGGTCGTCGTCGGCCGCGCCGGGCGGGCCGTCACCGGCCCGGCGGTCCGGGTCGTTCTTGAGCTGCGGGGCGAGGCTGGCCTGCCGCACCCGGCGGGGCAGCCCGCCCGCGGTGCTCCCGGGGCCCGCGGGGCGCTCCGCCGGGCCGTCGTCCCCGGATGCCGCCGGGGAGTCCCCGTCGGCCGGGCGGGGGTGGCCGGACGGTTCCCGGCCGTCGTCACCGGGCCCGCCCGCGTGGGCGCGTGCCTCGCCGTCGTCGACGGTACGGCCGTGGTCCGAGACGAGCACCGGCGGCCGGGGACGGCGGCGCGGCAGCGGGGCCGGGCCGTCGTCGGGCGTGTGGTGTTCGGCGGGGGCCAGCCGGGGCCGGGGGACGAGCGCGGGCGACGGGGTGGGGCCGGTGGGCGCGGCGGCGCGGCGGCCACGGGTGCGGCCGCGGAAGACGCCGTCCTCCTCGTCGAGCGGGTGCGGGGCGTCGTCGGTCCGGCCCGGTCCCACGGCGCGCGGGCCCTGGGCGCGGGCCTCGGCGAGCGCGGCCGGTTCGCCGGTGACCGGCTCCAGCCGGGGCAGGTCCGGGCCGTCCAGGAAGACGCCGCCGGTGTCCTCGCCCTCCTCGGTGTCGGTCAGCAGCGCGCCGGGGATCAGCACCACCGCGGTGGTGCCGCCGTACGGCGAGGGCTGGAGGGAGACGCGGACGCCCTGGCGCTGGGCGAGGCGGCTGACGACGAAGAGGCCCAGCCGGTCGGTGTCGGAGAGTTCGAACTCGGCGGTCTCGGCGAGCCGGAGGTTGGCCTCCAGCAGCTGGTCGGGGGGCATCCCCAGACCGCGGTCGTGGATCTCCAGGGTGAAGCCGTTGGCGACCCGCTCACCGACGACCTGGACCGCGGTGTGCGGCGGGGAGAACACCGTGGCGTTCTCCAGGAGTTCGGCGATGAGGTGGGTGAGGTCGGAGACGGCGGGGCCCTCGACGGCGAGCCGGGGCAGCCGCCGGACCTCGATGCGCTCGTAGTCCTCGACCTCGGCGACGGCGGCGCGCACCACGTCCATCAGCCGGATCGGCTTGCGCCACTGCCGGGAGGGGGCGGCGCCGGAGAGGATCACCAGGCCCTCGGCGTGGCGGCGCATACGGGTGGTGAGGTGGTCGAGGCGGAAGAGGTCGGCGAGCTCGTCGGTGTCCTCGGTGCGGCGCTCCATGGTGTCCAGCAGGGTGAGCTGACGGTGGAGCAGCACCTGGCTGCGGCGGGCGAGGTTGACGAAGACCTCGGAGACGCCGCGGCGCATGTCGGCCTGTTTCACCGCGGCCTCGACGGCGGCCCGCTGGAGGGTGTGGAGGGCCTGGCCGACCTGGCCGGTCTCGTCCGGGCCGAACTCCCGGCGCGGCACCTCGGCCTCGATGTCGACCTGCTCGCCCGCGGCGAGCCGCCGCATCACGGCGGGCAGCCGGACGCCGGAGACCTCGTGGGCGGTCCTGCGCAGTGCGGTGAGGTCCTTGACGTGCCGTCGGCCGATGCGGACGGAGACGATCAGGGAGACCAGCAGGGCGACGAAGCCGAGGACACCGGCGACGGCCGCCTTCGCGACGACGGCCAGGGCGACCGGCCGGACCCGCTCGCGGTAGTGCTCGCCGGATTCCTGGCCCATGCGCTGGAGGTCGTCGAGGACGGTGGAGGCGAGGATGTCCCAGCGTTCGGCGTTGACGGCCTTGGGGGCATCGTCGGCTCCCGCGGCCACCACGGCGTCCTCCACCGCCTCCAGTTCGCGGGTCTTGACGGAGTGCCAGTAGTCCTCGTAGGCGGCGCGGTCGTGGGCCGGCATGAGGGGCAGGCCGGTGCGCATCAGGACGCGGCGTTCGGCGATCTCGTCGGAGACGGTGCGCAGGTCGATCTTGGTCATCCGGCCGGAGGCGAGCGCGGCGGAGAGCAGCGCGTCCTCGCGGGCGAACGCCTCCCGGGCGCGGTCGAGGGAGACCAGGGCGCGGCCCTGCTTCTCCAGGTCGACGTCGTCCAGCACATGCAACGCGACGACCAGGTCGTACTGCGAGTCGATCATCCCGGCGTACGCCTCGAACGCCTCGTCGCGCGAGATGGTGTTGTCCTGGACCTGACGGCGCAGGGAGGCGAGCGGGGCGAGCGACTTGACCGCGTCGTCCAGGGCGGTGGCGGTGCCGTGGGCGAGGTCGTCGTGGACGGAGGGCAGCTCGGCCTCGGCGCGGAGCCGGGCGAGGGATTCATCGGTGGCCCGTGCCTGCTGCTGGAATTGGGGCAGCGCATCGGCGTCCCGCCGGTCGGCGAGGTACATCAGGCTCTGCCGCCGCTCCCGCTGGAGATCCTCGACGAGGTTCCGGGAGGGGTGGCCGAGATTCCGGATGACCCGGCCGACGGTGAGCAGTTGATCTGCCTCGCGACCGGTGACGTACGTTGCGAACGCCCACATGGCTGTCAGGGAAACCAGCGGTACGAGCAGCAACGCCACGATCTTCCGGCGGATCGACTTCCCGCGAAAGCGCATGGCCTCCCCCAGTCAGCCCCGGTGGCCGGGGGTGGTGTTCCGTCAACAAACGGCGCGAGCCTACTACTGCCCGGTGGCCAACCCGAAGGCCCGGCCGGACCTTGGGGAAAGTACCGGCGGGGATCGCCCGGCCTTGTCCGGCGATTCCCGGACAAGGTGCCCGGGGGTCGGCGGGGCCCGGCCCACCGCCTCCGGCCATCACTCCATGGTGTGGCCGGAATTGCCCCACCCCGGGTCACCCCCGCGTGGTGGCGTGGGTGACGATGGCGGCGGCGCCGGGCGTCCGGGCGGCACGCGGCCGTTCTCCGGCGGGCGCCCCGCGCGCGCCGGGCGGCGTCCGGGCGGCGGTACGTACGGGGAGGGTGAGGCGTTGAGGGACACCGACAGGCGCCCGTTGTGGCGGGAAGAGCCCGCGACCCGGCGGCGGATGGCCGATCCGGTGCGGACGGCGGCGGTACGGGCGGTGATCATCGTGGCGGTCACCCTGACCCAGGCGATGATCGCGTTCCTGGGGACGCTGGCCGGAACGTGGTTGGCGTTCCCCGCGGTGATCTGCACGGTCGCCAGCACGGTGGTGGCGACGTGGGCGGTGCTCGACGTCTGGGTGACGCGGCAGGTCTGGGTGCAGCGGTACGGCGTGCAGTCGCAGCCGAGCAGCACGGCGCGGCAGTTGCGGCGCGAGCGGCGGGCGGCGCAGGAGGAGCGGCGGGCCGGGGGCGCCGCCGTGTGACGGGCGCCGCCGGACCGCCGCCGGGTGTTCAGGCGACGGCGTCCTCCCGCACCGCGGGCCGGACGTACAGGAAGCCGTCGACGACGGCGACCTCGTGGGTGCGGACCGGGCGGCGGGCCGGCAGGCAGGTCGGGGCGCCGGTGCGCAGGTCGAACAGGGCGGCGTGCAGCGGGCACTCGACGAAGCAGCCCTCGACGTACCCCTCGGAGAGCGAGGCGTCCTGGTGGCTGCAGAGGTCGTCGACGGCGTAGAAGCCGCCGTCCTCGGCGTGGAAGACGGCGATGGCGGGTGTGTGGTCGTCGACGGTGATGCGGACGGCTTCACCCTCGGGAAGATCGTCGATGCGGCAGACGGGAATCATCTGGCCCCCCTCGCGCTGATCGGTATCATGGCGTTGTGAATAACGCATCGCAGAGCGCGATGCGCAACAGAATCCAGGCCGTGGGGCGGGCCGTCAAGGGCCTTCGGGCCGTTTCTCCCGGCCCCGGCTCGCCAGGGATCCCCGGGCCCTCACGCGCCTCACGGGCTCCCTCCGACGCGCCCTTCAGGGGCCAACGGGCGGTGACACGAAGTCCCATGTCGAACACGAGCGATACCGCAGCGGAGCGGCCCGACGAGCGGCGGGGCGGGGCGGGTTCCGTCCAGTCCGTGGAGCGCGCGGTGAGCGTGCTGGAGCTGCTCGCCCGCCTCGGCGAGGCGGGCGTGACCGAGCTGTCCGAGGAGTTGGGCGTCCACAAGTCCACCGCATTCCGGATCCTGGGCGTGCTGGAGAACCGCGGGCTGGTCGAGCAGGAGAAGGAGCGCGGCAAGTACTTCCTCGGCGCGGGGGTGCTGCGGCTGGCGGGCGCCGCCGCGATCCGGCTGGACATCTCGCAGGAGGGCCAGCCGGTGTGCCGGGCGCTGGCGAACGGCACCGGGGAGACCGCCAACATCGCGGTGCTGGACGGCGACGCGGCGGTCAACATCATGCAGGCGCGGGGCGCCGCCGCGGTCACCGCGTACAACTGGCTGGGCCGCCGCACCCCGCTGCACGCCACCGCGAGCGGCAAGGTGCTGCTGGCGCATCTGCCGCGGGAGCGCCGGGAGCGGTTGGCGGGGCGGAAGCTGGCGCGGTTCACGGAGCACACGCTGACCGCCGCCGGTGATCTGCGCGCCCAGCTGACCGGCGCGTTCGAGAACGGGTTCGCCTGCTCGACCGAGGAGTTGGAGATCGGGCTGAACGCGGTGGCGGCGCCGGTGCGGGCGCACGACGGGGCGGTGATCGGCGCGATCGGTGTCTCCGGACCGGCGTACCGGATGAGCCGCGCCCTCCTGCCGGAGCTGGCGCAGCGCGCGGTCGAGGCGGCGGCGGACCTCTCCCGGCGGATGGGGCACGCGGGCTGACGGGGTGTCGGGCGGCCCCGCCGCGAGGCGCCGGGGAGGCGCCGGGCGCGGCGGAGGCGCCGGGCGCGGCGGACGGCCGGTCCGGGGTGGGCGGTGGACGGCCGGTCCGGGTGGCGCCGCGGGGTCGTCCCGGGCGGTCGCCGCGGGCCCGTTCCGGGTGGCGCAAGACGCCTCTTGACGGATCGGGGGCGGACTTCCAGCATGTCTCCTATCGCGCAACTCGACGCGCGATAGGCAACATCGGGGTGTGGCCGGTCCGCCGTCCACCGCCCTCCCCCACCCCTGCGCAGCGCACCACCCTCCCCCCACAGGCATCCGTGCCGACTCTCGCGTGCACCCGCCCCTGCCCGCACGGCAGGCGCTGTAGAGGAGTGAGCCATGCCGCACGAAGTCCGCGCCGCCGTCGCCGTCACCCCGGGCGCACCCGTCGAGGTGCTGCCGATCCTCGTGCCCGATCCCGGCCCCGGTGAGGTCCTGGTCTCCGTCCAGGCGTGCGGGGTCTGCCACACCGACCTGCACCACCGCGAGGGCGCGGTCGGCGACGCCTTCCCCTACCTGCTCGGCCACGAAGCGGCCGGGGTCGTGGAGGCGGCCGGACCGGACGTCACCGACCTCGCCCCCGGCGACTTCGTCGTCCTCGCCTGGCGGGCGCCCTGCGGCCGCTGCCGCGCCTGCCGCCGCGGCCGCCCCTGGTACTGCTTCGACTCACGTAACGCCGCACAGTCCATGACGCTGCGCGACGGCACCCCGCTCGCCCCGGCCCTCGGTATCGGGGCGTTCGCCGAGAAGACGCTGGTCGCCGCCGGGCAGGCGGTGAAGGTCGACCCGGCGGCCCGGCCGGAGGCTGCGGGACTGATCGGCTGCGGGGTCATGGCCGGGTACGGCGCCGCCGTGCACACCGGGGGCGTCGGCAGCGGTGACACCGTCGCGGTCATCGGCTGCGGCGGCGTCGGCAACGCCGCCATCGCCGGAGCCTCCCGTGCCGGGGCGCGCCGGGTCATCGCCGTCGACATCGACGACCGCAAGCTGGACGCCGCCGAACGCTTCGGCGCCACCGACACCGTCAACTCCCGCGGTACGGACCCCGTCGAGGCGGTGCGCGCGCTCACCTCCGGGTTCGGCGCCGATGTCGTCATCGACGCGGTCGGCCGCCCGGAGACCTACCGGCAGGCGTTCTACATGCGCGATCTCGCCGGGACGCTGGTGCAGGTCGGGGTGCCGGACCCGGAGATGCGCATCGACCTGCCGCTGGCCGACCTCTTCGGACGCGGCGGCGCCCTCAAGGCGTCGTGGTACGGCGACTGTCTGCCCAGCCGCGACTTCCCGGTCCTGATCGACCTCCATCTCAGCGGCAAGCTCGACCTGGAACGCTTCGTCACCGAGACCATCGGTCTGGACGACGTCGAGCCCGCCTTCGCGAAGATGCGGGGCGGCGAGGTGCTGCGGTCGGTGGTGGTGCTGTGAGGAGGGCGGGGCGGGCGGCGTCGGTGCCTCCCGCCCCGTCGGCTCAGCCGCCCGGCACCGGCTCCGGGCTCTCCTCCGGCCGCTTGTACATCCGGGTCGCCGTGATCTGACCGTGGACCGCCTCGCCGGACGGGTCGGACTGCGGCAGACCGGGGCGCAGATGCTCCTCGACGCTGATGTACTTCAGGCCCGCCCGCAGGTCCGCGTCGTTGCGCAACCGGATGACCAGCGGGAACTCCGCCAGCGCGGTGG
Source organism: Streptomyces catenulae (assembly GCF_000718015.1). Taxonomy (GTDB): domain Bacteria; phylum Actinomycetota; class Actinomycetes; order Streptomycetales; family Streptomycetaceae; genus Streptomyces; species Streptomyces catenulae. The sequence goes on along the minus strand of NZ_JODY01000001.1, from coordinate 527,685 downwards.
TGTCGAAGAGGCCGGTGGTGTAGAGCAGCTGGACGCCGAGCGCGTCCGCGACAGCCCGCTGGAGCTCCAGCAGATAGGTGGCGTTGGCGCGGCCGATGGGGTTGTCGAGGAAGAGCGTGCCCGCGTGGGGCTGCTTGTCCCGGCCGCGGTCGTTGCTGCGGAGCGCCGCCATCGTGCAGTACAGCGCGATGGCGGCGGTCAGCAGCTGGCCGCCGGAGAAGACGTCGCCCATCTGACCGACCGGCACCCGCTCGGCGCGCAGCACCGCGTCCGGCTTGAGGATCTCCACGGCCACCCCGCGTGGCGCCAGTGCGGCGGCCACCCCGCGCAGCAGCAGGGACATGCCGTCCCGCCGCAGATCGCTGTTCTTGCGGACGGCGGCGCGGGTCGCCTCGTCGATGACCTCGCCCAGCCGCTCGGTGAGCGTGGCCTGGTCCGGGTCGTCGAAGCGGATACGGAGGAACTCCTGGCCCGACCACTCCCCCAGCCCCTCCGGCAGCCGGGAGAGCCGCTGGGCGGAGCGGAGCGTGGTCAGCGAGGACTCCACCAGACCGCGCAGCCGGTCGACGATGGAGTCGCGGTTCCGCTCCAGCTGGTCCAACTCGTCGGTGAGTACCCGCAGCCGGGGCGCGAACGCCTCCGCCCACTTCGCGGCGTGCTCCGGCAGCGCCGCCACCGGCAGCTCCCGGATCTGCTGCCGCGCCGGGGTGCGGACGTGCTCGAAGCGGGTGGCGTTGGCGTGCCGGACGAGGACGTCGCTCGCCTCGCGGACGGCGGCGTCGGCGGCGGAGAGGTCCTGGGCGCAGCCGCGCAGCGAACGGCGGGACTCGGCCGCGGCGCGGCGGCCCTCCTCCAGCCGCCCGGGGTAGGGCTGCACCAGCTCGTCCGCGGTGTCGTCGGCGGGCTGGGCCTCGCGCAGCAGATCGCGCAGGAGCGCCGCGGTCTCCTCGAAGCCGTCGGCCGCCTCCTCGGCGGCGCGGTGGCCGCGCAGCAGCTCGTCGTGGTGGGTGCGGGCGGACTCCAGCGCCTCGGTGGCGGTGGCGAGTTCACCGGCGGCGGTGCGCAGCAGCTCCTTGGCGCGCTCCGCGTCGGCGGGCACCTGCTCCTCGGCGAGGTCGGTGTGGGCCGTGCCCTCGGCGGGCGCCAGCCGCTCGGCCTCGCCGCGCAACCGGCCCAGCTGCTCACTGGCGGCCGAGGCGCGGGTCTCCAACATCGTCACCAGCGACTCGGCGCGCCCGGCGGCGGCCTGCCGGGACGGGCCGTCGGCGGCGTCCGGGCTCTCCAGCAGCGCCCCGGCGCGGGTGCGGACCTTGTTGGTGAGGCGGTTCAGCTCGGCGAGCGCGGCGGATTCGTCGCCCTCGGCGCGGGCCTGTTCGGCGCGGAGGTCGGCGCCGACGCCGACCTTCTCGTACAGCTGTGAGGCGGAGCGGTACGCCTCGCGGAGCGCGGGCAGCGAGGTGGGGGCGCCCTCGGGGGCGGGGCCGAGGTCGTCGGGGACACCGGCGATCTCGGCGCGTTCGGCGCGCAGGGCGCGGGCGGTGCGGTGGGCGTCGTCGGCGGCGCGCTGGGCGGCCCGGCGGTCCTCGTCGGCGGCGCGGGCGCGGTCCACGCACTCCTCGGCGCGGGCCTCGAACTCGGCGGCCTCGTCGGCCAGTTCCCGCATCCGCGACTGCCATCCGGCGCGCTCGCGCAGCCGGTGGGCGAGGCCCGCCAGCAGGTCGGCGGAGCGGCGGGCGCGCTGGGCGGTCTCCTGCCGTTCGTCGCGGACGGCGGTGGCCTCGGCGGCCGTCTCGTCGGCCTCGGTACGGGCGGCGCGGGCCTCGGCCAGCTCCGCCGCCGCCTCGGTGGCCGCGGTCCGGGTCCGTCCGGCGGCCTCGGCCAGCTCGGCGAGGTGACCGGCCGGGCATCCGGCGCGCCAGGAGGTGAGGCGGGCGGCGAGGGCGCGGTCGGCGGCGAGGCGGGCGGCGAGCGCGCGGATCTCGTCGTCCCGCTCGACGGCGCGGGCGCGCAGGGCCTGGCGCTCCTCGTCGGCGGCGGACTCGTCGTGCATCGCCGGGTTCGGCGGGACGAGGAAGACGCCGGAGTCCGCGGCGGCGGCCCCGGGGGCGGGCGCGAGGAGCGCCTCGGAGGTGCCGACGGCGACGGCGGAGCGGGGCAGCAGCGCGGCGGCGGCGAGGATCTCCCGGGCCCGGGCGTGGGTGTCCGGGTCGGTGATGATCACGCCGTCGACCAGCTCGGGCCGGGCGGCCAGCACCCGGGCGTGGTCGGCGGGGTCGACGGACTGGGCGAGATAGCGCCAGCCGGGCAGCGCGGGGACACCGTGTTCGCCGAGGTACTCGACGGCGGCGAGGACGTCGGGGCCCGGGGGCAGCAGCCCGCCGTCGCCGAGGGCGCCGAGGATGCGGGCGTCGTCGGCGGCGGCGGTGCGCAGGTCGAAGAGGTGGCGCTCGGCGGAAGTGACGCCGCCCTCCAGCAGCTCGCGCAGGGCGTCGGCGTTGCGGTCCAGCTCCTCGGCGGTCAGCGGACCGGCCGGGTCGGCGGCGTCGGCCGGGGTGTCCGTGGCGGGGTCGGACTGCGGCAGGCCGAGGAGGTCGGCGAGGCGCTGTTCGGCGCCGAGGGCGGCGGCGGTGGCGCGCTCGGCCTCCCAGGCGCGGGCGGCTGCGGTGGCGGCGTCCTCGGCGCGGGCGGCGGCCAACTCGGCGGTGGAGTGCCGGGTGGTGGCGCGGCGGGCGTGGTCGGTGGCGGTGCGGGCGGCCTCGCGGGCGGTGTCCCAGGCGGCGACGGCGTCCTTCTCGGCGTCGGCGGCGGCGAGGGCCGCGCGGGCCGGATCGGCGTCCGGGGAGCTGTCGTCGAGCCAACCGGCCCGGACCGCCTCGGCGGTCTCCTCGGCGACCTCGGTGAGCCGCTGCCCGAGGTGGTCGGCCTCGCTGCGGGCGCGCTGGGCGTGGGTGGCGGCGGCGGTGGCGTCGCGGTGGGCGCCCTCCCCGGCCTCCTGGAGGGCGGCGGAGCGCTCCTCCTCCTCGGCCGCGAGGCGCTCCCCGGCCTCGGCCGCGGTGTGCAGGGCGCGGACGAGGTCGGCGGCGGCGGTGGCGCGGGCGGCCAGGGCCGGGGCGGCGTCGCGTTCGGCCTCGCGGATGGCGGCGGCGACGCGGGCCGAGCGGTCGGCGGCGGCGCGGTGGCGGAGCACCGTCTCGGCGGCCTGCCAGGCGCTGTACAGGGTGCGGGCGTCGTTCAGCTCGCGGCGCTGGGCGGCGGCGCCCTTCTCGGCGGCGGCGAGCGCCAGCGAGGCGTGGCGGTAGGCGAGTTCGGCGGAGACCAGGGCGCGGCGGTCGCGGGTGCCCTCGGCGTCGGTGACACGGTGGGCCGCGGCGGCGACCTGTTCGGCCAGCTCGGCGGCGCGGCCGTGCTCCTCGGTGGAGCGGGCGTGCAGCTGGCGGGCGAGGGCGCGGGTGCGGCGTTCGGCGCCGGTGTGCACCTGGCGGGCCTGTTCGCGGCGGTCGGCGGCCTCGGCGATGGTGGTGAGCAGGTCGAGGGAGCCGGCGGTGAACTCCCGCTCGGCGGTCAGCTCGGCGCGGCGGCCCAGCTTGTGGGCGAAGCCGTGGACGAGGTCGGCGAGGCCGTCGGTGTCGCGGGTGTCGGTGACGGCGCGGAGCAGCAGATCGGTGAAGTCGGAGTCGTTCTTCACCGCGAAGAGACCGGCGGCCTCGCCCTCGTCGGCGTTCATCTCCCGCTGGTAGCGGAAGAGTTCGGGGTCCAGGCCGAGGTCGCCGAGGTGTTCGTTCCAGCGTTCGTGGATCTCCTCCCAGACGACGTCGAGGCCCGGGTAGTTCCTGCCCGCCTCGGTCAGGACGTCGCGGAAGCCCTTCATGGTGCGGCGGCGCCCGCGGGCGCCCGAGGCGCCCTCGCCGTCCTCGCCGCGCGGCCGGACGACGGTGGCCTCGGCGACGGGCAGCGCGTCCAGGCTCATGCCGGGGCCGGGGCGGAAGCTGTACCACGCCTCGGCGAACTTCCGCGGGTCGTTGGAGACCTGACGGCCGCGCCATTCGCTGACCTTGCCGACGACGACGGACTCGCCGGTGACGGTGTGCTGCCACTCCAGGGCGACATGGCCGCAGTCGTCGGCGAGCAGGAACTTGCGCAGCACGCCGGAGCTGGCGCCGCCGAGGGTGTTGCGGTGGCCCGGCAGCATCACCGAGAAGATCAGCTTGAGGAGGACGGACTTGCCGCCGCCGTTCTCCAGGAAGAGGACGCCCGCGGGGGCCGGGCGGCGCGGCGGGCCGGTCGGTTCGTCCTCGAAGAAGTCCGCCTGGGCCGGTGCGGGCTGCGGTACGGGGGCACCGACGCCGCGGAGGTCCAGCACGGTGTCGGCGTAGCGTGCGCCGGCCGGTCCGATCGAGTAGAGGCGGACCCGGGACAGCTCGTACATGGCGGACTTTCGTTGACGGGACGGACAGGGACGGGCAGGGGACGGCGGCGGGCGGTCAGGCGCTGTGGAACGGGAGTCCGGCGTCGGCCACCAGGTCGAGGGCGTCGGTCTCCTCGCCGGGCAGCAGGGAGGCGGTGCCGTCGGCGACGGGGACGACGCCCAGCTCCAGCAGTTCGCTCATCGCGGCGCCACCGGCCAGATCGCGGACCTGGAGTTGGTAGCGGGCGGTGGTGCGGTAGGTGCCGCCCGCGTCGTCGCCGGTGCGCTGGAGGAAGCCGGAGTCGACGAGGAAGGTGACGGCCTTGGCGATGATGCCGGTGGTGGAACCGGCCAGCCGCCGGGCGTCCTTGGTGGCGCCGGTGGCGCTGCGGCGGGCATAGACGCGCCAGGCGGCCTCCAGACCGGGGGCGCCGGTGGCCGGGTCGGTGTTCTCGCCGCTCTCGGCGGCGCGCTCCTCCAGGCGGCGGCAGGCCTGGCGGACGAAGGCGTCCACGCCGTTGACGGTGAGGCGGCCGATGTAGCCGTCGTCGGCGAGGTCCTCGGGACGCGGGAAGGCGAGGGCGGCGACGGCGAGGTGGGCCAGTCCGTGCAGGAAGCGGTCGGCGGAGTCGGCGGAGGCGCGGCGGGCGTAGTCGCCCATGCGGACCGCGAAGACGGAGTCCTCGGCGGCGGTGACGGCCATCCCGGCGCGGGTGGACACCTCCAGGACGACGAGGCCGAGCCCGGAGGCGACGGCGTCGGCGAGCCGGGCGAAGGCGGGGTCGTCGCGGTGGCGGCGCAGCAGCTCGGCGTATTCGGCGTCGCGGGCCGGGAGCAGCTTGGGCTGGAGGCCGAAGGCGACGAGCCGCGCCGCGTCGGCGGCGTCGGCGGGGGTGACCGGCGCCGCGGCGGACTCGGCTCCCCGCCCGGGGGGCGCGGGCACCGGCTCCGGCTGCGGCACCTCGTCGGCGGCGTACTCGGTCACGGGCGGGGCTCCTTGCGGGGGACGGACGGGTGGGGCAGGGGTGCGGCGGGCGGGAGCCGGTGGCCGCGGGCGGGCCGGGGCATCAGGCGCCCTCCGAGCGGTCGGCGGCCATGCCCGCGGCGTCCAGGAGGGCGGTGCCGACGATGAGGTCGGCGCCGCCGAACTCCGGGTCGGTCAGCTCGGTGCCGTCGTCGACGGCGAAGAGCAGCTGCGCCTCACCCTGGCGGTAGGCGGTGCCGACCGGGGGGCTGGCGGCGTGCACGGAGAGGAGGGCGACGAGGTAGGCGAGGTCCGGGTCGCCGGTGCGGCGGGCGTCGGCGAGGAGTCCGGAGAGGCGGCGGGGCGCGTCGGACGGCAGGTCGAGCAGGGCCATGGCGGCGTCCAGCTGCGCCTCGCTGAAGCGGCTGTCGTCGGGGGTGGCGACGAGATCGGGCTCGGGCATCTCGGCGCCGAGGTGCTCCCGCTCGGCGGGCGGGGTGAGCAGGGTGTCGACGAGGTCGGTGACGCGGACGGCGGCCGGGGTGCGCAGGCCGGTGCCGTGGGTGAAGAAGGCGTCGGTGACCCGGCGGGCCTGCTCGGTGGGGAGCGGCAGCAGCGGGGCGACGAGCTGACCGTAGAGGTCGAGGCCGGAGCGGGCGGTGGGGGCGGCGAACGCCTGGCGGTCCTGTTCGGCGCGGAAGAGCGGTCCGGCCTCCAGCAGGCGGGACTGGAGCTGGGTGTGGCGCCGGATGCAGTCCTTGACGATGTCGACCAGCTCGGCGGCGCGCCGCTTGTGCTCGGGCTCCTCGGTCTCGTCGCGGGCCTTGCGGATGTTGGTGAGGATCGCGTTCTCGTGGCGGTAGCGGTCGGCGACGTGGTCGAGCGCCTCGGCGATCATGTCGGGGACGGTCTCCAGCCAGTCGACGGCGCGGACGTTGCGCCGGGTGGCGTCGAGGGTGCGGCGGAGGGTCTCGGCGTACTGGACGGTGCGGTAGCGGGCCTGCTCGGCGGCGAGCTGGGCGTCGGCGAGGCGGCCGCGGCTGATCAGCACCTCCAGCTTCACCTCGGCGGCGATCTGGGCGCTGGTGACGTCGGTGTCGAGGGCGCCGACGAGGACGTTGACGGCTTCGTCGGTGGTGCGCAGGAAGACCGCGCCGCCGGATCCGGGGACCTCTTCGACGAGCTTGAAGTCGTAGTCGCGGCGGACGTAGGTGCCGGAGGTGTCGAACGTGCCGTAGACGGCGCGGAATCCGCGGTCCACGCTGCCGACGTTGAGGAGGTTCTCCAGGACCCAGCGGGCGACGCGCTCGTGTTCGGCGGCGGGGCGGTCGGGGGCCTGGGCGGCGATGCGGGGCAGGACCCGGGCCACTATCTCCTCGTGGTCGGCGCCGGTGTCGAAGTCCATGTGGAGCGTGACCAGGTCGATGACGGCGAGCGCCACCTCCGCCATGGCGTACCCGCCGTACTCGCCCGCGAGGTTGGCCTTGCGCGCGTCGAGGTCGTGCAGCGGCGCGGTGCACGCGAGGGCGCGCAGACGGCGGGCCAGGCCCTCGTCGGCGGCGGGGCCCGGCGCGGGCCGGTGGGTCCCGGCCGGCTGGGGCGCGGCGGCCCCCGGAGCTGGAAAAGTCACGTCGCACAGAGTAAGCGCTCGCACTGACAACGGACGAAACGGCGGCGCCCGGGGCGACCCCGGCGGCACGTTCCGGCCGGTCAGCCAGTGTACGCGGGCCTGGTGCGGCCGGTGACGGCCCGTACCCGGCGGCGGGTGCGGGCGCGCGCCGCCGGGCCGGGTCCGGCGTCAGTGGGTGGCGCCGCCGGGCAGCCGCAGGTCCTCGCGGGTGGTGGCGGCGGTCGCGGCGATCTCGCACAGCGCGCGGGCGACGGTGTCCACCGGCAGGGAGGGCTGGGCCCGGCCGGTGACCTGCTCGGGGGCGTAGGGGACGTGGACGAAGCCGCCGCGCAGGGCGGGCAGTTCGGTGGCGATGAGGTGGGCGAGGGCGTAGAAGACGTGGTTGCAGACGAAGGTCCCGGCGGTGTGCGAGACGGAGGCGGGCAGGCCCGCGGCGCGGACGGCGGCCACGCACGCCTTGACCGGCAGGGTGGAGAAGTAGGCGGCGGGGCCGTCCGCGACGACGGGTTCGTCGATCGGGGCGGCGCCCGCGTTGTCGGGGATGCGGGCGTCGTCGAGGTTGATCGCGACGCGTTCGACGGTGACGTCCGGGCGGCCACCGGCCTGACCGACGCAGATGACCACGTCGGGCCGGTGCTCGGCGACGGCGGCGCGCAGCGCGCGGGCCGCCTCGCCGAAGACACAGGGCAGTTCGGCGGTGCGCAGGTCGACTCCGGCGGGCGGCCGCGCGGCGGCGGCGCGGACCGCCTGCCAGGACGGGTTGGTCCGCTCGCCGTCGAACGGTGCGAAGCCGGTCAGCAGTACCCGGGTCATGCTCTCTCCTCGGTGGTGGCCGCCCGGTGCGGCGGGCGGTGCGGACGGCGGCGGCCCTGGGTCAGAAGGCGAAGAGCGCCATGATCACGATGTTGCAGCCGAGCAGCACGCCCGCGGTGGGCAGCTGTGCCTTGATCGGCCCGTACTGGTCCTTCAGCTCCAGGAGGGCGGCCGGGACGATGTTGAAGTTGGCGGCCATCGGGGTCACCAGGGTGCCGCAGAACCCGGCGAGCATGCCGAGGGCGAGGACGGCGGGCGCGTTGCCGTGGAAGTGCTCGACGAGGACGGGCCAGCCGACGGCAGCGGTCATGACGGGGAACGCGGCGAAGGCGTTGCCCATGATCAGGGTGAACAGGAACATGCCGAGGCAGTAGACGACGACGGCGATGTAGAGGGAGTTGTCGGGGAGCACCGCGGTGGTGATCTTGCCGACCTGGGTGCCGACGCCGGAGACCTGGAAGATGGCGCCGAGGGTGGCGAGCATCTGCGGCAGCAGCATCGCCCAGCCCATGGACTCCAGCATCGAACGGCCGGAGGAGACCGGCACCGAGAGGCTCTTCTCGCGGAGCATCACCATGGCGACGACGAGCGCGACGACGGCGCCGATGCCCAGCCCGAGGATGGTCTCGCTGCCCTCCTGGAGGATGGGCGCTCCGCCGATCCGCAGCCGGGCGACGCCGACGGCGCAGACCAGGGCGACGACCGGGATGGTGAGCGCCGGGACGAAGAGGCGGCTGCCGAAGCGGGCGGCGTGGGCGGTGCGTTCGGCGGGGGTGGTGGTGCGCGGGGTGCCGCGTCCGGTGAGACCGCAACCGGCCAGGAGGACCATGACGAGGACGGCGACGCCCAGGGGTTCGGCGGGTGCCCGGCCGTTGACGACCCAGCTGCTGTAGATGAAGCCGACGCCGATCAGGCCCCAGAAGGCGGCGGTGCCCCGCCGCTTGGCGTTGCTGCGGTCGGTGAACATCTGCCCGGCCATCACCAGGAAGCTGAGGCCGACCAGCCAGTAGAACCACTCTGCCTTGATCATTCGGTGGCCTCCGCTGCGGTGGCGTTCCCGGCGTGGCCGGTGGGGTGGGTGGTCTCGGTGGGCCGGTCGCCGCCGGTGCTTCCCCCGGCGGCGCGCAGTTCGCGCTCCAGCTGCCGGTCGAGGCGGAGCATCCGCCAGCCGTGGACGACGAAGGCGCACACGGCGGTGGGGATGGCCCACAGCGCCAGGTGGAGCGGTTCGAGGTGGGTGCCGTAGGTGGTGTTGACGAAGCCGGTGATCAGCAGGATCGAGCCGACGGCGAGGAAGACGTCCTCGCCGAAGAACCGGCCGACGTTGTCCGCGGCGGCGGCGCACGAGCGGATCCGTTCGCGGGCGGCGTCGGTGAGCGTGCCGTGGCGGCGCTCGGCGGCGCCCTCGGCCATCGGGGCGGCCAGCGGGCGGACGGTCTGGGCGTGGCCGAAGACGTCGGTGAGGCCCAGCGCGGCGCCGATCTGCCGCATGCCCAGGTAGAGGGCGAGGAACCGCCCGGTGGTGAGCTTGGCGAAGCGGGCGATCAGGTTGCGGGCCTGTTCCTGGAGGCCGTAGCGCTCCAGGAGGCCGATGACCGGGAGGGTGATCGCGAAGATCGTCACCGACCGGCTGTCGGCGAAGCCCTTGCCGAAGGCGGCCAGCACCTCCCGGGGGGAGAGTCCGCCGAGGAGTCCGGCGACGATGCCCGCGGCACCGACGACCAGCAGGGGATGGCGTTTCGTGGCGAAGCCGATGACGACCACGAGCACGCCGAGGAGCACGATCATGGGCCCGCCTTCCGCGTACAGGACCCCACGCGGACCGTGAGGATCGGTGAATGGATGCAGCGGAGGCTAGGCGATTGTTCAACGATCCGACAAGGGGTTCAGGGACGAGAACTTTCCGGCGGCGCACCGCCGACCGGACCCCGGGCACCTCGGCACCCCGGCGCCCGACCGGACGCCGCCGCGCCCGCCGCCCGCTCCGTCACCCCTCGGCGATCAACCGCGCGTACGCCCCGGAGAGCTGGGCGAGCGAGTCCTCCAGATACGAGCGGAGCAACTCCTCGCCCGCGGCGGCGTCGCCGTCCTCCAGCGCCTCGACGATCTGCCGGTTACGGGTGAGGTACGGCGCGTGGAAGCGGCGCGGATCGTCCATGACGTGGAAGACCAGGCGGAGTTCGGCGAGCACCCCGCGCATCAGCTCGTCGGTGCGCGGGCTGCCCGCCAGTGCCGCGACGCCCTGGTGGAAGCGGATGTTGGCGGTGGACAGCTGCTGCCAGGCACGCTCGCGCACCGCCGTCTCGCCGGAGCGCACCGCCGCCTCGATGGCACCGATCGCCGCCCGTGTCCCGTCGTCGTACGGCCCCTGACCCAGTCCGCGGACGGCGGCGCACTCGACGAGCAGCCGGACGCGGTAGATGTCGGCCAGGTCCTCGACGGTCACGACGCGGACGAAGACGCCGCGGTTGAGGCGGTGGACCAGCAGCCGTTCGTGGGTGAGCAGCCGGAACGCCTCGCGCAGGGTGTTGCGGGAGACGCCGAGGGCGCCGCCGATGGACTCCTCGGAGAGCCGGACGCCGGGCGCGTAGCAGCCCTCGGTGATCCGGTCGCGCAGGATGTCCGCGACCCGCTCGGCGGTGCCGGCGCGGCCGAGCAGCGCCCGGCCGTCCGCCGCCCCCTCGGCACCGACCGGCCGCCGCTCCGTCTTCGCCGCTCCGCCGGTCATCCGGCCCACCCCGCTTCCGCCGTGGCGCCGGTCCGTGCCGGGCGCCGCCTCGATCGTTCTCCGCCGGAAGTCAATCCCAGAAGCCGGATCGGAACAACACACCTCTTGTCGGATCGTTCAACGATCGCTACCTTGGGCCCGACGCCGGTCGGCCCGCGCGCCCCACGGCCCCGGGCCCCACCGGCCCGCCCCGGGCGCCCGCTCCCCGCAGCCGCCGCGCCCCCTGCCACCGAGCCCTGGAGCGGACCCCCATGAGCGACCTCGCCGTCCAACCGGCCGTCATCGATCTCAACGCCGACCTCGGCGAGGGCTTCGGACGCTGGCGGCTCACCGACGACGACGCCCTGCTGTCCGTCGTGACCAGCGCCAACGTCGCCTGCGGCTTCCATGCCGGGGACCCCGGCACGATGCGCCGGGTCTGCGAACGCGCCGCCGCCGGTGGGGTGGTCATCGGCGCCCAGGTCTCCTACCGCGACCTCGCCGGTTTCGGCCGCCGCGCCATGGACGTCCCCGCGGACGAGCTGGCCGACGAGATCTCGTACCAGATAGGCGCGTTGGAGGTCTTCGCCCGCGCCGCCGGGGCCCGCGTCGGCTACGTCAAACCGCACGGCGCGCTCTACAACCGCTGTGTGCACGACGCCGAACAGGCCGCCGGTGTGGTCGCCGGGGTCCGCGCCGCGGGCGGGTCGCTGCCGGTCCTCGGGCTGCCCGGCTCCCGGCTGCACGAGGCGGCGCGCGCGGCCGGACTGCCGGTCGTCGAGGAGGCGTTCGCCGACCGCGCCTACACCGCCGAAGGCACCCTCGTCCCGCGGCGCGAGCCCGGCGCGGTCGTCGAGGACCCCGAGGAGGTCGTCGGACGCGCCCTGGCCATCGCCCGGGACGGCGCCGTCCGCTCCCACGGCGGCACCCCCGTCACGGTCCGCGCCCGGTCCCTCTGTCTGCACGGCGACACCCCCGGCGCCGCCGCCCTCGCCCGCCGGGTGAAGGCCGAACTCGCCGCCGCCGGTGTGACGGTGCGGAGCTTCGTATGAGAGCGCTGCCCGTCGGCGCGCACGGACTCCTCCTCGAACCGGACACCGCCGACGGGGTCGGCGCGCTCCACGCGGAGCTGCTGCGGCGCGCGGCGTCCGGGGGCCTGCCGCCGGTCACGGAGATCGTGCCCGCCGCCCGGACCGTCTTCCTCGACGGTCTCGACGACCCCCGCGCCTTCGCCGCCGCCCTCGCCACCTGGGACATCCCGCCGCTGACCGCCACCGACCGGCCGACCGTGGAGCTGCCGGTGGTCTACGACGGCCCGGACCTGGCGGAGGTGGCCGCGCTGTGGGGCACCACCGCGGACGAGGTGGCGCGCCGTCACGCCGCCACCACCTTCCATGTGGCGTTCTGCGGGTTCGCCCCCGGCTTCGGCTATCTCACCGGGCTGCCCGAGGAGTGCCACGTACCGCGCCGGACCACCCCGCGCACCCGGGTGCCGGTCGGCGCGGTCGCGCTCGCCGGGCCGTACACCGGTGTCTATCCGCGCTCCTCCCCCGGCGGCTGGCAGCTGATCGGCCGGACCGACGCGGTGCTGTGGGACCCGGCACGGGAGAACGCCGCCCTGCTCACGCCCGGCACCCGGGTCCGGTTCGTCCCCGTGGACCGGGCCCGCGACACGGAGACCGTCCGATGACCGATCACGCCTGCCTCGTGGTGCGCGCCGGAGCCCTCACCACCGTCCAGGACCTCGGCCGCCCCGGCCACGCCCACCTGGGCGTCCCGCTCTCCGGCGCCCTCGACGCCCCGGCCCACCGCCTCGCCAACCGCCTGGTCGGCAACGCGGAGGCGGCGGCGACCCTGGAGACCACGCTCACCGGGTGCGCCGTCCGGATGCGCCGCGCCACCACCGTCGCGGTGACCGGCGCGCCCTGCCCGGTGACGGTCGACGGCCGCCCCGCCGCCTGGGGCGCCCCGGTCCGCGTCCCGGCCGGTGCGGTCCTCGACGCCGGGCCCGCCGCCCGGGGGCTCCGCTCCTACCTGGCGTTCGGCGGCGGCGTCGCGACCGAGCCGGTGCTCGGCAGCCGCGCCACCGATCTGCTCTCCGGTCTGGGCGGCGATCCGCTCTCCGACGGCACGGTGCTGCCGCTGGGCGCCGAGCCCGCGGCCCCCGCCTGGGCGGACGCCGTCCCGCACCCCGGCCCGCCCGCTGAACTGCTGCTGCCCTACCGGCCCGGGCCCCGCGACGACTGGTTCACCGCGCACGGCCACCGCACCCTGGCCACCGAGCGCTTCCGGGTCTCGGCGGCGAGCAACCGCATCGGGCTGCGCACCGAGGGCCCGCCCCTGGAGCGCGCACGCGACGGTGAACTGCCCAGTGAGGGCATGCCGTTGGGCGCCCTCCAGGTGCCGCCGGACGGGCTGCCGGTCCTCTTCCTGCACGACCATCCGACGACCGGCGGCTACCCGGTGATCGGCGTGGTCCCCGCCCGCCATCTGGCGTCCGCCGCGCAGGCCGTACCGGGCACCCCGATCCGCTTCCTGCCGCTGCGCGGGGCGTGAGGACAGGGCGCGAGGACGGGGCGTACGGCGCGCGCCTTCACGCCTGGCCGGGCTCCCCGTACCCGCCCCCGCCCGGCGTCCGCACCACCAGCACGTCGTCCGGGCCGACCTCGGCGGTGTCCCGGCCACGCAGCCGCTCGGTGGTGCCGTCGGCGCGCCGCAGGACGTTCTCCCCGAGCGCGCCCGGGGCGCCGCCCGCCATCCCGTACGGCGGCACCCGGCGGTGGCCGCTGAGCAGGGCGATCGTCATCGGCTCCAGGAACCGCAGCCGCCGCTCGACGCCGTCGCCGCCGTGGTGGGCCCCGGCGCCGCCGCTGCCCGGCCGCAGCGCGAAGGCGTCGACCCGCACCGGGTAGCGCCACTCCAGCACCTCGGGGTCGGTCAGCCGGGAGTTGGTCATATGGGTCTGGACGGCGTCGGTGCCGTCGAAGTCGGGGCCCGCGCCGGAGCCGGAGGCGACCGTCTCGTAGTACTGCACCCGGTCGTTGCCGAAGGTCAGATTGTTCATCGTGCCGGAGCCCTCGGCCTGGACGCCGAGGGCCGCGTAGAGGGCGCCGGTGACGGCCTGGCTGGTCTCGACGTTCCCGGCGACCGTCGCCGCCGGGTGGGACGGCGCCAGCATGCAGCCGTCCGGGATCCGCACCTCGACCGGTTTCAGACAGCCGCTGTTGAGCGGGATGTCGTCGGCGACCAGCGTGCGGAAGACGTAGAGCACCGCGGCCGTCACCACCGAGCGCGGGGCGTTGTCGTTGCCCGGCTGCTGCGGTGAGGTGCCGGAGAAGTCCAGCACCGCGGTGCGGGCGGCCCGGTCGACGCTCAGCGCGACCACGATGTGCGCACCGCTGTCGGTGACGTAGTCGCAGCTGCCGTCGGAGAGCCCGGCGATGATCCGGCGGACCGACTCCTCGGCGTTGTCCTGGACATGCCCCATGTACGCGCGGACCACGTCCATCCCGAACTGCGCGGTCATCCGGCGGAGTTCGGCGATGCCCTTCTCGTTGGCGGCGATCTGGGCGCGCAGATCGGCGAGGTTGGCGTCGGGCGCGCGCGAGGGGTACGGGCCCGAGGTCAGCAGCGCGCGGGTCTCCTCCTCCCGCAGCCGCCCGTCGCGGACCAGCAGCCAGGTGTCGAAGAGGACGCCCTCCTCGTCGACCGTCCGGCTGAACGCCGGCATCGAACCGGGCGTGATCCCGCCGATCTCCGCGTGGTGACCGCGCGAGGCCACCAGGAAGAGCAGCTCCCGCCCGGCGTCGTCGAAGACCGGGGTGACGACGGTGACGTCCGGCAGATGGGTGCCGCCGTGGTACGGGTCGTTGACCGCGTAGACGTCGCCCGGCCGCAGCGTGGTGCCGCGCCGCCGCAGCACCTCCTTGATCGACTCCCCCATCGAGCCCAGATGGACCGGGATGTGCGGGGCGTTGGCGATGAGGTTGCCGTCCGCGTCGAAGAGCGCGCAGGAGAAGTCGAGGCGTTCCTTGATGTTGACGGAGTGCGCGGTGTGCTCCAGCCGGACGCCCATCTGCTCCGCGATGGCCATGAAGAGGCTGTTGAACACCTCCAGCATCACCGGGTCCGCCGCGGTCCCGACGGCCGCCCGCTCCGGACGGGGCTCCGCCCGGTCCAGCACCAGATGCCCGGCGTCGCCGACCGTCGCCCGCCAGCCCGGTTCGACGACCGTCGTCGCGTCCTCCTCGGTGACCAGCGCGGGCCCGGTGACGGTGTCCCCCGGCCGCAGTCCGGTACGCGCGAAGAGCGGGGTGTCCCGCCAGGCGCCGCCCGCGTACATCCGGACGGTGGCGGCGGACCGCATCGCGCCCGCACGGGGCCCGGGCCGCTCCGCGCCGGAGCCCGCACCGCCCGCGGCCCCCCTCGCCTCGACCGTCACCGCCTCGGCGACCAGCGGTTTGTCCATGGTGAAGGCATAGCGGGCGCGGTGCAGCCGGGTGAAGGCGGCGGCCATCTCGTCCGCGGTGGCGAGCGGGACGCCGAGCGTGGTGTCGGTCCCGGCGTAGCGGACCAGCACCCGGGCGCGGGTGGTGACGCTGTCGGCGGGCACGCCCTCGGCGACGAGTTCGCGGCGGGTCCGCCCGGCCAGTTCGTCGCAGACGGCCCGGACCCGGTCCGCGGCAGCCGCGCCGTCCAGCTCCGTCTCGACGGCCCGCTCGCGCATCGCGGTGGCGTCCGCGACGCCGATGCCGTACGCGGAGAGCACCCCGGCGAGCGGCGGGATCAGCACCGTGTCGATGCCGAGGGCGTCGGCGACGGCGCAGGCGTGCTGGCCACCGGCGCCGCCGAAGCTGGTCAGCGCGTAGCGGGTGAGGTCGTGGCCGCGCTGGACGGAGATCTTCTTGACCGCGTTGGCCATGTTGAGGACGGCGATGTCGAGGAACCCGGCGGCCACCTCCTCCGGCCCGCGGTCGTCGCCGCTCTCCCGGGCGGCGCGCGCGGCCAGTTCGGCGAAGCGGGCGCGGACCACCGCCGCGTCGAGCGGCCGGTCGCCGTCCGGGCCGAAGACCGCCGGGAAGTGGTCGGGCTGGATCCGGCCGAGCATGACATTGGCGTCGGTGACGGTGAGCGGGCCGCCGCGGCGGTAGCAGGCGGGCCCGGGGTCGGCGCCCGCGGAGTCGGGGCCGACGCGGTAGCGGCGCCCGTCGAAGTGGAGGACGGAGCCACCCCCGGCGGCCACCGTGTGGATGTTCATCATCGGCGCGCGCATCCGCACCCCGGCCACCTCGCTGTCGAGAACCCGCTCGAACTCGCCCGCGTAGTGCGAGACATCGGTGGAGGTGCCGCCCATGTCGAAGCCGATGACCCGGTCGTGTCCGGGCCCCGCCTCGGCGGCGGAGCGGACCATACCGACGACGCCACCGGCCGGACCGGAGAGCACCGCGTCCTTCCCCCGGAAGTGCGCGGCCCGCCGCAGCCCGCCGTTGGACTGCAGGAACATCAGCCGGATGCCGGGGAGTTGGGCGGCCACCTCGTCGACGTAGCGGCGCAGCACCGGCGAGAGGTACGCGTCGACGACGGTGGTGTCGCCGCGCGGCACCAGCTTCATCAGCGGGCTGACCTCGTGCGAGCAGCTGACCTGCGGGAATCCCGCGTCGGCGGCGAGGGCGGCGACGGCCTTCTCGTGGGCGGGGTGGCGGTAGCCGTGCAGCAGGACGACGGCGGCGGCGCGCAGCCCGTCGGCGCGGGCGCGGGCCAGCTCGGCGCGGAGCGCCGCGGTCTCCAGCGGCCGCACCACCTCGCCGTGCGCGTCCAGCCGCTCGGGCACCTCGATCACCCGGTCGTACAGCGGCTCGGGCAGCACGATGTGCCGGTCGAAGATCCGGGGGCGGTTCTGGTAGGCGATGCGCAGGGCGTCGCGGAAGCCCTCGGTGACGAGGAGGACGGTCGGCTCGCCGGTCCGCTCCAGCAGGGCGTTGGTGGCGACGGTGGTGCCCATCTTGACGACGGCGACCCGCTCGGCGGGCACCGGCTCCCCCGGCGCGAGCCCCAGCATCCGCCGGATGCCCTCGACGGCCGCGTCGCGGTAGCGCTCGGGGTGGTGCGAGAGCAGTTTCGCGGTGACCAGCCGACCGTCCGGCCGCCGGCCGATGACGTCGGTGAAGGTGCCCCCGCGGTCGATCCAGAACTCCCAGCGTCCGGTCATCCGGCCATTGTGACAGCGGGGACGGGACGCACCAGGGGGCGTCGGGGCGTGGCGCCCGGGAGCCGCGGACGGCCCCGGTCCCGTCCCCGCGGGCAGCCCGCGACCGCCTCCGCCCTCCCCTCCGGCGCCCCGACGGTGCCCCCGGCGCTGCCCTCACGGACCTGGACCGGCGGGGCGCGGGGTGCGGAGACTGCGGGGGCGCCCCACACGTCCCGACGCCATGCCTCCAGGAGCAGCCGTGTTCACTCGACAGGACCGCGGTGCGGCCGGTACCGCGCCGGACCGCAGCCCCGCCCCACGGGTTCCGGCGGCCCCGCGCCCGGCGCCGCGCCCCGGGGGCCCGGTGCCCCTCACGCCCGCCGGGGTGCGGGCGCTCCAGCGCCGCGCCGGGAACGCCGCCACCGTCCGCGCGCTCGCGCCGCGCCCGGTGCAGCGGGCGGAGTCCGAGACCGAGGAGAACACCCCGCGGTACCGGATCCAGCTCCAGTCGAACAAGAACAGCCGCACCAACCGCCTCGACTACTGGACCGGCGGTTTCGGCCATGCCTGGGTCGCCCTCTACAAGGCCGAGAACGGGTTCGAGGAGTGGAAGTCCTACGGCTTCTTCCCCGCCGAGGAGTTCCCGCGCAACACCCCGCTGAAGACGGTGCGGGGCGAGGTCAAGCAGAACCTCGACGACCCGGGGGCCGCCACCTCCAAATTCACCGCGGAGCTGACGCGGGAACAGTTCGAGAAGGCGAAGGAGTACATCCGCGCCAACAAGAACCACCCCTACAACCTGGCGCGTTTCAACTGCACCACCTTCGCCCGCAACGTCTACCGCGCCGCGACCGGCGCCTCCGCGCCCGGTCTCGGACTGCCGCTGCTGGAGAACCCGAACACCCTCCAGGACTCGATCAAGCGCCGCAACGAACGCGGCGGCATCCCCCGCAAGGGCGAAAACATCACCGCGGCACCGGGCGGGGCGTCGGATTCGGAGAGCGACGACGAGGCGTACGGCCCGCCCGGGGAAGCCCCGACCGCCGCGGCACCCGCCGCCCCACGCCCACCGGCCGCCCCGACCCCGGGCCGCTTCGCGCTGGACTGACCCGGGGCACGGACCGGCCGTACGGACCGGGCCGTACCGATCCCCTCGTACGGATCCCGTCGTACGGACCGGGGCGGTACGGGCGCGCGCCGGGGGCCGTGCCGCCCGGGCGTCGGCCGTCCCTCAGACCGGTGAGGCGTCCGGCCCGAACCGGCTGCGGACGGCGGTCTGCACCTCGGCCTCCTCGGCCGGATCGGCGGCGAGCCTGCGGAGCTGTTCGACGACCCGGTCGTCACCGGTCGCAGCGTGCCGGGCGGCCAGCTCCCGGGTGGTCTCCTCACAGTCCCAGAGGCACTCCACGGCGAACCCGGCGGCGAACCCGGGGTCGGTCACGGCGAGCGCGGCGGCGGTCCGCCCGCGCAGCTCGGAGGAGGCCGTCTCACGGTAGACGTGGCGCAACACGGGCGCCGCGCAGCCGACGCCGAGCCGCCCGACGCCGTCGACCAGCTCCCACAGCGCACCGGCGTCGGGCCCGTCGGCACGGACCGTACGGCGCAGCGCGGCGAGCACCACCCCGGCGTCGCGGGCGTCACCGCGGCGGGCGAGGACGGCGGCAGCGGCGGCGCCCAGCCGGTCGTCGCGGCGGGCCCAGCCGCGGGCGCGGCCGAGGACGGCGTCGGTGGCGGGCATCCGGGCGAAGGCGGCGAGCGCGGCGGTGACGGGCACCTCGCCCGCGTCGGGACCGCCGACGGTGGCCTCGACGAGATCGAGGGCGGCGGGGTCGCCGCGTTCGGCGAGGTGGTGCAGGACGGCGGCGCGGGCCGCGTCCGGGCCGCTGCGGGCCGCGTCCGGGCCGCTGCGGGCCGCGTCCAGCAGGGCGGGACGGTCCTCGGGCCCGGCGACGGCGCCCAGGCAGCGGGCGGCGGCGAGATACCGCTGCTCCTCGGCGCCCGGCGCGCCCTCCTCGGCCCAGCGCAGCACCTCCGCCACGCTCCAGCCGGGCCGCGGCCCGCGCGGGCGCAGCTGCCGCTGCCAGCGGTCGAAGGAGCCCTGCTCCCCGGCGGCGGCCAGGCGCGCCGCGTAGCGCGGGTCCTCGGCCCACAGCCGCCAGGGGTGGGGTTCGAAGGCGTCGCGGACGGCGGCGGCCAGCGCGGCGTCGCCCTCGGCGGTGGCGGGGAAGCGGGCGAGCACGGCGGGGGCGAGGGCGGCCAGACCCGCGTCGTCGTCGCGGAGCGCCAGCTCGTCCAGGGCCCAGCGCCAGTTGCTGCCGGTCGCGGCGTACCCGCGCAGCAGCAGGCGGGCGGCGTCGCGGCCGTAGGCGGCGAGGTGGCCGAGGACGGCGAGGGCGAGGCCGGTGCGCTCCTCGGTGGTGTCGACGCCGTCGTCCGGATGGAAGAGGTGTCGTTCGATCGCGTCGAGTCCGCCGTCGAGCTGCATGTAGAGGCGCGCGTAGTAGAGGGAGCGGTTCTCCACCTGCCAGTCGCGGCGGGCATCGCGCAGCACGCAGTCGTCGAGCGCCGCGAGCGCCTCGGCCCGTGGCGCCGCGAGGGCGTGCAGGGTCCCGTCGCCGCGGCCTCGCTGCAGGAGGCCGAGCAGGGTGCCACTGGGCGCTATGTCTGGATCGAACATGAGGTCAGCATCCGGTGCGGGGGACGGGCTGGCAACGGGATTTCCGCCGACCGGCATTCTTGCCGGTGACCGCGGGCCGTATGCGTCGTTCCCAGCGTGGATCGGTGGGCGCGGCAGCGCGACGGCGGGCGCAGCCTAGCTTGGAATCTGTCATTCCGCCGATTCGGCCGGTGGTGCCCACGGAGTTCCGCGGGCATATGCCGACCGCAACGCCGTCCCGGGTCATGCCAAATCACTTACAGACCGTCGCAGCCTGTGCAAGAGTCGTTACCCGGCCCTCACACCAGCCCCCGGGCGCGCTCTGTCGGCCAGGACAGGACCGCCGTGGCCGGCGCCGCCATATCTCGGAGAATCGATGCCGTCCCCCCTCTTCGCGGACCGTCCGTCCGCCCAGCCACCGCGTGACACGGTCGAGGCCCTGATCAGCCAGGCCCGCCGGCTGCGCGGTGGCCTCGACGCCGTACGCGGGTCCTCGGCGACCGACGACGTGACCGTCGATCCGCAGCTGCGCTGGCAGCGCGCGCTGTGCGACCTCGCCGTCCACCACCTCGACGACGTCGGCGGCCATCTCGACCAGCTCAGAGAGGGCCTGCCCCCGGAGGAGACCGACGGCGCCGCGTACGCCGGGCCGCTCGCGCCGTCCGCCGAGGAGGAGCCGCCGCACGGTTCGCTGCTGAGCCGGGTGGGCAGCGCGGAGTGGAATCTCCTCACGGATGAGGTCAGCTGGTCCGAGGAGCTGTTCACCATCCTGGGCCGGGAGCCGTCCGAGGGGCCGCTGACCCTCGACGAGCTGCCCGCGCTGGTTTTCGCCGAAGACCAGCAACATCTGGCCACGATGGTCACCGACTGTCTGGTGGACGGCCGCCCCATCGACGGCGAGTTCCGCGTCGTCCGCCCCGACGCCCGGGTGCGGACGGTCCACATGACCGGTGAGCCGGTGCTGGACGCGGACGGCTCGACGGCGTGCATGTGGGCGGTGCTGCGGGACGTCAGCGAGGTACGGCGCAGTGAGCGGGCGGTGCGGGAGAGCCGCGACTCGCTCCAGCGCAGGCGCCATGCGGCACGGACCGAGCACCGGCTCGCGGTCGAGTTGCAGGAGGCCGTGCTGCCGCCGTGGCGCGGTCCGCTCCGCTTCCCGCAGGGCGGCCCGGTCGCCCTCGATCTCGCCGGGCACTACCTCCCCGCCGCCACCAGCGCCCTGATCGGCGGCGACTGGTTCGACGCCCTGCCGCTCCCCGACGCCACCACACTGTTGAGCGTCGGCGATCTGACCGGACACGGCGCCAGCGCGACGTCCGGGATGGCGATGGTGCTGGGCGCGCTGCGCGGGATGGCGGTGGCCGGGCACCGCCCCGGGCCGCTGATGGGCTTCCTCAACCAACTCCTGGACTCCGCCGCCCAGCCCGCGCTCGGCAGCGCCGTCTGCGCCCGGTTCGACCCGGCCACCCGGGAGCTGGAGTGGGCCCAGGCCGGGCACCCCGCGCCGCTGCTCTTCCGCGGCGGCACGGGGCGCGCGCTGGACCCGCCGGAGGGCGTCCTCCTCGGCGCGACCGCCAACTCCTCCTACGGTCAGCGCACCGAGCGGCTGATCCCCGGCGATCTGCTGGTGCTGCACACCGACGGTCTGCTGCCGCGCCGGACACACGGTCCGGACGCGGCCCACGAGGCGGCCGAGCGGCTGCTCTCCCTGGCGCCGCGTTTCACCGCGGCACGGGACGCCCAGGAGTGCGTCCGGCTCGCCGTCGAGGAGTTCGACGGTGCCACGCGGGAGGACGACGCCTGTCTGCTGATCGCGCGGGTCAGCTGAGCCGAGCGGGAACGACCGGCCGGGAGGGCCGGGATGCGGTGACCGGATCCGGCGGCCCGGTCACACCGCCCCTCCCGGCCGTCGGTCTGCTCCGGTGCGTACGGACCGGGTCGGCCGCACCGGTGTCGGGGGCGTACGGCATCGGCTCAGACCGAGAAGCTGGTGGTGCCGAGCCGGGTGTCGAACGCCGTCGCCGGGGCCGGGACCTTCGCCCGGCCGCGGGGTTTGGGCATCACCTCGTCGATCTCCGCCCGCAGCTCCTTGATCCGGTCGTTGCCGGAGTACTGCCCGGCGAGGCGGTACATCTCGCGGAGCCGGTCCCAGGTGCGGTGCGAGGAGTTCTCGCCGATGGCGGCCAGCGCCAACCGGGCGTAGCGGTCGGCCTGTTCGGGGTCGTCGCCGATGAAGCAGGCCGACGCCATCGAGAGGTAGTCGAAGATCTGCGACCGGCGGCGGCCGGACTCCCGTAGTTGCAGGGCCTGTTTGGCGTGGCTCTGCGCGAGACCGGCGGCCGACGGGTCGTGGTCGGCGAGGGTGCGGTAGGCCAGCGCCTCCATGCCGTGCAGATCGGCCTCGTCGAACATCTGCATCCAACTGGGCGGCGGCACATCGCCCTTGTCGGAGACGAACAGCTCCTCGGCCTCGCACAGGGTGCGGCGGACGGCGTGGCCGTTGCCCTTCGCCGCATGGGCCCATGCCTCGATGGTGCGGAGCATGGCGCGGGTGCGGGGCAGCGCCTGTTCGCCGGAGCCGGAGGAGGCCAGCTGCATCAGGTCGAGCGCGTCGTCCGGGCGGCCCAGGTGGACCATCTGGCGGGCGGCGCGGGAGAGCGCCTCACCGGCGCGCGGCCGGTCGCCGCCCTCCCGTGCGGCGTGCGCGGCGATGACGAAGTACTTCTGCGCCGTGGGCTCCAGACCCACGTCGTGGGACATCCAGCCGGCCAGCACGGCGAGGTTGGCCGCCACGCCCCAGAGCCTGCGCTGGAGGTGGTCGGGGTGGCGGTAGGCGAGCATGCCGCCGACCTCGTTGAGCTGGCCCACCACGGCCTTGCGCTGGAGTCCGCCGCCGCGGGCGGCGTCCCAGGCGCGGAAGACCTCCACGGAGCGTTCCAGCGCGTCGATCTCCTGGGAGCCGACGGGCGCCGCCTCGTAGCGGTCGAGGCCGATCTGGTCGTAGCGGTGGGACGGTTCGAAGCCGGAGGAGGTGAGGGGATCGGGGTGTGCCGCGGCGTCGGGCCGCGGAGCCGGGTCGGTGTGCAGCCAGTTGTCCATGGCGCCGGTCAGCGCGGAGCCCGCGGCGAGCGCCGCGCCCGCGCCCACCAGACCGCGTCGGTTGAGCATGAGGTCCATTCCCGTGAATTCCGTGAGGACCGCGGCGGTCCGCTCGGGAGCCCACGGCAGCCCGTCGTCGGACTGCCGCCTCCCCGTACGGCCGCTCCGGGCGAACCCGAGATCCTCGGTGGTTACGACACGGCCGAGGCGCTCGGTGAACAGGGAGGCGAGCACCTTCGGCACCGGATCTCTGGGGGTCTCTCCCATGTCGATCCAGCGCCGGACCCGCGAGGTGTCGGTCGCCAGCTGCGGATGGCCCATGGCCGCCGCCTGCCGGTTGACCGCCCTCGCCAGTTCGCCCTTGGACCAGCCGGCCAGTCCGAAAAGGTCCGCGAGACGGGTGTTCGGCTCCCTGCCCACGTCAAGCCCCCAGGTTCCTCGACTGCGTTGACAGTAACCGCCGTTGACATGGGCCGCGAGCATTCGCCAGGGGTTCGCCAGGGTGCGCCACATGGTCTGCCACCCGCGCCGGTGTGTTGTGTAGACGTGCCGCCCCCGGCCCGGTGGCCAGGCCGCATTCCCCAGGGTGCGCGCCCTGCTCCAGGGGCACGCCGAACCGGCCTTCTGCACGAGGTCCGTACGGCGGGCTCCCGCCACCGGGCCGGGAGCGCACCACTCGTCGGCGCACGAAGGGATCCGTCTCACCCATGTACGCAGCATCGTCCGCCGTGACCGCCCCCACCCGGACGTACCGTCACCAGCCCGCGAACGGCCGGCCGTACCCCGATCCGGCCGCCGGTGCGGGGATGGTGCCCGGGCTCGCGGGTGGCCGGGTCCGGCGGGCGGGCGCGGTCGCCCAGCCGCTGAGCGGACGGCTCGATCTGTCCGGCCCCCAGGGCGCCCCGCTGCGCGCCGCCGTCGCCGCCGTGCACCGCATCTGTCCGGAGTTCCATCCGGTCCAGGTGCTGCGGCGCGGCGGCCGGTCGGTGCTGCTGGTGGGCACGACGGGGCGGACCACGGCGGTCGCGAAGTGTTTACTGGACCACTCCCCCACCTGGGTCGAGCGGTTCCGGCAGGAAATAGTGGCGTACCGGGCGTTCGTCCGGCACCGTCCCCCGGTGCGGGTGCCGCGGCTGGTCGCCGCCGATCCCGACAACTGCACGCTGGTGGTGGAGCGGATGCCGGGCCGCGTCGCCGCCCTCCAGCGCCACCCCTCCGAGGCTCCGGCCCGCGGGGACGTGCGGGCGGCGCTGGGCGCGATCTGCCGGATCAACCTCTGGCAGCCGCCACCCGGGCTCTTCGACGCCCCGCTGGACTACGGCCGCCGGATGGCGCGCTACCACGAGTTGGGGCTGCTGACCGACCGGGACCTGGGCGACCTGCGGAAGCTGCTGCGTGGCATCCCGCACGTCCAGGGGCAGTTCTCGCACGGCGACGCGCTGCTGAACAACGTCCTGCTGTCGCCGATGGGCCCGGTGCTGCTCGACTGGGACAGCGCCGGGTGGTACCTCCCCGGCTACGACCTGGCGACGCTGTGGGCGCAGCTCGGCGAGGCTCCGGCGGCGCGCCGTCAGATCAGCCAGCTGGCCCAGGCGTCGGGCCCGGCGGCGCGGGACGCGTTCCTGGTCAATCTGATGCTGGTGCTGACGCGGGAGATCCAGCGGTACGAGAGCGCGGTGCAGCGCACGATGCGGGAGCCGGTGCCGGAGGGCACCCCGGTGGGGGGTGTGCCCGGCGTGCTGTCGGCGGGCGAGGAGCAGCGGCTGTTGCTGCGGCGGCTGCACGACGACGCCCAGATGGCCCGGCGGGCGGTGCGGGCGGCGGTCGGCACCCGCTGAGCGGTGAAGCGGAGGGCGGCGCATCCGGAGCGACGGATGCGCCGCCCTCCGTCGTGCCGGGGTGTGGGCGCGGCGTGGCGGGACCGGTGGCCGCGCCCTCTTCCGGGCCGTCACTGGTCCATTCCACTGACGCCTCGCAGGCCGTGGGCCGATCCCGGGAAGACTCGCTCCGTACCGCGCTGACATGCGAAATTCCGCGGTGGCCAGGTGATTGACGGATCGTCGGGCAGCCGATACCTCTAGGCCGGTCGGGGCTCACGGGTCGAGTCCCGTCCCGTTCGGACGTCTGCGCATCACCCGTCACAACGCCCCGGCCGGGGCCGGTCCCAGGAGGTTGCCTTGCGAAGACTGCGAAGATTCCGGAGCGCCGATCCGGAGGGCGGGCGACGCACCTCCCGCCCGGCCGTCCGCACCGCGACGGCCCTCGCCGCCGGGGCGCTGCTGCTCCCGCTGGTGTCGGCGACCGGTCCGGCGGGCGCCGCCGAGCCCGCGGCGGACACCCTCCAGCGGGCCTTCACCGAGGCCGCGGCCCGCTACCACGTACCGGCCGATGTGCTGTTGGGCGTCTCCTACCTGGAGTCCCGCTGGGACGCGCACGCCGGGGCGCCCAGTGTGGACGGCGGGTACGGCCCGATGCATCTGACGGACGCCCGGGCGGTGGTGGCCCGGGTGGCGGCGCACAGCGAGGCGGACGACGACCCGCGGGGCGATGCGGCGCGGCCGGTCGCGGCCGGTCGCCGGGCCGCCGCTCCGCGGACGCTCCCCGCCGAACTGCCCGCCAGGTTGCGGACGCTGCCCCGGGCGGCCGAGCTGACCGGTATCCCGGCGGCGAGGCTGCGCAGCGATCCGGCGGCGAACATCCTCGGCGGTGCGGCGCTGCTCGCCGCGGAGCAGCGGTCGCTGGGGGCGGCGCGTGACGCCGGTCCGGCCGGTTGGTACGCGGCGGTGGCGCGGTACGCCGGGGCGGGCGACGCGTCCGGCGGGCGGGCCTTCGCCGACGAGGTCTTCGACACGCTCCGGCGCGGTCAGGCCCGGACCACGGACGCGGGCCAGCGGGTGACGCTGGCGGCGGCGCCCGGGCTGCGTCCCGACGCCGCGCAGGCGAAACGTATCGCCGCGGCGGTCCGGCAGGCCCTCGCCCCGGCGGCGCGGCCCGAGTGCCCGGCGTCGGTGGCGTGCGAGTCGGTCCCGGCGCCGTACGAGAAGTTCGGGGACGGCGACTACGGGAACCACGACAAGGCCGACCGGCCGAAGGATCTCAAGGTCGACACGATCGTCATCCATGACACCGAGGGGTCGTGGGAGACGTCGCTGAAGCTGGTCCAGGATCCGACGTATGTGTCGTGGCACTACACGGTGCGCTCGTCCGACGGGCTGATCGCCCAGCATGTGCCGACGAAGGACGTCGCCTGGCAGGCGGGGAACTGGTACATCAACTCCCACTCCATCGGTATCGAACACGAAGGGTTCCTGACCGCTCCCGACGCCTGGTACACGGAGGCGATGTACCGCAGCTCGGCGCGGCTGGTGACGTATCTGAGCAGGAAGTACGGGGTGCCGCTGGACCGGCAGCACATCCTGGGCCACGACAACGTGCCGGGGACGACGACCTCGACGATCCCGGGGATGCACACCGACCCCGGTCCGTACTGGGACTGGGCGCACTACTTCACGCTGCTGGGCAAGCCGTTCGCGGCGCAGAAGCGGGCGGCGGGCGATGTCGTCACCATCCGGCCGGACTACGCGACGAACAAGCCGCCGTACACGGGGTGCGAGAAGGCGGGCGAGCCGTGTGCCGCGCACGGCTCGGAGGCGGTGCGGCTGCGGGTGGCGCCGAGCGCGGACGCGGCGCTGGTCAAGGATGTCGGGCTGCGGCCGGACGGCGCTCCCTCGACGACCGACGTCAACGATCTGGGGGCGCGGGCCAGCACCGGTCAGCGGTTCGCGTTCGCCGGGCAGCGGGGCGGCTGGACGGCGATCTGGTACCTGGGGCAGCGGGCGTGGTTCGAGAACCCGGCGAAGCACCCCACGGCCTTCCGCACGTCGGGCGCCACGGTGACGCCGAAGGCGGGGCGGGCGACGATCCCGGTCTACGGGCGGGCGTACCCGGAGAAGGCGGCGTATCCGGCGGGGGTGCCGGTGCAGGAGGTCTCACCGCTGCCGTACCAGCTGCACGCCGGGGAGCGGTACGCCACCGGCGGGTCGCTGCTCGGGGACTACTTCTCCGCTTCCGGCTACGACCCGGCCACCCACGCCGTCGTCCGGGGCGCGGACCGCTACTACGTGATCCAGGTCGGGCACCGGATCGGGTATGTGCGGGCCGCGGATGTGGACGTGCGGCGGTAACCGGCCGCTGCGGGCGCGGGGCCGGGTAGTGGTGACGCTGCCCGGCCCCGCGCGCGTCAGTGCTGCTGGAAGAGTTCGGCCGGCAGCGGCTTGAGGAGGGCGTAGAGGTCGTCGGTGATCGGGCGGTCCCAGCTGGCGATGGTGACCAGCACGCCGTCGCTGCGGTCGAACTGGACGCAGGAGACGCGGCTTTCGGAACACTTGATGCGCTTGACGATGAGGAGGTTGTCCTCGTGCATGACGGGGGTGTCCTCGCTCTCGACGACCTCGACCGGCTCGTCGTTGCCGAGCGCCGCGAGCAGCTGGGCGACCTCGAAGGGGACCTCGCCGTCGGCCAGCTCGCGGGCCGGGGAACCCTCCGGGAGGTTTCCGATGACCATCGCGGGGCCGCGGCCGCCGAACAGGTCGTAGCGGAGGAAGACGCCCTGGCAGGTGCCGTCGGGGGCGGGCAGCAGCCCGGCTCCGAGGTTGCCCGGCCAGTCCCCGGGATCCATGGCGAGGACGTCGAAGTCAGGCCCGGCGGGCGTGGCTGCGCTGCGGCGGCGGAGGAAGGACATGCCGCCATCGTACGTGCCCGGACGGCGGTCGGCGGACCCAGCGGCGGGGGCCCGGCGGGCGGGCGCGGGGCCGGGCCGCGGGCGGGCGGCCGTCCCGGTGGGGCCCGTGCGCAGGGGCGGGGGACGGTGTCCGCGGCCGATGCCGGGGCCGCCCGTCGGCGCGGATGCTGATCCTCAAGAACCTCGGTCCGGACGGCTGGCGGTTCGCCGCGCACCCGGAGTTCCGGCAGGGCTCCCGGGGTCGCCGTCACACCCGGCTCGCGTACGGGCCCGGCGGCGAGAGCTGGACGGCGGGTCTGCTCTGGCCGTGACGGCGGACGGCCCGGGGAGCGGTTGTCGCGTCAGCCGCGGGCGATGTGGTCGACCGCGGTGCGCAGGTCGTCCTCGCCGGGGTCCAGCGGGGGCAGGGGCGTCGCATGGGCGGGGTTCAGGCCGTCGAACATCAGGGTGAGGTAGCGGGTCCGGACCGCGGGCGCGGTGCCCGGGACGGCGAGCCCGGCCACGGCCATCACCAGGAAGCGCGGGATGTCCTCCGGGGTGAGGTCCTTGCGGATCCCGCCCTGCTCCTGGGCGGCGAGCAGCAGCGGGGTGAGTGACCGGCCGAAGCGCTGGAGGACGTCGACGGCGACGTCGGCGAAGTTGCTGACGAAGGTGACCAGCCCCTTCTCCTCGATGATCCGGTCGAGGAGGTGGGTGGCGATCTCCTGGAGCGCCTGCCGGGGTTCGGGGGCGTCGGTGGCGTGCGCGACGAGCGGCGGCAGCTCGGTGTCGAGGAGGTCGTCGAGGACGGCGCGGACGACGGCCTCGCGGTTGGGGAAGTGGCGGTAGAGCGTGGCGATGCCCACGCCCGCCTCGGCCGCGATCTGTTCGAGGGAGCCGTCGCCCCTGCCCAGGACGGTCCGTCCGGCGGCGGTGATCCGCTCGACGGTGGAGCGTGCGTCCACTCTGCGCCGCGGGGCGCGGTCGCCGTTGGTGGCCATCTGCCACTCCTTTCCTGCTCTGGCGACGAAGACTACCCGCCGGATCATCCGGTGATAGTTCACTATCACTTTGGTAGCCTCCTCTCGTTTCGAGAGTGGACTCTCGCTTTGCGCCCCTGCCCGGACGCACGGCGACCGGAGACGAGGAGAGAGCGGTGTCCGTTCTGCTGTACCGGCTGGGCCGGTGGGCCTACGGCAGGCCCTGGTACGTGATCGGGGGCTGGCTGGCCGTGGTGGCCGCCGTCGCCGGGCTGCTGGCGGCCAACCCGATCAAGATCAGCAACGAGGTGCGTATCGACGGCACCCCGGCCCAGCGGGTCATCGACGACCTGTCCACGTCCCTGCCGGAGGCGTCCGGCGGGCAGGGCATGCTGGTCTTCCGGGCGCCGGACGGCACCCGGATCGGTGACGGGCGGACCCGCGGCGCGCTGCTGGCGGCCGTGGACGCGGTCCACCGCCACGACCATGTCGTCGACCCGCGCACCACCCTCGCCGAGGAGGCCGCCAAGGGCAGCCGGAGCGCGCTGCTCCAGGCCCGGGCGGCGGTGGACCGGGCCGCTCCGCATCCCTCCGCAGGGAAGGCGCCGGTGCCGCTCCTGGTGCGCGGCGAGCCGGTGCCCGGTGTCGCGGTGTCCGCCGACGGCTCCGCGGCGCTGCTGCAGTTCCAGTTCGACAAGCAGATCTTCGAACTCCCCGCCGGGACCGTCGAGGACACCGTCGACGCCGCCCGGCAGCAGGCCGCGCCCGGCGGGCTGGACGTGCTGCCGTCGGGGTCGATGATGCAGCTGCCCGAAGTGGTCGGCGTCGGGGAGGTCGTCGGCGTCGGGGTGGCGGCGCTCGTCCTGCTGGTCACCCTGGGGTCGGTCGTGGCGGCCGGACTGCCGCTGGTCGTCGCCCTGACCGGGGTCTCGGTCGGGGTCGGCGGGGCGTTCGCGCTCTCCGGGGTCTTCGAGATCCACTCGCTGACCGCGGTCCTCGCCCTGATGCTGGGGCTGGCCGTGGGCATCGACTACGCGCTCTTCGTCATCGTCCGGCAGCGCAGGCTGATCCTCGACGACGGGCCCGACGCGCACGAGGCGGCGGCGCGGGCGATCGGTACCGCCGGCAGTGCGGTGTTCTTCGCCGGAAGCACCGTCGTCATCGCCCTGACCAGCCTGCTGGTCGTGGGGATCACCCTGCTCAGCACCATGGCCGTGGTCGCCGCGGCCACCGTCGCGATCGCCGTGCTGCTCGCCCTGACACTGCTGCCCGCGCTGCTGGGCCTCGTCAAGGAACGCATCCGCCCGGCGCGCGGCCGGGCGCCGCGGTCCGCCGAGGCCACCCGGCGGCCGTGGACGCCGCGGTGGGCGGCGGGGCTGGTCCGGCGCAGGTACCCGGCGCTCGCCGCCGCCCTGCTGATCCCCGTCGTACTGGCGCTGCCCGCCGCCGACATGCGGTCGGGGCTGCCCTCGGGCGCCGGCTACAACGGGGACACCGCACAGCGCCGGAGCTACGAGTTGGTCAGCGACGCCTTCGGGCGCGGGTACAACGGTCCGCTGATGATCGCCGTGCACCCCGCCGACGCCACGCGTCCGCTCACCCCCGCGGCGCTCGCCACGCTCACCGCCGACCTCGGGAAGATCGAGGGCGCCCGGTCGGTGTCGCTGGCCGGGATGGACCCCGCCGGGAGCACGGCGGTCCTCGCGCTCGTCCCGGCGAGCGGCCCCAACGACGGCGCCACCGAGGACTTCGTCACCGAGGTGCGCCACCGGAGCGGGCGGATCGGCGCGGACAGCGGCACCACCCTGGGCGTCAGCGGCTTCACCGCGCTCGCCCTCGACATGTCGGACCGGCTCACCGACGTCCTGCCCGTCTATCTGGCCACCGTGCTGGGGCTCTCCCTGATCGTCCTGCTGCTGGTCTTCCGGTCGGTGCTGGTGCCGCTGATGGCGACGCTCGGCTTCCTGCTGAGCATCGGGGCGACCTTCGGCGTCACCACGGCGGTCTTCCAGTGGGGGTGGTTGCAGGGCCTGATCGGGCTGGACGCCACCGCGCCCGTGGTGAGCCTGCTGCCCGTCCTCATCACCGGCGTGCTCTACGGGCTCGCCATGGACTACCAGATGTTCCTGGTCACCTCCATGCGGGAGGCGCACGTCCACGGCGCGGACGCGCACGGGGCCACCCGCGCCGGGTTCTCCCGCGCCGCGTCCGTCGTCGTGGCCGCCGCCACCATCATGGTCGCGGTCTTCGCCGGATTCGTCGTCAACCCCGATCCCATGATCAAGCAGATCGGCTTCGCGCTCGCCGTCGGCATCGTCATCGATGCCTTCGTCATCCGGCTGACGCTCATCCCGGCCACCATGGCCCTCGCCCGGGAGCGGGCCTGGTGGCTGCCCGCGTGGCTCGACCGGCTGCTGCCCGATCTGGACGTCGAGGGCGACAGGTTGGCGCAGAAGATCCCGCTGCCGGACCGTCCCGCCGACCGGCCGCACGCCGCCGCGCCGCGGTAGCGCTCCCGACGGGGCGCCGTCCGGTCCGGGTCACTCCGGCCGGTCGGCGCCCACCAGCCACATCGAGAAGAACTGCGCCCCGCCGCCGTAGGCGTGGCCCAGGGCGCGGCGGGCCCCGTCGATCTGGTGCTCGCCCGCCCGGCCGCGTACCTGGAGGGCCGCCTCGGCGAAGCGGAGCATGCCGGAGGCGCCGATCGGGTTGGTGGACAGGACGCCGCCGGAGGGGTTGACGGGCAGATCGCCGTCGAGGGCGGTGGCGCCGGACTCGGTGAGTCTCCAGCCCTCGCCCTCGGCGGCGAAGCCGAGGTTCTCCAGCCACATCGGCTCGTACCAGGAGAACGGGACGTACATCTCGACGGCGTCGATCTCGCGGCGCGGGTCGGTGATGCCGGACTGGCGGTAGACGTCGGCGGCGCAGTCGCGCCCGGCGCGTGGGGAGACGAAGTCCTTCCCGGCGAAGAGGGTGGGTTCGCTGCGCATGGCGCCGCCGTGCAGCCACGCCGGAGGGTGCGGGGAGCGGGCGGCGCCGGCGGTGTCGGTGAGGACCATCGCGCAGGCACCGTCGGAGGAGGGGCAGGTCTCGGAGTAGCGGATGGGGTCCCACAGCATGGGCGAGGACCGCACCTTCTCCAGGGTGAGGTCCACCTCGTGGAGGTGGGCGTAGGGGTTCTTCAGCGCGTTGCGGCGGTCCTTGTACGCGACGAGGGAGCCGATGTGGTCGGGGGCCTTGCTGCGGCGCAGATAGGCGCGTACGTGCGGGGCGAAGAAGCCGCCCGCCCCGGCGAGCAGCGGCTGCTGGAAGGGGATCGGCAGGGACAGGCCCCACATGGCGTTGGACTCGGACTGTTTCTCGAAGGCGAGGGTGAGGACGGTGCGGTGGACGCGGGCGGCGACGAGTTTGGCGGCGACCAGCGCGGTGGAGCCGCCGACCGAGCCCGCGGTGTGCACCCGGAGCAGGGGTTTGCCGACGGCGCCCAGCGCGTCGGCGAGGAACAGCTCCGGCATCATCACGCCCTCGAAGAAGTCGGGGGCCTTGCCGATGACGACGGCGTCGATGTCGCGCCAGTCGAGGGCGGCGTCGTCGAGGGCGCGGCGGGCGGCCTCCCGGACGAGTCCGGCGAGCGAGACGTCGCGGCGGGCGGCGACGTGCGCGGTCTGACCGATGCCGACGACGGCCACGGGCTCCTTGCTCATGACTCCCCCTCCAGGACGGCGACGAGGTTCTGTTGCAGACAGGGACCGGAGGTGGCGTGGGCGAGGGCCCGGTGGCTTTCGCCGCGCTGGATACGGGCGGCGGCCTCGCCGATGCGGATCAGGCCGGTGGCCATCACGGGGTTGGCGGCGAGCGCGCCGCCGGAGGGGTTGACGTCGACGCCGTCCCCCAGGTCCAGGGCGCGGCGCAGCACGATCTCCTGGGAGGTGAAGGGGGCGTGCAGTTCGGCGAGGTCGACGGGGCGGTCGAAGGCTCCGGCGCGTTCGGCGGCGAGGCGGGTGGAGGGTGAGGCGGTGAGGTCGCGGACGCCGAGGGAGTGGGCCTCGACGCGGTGGTCGAGGCCGCGGATCCAGGCGGGCCGGTCGCAGAGGGCGCGGGCGCGGTCCCCGGCGGCGAGGACGACGGCGGCGGCGCCGTCGCCGACGGGTGCGCAGTCGCCGCGGCGCAGCGGGGCGACGACGTGGTCGCCCTGCGGGCGGGGGCCGCGCAGTTGGGCGTGCGGGTTGTCGGCGGCGGCGGTGCGGGACCGGGCGGCGACGGCGGCCAGCTCGTCCTCGCAGGTCAGGCCCGCGTCCAGGAGGGCCTGGGCCTGGAGGGCGGCGAGGGCGATGGAGTCCGGCCACAGCGGGGCGAGGTGGTACGGGTCGAGTTGGCGGGTGAGGACCTCACGCAGATCGCCCGGGGAGGACTTGCCGTAGGCGTAGACGAGGGCGGTGTCGGCCTCGCCGGTGAGGAGGGCGACCCAGGCCTCGTACAGCGCCCAGGCGCCGTCCATCTCGACATGGGACTCGGAGAGCGGCGGCCAGGCGCCGACGGCGTCGAGGGCCATGGTGAAGGAGAAGGCGCGACCGGCGAGGTAGTCGGAGGAGCCGGAGCAGACGAAGCCGGTGTCGCGGGCCTTGAGGCCGGTGCGGTCGAGGACGTCGTGGAGGACGGGCAGCACCATCTCGGCCTCGGAGACCGCGCTGCTGTCGGCCACATGGTCGCTCTGGGCGAAGGCGACGACGGCGATGTCGCGGATCGGGCCCGGCATCAGATCAGCTCCTTGTAGCTGTCGTAGTCGGCGTCGGGTTCGCCGGTGGGCCGGTAGTGGTCGGGGTAGCGGCTGCCGTCGCGCCAGACCGGTTCGACGCGCAGCCCCATGCGGACCTGGTCGTACGGGATGCCGCCGATGCGGGCGTGGAGCGGCAGTCCGGCGCCGTCGAGGGCGATGTGGGCGTAGACGTAGGGCACCTCGATGTCGAGGTTGCGGGCCTTGATGTTGACGATGCAGAAGGTGGTGACGGTGCCGCGGGGGCCGACCTCGACCTGTTCGGCGGTGGCGACGCCGCAGGTGGGGCAGGCGCCGCGGGGCGGGACGTAGACCTTGCGGCAGACCGGGCAGCGCTCGCCGAGGGTGCGGCGGTCGCCGAGGGCCCGCAGATAGCGGGTCTGGGCGCGGCCGGGTGCGTAGGTGTAGTCGAGCCGGGCGGGGACGGTGATCCCGGTGACCGGGTCGTCGAACGCGCCGTGGTGGGGCGCCGGTTCGGCGGTCTCCGGGGCGGGGGCGTCGTCCGGGACGAAGCAGGCGAGGTCGGTGATGGCGCCGGTGCGGTCGGCGGCCCAGCGGACGCGGACCCGCATCCCGGTGCGGACGGCGTCCGGCCCGGGCGCGTCCAGGGCGTGCAGCAGGGCGGTGTCGGCGCCGTCGAGGCGGACCAGGACCCAGGCGAAGGGGGTGGCGAGCGGCTGGCCGCGGCGCGGGGTCGGGTTCCAGGCCCAGGTGGTGACGGTGCCGGTGGGGGCGACCTCGACGAGCGTGCTCAGCTCCTCGCCGGTCTCCGGGTCGTACTCGGTGGGCGGGACGACGACGCGGCCGTCGGTGGCCCGGATGCCGAGGACGGTGCGTTCGCGCAGTCCGGTCAGGAAGGCGCCGCGGACGGGGCCGAGCGACCGGGTGAAGGGGAATTCCACGACGAGGGGCGCGGTGAGGACGTCCTCCGGTGCGGCGGGTGGCGCGGTGGGCTCGGGCGTGACCTCTGGCATGCGGACTCCTTGGGTGGGCGCGTGGCCGGGGCGCGCGGGGTGCACGGTGCGCCCCCGGCGATCGGACGCGCGCCGGGCGCGAGGGGTGGTCCGGTGCGCGGGTCAGGCGCGCCGGAAGACGGGCGGGCGTTTCTCGGCGAAGGCCCGGGCGCCCTCCTTGGCGTCGGCGGTGTCGAAGACCGGCCAGCCCCGGGCGAGTTCGGCGGCGAGCCCGTCGGCCTCGGACAGGTCGGCGGCCTCGTGGACGGATGCCTTGACCGCCTCCACGGCGAGCGGACCGCAGGCGTTGATCCGTTCGGCGATCTCCAGGGCCTTGTCCAGCGCCCCGCCGTCGGGGACGACATGGCCGATCAGCCCGATCCGGGCGGCCTCGGACGCCGGGTACGGGCGGCCGGTGAGCAGCATCTCCAGGGCGTGGGTGCGCGGGATCTGGCGCGGCAGGCGGACGGTGGAGCCGCCGATCGGGAAGAGGCCCCGGGCGACCTCGAAGAGGCCGAAGACGGCGCTCTCCCCCGCGACCCGGATGTCGGTGCCCTGGAGGATCTCGGTGCCCCCGGCGACGCAGTGCCCCTCGACCGCGGCGATCACCGGTTTGCGGGGGCGGTGGTGGCGCAGCATCGCCTTCCAGTGCAGGTCGGGGTCTTCCCGGAGCCGTTCGCGGTAGTGGTCACCGGCCATGCCGTCTCCGGCGAGGGCCTTGAGGTCCATACCGGCGCAGAAGGTGCCGCCCGCGCCGGTGAGCACGATCGAGCGGACCGTGTCGTCCTCGTCGGCGGCGAGCCAGCCGTCGTGGAGGCCGACCAGCATCGGCAGCGACAGCGCGTTCTTCGCCTCCGGCCGGTCGAGGGTGAGCACCAGGGTCGCCCCCTCGCGGTGCACGGTGAGATGTTCCGTCCCGCCCATGTCCGTCCTCCCGTCTGTGGACGCCGGGCGCGTCCGCGAAGTCCGTGGTTCGCCCGGACGCCGCACGCCGGGCGGGGCCCGGGCGCCACGCACCGAACAGGGTGCAGGAGCGGTACGGCGACTTCAAGAGTTTTCTGACACTCAGTCAGTTTTCTTCGCCGGAGCCCTTCCCTGCTGTCGCGGGCCCCGCTCTAATGGCCGCCGAGCCGCCGTCCGGCACGGTCTGGAGGAGACGTGGAGTACAACCTGGCCGACCTCTTCGAATCGATCGTCGACGCGGTCCCCGACCGCGAGGCGCTGGTGTACGTCGACCATCCGGGCAGCGGCGCCGAACGGCGGCTGACCTACGCGGAGCTGGACCGCACCGCCAACCGCCTCGCCCATCACCTCGCCGACCGCGGCGTCCGCCCCGGCGACCACGTCGGGCTCCACCTCTACAACGGCGTCGAGTACCTCCAGACCCTCTACGCCTGCCTGAAGATCCGCGCCACACCGGTGAACGTCAACTACCGGTACGTCGAGGACGAGTTGGCCTATCTCTACCGGGACGCGGACCTGGTGGCGCTGGTCTTCGACGGCGAGTTCAGCGCCCGGGTCGCCACCGCCGCCCCGCACGCGCCCCGGCTCCGCCATCTCGTACGGGTCGGGCAGGCGCCCCGGGGCGCGCCGGTGCCGGATCCGGTGCCGGTGGCGCTCGCGGACGCGGAGGCGGCGGGGGCGCCGGGGCGCGGGTTCGCGCCGCGCTCCGCCGACGACCGGTTCATCATCTACACCGGCGGCACCACCGGGATGCCCAAGGGCGTCGTCTGGCGCCACGAGGACCTGTTCTTCTCCGGGATGGGCGGCGGCGCCCCCACGGGCGAGCCGGTGCGGCGCCCGGAGGAGGTCGCGGAGCGGGTGGCGGCCGGAGGTGACGGCATCGTGTTCTTCCCGACGCCGCCGCTGATGCACGGCACCTCCACGCTGACCGCGTTCATCGCCTTCCACTTCGGCCAGAAGGTCGTCCTGCACCGCAAGTTCGTGCCCGAGGAGGTGCTGCGGACCGTGGCGCGGGAGAAGGTCACCAGCGTCTCGCTGGTCGGCGACGCGATGCTGCGCCCGCTGACCGACGCGCTGGCCGGTCCGCTGCGCGGCACCGACTGCTCCTCGCTGTTCAGCGTCTCCAGCTCCGGCGCGGTGCTGTCGGACACGGTCCGCGCGCAGTTCACCGCGCTGGTGCCGCAGGCGATGCTGCTCAACAACTTCGGCTCGTCGGAGTCCGGCTTCAACGGCACGGCGACCGACGACTCCGGGCCCGACCGGGGCTTCCGGGTGCGGGTCAACCCCCGTACCGCGGTGGTCGATCCGGCGACCCGGCGGCCGGTCGCCCCGGGCGAGGTGGGCCGGATCGCGCTGCGCGGCCATGTCCCGCTGGGCTACCACAACGATCCGGCCAAGAGCGCCGAGACGTTCTTCGAGGCGGACGGCGACCGCTGGGTGCTGCTCGGCGACATGGCCACCGTCGACGCGGACGGCGTGGTCACGGTCCTGGGCCGTGGCTCGCAGTGCATCAACTCCGGCGGCGAGAAGATCTACCCGGAGGAGGTCGAACAGGCCCTCAAGGCCCATCCGGACGTCTACGACGCGCTGGTGGCGGGCGTACCGGACCCGCACTGGGGCAGCCGCGTCGCCGCCGTCGTCCAACTCCGCCCCGGCGCCGCCCCGCTGGACACCGAGGCGGTACGCGCCCACTGCCGCTCCCGCCTCGCCGGGTACAAGGTCCCCCGCACGGTGGTCCTCACCGATCAGATCCAGCGGTCACCGAGCGGCAAGGCGGACTACCGGTGGGCGAAGGCGGTGGCGGCGGGCGGCGGCGACGCGGGCTGAGGAGGCGACGGGCCCTCAGCCCCCGCACACCGACCGGACCGCGCGCCCCAACGCCCGGGTGTGCAGGGCGTCCAGCCGCCGCTCGTACCGCACCCGGTCGGCGGCGGCGCCCAGGACCACCGGGCAGTACGGCGCGGAGCGGGCCTCGGGGGAGGCGGCGACGGCGCGGACCAGGGCGGCGTTGACGCGGTTGATCTCGGCGCGGACCACTGCCAGGTCGGGCCGCTCCTGCGGGGCCCGCGCCGGGTCCGCCGTCCAGCGGCGGTACAGACCGCGCTGCACCACCTTGCTGGCCTCGATCTGGTCGCGGAAGATCCGCCGGGTGGCCTCCGGGTCGGCGCCGAGCCGCGTGGCCTGCGCCGCGACGGCGTCCAGCACCTCCTGCTCCCGCACCGGATCGTCGATCGGCGCACCGGTGCCCCACTTGGCGGCCGCCACCAGATCACCGAGGGCGGCCCGCTCGGCGGAGAGCGCGGCGAGCGGCCTCAGGTGACGGTACGGGGAGCGGGCGGCCGCCTCGCCGGTGGGCGTCGCCGCGGAGGGTGCGCCCGGGGCCGGGGCGGCGTGCGACGGGGCGGGGTGCGCCCCCGCCGTGGCGGTGGCGGCGTGTGCCCCGCCCGCCCCGGTGAGCAGGAGCGCCGCACACGCGGCGGCGGGCAGGAGGCGTCGGATCACGGGGGTCGGCTGCACCTTTCGGCCTTTCTCGTATCGGGCGCTCCGGGAGCGCTCGGCGCCGCAACGGGCGGCCGTACGCGGCCCGGGCCGATGAGCTTACGGGGCGTCGGGCCCGGCCGGGCGGTGTTCCGTCCGGCCGGTTCCGGGAGGTGGCCGCTGGTCGTCCGGGCGCCCCGGCTGCCACGATGAACGGCCATCGAGGAGAGGCGGGAGCGGCCATGACCACCTGGGACGCGGAGTCGTTCGACCGGTTCGAGCGGGAGGGTTGGGCCGGGCGCAGCGATGCGTACCGCGAGGGCTTCGCCCGGCTCACCGCCCGGTTCGTCGCGCCGTTGCTGGACGCGGCGGGCGTCGGGCCCGGCACCCGGCTGCTGGACGTGGGAT
The DNA here is from genome assembly GCF_000718015.1 of Streptomyces catenulae. Lineage (GTDB taxonomy): Bacteria > Actinomycetota > Actinomycetes > Streptomycetales > Streptomycetaceae > Streptomyces > Streptomyces catenulae. The sequence goes on along the minus strand of NZ_JODY01000001.1, from coordinate 489,948 downwards.
GCGGTCCCGGTCCGGTGGCGGCCGCGGCGCTGCGGCGGGGCGCGGAGGTGACGGCGGTGGACGCCTCCCCGGAGATGGCCGCGCTCGCGAAGGCCGCGCATCCCGGGCTCGACGTGCGGGTCGCCCTGCTGGACGCGCTGCCGTTCGCGGACGGCGAGTTCACCGCCGTGACCGGCAACTTCGTCATCCACCACCTCGGGGACCCGGCCGCGGGCCTCGCGGAGGTGCACCGGGTGCTGGCGCCCGGCGGCCGGGCCGCGCTGTCCTGCTGGGACCAGGAGGCGATGCGGGCGCTGGCGCTGTTCGGGGAGGCGCTGACGGAGTCGGGGGTGGACCGGCCCGCCGAGGCGCCCGAGGCCGCACCGTTCCTCGCCGGGTACGACGCCACCGAACGGCCTGCCGCCTTCTGCCGGTTGCTGGACGCGGCCGGGTTCGGGGACGCCGATGTGGAGCGGTCGCAGCTGCTGCACCGCGTCGATCCCGGCCAGTGGTGGCACGACATCACCACCGGTACGCCGGTGGCCGCCACCGTCCTCCGGCATCTCGACGACGCCTCCCGCACGGCGGTCCGCCGGGCCTACGACCGGAAGGTGGCCGCCCATGCGGTGGGCGACGGCTTCGTGGCCCTTCCGGCGGTGGCCCTGCTGGGCACGGCCACCCGGGTGGCATGACGCGGGCGGGGTGACGCGGCAGGGGTGACGTGGGCGGGGCGGACGTGGGCGGCGGCCCCGCCACGGCCGGTCCCGCCGACCGCCCCGGCGTGCCCGCTCACTCCATCGTCGGGTCCCCCTTGATCAGGGCGAACGGCGCGCCCCACGGGTCCTGGACCGCGGCGACGCGGCCGACGCGCGGGATGTCCATGGGCGGGATCTGCACACGGGCGCCCAGCTCCGTGGCCATCTCGAAGGTGGCGTCGCAGTCGGTGACGCCGAAGTACGGATGCCATTCGGAGACCGCACCGGCGTCCAGATGCTCCTTCGGGAGCTGTAGGACGCCGCCCTGGCTGGTGTCCGCGCCGGTGCCGCCGCCCGCCGCGGAGACGATGCCGTAGACCGGGCCGTCGCCCATCGGCATGTCCTGGTACGTCCAGGAGAAGACCGTGCGGTAGAACTCCCTGGCCGCGGCGGTGTCGCTGGTGTACAGCTCCGTCCAGCAGAGCGTGTCGGGCGCCATGACGGCCTGGAGACCGGGGTTCTCCCGGGGCTGCCAGACGCCGAAGTCGGCGCCGGTCGGGTCGGTGAAGGCGGCCATCCGTCCGGCGGTGAAGACATCGCCCGGCGCCATCCGCACCGCTCCCCCGGCCGCCTCGACGGCGCGGGCGGTGGCCTCCGCGTCGGCGGTGTGGAAGTAGACGGTCCAGGACGGGGTGGCGCCCTCCTCGGTCAGCGGGCCGATCGCGCCGACGGTCCGCCCGTCGAGCTGGAAGAAGCCGTAGCCTCCGGCCTCGGGCCCCGCGGACCGGTGCGTCCAGCCGAAGACGGCGGAGTAGAACGCGACGGCGGCGTCGGTGTCGGTGGTGCCGAGGTCGATCCAGTTGGGCATGCCCGGTGCGTAGTCGGTGGTCAGCATGGGTCCTCCGAGGTCCTTCGCCTTGCGCGGACGGGTGGCTGTGCGGTGCCGGGACGGCGCTGCGGTCGGCGCGCCGTGACGCGGCACACGGCGACCGTGGCCGGCTCCCGCGCGGCGATGACGCACCGTCACCGCACGCGGGATTTCGACCGGTTCCCAGCATGGCAGGGGGCACTGACAGTCGCCCTCCGTACACGCGGTGGCCCGCGATCTCCGCCCGCGCCCGCCGCTCGGCGCGGGCGTCCGGCGGGTCGGCGGCGCCGGTCAGCCGGCGGCGAGGCGGGCGCGCAGCTCGCGTTTGAGGATCTTGCCGCTGGCGTTGCGGGGCAGCGCGTCGACGAACACGACCCGCTTGGGCACCTTGAACCCGGCGAGCCGGGCCCGTGCCGCGTCGATCAGCTCCCGCTCCCCGACCGGCGCGTCCGCGTCTGCCGCGGGTGTGCGGACGACGACGGCGGTGACCGCCTCGATCCACCGCTCGTCGGGCAGCCCGATCACCGCGACCTCCGCCACCTGCGGATGGGCGTAGAGCGCGTCCTCGACCTGGCGGGAGGCGACCAGCACCCCGCCGGAGTTGATGACGTCCTTGACCCGGTCGACGACGGTGAAGTAGCCGTCGGCGTCGCGTACCGCCAGGTCACCGGAGTGGAACCAGCCGTCGCGGAACGCCTCGGCGGTCTCCTGCGGCTTGTCCCAGTAGCCGCTGCACAGCTGCGGGGAGCGGTAGACGATCTCGCCGCGCTCGCCGTCCGGCAGCTCACGGCCGTCCGCGTCGACCACCTTCGCCTCGACGAAGAGCACCGGGCGGCCGCAGGAGTCCATCCGTCCGGCGTGCTCCCCGGGGCCGAGGACGGTGGCGAGCGGGCCGATCTCGGTCTGTCCGAAGCAGTTGTAGAAGGCGAGCGCGGGCAGCCGGGAGCGGAGTTGCTCCAGGACCGGTACGGGCATGATCGACGCGCCGTAGTACGCCTTGCGCAGCCCGCGGAGGTCGCGGACGGCGAAGTCGGGGTGGCGGGAGAGGCCGATCCACACCGTGGGCGGCGCGAACAGGCTGTCCACCCGGCCGGTCTCCATCAGGGAGAAGAGCTGTTCGGCGGCGGGCCCGTCCACGAGGGTGTTCTCCGCGCCGACCGCCAGATAGGGCAGCAGGAAGACATGCATCTGCGCCGAGTGGTAGAGCGGCAGCGCGTGCAGCGGCCGGTCGCTCTCCGTCAGGTCGAGGGCGATGACGGCGCTGGTGTACGCGTGCACCAGGGCGCGGTGCGTCATCATCGCGCCCTTGGGGAGCGCGGTGGTCCCGGAGGTGTACAGGAGCTGGGCGAGCGCGTCGCCGTCGTCCCCGGGGAGGTCGTCCAGGTCCGTCCCCGGCGCCGCCGCGAGGCGGGCGAGGAGTCCGTCCGGGGCGTCGCGCAGCGGCAGGGCGGGGAGTTCCGCCGGGAGCCGGGCGGCGAGGGCGGGGTCGGTCAGGACGAGGGAGCTGCCGGACTGGTCGAGGACGTAGCGCAGGTCCTCGCCGGTGAGGGCGTGGTTGACGGGGACGTGCACCAGCCCCGCGCGCGAGCAGGCCAGGAAGCCGATGAGGTACGCGTCGGAGTTGCGTCCGTAGGCGGCGACCCGGTCGCCCGGGGTGAGGCCGAGGCCGCGCAGTACGTGTGCCGCCGCGGTCACCGCCTCGTCCAGTGCCCGGTAGGTCCAGGCGCGGTCGGCGTAGCGGACCGCCGTCCGCCCGGGCACCCGCCGGGCGCTGCGCCGCAGGACTCCGTCGACCGTGTTGCTCCGCGCTGCCGTCATGGCGCGATCCTCGGCCCCGTCCCCGGCCCGGTCAAGGCACCCGGCAGAGGCGCCACCGCCCGGCGCACGCCCGCCCGCCGCGCGCCGGGGACCGGGCCACGTCCCCTACGGGTGCGCCCGGGCCGTTCCCCCTCGTCCGAGCAGGCGGTACCGCCGGGATTCCGCCCCACTCCGGCCCGTCGGGGCGGGTTCGGCGGGCCGGTCCCTTAAGGGGCCGCGCCGCCTCGCCCCCGGGTGCGGCCGGGGGTCGGCTCGTCCCGGCGGCGGATGTCCCGGTGGGACGCGCGCCGGATGCTGGGACGGCCCGTGGGAGGCGGCCACGGTCGGCCCGCGGGGACGGTCCGGACGGCGCGGCAGCCGCCGGGGAAGGGGAGGAACACATGGTCAGGACGGGTCCACGGACCGGTGGGGTGGACGGGGAGATCCTGCGGGAGCCGGAGGTGCGGCGGCGGTTGCGCCGCACCCGGCAGCTCGTCGGCTGGTACGTCGTCCTCGGGGTGCTCACGCTCGGCGCCGCCGTGGTGCTGCGCCACGATCCGGTGGCGGTGAACGGTGCCGTGTGGACACGGGTGATCATCGTGGCCGCCACCTCGTTGCTGATGGCGTCCTTCGCCGCGGGGGCCGCCCGCGGGCACCGGCGGGCGTTCCTGCGGCTGCGGCTGGCCTCCGGGGCGATGCTGGTGGCCGTCGTGGTGATCGTGGCGCTGCCCGGGGCGTTCCCGGTCTGGTTGCGGTGGGAACAGGCCGGGTGCGGGGTGCTGCTGGCCGGGGTGGTCGCGCTGGTGAACGGCGGGCGGCTGCGGGCCGCGTTCGCCCGGCCGGGGAACCCCTAGGGGGTGTCCTCCCAGTACGGTGCGCGCAGCCGTCGCTTGTAGAGCTTGCCGTTGGGGTCGCGGGGCATGGCGGGGACGAAGTCGACGGACTTGGGGAGTTTGTATCCGGCCAGTCGTCCGGTGCAGAACTCCAGGACGGAGGCGGCGAGTTCGGCTCCGGCCTCGTGGCCCTCGGCCGGTTCGACGACGGCCTTGACCTCCTCGCCCCAGTCGTCGTGCGGGATGCCGAAGGCGGCGGCGTCGGCGACGGCGGGGTGGGCGAGGAGGACGGATTCGATCTCGGCGGGGTAGATGTTGACGCCGCCGGAGATGATCATGTCGATCTTGCGGTCGCGGAGGAAGAGATAGCCGTCCTCGTCGAGACAGCCCAGGTCACCCACGGTGAAGAAGTCGCCGACGCGGTTCTTCCGGGTCTTGGCGTCGTCCTTGTGGTAGCGGAAGCCGCCGGTGCGCATCTTCAGGTAGACGGTGCCGAGTTCGCCCGGGGGCAGGGGGTTGCCGTCGTCGTCGAGGACGGCAAGTTCGCTGATCGGCCACGCTTTGCCGACGGTGCCGGGCTTCTTGAGCCAGTCGTCGGCGGTGGCGAACGCGCCGCCGCCCTCGCTCGCCGCGTAGTACTCCTCGACGCAGCTCCCCCACCAGTCGATCATGGCGCGTTTGACATGGTCGGGGCAGGGCGCCGCCCCGTGGATGGCGTGCCGCATCGACGACACGTCGTACCGGGCGCGGACCTCCTCGGGCAGCGCCAGCAGCCGGTGGAACTGGGTGGGGACCATATGGGTGTGGGTGGCGCGGTGGGTGTCGATCAGGCGCAGCATCTCCTCGGGTGTCCAGCGGTCCATCAGGACCAGCCGGTGGCCGAGGTGCAGGGAGGCACCGGCGAACTGGAGGACGGCCGTGTGGTAGAGCGGCGAGCAGACCAGATGGACATTGCCGTCGAACGGCCGGATGCCGAAGATCCCGAGGAAACCGCCGAGATGGGTCTCCTCCGGCGGCGTGCCGGGCAGCGGGCGGCGGATGCCGCGGGGGCGGCCGGTGGTGCCGGAGGTGTAGTTCATGACCCAGCCCAGGGTGCGGTCGGCGGGCGGGGTGTCCGGTTGTCCGTCGAGGAGGTCGGCGTAGGGGCGGAACCCCTCGGCGGCGCCGATCGCGTAGCGGCGTCCGGCGGGCAGAGCGGCCTCGTCGGCGGCGGCGCGGGCCGCGTCGGCGAACCGTTCGTGGGTGAGCAGCACCTTCGCCCCGGAGTCCGCGACGATCCAGGCGATCTCGGGCCCGACCAGGTGGTGGTTGACGGGGACGAAGTAGAAACCGGCCTGGGAGGCGGCGAGATACGCGGTCAGGAACTCGACGCCGTTGGGGAGGACGGCGGCGAAGGCGTCGCCGCGGGTGAGTCCGGCGGCGCGCAGCCCGTGGACGAGGCGGTTGCCCGCGGCGTGCAGGCGGCCCGCGGTCCACTCCTCGCCGTCGGGGGCGATCAGGACGGTGCGGTCCGGGTCGGCGGTGGCCTGGGCCCAGAAGCCGGTGGGCGGTGCGGGGTGGTCCGTCATCGTGCTGCCTCCTCGGCGGGCGCGGCGGTCAGGCGCGGCCCGCGATGCGGTTGATGCGGTCGACGGCCTTCTCGAAGCCGCGGGTGAGGTCGTCGCAGACGGCCTGGACGCTGCGTTCGCTGTTCATCCGGCCGACGATCTGGCCGACCGGCGTGCCCAGCAGCGGGTCGATGCCGTGGCGCTGGATACGGGAGGTGGCCTCGGCGACCAGCAGGCCCTGGAGGGGCATCGGGAGGGGGCCGGGGCCGTCCGCGGCGTCCCAGGCGTCGGTCCAGGCGGTGCGCAGCTGGCGGGCGGGTTTGCCGGTCAGGGCGCGGGAGCGGACGGTGTCGCCGGGTCCGGCGGCGAGGAGTTTGGCGGTCAGCCGCCGGGAGTGGAGTTCGGCCTCCTCGGTGGTGAGCCAGAGCGAACCGAGCCAGACGCCCTGGGCGCCGAGGGCGAGCCCGGCGGCGATCTGTTCGCCGGTGCCGATGCCTCCGGCGGCGAGCACCGGCAGCGGGTCGACGGCGGCGACGACCTCGGGGGTGAGCACCATCGTGGCGATCTCCCCGGTGTGCCCACCGGCCTCGTACCCCTGGGCGACGACGATGTCGATCCCGGCGTCGCGGTGGTGGCGGGCGTGGCGGGGGCTTCCGGCCAGGGCGGCGACGCGGATGCCGCGGTCGTGGGCGCGGGCGATGACGTCGGGCGGCGGGGAGCCGAGGGCGTTGGCGAGGAGTTTGATCGGGTGGTCGAAGGCCACGTCCAGCTGGCTGCGGGCGACCTCCTCCATCCAGCCGGTGATCCGCCAGCCGGACGTCTCGCCCTCGGGCAGCGGCGGGACGTCGTGCTCGGCGAGGATCCGTGCGACGTAGTCGCGGTGGCCGTCCGGGATCATCGCCTCGACCTCGGCCTCGGTGACGCCTTCGACCTTGCGGGCGGGCATGACGACGTCGAGCCCGTACGGCAGGCCGTCGGTGTGCGCCGTCATCCACTCCAGGTCGCGGGCGAGTTCGTCGGGCGCGGTGTAGCGGACCGCGCCGAGGACGCCGAAGCCACCGGCGCGGGTGATGGCGGCGGCGACCGCGGGGAACGGGGTGAACCCGAAGACGGCGTGCTCGACGCCCAGCGTGGTGCTCAGCTCGGTCTGCATGGGCGCAGGATGCCGCAGGGGGGCGGAGGAGGGAAGAGGTTTTCTGACGTGGCGTCAGTTCAGCGCGGGTCGGGTGGCGGGCGGCGTCCCGGACGCCCTCGTACCCCCGTGCCCCGCGCGGACGGTGCGGCGGCTCCGGCGGCTGAATCCCCGTCAGCGTGCGGCGGGGTGTCTTGACCGGCCTCCGGTGCGGTCCTAGCCTCCGGCCGTCCCCGCCCCGCTTCGTCCCTCGTGAGGTGCCCTGTGCGTATTCCTCCGGTTTCCCGTCCCGGCCGTGCCGCCGTCGCGCTGACCGCCGCGGCGGTCTGCACGACCGGCCTGCTCGCGGCCACCGCCCCGGCGTCCGCCGATCCGGCGCCCGCCGCCCGGCACAGCGCGGAGCGGTACCCCGATCTGACGCCGACCCCGCCGATGGGCTGGAACAACTGGTCGTACTACATGTGCGACGTCAGCGAGAAGGTGATCCTCGACAACGCCCGGGCGCTGGTCCGCACCGGGCTGGCGGCGAAGGGGTACGACACCGTCACCGTCGACGACTGCTGGACGCTCAAGGAGAGAGGGAAGAGCGGCGAGTTGGTGCCCGATCCGGCGAAGTTCCCGCACGGCATGGCGTACATCGGGCGGGAGTTGCACCGGATGGGCCTGAAGTACGGCATCTACGGTGACGCCGGGACGCTGACCTGCGAGAAGTACCCGGGCAGCCTCGGCCACTTCCAGCAGGACGCCGATCTCTTCGCCAGCTGGAAGGTCGACTACCTGAAGTTCGACGGCTGCAACGTGCCGACGGCGGCGGGCCGCACCAAGGAGGAGACCTACCACGACGTCTACCGGCAGATGAGCCGGGCGCTGCGCGCCACCGGCCGCCCGATCGCCTTCTCGGTCTCCGCCCCGGCGTACTTCCAGTACGAGGGCGATGCGCTCTGGCACCGGGTCATCGGCTGGTCCGGGGAGGTCGGCAACCTCTGGCGGGAGGGGCGGGACATCGCGGTGGAGAAGCACACCCCGGCCGCGAAGTGGTCCTCGATCCGCTACAACTTCGACTACAACGCGCAGTTGGCGGCGTTGCAGCGGCCGGGCCGGTGGAACGACCCGGACTTCCTGCTGGCCGGTGACTCGGGGCTGACCGAGACGGAGATCCACAGCCAGATGGCGCTGTGGGCGGTGATGGCCGCGCCGCTGATCTCCAGCACCGATCTCACCCGCCTCTCCCCCGCCGCGCTGCGGGTCCTCGGCAACAAGGAGATCATCGCCGTCGACCAGGACCCACTGGGCGTCCAGGGCGAGTTGGTGCACCACGACGAGGAGACGGCGGTGCTGGCGAAGCCGCTGCGCGGCGGCGACCGGGCCGTGGCGCTGTTCAACTCCGGTGACACGCCCCGCACGGTGTCCACCACGGCGACCGCCGCCGGACTGCCCGCCGCACACTCCTACCGGGTCCGCGATCTGACCACCGGCCGCACCACCCGCACCACCGGCCCCCTCACCGCCACCACGCTGGCGCCGCACGCGACGGCGCTGTACCGGGTGAGCGCGGAGTAACGGACGGCCCACCGGCGGACGGACCGGCGGGCGGGTCCGTCCGCCGGGGGGCCGCGCCTCGGCGGAGCCCCGCCCGGGCGCCCGCCGCGCTCCCGGGGCCGGGCGTGGCCGTCAGACCGTGGCCACCAGGAAGTCCTCGCCGCTGGACGGGCGGAGGCCGTCGGGCCGGTCGGCGAAGTAGCGGGCGCCGAGCGCGGTTCCGGCCACATGGCGGACCTCCCGGAAACCGGCCTCCCGGGCCGCCGCGAGCATCCGCTCCGGGGTGAAGAAGCTGCGGAACGGCGTTCCGGCAGCCGCCGCCTGCGGCGCGGTGGCCTCCAGCGCGGGGCGGTCGGCGGCGTCGAGGAGTTCGGTGGGCAGCAGGAACGTCAGGGCGAGCGTCGAGCCCGGGGCGAGCCCGGCGAGGCGGTGCAGGGTCGCCGTGACGGCCTCCTCGGTGAGGTACATGGTGACGCCGGTGCAGGCGACGACGGCGGGCCGGGCGGGGTCGAAGCCCGCGTCGACCAGCCGCGCCCACCAGTCGTCGCCCGCCTCGAAGTCGACCGGCACCAACCGCAGCCGGTCCGGGACGCCGTATCCGAGCGCGTCGAGGCGGCGCCGCTTCCACGCCTGGGTGCCCGGCTGGTCGATCTCGAAGATCCGCAGCCGGTCGGCGGTCTCCGGGCGGCGCTGGGCGAAGGTGTCGAGCCCGGCGCCGAGGATGACGTACTGGCCGACGCCGTCGGCGAGCCGGTCGGTGACGAGATCCTCGACGAAGCGGGCGCGGGCGACGACGGCGGCGCGGAACCCGCCGGTGCCGTGGAGATCCATGTCGCCGCGCCGCTCCCACCCGTCCTCCGGGTCGGCCAGTTGCAGCCCGGTCTCGTCGTGCAGGACCGGGGGCGCCGCGTCCGCCCGGACGTGCAGCGCCCGCCAGAGGGCGACCCGTACGGCGGTGCTGTCCGGGGTCTCGTTCGCTTCGTCCGCCACGGTGTCCGCTCCTCCTGTGTGCCGCTCCCGGCCCCGGCCCGCGGCCTGCCGGTGGCGGCGCTCCGGGCCGCCCCGGGCGAGGCTATCGCCGCGGCCCGCCCACCGGGAGCCACCGCGCGCCGGGGTGCGGCGGCGGGGCGCCCGCCCGCGGGGTCCGGGCGCCCCGCGCCCCTACCGCGGCCGGTCCGCCGTGACGAGGTAATAGTCCAGGATCCCTTCCTGATAGGCGCGCAGAAAGTTCCGCGGCCAGGTGTCCGGGGCCCACCAGCGGGCGAGCCAGCGGTCCCAGCCCGGCCAGACGTACCGTCCGATCGACGCCGCCGACACCCCGGCGAGCCCGGCGTCCGCGAACGCGTCGGTGAGGGCGCGTACCGGCCGGGCGATGTCCAGTCCGCTGTCGAAGGTCTCCAGCAGCCGGGCGAGGCGGTCGGGGCGGTCCGGCGCCTCGTCCACGGTGAAGAACCCGGCGACCGCCACCCGGCCGCCGGGCCGCAGCACCCGCGCGGTCTGCGCGGCGAAGGCGCCGAGGTCCGGGAAGTGCTGCGCCGCCTCCACGCTCACCACCACGTCGAACTCGCCGTCCCCGCACGGCATCCGCTCCGCGGCGCCCCGGACGAACCGCAGCCGCCCCGGCTCCGCCCGCAGCACCTCCGCATGGGCGGCGCGCGCCCGGCTCAGCTGCTGCGGATGGATGTCCATACCGGTGACGGCGCACCCGTACTCCCGCAGCATCACCACACATCCCGTGCCCAGCCCGCAGCCCACCTCCAGCACCCGCGCGCCGGGCCGCGGCGCGGCGGCGTCCAGGACGTGCCGGTAGAGGTCCTCCTGGCTGCGGACCCGCTCCGCCTCGCCGAGCGGGCGGTCCAGGTCGATGCCGCGCCAGTACCCGAAGTTGATGAACCCGCCGCCGAAGATCGGCTGTCCGCCCAGATCCTCCGGCCCGTAGGTCTCCCACACCACGGGCCGCATGGCGGGCCCCGTCCCCCCAGCACTCTCCGTCATCCGTGCCACACCTCCTGGAAACCGCCGTACGCGGCCCGTCCACGGGGACCGCTCGACGGGACAACGCCGGGCGGGGAGCGCGGGTGACGGGCGCGCCGCGCCCCCGGTGCGGGCTGCCGCCCGGCGGCGCGACGGATTGTCAGAAAGCTGTCAGGAACCCGTGGTGTACCGGTTGCGGCCCGCTCCGGTGGCCCGGTGCGGGGTGCGGCGTTCCTAGACTCACCGCATGTGCGCGCATGTGGTCGTCGCCGAGGACGACGCGAAACAGGCGGATCTGGTCCGCCGCTACCTGGAGCACGAGGGCCATGACGTGGTCGTCGTGCACGACGGGCCGACGGCGCTCGCCCAACTCCGGCGGCGGCCACCGGAGCTGCTGATCCTCGACGTGATGATGCCGCACATCGACGGCCTCGACGTGTGCCGGATCGTACGCGCGGAGCCGGAGCTGGCCGCCCTGCCGGTGATGATGCTGACCGCCCGTTCCACCGAGGACGATCTGCTGCTCGGCCTGGACCTGGGCGCCGACGACTATCTGACGAAACCGTTCAGCCCGCGGGAGCTGATGGCCCGCGCCCGGTCGCTGCTGCGGCGCGGCGGCCGGACGGGCGGCGGCCCGGCGGCGCCCGCGCCCGCGCCGGACCCCGTACTGCGGTCCGGGCCGCTGACCGTGGACCCCGGACGCCACGAGGTGTGGGCCCACGGCCGCCGGATCCACTGCACACCGGGCGAGTTCCGGCTGCTGGAGGTGTTGGCGTCGCGGCCGGGGCAGGTCTTCACCCGGGCGCAGATCCTGGAGCGGCTGCACGGCGTCGACCGCTACATCACCGCCCGGACCGTCGACGTCCACGTCATGAACCTCCGCAAGAAGATCGAGGAGGACCCCCGCGACGCCCGCCGCCTCCTGACGGTCTACGGCGTCGGCTACAAGCTCGTCGACGAGGAGCCGCCCGCCGACGGCCGCCGGGACACCCGCCGTGGGCGCTGACCGGGCCGGGCGCCGGGGCGGCGCCACGGAGGGGGACCCGGTGCGCCCGCCGGCCCGTTGGCGCCGTGCGCCGAGGGCGCTGCGCCGCAGTCTGCTGCTGCGGCTGCTGGCCGTCTCCGTGGTCGTCTCCGTCTGCTCGGTCGCGGCCACCGCGTATGTCGTCGTCCGGATGACGGCGGTCGCCATCCGGCAGGAGCAGGGTCAGGCGCTGGCCGACGACGCCCGGACGTACGACGCGCTGCTCGGCTACGCGGCCCGGCACCCGGACTGGTCGGACGCGGACGCCACGGTCGCCGCGCTCGCCCGCCGGACCGGCCACCGCATCGTGCTGACCGCCCGCGGCGGGTCGCGGCCGGTCGCCGACTCCGACCCGGAGCCCGGCGTACCGTTCCGGCCGCCCGCCAAACCCACCGCCGTCATCGACCCGCTCGCCGTCGACCCCGACCTGCTGCCCGGCGCGGCGGGCGACCGGATCGACGCGCGGGCGGTGGGCCCGTTCCTGCTGCCCCCGGACGAACGCACCGCCCTGGACAGCCTCGCCGCGCGCCTTCGGAGCTGTCTGCACCGGACCGGCGGCACCGACGCCCGTGTCGAACGGTTGCCGAGCGGACGGCCCCGGCTGGTGCCCCCGGCCACCAGCGCCGCCCCCGCCTGCACCACCCCGGCCCTCGGCGGCGGGCCGACGCCCACCGAGCGGAAGGCGCTCGGTGCGCTCAACACCCTCGTCAACACCTGTCTCGCCCACCGCGGCGCGCACGCCACCACCCTCACGCTGGACGGCGAGGGGCGACCGGCCGCCACCGGCCGCTGGTCCGGCGGCCCGCTGGTCTCCTCCTGCCTCGCCACCGGCCGCGCGGAACAGCTCGCGCCGTACGTGGCGCCCGCCGCGCAGCTCTACGTCTCCGCCCCGACCCGCACCGCGACCACCTTCTTCTCCCTCTCCCCGGCCAACAAGGCGCGGATCGCCGGGGGCGCGGCGCTGGTGTTGCTGGTGACCGTCGCCGTCACCGTCCTGGCGGGCATCCGGCTGGTGCGTCCGCTGCGGGCGCTGACCGCCGCGGTGCAGCGGCTGGCGGACGGCGACGCGTCCGCCCAGGTGCGGGTGGTCGGCGGCGACGAGATCGGGCGGCTGTCGGCGGCGTTCAACACGATGGCCGGGCGGCGCGCGGAGCTGGAGCGGCTCCGTAAGGCGATGGTCAGCGATGTGGCACACGAGTTGCGTACGCCGCTGAGCAACATCCGGGGCTGGCTGGAGGCGGCGGAGGACGGCGTTGTCGACAACGACGCGGAGCTGCTGGCCTCCGTGCTGGAGGAGGCCCTGCTGTTGCAGCACATCATCGACGACCTGCGCGATCTGTCGGCGGCCGACGCGGGCGAGCTGCGGCTGTCGAAGGTGCCGGTGGCGGTCGCGGACGCGCTGGCGCAGACCGCGACCGCGCACCGCGCCGACGCGGACGCGGGCGGGGTGCGGCTGACCGTCACCGCCGACGGGGTGCCGCCCGTGGCCGCGGACCCGGTCCGGCTCCGGCAGATGACCGGCAATCTGCTCTCCAACGCGATCCGGCACACGCCCCGCGGCGGCACGGTGACGCTGCGCGCGCGGGCGGCGGAGGGCTCCGTACGGATCGAGGTGGCGGACACCGGAACGGGCATCGCGGCGGACGAACTCCCGCATGTCTTCGAGCGTTTCTGGCGCGCCGAGAAGTCCCGCAGCCGACAGACCGGCGGCAGCGGTCTGGGGCTGTCGATCGTGCGGAAGCTCGCGGAGGCCCACGGCGGCACCGTCACGGCACAGAGCGCCCCGGGCGCGGGCGCCGTCTTCCGGCTCACCCTCCCGGCGGCCCGGGAACCCTCCGGGCCGGTCGGGGGCGCGGTGGCCGGACCCCACGGCGGGTCCGTCGGTGGCTGACCGCCGGGCAGCGGGCGTACCGCCTCACCGCCGTACCCGGGGCATCCCCAGGCCGATCCAGGAGATGATCTCGCGCTGGATCTCGTTGTTGCCGCCGCCGAAGGTGAAGATGACGGCGGAGCGGTAGCCGCGTTCCAGGTCGCCGTGGAGGGCGGCGCCGGTGGAGCCGTCCTTGAGGGGGCCCGCGGCGGCGAGGATCTCCATCAGCCAGGCGTAGGCGTCGCGGCGCGCCTCGGAGCCGTGGACCTTGACGGCGGAGGCGTCCTGCGGGGTGAGGGTTCCGCGTTCCAGGGCGTCGACCATCTGCCAGTTGAGGAGTTTCATCGCGTCGAGGGCGGTGTGGGTGCGGGCCAGGCGGGTGCGGACCCAGCCGAGGTCGATGACGCGGCGGCCGTCGGTGAGGCGGGTGGTGGCGGCCCAGTGCTGGACGTCGTGGAGGGCGCGGATGGCCATGGTGCCGTGGGCGGCGAGGGTGACGCGTTCGTGGTTGAGCTGGTTGGTGATGATCCGCCAGCCCTCGTTCTCCCGGCCGACGCGGCGGGCGGCGGGCACGGTGATGTGGTCGTAGTGGCTGGCGGTGGTGTCGTGTGAGGCGAGGGTGTTGATGAGGGTGCAGGAGTAGCCGGGGTCGTCGGTGGGGACGAGGAGCAGGGTGATGCCCTTGTGGGGCGGGGTGCCGTCGGCGGCGCTGCGGGTGCGGACGGCGAGCCAGACCCAGTCGGCGGTGTCGCCGTTGGTGGTCCAGATCTTCTGGCCGTCGACGACGTAGTGGCCGGTGTCCTCGTCGCCGGTGCGGACGGCGCGGGTGCGGAGCGCGGCGAGGTCGGTACCGGCGTCCGGTTCGCTGTAGCCGATGGCGAAGTCGATCTCGCCGGAGAGGATGCGGGGCAGGAAGTACGCCTTCTGCTCGTCGGTGCCGTAGCGCATGAGGGTGGGGCCGACGGTGTTGAGCGCCATCAGCGGCAGCGGGACGCCCGCCTGGGCCGCCTCGTCGAAGAAGAGGAACTGTTCCATCGGCGTCATGCCCCGGCCGCCGTACTCCTCGGGCCAGCCGACACCGAGCCAGCCGTCCGCGCCCAGGCGCCGCACGGTGGCGCGGTAGAAGCGTTTACGGGCGGCGGGGTCGGCGTCCTGGGCGTAGGTGTTCTCGGGCATCAGCTCGGCGAAGTAGCCGCGCAGTTCGGCGCGCAACCGCTGCTGTGCGGGGGTGTATGCGAGGTGCACGGCCCTGCCCTTCGTCCGGTGTCCGTACGTTCCTGTCGCCGACGGCCCGCGGCGCGACGGTTTCTGACGGGCCGTCGGCCATCGGGTCGTGGGCGGCACAGTAGAACGCGTTCCAGAAATACGGAAGGGCGCGCGCGGCCCGGCTCAGGGGGTGTGCGGCGCCGGTACCGGGTCGGGGGCCGGTCCCGGGGCGGGCCCCGGGGTCGGCGGGGCCGGGCGCGGCGGGACGGGGTCGGGCTCGGGCGGCGGGACGGGGCCGGGCACGGGATCCGGTCCCGGTGCGGGTACCGGTCCCGGCCCGGGGCCGGGCGTCGGACCGGGCGGGCCGGGGCCCGGGCCGGGGGTGGGCGGCACGGGGTCGGGGTGGGTCGGCCCGGGAGGTCCGGGCGGCTGCGGGACGGTCATGGCGCCTCCTCCTCGCGGCTCGGCGCGGGGTCCACGGCGGCGCCCGGCCCGGCCCGCCGTGCGCGGCCCCTCCCTCTCACCGTGCGCCGTCGCGGGGAGCGCCGCGACCGGGCGGGGGCAGGAGCGCGCCCGGCAGGTTCGGGGGAAACCGTGCCGGGCGCGCGTTCGGGGGCGGTCAGCCGTCCAGCAGACCGTTGGTGTCGAGGACCTGGCGGATGGCGCGCCCGGCGGCCAGCTCCTCCAGGGCGTCGTTGATGCCGGTCAGCGGCAGGGTGCCGGTGTGCATCAGCTCGACCGGCATCAGACCGGCGCGCCACAGGTCGAGGAAGCGCGGGATGTCCCGGCTGGGCACCGCGTCACCCATGTACGAACCGAGGAGCGACTTGCCCTCACCGGCGAAGGCCAGGGCCGGTACCTCCAGCGTACGGCCGGGGGCGGGCAGCCCCACCGAGACGACCTTGCCGCCGCGGCCGACCACGTCCAGGCAGGCGGCCATCACCGCGGGCGACCCGACCGCCTCGACGGCGATCTCCGCGCCGCCCGAGGTCAGCTCGCGGATCGCGGCCGGAGCCTCGTCGGGGGCGTAGGCGTGCGAGGCGCCCAGCCGCAGCGCCAGTTCACGCTTCTCGGCGACCGGGTCGACGGCGACGACCGGGTACGCCCCGGCGGCGCGGGCGCCGAGCACCGCGGAGAGCCCGACGCCGCCGAGCCCGTAGACGACGGCGGACTGGCCCGGGCGCAGCGCCGCGGTGTTGATGACCGCACCGGCGCCGGTGAGGACCGCGCAGCCGAACATCGAGGCGACGGCGAACGGGATGTCGCGGGCTATCGGGACCAGGGATTCCTGGGCGACGACGGCGTGTTCGGCGAAGGCGGAGACGCCCAGCTGGTGGTGGACGCGTTCGCCCGCCGCGTCGGTCAGCAGGGACGGGCCGTGCAGCAGTCCGCCGGAGCCGTTGGCCGCCGCGGCGGCGGCGCAGAGCGCGGGGCGGCCCTGGGCGCAGTCGGCGCAGGAGCCGCAGCTCGGCACGAAGACCAGCGCGACATGGTCGCCCGCGGTGACCCGGCGGACACCGGGACCGGCCTCGACGACCACACCGACCGCCTCGTGGCCGAGCGCCATGGGCAGCGGGCGGACCCGGTCGCCGTTGACGACGGAGAGGTCGGAGTGGCAGAGCGAGGCCGCGGCGATCTTCACCAGGACCTCGCCCTCGCGGGGCGCCCCCAGCTCCAGCTCCTCGACGGCGACGGGGGCGGTGGTGGCGTACGGGCGGTCGGTGGAGACGGCCCGCAGGACGGCGGCGCGGGTCCTCATGCGGTCACCTCCGCGCGCGGTGCGCAGCGCAGCACCTCGCGGCTCTCCAGCAGCGGGACGACCTTGCCGAGGACGAGGTCCTGGAAGTGGGCGGAGGCGCAGTGCGCGGCGAAGTCGGCCTCGGTGCGGTACTCCTCGTAGAGCGCGAGGTCGCGGGGGTCCTCGGTGCCCTGGTGGACGCGGTAGCCCAGGCAGCCCTCCTCGGCGCGGGAGGCGGTGGCCATGGCGTCGAGGAGCGGCAGGACGGTGTCCTGGGCGTCGGGCAGGGTGCGGTAGCGGGCGATGACCACGTATGTCATGGGGGGTTACTCCTGGGAGGCGGCGGGCCGCTTGAGGGCGGACGGCGGGACCGGCGGGAGCTGGTCGCGGCGCAGGTGCCAGAGGCGGGGGTCGGAGGTGGCGGCGGCGACCGCGCCCTGGGCCAGCGCCAGGGCGACGTCCGCCGGGGACTCCACGAAGCCCGCCGCGATCGACGGGGACATGGCGCGGCGGGACCGGTCGTTCATCCGGCCGATGATCGGGGCGGGCATGACCTCGACGAGGTCGGGGGCGCCGCGGGAGACGGCGTCCAGGGAGCGGCGCAGGTTGGAACGGTCGGTGACGAAGACCTTCATGACGGTCAGCAGGCCGAGCGGCCGGCCCTTCTCTATGAGGGAGAGGCGGGTGCTCACCACGCCGTGGGCGCCGAGGTCCTTGAGGAATTCGAGCGCGCCCCGGTCCTGGGCGAGGCCCGGGCTGGAGTCGACGTTGACGAACACGGCCTTCCCCGCCCGGCCCAGCGCCGGGACGACCTGGGGCAGCTGCCCCACGGCGAACGACGCGAGGATGCACATCCTGGCCGGTGCGGTCAGGAACTGGCGCAGCGGCTGGCTGCCGACGACCGAGGCGACCACCGGGACCTCGGCGAGGGCCGAGGTGAGCCGGGGGTCGAGCGGGGCGCCGGACCGGGGAGAGGGGGCCATGGCGGAGCCTTCCGGTGGAGTGGCCTTTCCCGTCGAGAAAGGGCGGAGGGAGACCGGAGCCGCCGGGCGGCCCGGTGGGGACCGGGCCGCCCGGGCGCGTTCCGGGTCAGCTCAGCGGGGACGTCCCGAAGCGGCTGGGCAGGCCCAGTTTGCCAGGGTTGAGGATGCCGTCCGGGTCCAGGGCGTTCTTCACCGCGACGAAGGTGGCGAACCCGGCGCCGAGCGATTCCTCCAGGTAGGGGCCGCGCAGCAGCCCGCAGCCGTGGTGGTGGCTGAGCGCCGCGCGGTGCTTGATGAGGACACCGTTGGCGGCGTCCCACACCGCGCGGTACCAGTCCCGGCGCGCCTCGGGTGCGACGTCCCCGCGGAGCGAGAAGTAGACGCAGGCGCCGTCGGTGTAGGCGTGGGACTGGTGGGCGGAGGCGGCGAGGGTGCCCTCGACGGACTGGATGGCGGCGACCACCTCGTCGTAGATGACCGGCAGGTCGGTCCAGGAGGCGGCCATCTCCAGCGTGTCGGCGACGAAGCCGGGGCCGGGGGTGAAGCCGTCCGCGGACTTGCCGACCAGCATCCGCTCGTCCAGCCAGCGCGCGAAGACCGCGTCACTGTCCAGCTCGGGGCCGTACGCGGCGCAGACGTCGGCGGCCACGGCGATCGAGGCGTCGACGATCGTGGGGTCGCCCTCGTCGGCGATGAGCAGCAGGTTGGTCTCGGGGTGGCCGAAGTGGGTGCCCGACTCCAGGGTGTCGTAGAGGCGGAGCACGGCGGGGGTGGCGCCGCGCTGCATGATCTTGCGGCAGGCGTCCAGGCCCTCGGCGAAGGTGGCGAAGCCGAAGGCGACGGCCTTGGCGTAGCTGGGCAGCGGGTGGACGCGGAGGCGGGCGCCGACGATGACGCCGAGGGTGCCCTCGGAGCCGATGAAGAGCTGGCGCAGGTCCGGGCCGACGGCGGCGCGGGCGTAGTCGCCGTAGGTGGCGCGGGTGCCGTCGGCGTGGATCACGTCGACGCCGACGACCATGTCCTCGATCTTGCCGTAGCGGGTGGAGAGCTGACCGGCGCCGCGGCAGGCGATCCAGCCGCCGACGGTGGAGACGGCGAACGCGGACGGCCAGTGGCCGGTGGTGACGCCGTACTCCTCCTGGAGCTGCTTCTCGAAGAGGTCGCCGAACATGCCCGCCTGGACGTCGACGATGTTCGACTCGGCGTCGAAGCCGGTGATGGCGTCGAGCCCGCAGACGTCCAGGACGACGCCGCCGAAGACGGGCAGCGCCGCGCCGGTGACGTTGGAGCGCCCGGCGGAGGGGGTGACGGGGATACCGGCCTCGTGGCAGATGCGCAGCACGGCGGCGATCTGGTCGGCGTCGGCGGCCTCGACGATCACGGCGTCCGGGGTGGCCGGGCGGCCCTCGGTCTCGCCGATCATCGAACCGGCCCACCAGTCGCGGGTACGGGTGACGACCTCCTCACGGGTGGTGTGCACGGCGTGGGCGGCGCCGCGCAGCTCCTCGATCACGGCCTCGGGGACCTCGACCGGCTCGCCCTGGAGCGCGGCCGGGCCGTCGCCGACCGGCCGGTCCTTGGCCCATTTGGCGAAGCTGGGGGCGCCGACCGTGTAGTTGCCGCGGTTGAAGGGGTGGGTGATGGTCTGACGGCTGATCATGCTGCTGCTCCTTCGAGGAGGACGGTCTTTTCGTGGCGGACGGAGTCGAGGTACGCGGCGACCGAGCGGTCCACCTCGTCCTGGGTGAGGCCCAGTTCCTGCCCGAGCAGGGCGCCGACGACCGGGGCGGCCTCGGCGGAGGCGTCGCGGGCGAAGAGCCGGGCGCGGGTGCGGCGGGAGAGGACGTCGTCGACGGAGCGGGCCAGTTCGGCGCGGGCGGCGTAGACGACCTCGGCCTTGGTGTAGGGCTGTCCGGCGACGACCGGGTCGGCGAGCGAGGGGTCGTCCTGGATGAGGTCGCCGACGAAGCGGGCCTCGGTGCCGTAGCGCTCGCCGAGGTGGGCGGCGAGGCCGCCGGACGCGGCGACCGCCTCGGCGTCGTAGCCCGCGCCGCCGAGCAGCGGGAGCTTGACGGTGCGGCTGGGGGCCTTGCGGCCGAGGACGGTCATCACCTTGTCGATGACCAGCTCGCCCATGTGGCGGCTGGTGGTGAGCTTGCCGCCGGTGACGGTGACCATGCCGCCGGTGCCGATCGTGATGTGGTGGTCGCGGCGCATGTCGAGGGTGGCCCCCTCCTTGCCGCCGACCAGCGGGCGCAGACCGCCGATGGAGCCGGTGACGTCGTCGGGGGTGAGCCTGCCCTCGAAGGCGGTGTTGGCGCCCTCCAGCAGGAACTCCATCTCCTGCCGGGTGCAGTGCACATCGTCCGGCGAGCCCCGGTAGTCCTCGTCGGTGGTGCCGAGGACGACGCTGTTGCCCCAGCGGGTGCAGGTGGCGCGGCGGGCGCGGCCGGGGATCGGCACGGTGACGGTGCAGTTGATACGGACCTTGTCCCACGGCACCACGATGTGCACGCCCTTGGCGGGGCGGACCTGCGGCGCGTGGCCCTCGTCGGCCATCGCGTCGACCTGGTCGGCCCAGACGCCGGTGGCGTTGACGACGGCGCGGGCGCGGATCTCGAAGTCGTCGCCGTCGGCGGTGACCCGGGCGCCGGACGCCTTCCCGCCCGCCATCAGCAGCCCGGTGGCCGCGGCGCCGTTGAGGACCTTCGCGCCGAGCGCCGCCGCGGTCCGGACGAGGGTGAGGACGAGGCGGGCGTCGTCGGTGCGGGCGTCGAAGTACACCAGGCCGCCCTTGAGGTTCTCCGCGCGCAGCGTCGGCGCCTGCGCCAGGACCTCGGGGACGGTGAGCCGCTGGTGGAGCTTGCCGATGCGCCAGCCGCCGACCAGGTCGTACGTCCACAGCAGGCCCTCGAAGCCCTTGGCGAGGCGGGCGTCGAAGACCCCCTCCTTCTCCAGGATCGGGAAGAGGAACGGCAGCCGGTGGACCAGGTGCGGGGCGTTCTTGCGGAAGCGGTGGCGCTCCAGGAGGGAGTGGCGGACGAGGTTGACGTTGCCCTGTTCGATGTAGCGCAGACCGCCGTGGATCATCTTCGAGGACTTCGACGAGGTGCCGGAGGCGAAGTCGTCCTTCTCGATCAGTGCGGCGCGCAGCCCGCGCGAGGCCGCGTCGAGCACGGCGTACGCACCGGTGACGCCGCCGCCGATGACGAGGACGTCGTAGGTCTCGTCGGCGAGGTCGCGCTTGATCGCCGCGCGGTCGAGCAGCAGGGCCGATCGGCGGGTCGCCGCGGCGCTGCGCCGCGGCTTCCGGGCGGGCATGGTGATCACAACATCAACTCCTGGTGTTCCTCGGCGACGGCCCGGGGGTCGGCCGGGCCGTCCGGATGACGGCGCGCGGGCCGTCAGTGGGGGGTGTGCGGGGGCAGGGCACTTTCGTGCAGGTGGGCGGCGAGCAGGTGGTACCAGTCGGCGCGGCTGCGGTCGCGGTCCGCGGCGGCGAGGGCGGGGGTGAAGATCCGGCCCCGCGGCTGGGCCTCGACGATCTCGTCGAGCGAGGACCACAGCCCCTGGGCGACGCCCGCGAGGTAGGCGGTGCCGCGCAGGCTGGCGGTGGCGGAGTCGGCGGCGCGCTCCAGCGGCAGTCCGGTCAGATCGGCCTGGATCTGCATCAGCGGGTCGCTGCCGGAGACGCCGCCGCCGACCCGCAGCCGGGTGAAGGGCGCGCCCATGGTGTCGGCGACCCCGTCGATGAGGTCGCAGACGGAGTGGGCGATGCCCTCCAGGACGGCGCGGGCGAGGTCGGCGCGGGTGGTGGCGAGGGTGAGTCCGGTGAGCGCCGCGGTGGCCTCCGGATGCCAGACGGGCGTACGGACCCCGGCGAGCGCCGGGACGAAGCGCGGGGTGCGGCCGGGCCGGGACGGCACCCGCCCGGCCTCCTCCCCCAGCTCCTTCGGCGAGGCGAAGAGGCCGAGGTCGTCGCAGAGCCAGCGCAGGGCGGAGCCCGCGGTGGAGGTGTACGCCTCCAGGCTGAAGTGGCTGGTGTCGCCCTGCCGCCGGCCCGGTTGGGCGAGCACCCCGGAGATGTCGGGCCGGGGCAGGGCGGGTTCGGTGCCGGTCGCTGCGTCGACGAAGGCGCCGGTTCCGTACATGCACATGCCCTGGCCCGCGGCGAGTCCGCCGAGGGCGATGAGGGCGGCGTGCTGGTCGCCCATGGAGGCGGCGACGGGGACGGCGATGCCGAGGGCGGCCGGGTCGGTGGTGCCGAACCCGGCGTCGTCGGAGCGCAGCTCGGGCAGGAGGTCGAGGGGGAAGCCGAGGTGGCCGATCCACTCCTCGTCCCAGGCGTGCGCGCCGAGCAGATAGCCGCCGCTGGACGCCGCGTTGGTGGGGGTGGTGGCGTGGACGGCGCCGCCGGTCAGCCGCCAGATGAGCCAGGTGTCGACGGTGCCGAAGCGGAGCCGTCCGGCGCGGTGGGCGGCGGCGACCTGGGGGTGCGCGGCGATCTGCCGGGCGGCCCAGAGGAAGGGCGCGCGGGCGCCGACCGGCCGGCCCTGGCGGGCCAGCAGGCGGGCGTCCCACTCGGCCTCGTAGCCGGTCAGCTCGTGGGCGTACCGCCGGTCCTGCCACACCACGGCGGGCAGCAGCGGCTCGCCGGTGGCGGCGTCCCACAGCATGGCGGTGGCCCGCTGGGTGGAGAGGGCGACCGCGGTGATCTCGATGCCGTCCTCGCGGGCACCGGCGACGGCGCGCCGGGCCACGTCGAGGGTGGCGGTCCAGATCTCCGCCGGGTCCTGCTCGACGGCCAGGTCGTCCGGGTGGCTGACCGCGATCGAGCGGTAGAACACCTGGTGGGCGGCGCCGGAGTCGAGGACGACTCCGGCCCGGGTGCCCGTGGTGCCTTCGTCGATGGCCAGCACACCGCGCCGGGAGGCGGCGCCGGTGAACGTCTGCGTCATAGCGGCCCTTTCACTTACGAGCGTGCGGTACGGGGGCGAGCGATCATCGTGTGCCGGGGCGGGGCCCGGCCCCGGTCAGCGCGCGGGGGCGGCGGGGGCGGTTTCCGGCGCGGCGGCCAGGTCGTGGGCCGCGGCCTCGTCCGGGGAGATCCCGGCCTTGGTCGGGTCCCACTTGATGACCAGGCAGGTGATCAGGCCCAGCAGCGGCACGACGGAGAGCACCAGGAAGGTCCCGGCCAGCCCGAGCGCGTCCTTGATCTGCGGGAAGACGTACAGCCCGACGACGCTGCCGAAGCTGCCGACCATGCCGGTGACGCCGGTGCCCAGGGCCCGTACGTCGCTGCTGTACGAGAGGGCGGCGATGGACTTGCCGTTGGCGCCGGGGCCCGCCGCGTGGCAGAGGATGAAGACCACGGGCAGCAGGAACGCGACGGCCAGCGGCACCTTCCCGAAGGTCAGGCCCATCGCGACGAGGGCGACGAAGACCCCGGCGAACCCGGCGGCGGAGCTGAGCCGCAGGCCCAGGCGGCGCCCGGCGTAGGCGGAGAGGAGGCCGCCGATGATGCCGAAGGCGTTGAAGACCATGGAGCCGACGGTGGCCTTCTCGAAGCTCTCGCCGAAGATCGACAGGCTGATGACCGGGAGGTACCAGCCGACCGCGAAGTACTGCATCGACTGCCCGAGGGAGATCACCGAGGAGAGGACGGTACGCGGCAGGTAGGCGCCCTTGAAGAGGACTCCGGCCTGGCGGAAGCCGGGCGCCGGGGCGGCGGTGGCGGCGCGGGTGGCCTCGTCGGGGCGTCCGGCGACGGCCTTGATGCCGTAGAGCTTGTCGAGGTTGGCGACGGCGTCGTCCAGGCGTCCCTTGCCCGCCAGCCAGGTCGGGCTCTCCTTGAGCATCGCCCACTGGCCGACCAGCAGGACGACGGCGACGACCGCGGCGGAGCCGACGGACCAGCGCCAGATGTCCGCGCCGACGTCCAGGTGGAAGAAGACCAGTGCCAGGGCGAGGTTGCTGGTGGTGGCGACGTACCAGACGGCCTGCCAGAGGTTGAGGCGGCCGCCCTGCTTCGCCGGCGTGTACTCGGCGAGCAGCGCCATCGCCACCGCGAAGTCGATGCCGTAGGCGACGCCGACCAGGACGCGGCCGAGCCAGACGACGGTGAAGTCCCCGGCGAACGCGGCGAGCAGGGCACCGGCGATGGCGAAGACCTTGGCGAGCAGCAGCGGGGGGACGCGGCCGAAGCGGGTGGCGAGCCAGCCGCCGGCCGGGTTGAAGAGGATCGCCAGCGCGGGGGCGGTGGCGGTGAGGACCGAGACCTGGGTGCTGGTCAGGTGCATCTGGGTCGTCATCGGGCCCAGTCCGGCGCTGAGCGCGGCGTTGGAGTAGGCGTCGAGGAAGAGCCCGCCGAAGACGAGGAACCAGACGACCTGCGCGCGGCCGGTGATCTTTCCCAGGCCATCGATGAGGCCGACGACGTCGGCGACGCCGTTGACGCTCGGACGTTGTGCCATGAATCCGCCTCTGAAGGAAGGACCCATCGGTGGCGGGGAGAGAAGAAAGACAGGCATGACGAAACCACCGACAGGTGGTCTATGTCTGTGCCTGTCCAAAAATCTGCGGAAAGCGCCGCAGCACGTTTACTGCAAGGTACGAACTACGAGCGAGGTTAAGAACGGATCAGAGGGCCGTCAAGGGTTTCGCGGGGGTTACCTGAATGTGACGGGCGGGCTGCGCGCGGTGTCCGGGGGCCGCCTCGACCTGGCGCGTTGCGGCCCCCGGATGCGGAGCCCGCCGTGCCGGATGTGCCGATCTCTCCTAGCCTGTGCGCATGACCCAGGAAGCGGGCACGCAGAACCGGGGAAGCGGGACGGCCGAGGAGTCCGCGCGCGCATCGGCGCTGCTCACGGCGCAGGGACAGGCGGCGGCGCTCTTCGCGGAGATCGGCCGCCGCGGGCTGGTCGCCCCCGGGCGCGGTGAGCGCGAGGTGAGCGACGCGGT
Source organism: Streptomyces catenulae (assembly GCF_000718015.1). Lineage (GTDB taxonomy): Bacteria > Actinomycetota > Actinomycetes > Streptomycetales > Streptomycetaceae > Streptomyces > Streptomyces catenulae. Next base: position 465,803 of record NZ_JODY01000001.1, on the reverse strand, counting down.
GCGGGATCTGGCCCACGAGATGTTCGGGGTCCGGCGGTACTGGCACAAGCGGATCGTCCGTTCCGGCCCCAACACCCTCCAGCCGTACCGGCAGAACCCGCCGGACCGGATCATCGGCGAGGACGACATCGTCTTCTGCGACTTCGGCCCGCTCTTCGCGGAGTGGGAGGCGGATTTCGGCCGGACTTTTGTCCTCGGCGACGATCCGGTCAAGCACCGGCTGCGCGACGATCTGCCGCGGCTCTTCGAGGCGGGTCGCCGCCATTTCGCGGCCCGTCCGGACATCACCGGCGAGGAGCTGTACGCCGAGGTGGTGCGGTTGGCGGAGGAGGCGGGCTGGGGGTTCGGCGGGCCGCACTCGGGCCATCTGCTGGGCGAGTTCCCGCACGAGAAGGTGGCCGGTGCCGAGGTCGACTCGTACATCGCGCCGGGCAGCGCCCGCCCGATGCGGCGGGACGACGGGCAGGGGCGGCGCTGCCACTGGATCCTGGAGATCCATCTCGTCGACCGGGAGCGGGGGTTCGGCGGTTTCCACGAGGAGTTGCTGGACCTCGGGCACCCGGCCTGACCGCGCAGGTCAGGGGTGCTGGCTGCTGACCGCGACGACCTCGCCGGTCAGGTACGAGGCGTAGTCGCTGGCGAGGAAGACCATGACGTTGGCGACCTCCCAGGGTTCGGCGGCGCGGCCGAACGCCTCGCGGGCGCTCAGCTCGGCGAGCAGTTCCGCACCGGCGACCTTGGCGAGGTGCGGGTGCATGGCGAGGCTGGGGGCGACGGCGTTGACGCGGATGCCGTGGGCGGCGACGTCGAGGGCGCTGCACCGGGTCAGCGCCATCACCCCGGCCTTGGCTGCGGCGTAGTGGGCCTGGCCGCGCTGGGCGCGCCAGCCGACGACCGAGGCGTTGTTGACGATGACGCCGCGACCGGCCGGGACCATATGGCGCAGCGCGGCGCGGGTGGCCTTGAAGGTGCTGGTCAGCGTGGTGGCGAGGACGGTGTCCCACTGGGTGTCGGTCATCTCGGTGACGGCTGCGGTGCCACCGAGCCCGGCGTTGTTGATCAGTACGTCGAGGGTGCCGCACTCGTGCGCCGCGGTGTCCATGAGGTGGTCGAGCTGTGCGCCGTCGGTGACGTCGCAGGGCACCGCGAGCGGGCGGGTGCCGGTGTGGTCGGCGAGGCGGTCGGCGGCCTCGGCGAGGCGGCGGGTGTGGCGGTCGCTGATGACGAGGCGGGCGCCCTCCTCGGCGCACCGCAGGGCGGCGGCGAAGCCGATGCCGGTGCCCGCGGCGGCGGTGACGACGACGGTCCGGCCGTCGAGCAGCTGGTGGGAGCGGGGCCGGTCGGGTCCGGGCTGCGGGGCGTCGGGGGCGGCGGGCGCCCCGGGGGTCTCGGGCACGGTCACACGGCTCCCTCGTCGAGTGCGGCGGGGCGGACTCCCCCGCCGGGCGGGTCTGCCAGGCGGCGCAGGACCTCGTCCGCCTGCGTCATGATCCGGTCGATCAGCTCCCGGCAGCTCGGCAGGTCGTCGATGAGGCCGACGACCTGGCCGGTGGCGAGGACGCCGAGGTCGGGGCGGCCGTCGAGGAGTCCGGTGCGGTAGAGCAGCGGGGCGTTGGCGGCCATCACGACCTGGCTCCAGGTCAGGCCGTGGCGGCGGCGCAGGGCGAGGCCCTCGCGGACGAGGTCGGGCCAGGGGGTGCCGGAGAGTTTCCGGAAGGCGGTGGCGTTGCGGGCGGCGCGCAGCAGCCGCCCGGCGCCGGTGGTCCGCTCCAGCCGGGCGACCGGCCCGGTGCGCAGCACGCGCTGCGGGACGCCGTCGACCTCGCGGGTCAGGACGGTGTCGTGGACGCCCTTGTCCAGGTAGACCTGTTTGACGGCGGGGGCGACGGGCGAGTCGCGGGTGAGCAGGAAGCGGGTGCCCATGGCGATGCCGTCGGCGCCGTAGGCGAGGGCGGCGACCAGCCCGCGGCCGTCGCAGTAGCCACCGGCGGCGATGACCGGCAGGTCCACGGCGTCGCGGACCTGCGGCAGCAGCAGTCCGGTGGGGACGGCGCCGGTGTGGCCGCCGCCCTCGCCGCCCTGGACGACCACCGCGTCGGCGCCCCAGGCGGCGACCTTCTCGGCGTGGCGGCGGGCGCCGATGGAGGGGACGACGAGCAGTCCGCCGTCCTTGCAGCGGGCGATGAGGTCGCGGCGGGGCGCGAGGGCGAACGAGGCGACCTTGACGCCGCTGCGGATCAGCAGGTCGACGCGGGCCTCGGCGTCGGGCTGGTCGGCGCGGAGGTTGACGCCGAAGGGCCGGTCGGTGGCGGCGCGGACCGCGTCGAGGGCGCGGCGCAGCCCGTCGAGGTCGAGCAGCCCGGCGGAGAGGATGCCCAGTCCCCCGGCGTTGGCGGTGGCGGCGGTGAGGGTGGCGTCGGAGACGTACCCCATGCCGGTCTGGACGATCGGGTGGGCGACGCCGAAGAGGTCGCAGATCCGGGTGTGCAGCGCCGGGTGCGTCATGCCGGGACCTCCCGCCCGCGCAGCCCCGCCGGGTCGATGACCTCGCGGATCAGGCGGAGTTCGGCGGCGGTGGGCGGCCGGGTGGTGGGGATGTCGCCGTCCACGACGAGCGGGCAGCCGGTGCGGGCGACGACCTCCTCGGGGCTGACGCCGGGGTGGACCGAGACCAGCCGGAGCGTGCCGGTCGGGGGCGCGAAGTCCAGGACGGCGAGGTCGGTGACGACGCGGCGCAGATCGTGGTGGCGGGCGGCGCGCCCCACGGTGGCCGCGGCGGCGGTGCCGACGCCGCAGACCATGTCGACGCGGGGCACGAAGACCCGGGTGGAGTGGCGCGGGATCCAGTAACTCACCGGGTGGCAGAGGGTGTTGCCGGGGGCGCCGCGGACGCCGAGGAGCTGCACCTTCGGCGCGTCGTAGGGGCCGATGGCGGAGAGGTTGACGTTGCCGTGGGCGTCGATCTGGGTGGGCATCATCATGGCGTGCCGCCGCCCGCTCCACACCAGGTCGAAGATCGTGCGGAACGGCGCGTGGCCCTCGACGGGCCCGTCGGGCGCGGCGCCGAGCGGCCAGATCCCCTGCACCAGCCGCGCCTCGCCGTCGGTGAGCAGCAGATCGGGGGCGAAGGTGGCGCGGGCCAGCCGGACGCCGATGGTGGGGGCGGTGCCGAAGGCGCTGGCCAGGATCTCGCCGCTGCCGCGGAACGCCTCGGCGCAGGCGACCGCGCAGATCTCGGCCCGGGTCGCGTCGCTCATACCGGCTGCCCCTCTCCGTCCTGGTCCGGCGTGCGGTGGTGTCCGTCGCCGGTGAGATAGCGGTGGTGGAACGCCTCCCACGCCTCGGGCGACCGGGCGGCGTCGGCGTACTCCCGCTGGTACGCCTCGTCGCGCGGGTAGTCCGGTGCGCAGGAGGTGAAGTGGGCGCCGCCGGGCGCCTCGACGACGCCTTCGACGGCGAGGCGGCGGACGACGAGGGTGGCCGGGTGGGCGTCCTCGGTGAGGCGGGCGGTGGGGACGATCCGTTCGCAGGAGACGAAGGCGTGCTCGGCGGCGCCGCAGAAGAGGTCGTCGAAGTACGGATCGGGGCCCAGGCACTGGGCGTTGCCCGCCGCGTCGGCGCGGTTGAGGTGGACCAGTGCGGCGTCCAGCGGCAGCGCGGGCATCGCGACCAGTTCCTCACCGCCGCCGTACGGGTCGGCGACGGTGCGCAGATGGGGGTTGACGGTCAGGACGTCGGAGCCGAGTCCGGCGCGGGTGGGCAGGAACGGCAGCCGCAGCGAGGCGGCGTACAGCCCCCACTGGAGCATCCCCTCGTCGTACTCCGCGACCTCGATGCGGCCGTGCTGGCGGGCGGCGCGGAAGTGCGGGTCGAGGGGGATGGAGTCGAGGGAGACGAAGCCGAAGACGAGTCTGCGGACCTTCCCGGCGGCGCAGAGCAGGCCGACGTCGGGGCCGCCGTAGGAGACGACGGTGAGGTCGCGCAGGTCGGAGCGGAGGATCTCGCGGACCAGGGCGAGCGGTTTGCGGCGTGAGCCCCAGCCGCCGATGCCGAGGGTCATACCGGAGCGGAGCCGGGCGACCACCTCCGGCGCGGTCATCGTCTTGTCGGCCATACGCAGCTCCTGACGGTGTGTGCCGTGGACGGTCTCGTACCGGGCGCCCGCCCCGGGGCGGCGGCTCCGCAGTCACCTAGCAAACGTTTGGTAGATAGATTACGGTGGCCGCGCGGCCGGGTGTCAAGGGCCCGCGGCGGCCCGGCCGGGCACCGCGACGCGGGCGGAGAGGGGCGGGCCATGAGCGGCGATCCGCGGGACTTCACCGGCCGGACGGTGGCGATCACCGGCGGCACCAAGGGCATCGGACGGACCCTCGCCGAGGCGTTCCTCGCGGCCGGTGCGGAGGTCACGGTCTGCGGGCGCTCCACACCGGCGACCCCGCCGCGCGCGGGCGGCCGCACCGCGCACACGGTCCGCGCCGATGTCCGCGACCCGGCCGCGGCACGGGAATTCGTCGACGCCGCGGCCCGCCGCTCGGGGCGGCTCGACGTCCTCGTCAACAACGCCGGGGGCTCCCCCGACGCCGACGCGGCCACCGTCTCCCCGCGCTTCGTCGAGAAGGTGGTGGCGCTCAATCTGCTGGCGCCGTTCTACGCCTCCCAGGCCGCGCACCGCCGGATGCACGGCCAGGACGGCGGCGGCTGCATCCTCAACATCGGCAGCGTCTCGGCGCACCATCCACAGCCCGGCACGGCCGCCTACTCCGCCGCCAAGGCGGGGCTGCTGATGCTCACCCGGGCGCTGGCGCTGGAGTGGGGACCGGCGGTCCGGGTCAACCATCTCAGCGCCGGGCCGGTGCGGACGTCCGGCACGGAGCGCGAGGCGGCCCTCGCCGGGATCGTCCCGCTGGGCCGTCTGGCGCTCCCCGCCGATCTCGCCGACGCCTGTCTCTTCCTGGCGGGCCCGGCGGCCGGATACATCAACGGTGCGGATCTCGCCGTCCACGGCGGCGGCGAACCGCCCGCCCGTTATCTGGCCGGGCGGGCGGTTCCGGACGCCTGACGGGGGCTCAACTCCCGTACACCGGCAGCGGTGGCCGGGCCGCCGCGAGCAACCGGCGGGCCGTGGCCCCGGCCTCGGCGGGGGTGCGGCGGGTGCCGGTGTCGTCGCCCGGACCGGGGTGCCAGCCCTCCATGACGGTGATCCGGCCACCCTCCGTCTCGAAGACCCGGCCGGTGACGCCCGCCGCGTCGGCGGAGCCGAGCCAGACCACGAGTGGGGAGACGTTCTCCGGGGCCATCGCGTCGAACTCCCCCGCCGCCGGTGCCGCCATCTCCTGGGCGAAGGCGTGTTCCGTCATCCGGGTGCGGGCGGCCGGGGCGAGGGCGTTGACCTGGACGCCGTAGCGGGCGAGTTCGGCGGCGGCGACCAGCGTCAGCCCGACGATCCCGGCCTTGGCGGCGGCGTAGTTGCCCTGCCCGACACTGCCCAACAGGCCCGCGCCGGAGCTGGTGTTGACGATCCGGGCGTGCGGTGTGCGGCCCACCTTGGCCTCGGCCCGCCAGTGTGCGGCGGCGTGCCGGAGGGTGAGGAAGTGGCCCTTGAGGTGGACGCGGACGACGGCGTCCCAGTCGTCCTCGCCGAGGTTGACGAGCATCCGGTCGCGGAGGAATCCGGCGTTGTTGACGAGGGTGTCGAGGCGGCCGTAGGAGTCCAGCGCGGTGGCGACGAGGGAGGCGGCGCCCTCGGGGGTGGCGATGTCGCCGTCGTGCGCCACCGCCGCACCGCCGCGCGCCCGGATCTCCTCGGCGACCCGCCGCGCCGGACCGGTGACCGCGCCGGTGCCGTCGAGTCCGACGCCGAGGTCGTTGACGACGACCCGGGCGCCCTCGGCGGCGAAGGCCAGCGCATGGGCGCGGCCCAGTCCGCGTCCGGCTCCGGTGATCGCGACGACGCGCTGCGCGCACAGTCCGGCCATGGGATTCCCTTCCGTCCGCTGATGACGGCGGGCACCGACCCCTCCGCCGCCGTCCGTCGAGCTGCTAGCCTACCTAACAAACGTTAGATGGAAAGGTGGCCGACCGTCTCATGGGTGTCTCCGTCTCCCGCCCCGAAGAGGGCGTCCGCATCGTCACCGTCGACGTCCCGCCGGTCAACGCCCTTCCCGTACAGGGCTGGTACGACCTCGCCGACGCGGTCCGCGCCGCGGGCGCCGACCCCGGGGCGCGCTGTGTGGTGCTGGCCGCCGAGGGGCGCGGTTTCAACGCGGGCGTCGATCTCAAGGAGATGCAGCGCACCCCCGGCCACACCGCGCTGATCGGCGCCAACCGCGGCTGCTACGAGGCGTTCGCCGCGGTCTACGAGTGCGAGGTGCCGGTGGTCGCGGCGGTCCAGGGGTTCTGTCTGGGCGGCGGCGTCGGGCTGGCCGGGAACGCCGACGCGATCGTGGCGAGCGACGACGCGGTGTTCGGCCTGCCGGAGCTGGACCGCGGGGCGCTCGGCGCGGCGACCCATCTCGCCCGGCTGGTCCCGGCCCATCTGATGCGGACGCTGTACTACACCTCTCGGACGGTCACCGCGGAGGAGCTGCGGGCGCACGGCTCGGTGTGGCGGGTCGTCCCGCGGGAGGAACTGCGACCTGCGGCGCTGGAGTTGGCGCGGGAGATCGCCGCCAAGGACGGGTCGCTGCTGCGGCTGGCGAAGGCGGCGCTCAACGGCATCGACCCGGTCGACGTCCGCCGCAGCTACCGCTTCGAGCAGGGCTTCACCTTCGAGGCCAACCTCAGCGGCGTCGCGGACCGGCACCGGGAGGCGTTCGTCGCGTCGCGCGAGGAGCGGGACTGAGCGGCGCGGCGTACGGGCGCAGCAGGCCCGTACGCCGCGGGCGGGGCCGGATCGCCCCGCCCGGCCGCGCCGTCACAGCCGTTCGATGATCGTCACATTGGCCTGGCCGCCGCCCTCACACATGGTCTGGAGGCCGAACCGGCCACCGGTGCGCTCCAGTTCGTGCAGGAGAGTGGTCATCAGCTTGGCGCCGGTGGCGCCGAGGGGGTGGCCCAGGGCGATGGCGCCGCCGTTGACGTTGACCTTCGCCGGGTCGGCGCCGGTCTCCCGCAGCCAGGCGAGGACCACGGAGGCGAACGCCTCGTTGATCTCCACCAGATCGATGTCGTCCATCGTCAGCCCGGCCCTGCGCAGTGCGTACGCGGTGGCCGGGATCGGGGCGGAGAGCATCCGGATCGGGTCCTCGCCGCGCACCGAGAGGTGGTGGATGCGGGCGCGGGGCGTCAGCCCGTGGTCGCGGACGGCGCGTTCGGAGGCGAGGAGCAGCGCGGCGGCGCCGTCGGAGACCTGGGAGGCGAGGGCGGCGGTGAGGCGGCCGCCCTCGGTCAGCGGGGTGAGCGCCGCCATCTTCGCCGGATCGGTGTCGCGGCGCGGCCCCTCGTCGGCGGTGACGGCGCCGTACGGCACGGTCTCGCGGGCGAAGCGGCCCTCGTCGAGGGCGCGGACGGCCCGCCGGTGGGAGCGGAGCGCGAACTCCTCCATCTCCTCGCGGCCGATGCCCCACTGCGCGGCGATGAGTTCGGCGCCGTGGAACTGGTCGACCGGCCGGTCGCCGTACCGCGCGCGCCAGCCCGCCGATCCGGCGTAGGGCCCATGGGTGAAGCCGAGCGGTTCGGCGGCCTTGCGGCTGGCGAAGGCGATGGGGATCTGCGACATGCTCTGCACGCCGCCCGCGACGACCAGGTCCTGGGTGCCGGAGAGCACGCCTTGAGCTGCGAAGTGGACGGCCTGCTGGGAGGAGCCGCACTGCCGGTCGACGGTCACGCCCGGCACCTCCTCGGGCAGTCCGGCCGCCAGCCAGCAGGTCCGCGCGATGTCCGCCGCCTGCGGTCCGACGGTGTCCACACAGCCGAACACGACGTCCGCCACGGCGGCCGGATCCACGCCCGAGCGCGCCATCAGGGCCGTCAGCACATGCGCCCCGAGGTCCGCCGGATGGACGGCGGAGAGTCCGCCGCGGCGCCGGCCGACGGGGGTGCGGACCGCTTCGACGAGATACGCCTCGGGCATCGGGACTCCTCAGGGAAGATGCGTCAGGGGGTGCGCTCCCCGAGGGCGATGCCGTCGAGCACCATCGAGAGGTACTGCCGGGCGATCTCGTCGGGGCTGTGCAGTCCGCCGGGCCGGTACCACGACGCGGCGACCCAGACGGTGTCGCGGACGAAGCGGTAGGTGAGGCGGATGTCCAGGTCGGCGCGGAAGACGCCGTCGGCGACGCCGCGCTCCAGGGTGCCCAGCCACGCCTTCTCGAACTTCCGCTGCGAGTCGGCGAGATAGGTGAACCGGGGCTGGACGGAGAGGTGGCGGGACTCCTTCTGGTAGATCGCGACCGCCGCGTGGTGCCGGTCGATCTCCCGGAACGACTCGGTGACCAGCGCCTCGATCGTCTCCCGGGGGCCGAGCCCGGCGGCGAGGACGGCGTCGTAGCCCGCCCACAGCTCGTCGAGGAAGGTGGAGAGGATCTCGTCGAGCATCGCCTCCTTGGAGTCGAAGTGGTAGTAGAGGCTCCCCGCCAGCATTCCGGCCGCGTCGGCGATCTTGCGGACGGTGGTGGCGTTGTACCCCTGCGCGGCGAACACGTCGGCGGCCACGCCGAGCAGTTCCCGGCGCCGCTCGGGCGAGGGGGTCATCGTCTTCTTCTTGCCGCTGTCGGGCGCATTGCTTTTCGGCACACCGCCATTGTCGTCCCCCGCCCGCCCGGCGCCGGGACCGGGCCGGGAAGCGGGGCGGTGCCCGTCACGGGCGGGGCTCCCTGGGCAGCCCCAGCACCCGTTCGGCGATGATGTTCCGCTGGATCTCGTTGGAGCCGCCGTAGAGCGTGTCGGCGCGGGAGAAGAGGAACAGCCGCTGCCACTCGTCGAGGTCGTAGGGGGCCCCGGCGGCGAGGGTGCCGTCCGCGCCGCGGATCTCCATGGCGAGTTCGCCCAGGTCGCGGTGGAAGGTCGCCCAGTAGATCTTGCCGATGGACGCCTCCGGGCCCGGCGCCCCGGCGGCGGCGCCCTCCAGCATCCGCAGGGCGTTGCCGCGGACGGTCTCCAGGCTGATCCAGGAGCGGGTGAGCCGGTCGCGGATCAGCGGGTCGCGGGCCGCGCCGTTGCGGACCGCGAGGGCGGCCAGCGCCTCCCATTCGCGGCGGAAGCCGACCTGCTGCCCCAGGGTGGAGACGCCGCGCTCGAAGCCGAGGGTGGCCATCGCGACCGCCCAGCCGCCGCCCTCCTCGCCGACGAGGTTCCCGGCGTCGGTGCGGGCGCCGTCGAACAGCACCTCGTTGAACTCCGCGGTGCCGGTGAGCTGGGTGATCGGCCGGATCTCCACACCGTCCTGGTCCAGCGGCACCAGGAGGTAGGACAGACCGCGGTGGCGCGTCGAGCCGGGTTCGGTGCGGGCGAGGACGAAGCACCACCGGGACTCGTGGGCGAGTGAGGTCCAGATCTTGCGGCCGGTGAGCACCCAGGCGTCGCCGTCCCGTTCGGCGCGGGTACGGACGGCGGCGAGGTCGGATCCGGCGTCGGGTTCGCTGTAGCCCTGGCACCACAGGTCGCGGGCGGCGGCGATGGGCGGGAGGAAGCGGGCGCGCTGCCGCGGGGTGCCGAACGCCATGAGGGTGGGGCCGACGAGCTGTTCGCCGATGTGGCCCACCCGGGCGGGCGCGCCGGACTCGGCGTACTCCTCGTGGAAGGCGACCTGTTCCTCCAGGGTGGCGCCGCGACCGCCGTACTCGGTGGGCCAGCCGACGCAGGTCCATCCGGCGGCGGCCATGTGGCGCTCCCAGGCGAGCCGTTCGGCGAACGCCTCGTGCTCCCGGCCCGGTCCGCCGAGGCCGCGCAGCGGCGCGAACGCGCCGGTGAGCTGCGCCTCCAGCCAGCTCCGCGCCTGCTGCCGGAACTCGTCCACCGCGCTCATCTGCCGGCTCCCCCACGGATCTCGACGGCCACCGGCCGGTACGTTAACCTACCAAACACTTGTTAGGGAAGGAGGGCGGATGTCCACTGCCCCGACGGAGCCGGTCCGCTACGAGACCCGGGGCCCGGTGGCCCTGATCACCATGGACCGCCCCGCCTACCGCAACGCCCAGAACTCCGCGATGACCTACGCGCTGGACCGGGCGTTCTACCGCGCGGCCGACGACGACGGCGTCCGGACCGTGGTCCTCGCGGGCGCGGGCAAACACTTCTCGGCCGGTCACGACATCGGCACCCCCGAGCGCGACGCCCATCTGCCGTTCGACCGCGCCGCCGGACTGTGGTGGGACCACTCGGACAAGCAGGGCGCCGAGAGCCGCTACGCCCGTGAGTCGGAGGTCTACCTCGGCATGTGCCGCCGCTGGCGGGAGCTGCCCAAACCGGTGCTCGCCTGCGTCCAGGGCGCGTGTGTGGCGGGCGGGCTGATGCTGGCGTGGATCTGCGACCTGATCATCGCCTCCGAGGACGCGTTCTTCGCCGACCCGGTGGTCCGGATGGGCATCCCCGGCGTCGAGTACTTCGCCCACCCCTGGGTGATGCCGCCGCGGATCGCCAAGGAGTTCCTCTACACCGGCGACCGGATGAGCGCCGCCCGCGCCCACGAACTGGGCATGATCAACCGCGTCGTCCCGCGCGACCGGCTCCTCGACCACACCCTGGAGTTGGCGACGGAGATCGCCGGTCAGCCCCGGATGGGACTGGCGCTGACCAAGCGCGCCGTCAACCAGGCCGAGGACCTCCAGGGCCTGCACACCGGCCTCGACTCCGTCTTCGGCCTGCACCACCTCGCCCACGCCCACAACGCGGAGACCTCCCGGGACGCGCTCGGCGGGATGGACGTCCGGGCCATGAAGGAGGCCGGATCCTGATGGACCTCGACCTCACCGCCGCACAGCGCGCCTTCCGCGACGAGGCCCGCGCCTGGCTCGCCGACCACGTGCCCACGGCGCCGCTGCCGTCCCTGGAGACGGCCGAGGGGTTCGCCGCCCACCGCGCCTGGGAGCGGACGCTCGGCGCCGACCGCTGGTCGGCGGTGTCCTGGCCCGAGGAGTACGGCGGCCGGGGCGTCGGCGTCGTCGAGTGGCTGCTCTTCGAGGAGGAGTACCACGCGGCGGGCGCCCCCGGCCGGGTCGCGCAGAACGGCGTCAACCTCCTCGCCCCCACCCTGCTGGAGCACGGCACCGACGCCCAACGCGCCCGGATCCTGCCGCCGATGGCGCGCGGCGGGACGATCTGGGCGCAGGCGTGGTCGGAGCCGGAGGCCGGTTCGGACCTGGCGGCGCTGCGCTCGACGGCGACCCGTACCGACGGTGGCTGGCTGCTCGACGGCCAGAAGACCTGGTCGTCCCGGGCCGCCTTCGCCGACCGCGCCTTCGGCCTCTTCCGCAGCGCCCGCGGCGCCCGCCCGCACCACGGGCTGACGTATCTGATGTTCCCGCTGGACGCGCCCGGGGTGACGGTCCGGCCGATCGGCCGCCTCGACGGCAAACCCGCCTTCGCCGAACTCTTCCTGGACGGTGTCTTCGTCCCCGACGAGGACGTCATCGGCGCCCCCGGCGACGGCTGGCGCGTCGCGATGTCCACCGCCGGGAACGAACGCGGGCTGACACTGCGCAGCCCCGGCCGGTTCACCGCCGCCGCGGCGCGGCTGACCGCGCTCTGGCGTGAGCGCGGCGCGCCGGAGGACACGGCGCTGCGCGACCGGGTCGCCGACGCGGTGATCGGCGCCGAGGCGTACCGCCTGTTCACCCATGCGGCGGCGGCCCGGCTCGCCGCCGGGGAGCCGATCGGCGCGGAGTCCAGCCTCAACAAGGTCTTCTGGTCGGAGCTGGACCTCGCGCTGCACGAGACCGCGCTCGATCTGCTCGGCCCGTACGGCGAGTTGGCCGACGACGCCGCGGAGGCGCCCGCCCAGGGCCGGTGGGCGGAGGGGCATGTCTTCGCGCTCGCCGGGCCGCTCTACGCGGGCACCAACGAGATCCAGCGCGACATCATCGCCGAGCGGCTGCTCGGCCTGCCGAAGGGACGACGCTGATGCGGTTCCTCCTCGACCGCGAACAGCGGGAGTTCGCCCGGACGCTGAACACCCTGCTCGGCGCGGCCGACACCCCCGCGGCGGTACGGTCCTGGGCGGCCGGTGACCCGGGGCCCGGCCGCGCGCTGTGGGGCAAGCTCGCCGACGTCGGGGTGTTCGCCCTGGCCGTCCCCGAGCGGCACGGCGGGGCGGGGCTCCATCCGGTCGAACTCGCCCTGAGTTTCGTTGAGTTGGGACGGCACGCGGTGCCGGGTCCGCTCGTGGAGACGGTCGCGGCGGCGGCCCTGCTGGGCGATCCGGACGGACCGGGACCGACCGCCGCCGCCCCGCCCGGCGGCCTCGCGGCCGATCTCCTGCCCGGGATCGCCGCCGGGCGCTCCCTCGTCTCCCTCTGCCTGCTCTCCGCGGAGCAGCCGTACGCGCTGGACGCCGACGCCGCCGACACGGTGCTGGTCGTCGAGGGGGACGCGCTGCGGCGGGCGGGGTCCGTGGGGCCGGTGCAGCGGTCCGCCGATCCGGCGCGGCGGCTGGCCCGGCCGGGTCCGGGGCCCGTCCTCGCGCGGGGGCCGCGGGTGCGGGCGGCGGCGGAGCGGGCGGCCGCGCTGGCGGCGCTGGCGACGGCCGCGCAGTCCCTGGGGCTGGGCCGGGCGCTGCTCGACGCGACCGTCGGACATGTCCGCGACCGGACGCAGTTCGGCGTCCCCGTCGGCTCGTTCCAGGCGGTCAAGCACCGGCTGGCCGACACCCTGCTGGGCCTGGAGTTCGCCGAACCGCTGGTGTACGCGGCGGCGCTGGCCCTGGCGCGGGGCGCGGCGGACGACCGTACCGTCCCGGCGGCGAAGGTCGCGGCCGGTGAGGCGGCGTACGCGGCGGCGCGCACCGCGCTCCAGCTGCACGGCGCCCTCGGCTACACCGAGGAGCCCGCCCTCTCCCTGTGGATCCGCAAGGCCCGCGCCCTGCGCGACGCCTGGGGCACCCCCGCCGCACACCGCGCCCGCGTCCTGGCCCCGTGACGGCCGGACCGGTACGGCGTCCGGCACCGCGACGGCAGCGAAGGAGTGGACGGTGCGACTGACCGCGGAGCAACGGGAGTTGGGGGCCGCGGTCCGCGCGGTGCTCGCCCGGCACGGGGGCGCTACCGCCTGGCGCCCGCTGACCGGGCAGATCGGCATCGCCGGGCTCGGCGTCCCCGAGGAGTACGGCGGCACCGGCGGCGGCGCCCGCGAACGCCATGTCGTCCTGGAGGAGTTGGGCCGGACGCTGAGCCCGCTGCCGTTCCTCGGTTCGGCGGTCCTGACCACCCAGGCACTCCTGGCCACCGGGGACGAACGGGCCCGCGCCCGGCTGCTGCCCGGTCTCGCCTCCGGGGCGGTGGTGGGCGCCCTGGCCTGGGCGGAGGACGGCTCGTGGGACCCGGCGCGGATCCGGGCCGAGGCGGTCACCGGGCCGGACGGCGGCTGGCGGCTCACCGGTGTCAAGGAACACGTCCTGGACGGCGCCGATGCCGGGCTGCTGCTGGTGGCGGCGCGCACCGCCCGTGGCCCCGCGCTCTTCGAGGTGCCGACCGACGACCCGCGGGCCCGGCGCGAGGCCCTGGTCCCGGTCGACTCCACGCGGGCCCAGGCCCGGATCGTCCTCGACGGCGCCGGGGGACGGCTGCTCGGCGCCGACGGGGACGGGGCGCGGGTGCTGACCCACGTCCTGGACCTGGCGGCCACCGCCCTCGCCGCCGAACAGACCGGCGCCGCCGCGCACTGCCTGGAGAGCACCGTCGCCTACGCCGGGATCCGCCACCAGTTCGGCCGCCCGATCGGCTCCTTCCAGGCGGTCAAGCACCGGCTGGCCGACGCCTACGTCCTGATCGAGGCGGCCCGCACCGCCGCCCTGGCCGCCGCCTGCGCCGCCGACGACCGCTCCCCCGCCCTGCCCCGTCTGGCCGCCGCCGCCAAGTCCGCCTGCTCGGAGGCGTTCACCGCGGTGGCGGGCGAGATGATCCAGCTCCACGGCGGTACCGCCCTCACCTGGGAACACGAGGCGCACCACTACTTCAAACGCGCCCACACCTCGGCCCAGCTCCTCGGCTCGGCGGCGTGGCACCGGGGCCGGTTGGCGGCGGAGCTGGGCCTGACGGGGTGAGCGGGACGGCGGGCCCGGCGGGCGGGTTGCGGCCGGTCCGTCAACCCTCTTACCGGCCAGTCACTTTGGGTCCGCGAAATCCGGACGCACCTTCATCCGTCATCCGCCCCTCGCGACCTCCCACACCTCGCTACTGTCACCGCGAGGGGCCGGCTCCGGCGGAATCCCTCACCGCAAGACCATCCACGAAAGGTACGTTCCATGCGCAAGTTCACGCGTGTTCTCGCCTCCGCGGCCGTCGTCACCATGGCCGCGACGGCGCCGATAGCCCTCGGCGCCGCCTCGGCGAACGCGGCACAGCCCGCCGTCTCCGCCCCCGTGATGAAGCTCTCCTGCGACGCGCAGCAGCTGCGGCAGCAGGCGGACCAGGCCGACGCCCAGGCCGCCCAGGCCGAGGCCCAGGCGCGGGACGCGGCGGCCCGCGGCGACCAGCAGGCGGCCACCGCGTACACGCAGAAGGCGCAGGCGTACCACGAGCGGGCGCAGCAGCTCCGCGCCCAGGCCTCGCAGTGCGGCTGACGGACGGCTAGCCCGTAGGTCCGCCGACACCGGCGGGCCACAGCGGCGGTCCGGGGCCGAGGGCGCCCCGGGCCGCCGCTCGCCGTGCGGGCCCGGGCGCACCACCGCGGCTCACGCCAGCCGCGTCGCCTTCAACCCGTCGAGCGGGTACTCCGCCGGAAGCGCCCGCGGGTCGCCCGGCACGGTGATCTGCACGGAGATGGGGCGGGAGGCACCCGCGCTGAGGAGTTGGTCCTGTTCGGCCTCCAGGTACGCCTTGCCGTCCTGGCACAGCACGGTGACGCCGGACGCGACGGCCTTGGCGCCGGGGACCGTCGGGAGGTCGAAGGAGATCCGGAACTGCCGGACGTCCCGCGCCTCGCCGCCGTCCTTCGGGGCGGCCGTGAGGGTCAGTTCGACGCTGTAGACCTTGCCCCGCGGGTCACCGCTCTCCCACGCCTGGACGGCCCGCTTCGTGACGGTGATCTCGTCGTAGCTGACCCGCACCGGCAGCGGTGTGATGCGGCCCGCGCCGTTGACCACCTCCAGGTCGCCGACGGGGATCTTGCCGCCGCCGATGCGCTGCGCCTTCCCGGGCACCTCGGTGGCGGAGAGGTCGAGGGAGTTGACGTTCCCGGCGGAGTCGACGGCGAAGAAGTGGCCGTCCTGGTCGAAGAAGGTCGCGGCGTAGGACCTGCGGGAGTGGGCCGAGGTGCTGGCCTCGGCGGGCGGGAAGACCCGCCGGGCGGCGACGGTCCGCATCGGGTTCCGCTCGGGGTCGATGCGGAGCAGGTCGCCGTTGTCGCCCTCGACGGCGAAGAGATGGCCGTCCCGGGGGCGGGCGGAGAAGTCGTCCCAGCGGCCGCCGCCGGGGCTGTTGCCGGGGACGGCCTTCCGCGCGGCGATGTCGATCGTGTAGGTCGGGGCCTCGGGGTCGCCCATGACCAGCAGGGACTTGCCGTCGGGGCTGGTGTCGCCGTCGTACCACTTCGCGTGCGGGGGGAGCCCTTCGACGGTGTCCTCGCGGAGGGTGCCGGCGACCACGTCGACGGTGATCAGTTTGTTGCCGCTGACGGCCAGCAGCAGCGGTTCGGTGTCGTCGCCGCGGTACTGCGCGCCCATGGCGGTGTAGCCCGGCGCGTACGCCGGGACGTTCTCGACGACGCGGGTGTCCCCGTCGAGGGGGTCGAAGCGATGGATCCGCGTATGCGTCCTGCCGACCGCCAGATAGACCTTACGGTGCGCCACCGGATGGGTTCCTTCCGTGAGAGAACGGGCCTTCACGATCACGTGTCCGGGCAAGCCCCCGCAAGAGCCAAATACCGCCACGATTCACCCGTTCGGGGGAACGCGGCGGGCTTGTTCCGAGCGGTTCGCGGGGCGCCGGTGGGCGGGGCAGGGCGGCCTCGGCGGCGGGCGGTGCGCGGCTGCGGGCGGTGGCGCGGCCGGGACCCGCGGGGCCGGGGCCGATGAGTCTGGTGGGGCAGGGCGGCCGGGCCGGGCCGCACCGTTCGCCACCACACGCAGGAGGCCGACATGGTCAGCAAGCCGGACACCACGCTCCAGGGGAAGGCCGCCTTCATCGGCGGTGCGTCGCGCAATCTCGGCGGACTGATCGCCGAGACGCTCGGCGCGGAGGGCGCCCTGGTCGCCGTCCACCACCACAGCGACTCCTCCCGGGCCAAGGCCGAGGACGTCGCCGCCCGGATCAACGCCGGGCCCGGCGAGGCGTTCACGCTCCAGGCGGATCTGACCCGGCCGACCGAGGTGGCGCGCGCCTTCGACGAGGTCGTCGCCCGCTTCGGGAAGCTCGACATCAGCGTCAACACGGCCGGGATGGTGCTGAAGAAGCCGATGACGGAGATCACGGAGGAGGAGTACGACCAGATGTTCGCGGTCAACTCCAAGGCCGCGTTCTTCGTGATGAAGGAGGCGGCCCGGCGGATCGCGGACGGCGGGAAGATCGTCACCGTCGTCACCTCGCTGCTGGCCGCCTACACCGGGCTGTACTCCTCGTACGCGGGGAGCAAGGCGCCCGTGGAGCACTTCGCGCGGGCCCTGTCGAAGGAGCTGTTCGGGCGGAACGTCTCGGTCAACAACATCGCGCCGGGGCCGATGGACACCCCGTTCTTCTACCCGGCGGAGGACGACGACTCCGTCGCGTTCCACAAGGCGTCCGCGATGAACGGCGACCTCACCCGGATCGAGGACATCGTGCCGTGGGTGCGGACGCTGCTGACCGACGGCTGGTGGGCCAACGGCCAGACGCTCTTCCTGAACGGGGGCTACACCACCCGCTGAGCCCGCGGGACGGGCCGTCCGCCGCCCGCGGCCCCTCCGGACGTCCGGAGCGGCGGATTCCCCGCGTCGCCCCTCCGATCGGGCCCGGCTCTTCGATACTGGACGGTGTCGTGCGCCGTCCGGCCGGGCCCGTACGGGGTGGCCGGGATCCATCGCAGGAGGAACCGTTGAAGATGCTCATCAACGTCGCCGAGACCGTCGTGGCGGACGCGCTGCGCGGGATGGCGGTGGCCCACCCCGAACTGGTCGTGGACGTCGAGAACCGGGTGGTGGTGCGGCGGGACGCGCCGGTGGCCGGGAAGGTCGCGCTGATCTCCGGCGGCGGCAGCGGGCACGAGCCGCTGCACGGCGGGTTCGTCGGGCCGGGGATGCTGGACGCGGCGTGCCCCGGGGAGGTGTTCACCTCGCCGGTGCCCGACCAGATGGTGCGGGCGGCGGCAGCCGTGGACAGCGGGGCGGGCGTGCTGTTCCTCGTCAAGAACTACACCGGTGACGTGCTGAACTTCCGGATGGCGGCGGAGCTGGCCGAGGACGAGGGCGTCACCGTCGCCAGTGTGCTGGTCGACGACGACGTGGCGGTGACCGACTCGACGTTCACCGCGGGCCGCCGCGGCACCGGCGCCACCCTCTTCGTGGAGAAGATCGCCGGGGCGGCGGCCGAGGAGGGCGCGCCGCTGGAGCGGGTCGAGGCGGTCGCCCGGCAGGTGGTCGGCGCGTCCCGCAGCTTCGGGGTGGCGCTCGCCGCCTGCACGACCCCGGCCAAGGGCAGCCCGACCTTCGATCTGCCGTCCGGACAGCTGGAGTTGGGCGTCGGCATCCACGGCGAGCCGGGGCGGGAGCGGCGGGCGATGATGACGTCCCGGGAGATCGCCGAGGTCACGGTGGACGCGGTCGTCGACGACCTGCGGCCGGAGCTGCCGGTGCTGGTGCTGGTCAACGGCGCGGGGGCGACGCCGCTGCTGGAGCTGTACGGCTTCGCGGCCGAGGTGCACCGGCGGCTCGCCGACCGCGAGGTGGCGGTGGCCCGTACCCTCGTCGGCGACTATGTGACCTCGCTGGACATGGCGGGCGCGTCGGTGACGCTCTGCCAGGTGGACGACGAGCTGCTGCGGCTGTGGGACGCGCCGGTGCAGACCGCGGGGTTGCGGTGGGGCCGCTGAACCGCGCCGCCCCGCGCCCGGGGGACGCCCGGGTGCCCGTACCGTCCGTACCAGCGCCACGAGCAGAGGAGAGTCACGTGTCCGAAACGGCCCTGGATGCCGCGTTCTTCGTCCGGTGGATGACGGCGGTCGCCGCCGCCGTCGACCGGGAGGCCGACCACCTCACCGAACTGGACTCCGCGATCGGCGACGCCGACCACGGCAGCAACCTCAAGCGCGGCTTCACCGCCGTCCGCACCGCCCTGGAGAAGGAACCCCCGGCGACGCCCGGCGCGGTCCTGGTCACGGCGGGGAAGACGCTGGTCTCCACCGTCGGCGGCGCCTCCGGTCCGCTCTTCGGCACGCTGCTGCGGCGGACGGGCAAGACGCTCGGCGACGCGGAGCGGGTCGGGCTCGGGGAGCTGCGGGACGGGCTGCGCGCCGGGGTGGACGCGGTGGGGCAGCTCGGCAGTTCGGCGCCGGGCGACAAGACGATGCTGGACGCGCTGGACCCGGCGGTCACGGCGCTGGCGGACGGTTTCGCGGCGGCGGCCGAGGCGGCCGGTGCGGGCTCGCGGGCGACCGTACCGCTCCAGGCCCGTAAGGGGCGGGCCAGCTATCTCGGGGAGCGCAGCATCGGGCACGAGGATCCCGGCGCGGCATCCTCGGCGCTGCTCTTCGCGGCGCTCGCGGAGGTGGCGCGATGACCGGGCGGAGGGCGGTGGCCGGGACGGTCGGCATCGTGCTGGTGTCGCACAGCGGGCCGGTGGCGGAGTCGGTGGCGGCGCTCGCCCTGGGGCTGGCGGGCGGCGCGCAGGCGCCGGTGGCCGCGGCGGGCGGCACCCCGGACGGCGGCCTGGGCACCAGCGCGGAGCTGATCGCCGAGGCGGCCCGCTCGGTGGACGGCGGGGCGGGCGTCGCGCTCCTCGTCGATCTGGGCAGTGCGGTGCTGACGGTGAAGGCGATGGTGGCGGAGGGCGACGAACTGCCGGAGAGCGCGCGGCTGGTGGACGCGCCGTTCCTGGAGGGCGCGGTGGCCGCCGTGGTGACCGCGTCGACCGGCGCCGACCTCACGGCGGTGGCGACCGCGGCCGGGGAGGCGTACGGGTACCGGAAGGAGTGAGGCGGGCCCGGCGGCCACCGGGCCCGGCGGCCACCGGGGCCGGCGGCCGCCGGGCTCCGGGCTCCGGGCCGGGGTTCGGCTCGCCGGGGTGCGGTTCCCGGGGCCCGCATCGGCCCGCGGACCTTGCCTCACGCCTCCTGCCGGTCGCCGCCGAGCGTGGGCAGGACGCGGGTGCGGAGGACGTCGAGGAAGAGGTCGGGGCGCCGGTAGGCGGCGAAGTGACCGGCGTCCTCGATCAGGGTGAACTCCTTGACCGGGGCCTGGACCTCGTCGAAGAAGGCGCGGGCACGGGCGGGGGTGTTCACCAGGTCACAGGCGCCCTGGACGACGAAGAACGGGACGTCGAACCGGGTGCCGTCCGCCCGGTCGTCGAAGGCGGCGGTACCCGGCAGCACGGCCGACGAGACCAGGAAGCTCCGGAAGAAGACCGGGATCTCCCGCAGGGAGTGCAGCGGCGAGTACCACAGCGACTTCATCACCACGGACTTCATCGCGGCGAAGGTGTGCGGGTCGGTGGTGGCGGCGGCGCGGTGGAAGTGGCCGAACTGCTCGGCGCTCCAGGCCCGCGGATCCGGTCCCATCGCCCGTACCGCGGCGAGTTCCTTCTTCTTCCCCGCCCGCTCCAGCCGGTCCAGGACGGCGTCGTGGTCGGCGCGGTCCCGGCCACCGTCGAAGATCTTCTGGTCGGTTCCGACGTACGCCCCGACCAGGTCGGGGCGGCTGCGGGCCAGGCGCAGGGCGAGGGCGCTGCCGAAGGAGCAGCCCAGCAGCACGACCCGCCGGACGCCGAGGCGCTCCCGGACGTGCTCCACCACCTCCGCGGCGTCCGCCAGCAGCCGCGCGAACGTCATCTCCCCCTGGCCGTCCGCGCCGGAGCGGCGCAGGGTCTTGCCGGTGCCGCGCATGTCCCAGCGCACCAGGGTGACGTGCCGCTCCCAGTCGCGGGAGAGATGGGTCAGGACCGAATGGGACGAGCCGGGCCCGCCGTGCAGTTCCACCACGACGGGGTGGGCGCGGTCCTCGCCGCGGACGGAGATCCACTGGTCGAGCCCGCCGATACGGGTGAAGTACCGCTCGTCGATGCCGTGGCGGCCGGTGATGCGCAGCCGACGGGCGCGGTCGGCGCGGACGACGGCGCGGTGGACGAGGAGACCGGCGACCGGCGCGGCGAGGCAGGCACCGGCCGCGGCGGTGATCATCGTGCTGAGCATGGAGACCTCCGGGAAAGGGCGGTGAACGACGATCCATTAACTGCGTACGCACTACACAGTTAATTGCTGTGTACCTTATACACAGTTATTCGGCGGGCGGCAACGCCCCCGGTGCCCACCGGTGTTCCGGCGGCCCGCGTGCGGAGAGGAGGCCGGTACCGTGTCGGCGAACAGGGAGAGCAAGCGGGATCCGGGCGCCAGCCTGGCGCTGCTGTGGGGCGAGGCCGAGGCCCGCCCGCGGCGGGGACCGAAGCCGAAGTTCACACCCGTCCAGGTGGCCCGCGCCGGTATCGGGATCGCCGACTCCGAAGGGCTCGACGCCCTCTCCATGCAGCGGGTCGCCGAGCTGCTCGGGGTCACCACGATGGCGCTCTACCGCTACGTCCCCGGCAAGCCCGACCTGATCGACCTGATGGTCGACACCGTGCTCAGCTCACCGCCCGACCTCGGTGACGTCCCGGGCGGCTGGCGCCCCCGGATCGAAGCCTGGGCCCGTGCCTGTCGGCACGTCTACCGCGCCCACCCCTGGATCCTGGCCGCCACCGGCCTGCGGCGCCAGGCCATGGGGCCGCACCAGGTGGCCTGGCTGGACGCGGCGCTGGCCGCCCTCGAACCGACCGGGCTCGGCGCCCGCCACCGGCACGACGCCGCGATCCTCGTCCTGAGCCTGGTACGCAACCTCACCCAGCAGACGCTCGACAGCGACGAACAGGGCGACCGGGAGTGGGACCGCCTCACCACCCAGCAACTCACCCTGCACGCCGAGCGCTTCCCCGCCGTCACCCGGGCGGTCACCGAGGGCGGCTTCGCCCCCGCCGGTGACGACCCGCTCGATTTCGGCCTGTCCTGTGTACTCGACGGTATCCAGGGCCTCGTGGAGTCTGCCGGGCGGGCCTAGACGAGTAGTTCCGATGTGTTCAGTGATCGAATGCGGTCAGCGACCGCAGGACCGGGGCGCCACTCCTGTGGTTGTGCCAGATGGCCACGGCCATCGCCAGGACGCGCTGGGCGACGCGCACGGCGACGCCCTCGAAGGTCCGTCGCCGTGCCGGCAGACCGGGCCGGTCGGCCGTCAGACGCGGCTCACGGTCCGGCGTGGCGGCCAGGACCTCGCGCTCGAAGCCCCCAGAAGAAGCGGGAGTGGGAGGCGCAGTACCCGTATCCGGCCCAGCCTGCCATCTCCGACCGCTCCACCTTCGGCCTCGACATCCCGCACGGCACCGGCGTCGAGTCGACGATCCAGTGGTTGCCGAACCAGAAGTCCGTGTCGGCGGCCAGCAGTCGCATCGCCCGCTTGACCAGGGGCAACGCGGTCCGAAGCCGCTTGTTGCACCCCGGCCGCTTGGGTAGGTACGGGAACATCGAGCCCAGGTTGCCCCGGGCGAACCGCAGCCAGCGCGCCTCCGAGGAGAACCCCAGCAGGACCGGCGCGACCGCCAGACACACCGGCTCGGAATCGCTCAACTGCGGCGGACCGCCGAGCCATCGGATCCCTCCGATCTCGTCGTCGATCTTCACGTACGGCCCGGTGACGAGGGCGTCCACATACTCGTTCGCCACAAAACGATCTCGGCCCCCTTCCTCCACCTCCGAACATGCCATCGGTTTGTCGCTTAACCTCGACTGATCACAGAACGTCACATGCATGATCGAAATGTCGAGGGCTGTCGCGTTGGAGCTTGTGTCGGATGACGACTCGCTGGGCGGTATGCGTCCGATCCTGGAGGGGGACGAGGCCATCTTGGGCTACGAACCCCAGGAGGGGTTCCCGGATCGCTGCTGGGTTCTGCACACCATCACGGTGGGAGGGGAACGGGTCCGGTGGGATGACGTGCTGGCCCATGCCGGCAAGCGTCTGGAGGACTGGCGGTGCACCCCTTCCTTCAGGGTCTTCGAGGGGCTGGACCTGCCCGAGGATCTTGAGAAACCGGACCTGGGGGAAATCGACCGCGACAGCCTGGCCCGCCTGGTCGAGGTCCTTGCCCGGCACAGCTCCGACGGGCCGCGGACGGAGTGCTACTGGGCCCAGGCCGCGATCGAGGACATCGGCCGCCCGATCCCGGCCCGCCGTGGCCGACTGGAGGAGGCACTTGCCCACCACGCCGCCTGCGCATGGCCCGACCGGCCCGCAGGGACCCAGTTTCCCGCGCACTGGTGGCCCGTGGAGGACTCCTGGTTCGTTCTCACCGACTGGGACCTGAGCGCGACCGAGGTATTCGGCTCTTCGTCCCTGATCGCCGACCTTCTCGCCGATGACGGGCTGGACGCCGTGCGCCACCCCGGCATCGCCGAGGTTCAGGGCAGCTTCGCGCAATGGCGCGAGCAGGCACGATGAACCTGCTGCGCATCCCGCCGGCCCGCTGACCTCGTACAGCGTGTCGTACAGGATCACTCGCCTGGGCATGCGGAACTACTCGCCCAGGGCATCACGGCTTGCGGGCGATGGCCGCGTAGCAGGCCGCCTCCGCGTCGGTGACGTGGGTGGCGTCCTCGGGGCGGTCGGGGCGCCACTGGTGGGAGAGGGTGATGCCGGGCTCCAGCAGCTCCCAGCCGTCGAAGAAGCGGGCGAACTCCGCGCGGGTGCGGAACTGCAGGGCGGTCCCGGCGGCGCCGTAGATCTCGACGATCCCGGCCATCACCTCGGGCGCGAAGTCCGGCGTGGCGTGGGTCATCGCGAGGGTGGAGCCGCTGGGCACCGCGTCCTTGAGCGCCTCGACGATGGCGTGCGCGCGGCCCTCGCCGTCGTCGGTGACGAAGTGCATCAGGGCGTTCAGGCTCAGGCCCACCGGCCGGGTGAGGTCCAGCGCCGCCAGGAGTTGGGGGGCGGCCATGATGCCGCCGGGGTCGTGGGCGTCGGCCTGGACGTAGGCGGTGCGGCCCTCGGGGGTGCTCTGCAGCAGCGCGGCGGCGTGGGCGAGGACGATCGGGTCGTTGTCGGTGTAGACGACGCGGGCGTCGGGCGCCACGGACTGGGCGATCTCGTGGAGGTTGGGCGGGGTGGGGATGCCGGTGCCTATGTCGAGGAACTGGCGGATGCCCGATTCGGTGAGGATGCGGGTGGCGCGGTGCATGAACTCGCGGTTGATACGGGCGGCGACCAGCGCGCCCGGGAAGACCCCGAGAACCCTTCCGGCCGCCATCCGGTCGGCGAGGAAATTGGTCTTCCCGCCGAGGAAGTAGTCGTAGATACGGGCCGAATGGGCCCGGTCCAGCTGCAGGTCCACCCCTGACGCGCTCTGCTCGCTCATCGTGTCCGGCCTCTCCTGTCGGCGGACCGCCGCTCGGCGGCCATGATCGATTGTGGCACCGGACCGCGCCGCCGTCACGGGCCGCACCGTGGCACCCGGGCGGCCGGGGCGCACACCGGGGCGGACGGCGTGCGCCGGGCGCGCGGAGCGGGCCCGCGTCCGTGCCCCCGGTCGCGCGCGGTCATATGAATACCCGACGGCGGATTTCTTCGCCCCCGTGCCACAAATGGGTGCACTTTCCTGTTCATTGGAAGGGAGGACAACCGTCCTCCCGCCGCTCCCCCGGCAGCTGACGCACCGGGACCGGCGGTGCACGGCGAACGGAACGAGGACGGCTCGTGAGCGCATACCGGCACCGGCTCCCGCCCCCATCCACCGGGGCGCACGCCCGACCGGAGGGGGCGCGGCGGACGATCAGCAGGGCCCGGCGGTCCCCGGCCGTCGCCCGCACGGCACTCCCCGCGCGCCCCCTTTCACCACCGGCGTACGCGGAGCGTGCCAGGGCGCCCGGGAGCGATATACCCGGCGCACGCGCGAGGGGCGTACATGAGCCGGTACGCCGACCCGAGCACCCTCGGGGCCACGGACACGGACACGGACGCCGGGACGGAGACGGAGCGTCAGCTCTCCCTCTCCTTCGAGGCGTTCCACACCACCCATGCGCGCAAGTGGCTCAAGTACGCGTATCTGCACACCGGGGGACGCGACGCCGCCGTCGAGGTGACCTGCGGCGCCTTCCGGCGGCTGGCCGCCGTGTGGCCGCACGCGCTGCGGCAGGCGTCGGTGGAGGCGTTCGCCTGGGCGCTCCTCAAGGAGTGCGTCGTGGAGTGGCTCTACGACCACCGACAGCCCACCGCGCTCACCGAGACCGCGGCGTTCGCGGTGGTCACCAAGGCGCTGCTGCGGGAGTTCCAGGCGCAGTTCGCGTTACTGGAGAGCCAGTTGGGTCTGTACGCGGCGATCGCCCGGCTGCCGGAGCGGCAGTGCGACGTGATCGTGCTGCGCCATGTGATCGGGTACGGCGACGCGCAGATCGCGGCGTTGCTCGGCGTCGACGAGGCCACCGTCCGTTCGCACGCCAGCCGGGGGCGGCGCAGGCTCGCCGCGGCGCTCGGCATGGATCAGGGAGACACGAGGGGGAAGCGGCCATGACATCGGTCCACGACACCGGTCGGCGCGACACCGTCGAGGCGCTGCTCGACGCCGCCGCGGCGGTCGCCGACATCGACGATCTGGAGGCGTTCGGGGAGTTGGACGACCGCGGCGTCCTCGACGGCTTCGGGCTGCTGGACGGCGACGGTCCGGCGGCGGGCCCGGCGGGCGGCGCGGCTCCGGCGGTGCGGCCCGAGCGGGGTGCGCCCAGTGCGTACCCCAGTGCGCGGGACGAGGCAACGCACGAGCTGGAGTTGGCGTGTGCGCTGGTGGTGAACGCGGCTGCGGCGGCGGCCAGTCTGGAGCGGCTGGTCGACGAGCACCGGATCGACCCGGAGGGCGCGCTGGTCTTCGCCTGTCTGCTGCACATCACGGGGCGGAGCGAGGCGGCGCACTTCTGGTGGCACTTCGGCGCCGGGGCAGGCAGCCGGACCGCGGCGTACTGCCTCTATCTGGCGCACCGCCGCAACGGCGACTTCCGGGACGCGGCGTACTGGCGGGAGCAGGCGGCGCACGCGCCGGACGAGGAGCGGCGGCAGATCCCGGCGTTCGACACCCGTCAGCTGCTGCCGGACGCCGCCCGGCACAATCTGCTCGTCCAGTGGCACAGCGGGCTCGCGCCGACGCTGCCGCCCGCACTGGAGGGGGTGATCAACCGGCTGACGGTGGACGGCGACGACGAGGACTTCGGGGAGATCCCGCGGCCCTCGCCGACGCTGGTCCGGGATCTGGGCGGGGCCCGCTGACCGGGCGGCGGCAGGGCCCCGGGCCCTGCCGCCGCGGCACCGTCCGGCGCGCGGCGGCGGGCCCCGGCGGGCCCGGGAGCGGTGCCCTCACAGGAAGGTGACGCCCTGGGCGAGCGGGAGCGCGTCGGAGTAGTTGACGGTGTTGGTGGCGCGGCGCATATAGCCGCGCCAGGCGTCGGAGCCCGACTCGCGGCCGCCGCCGGTCTCCTTCTCGCCGCCGAACGCGCCGCCGACCTCGGCGCCCGAGGTGCCGAGGTTGACGTTGGTGATGCCGCAGTCGGAGCCGTCGGCGGCGAGGAAGCGTTCGGCCTCCCGCTGGTCCCGGGTGAAGATGGCGGCCGAAAGGCCCTGCGGGACCTCGTTGTTGAGGGCGACGGCCTCGTCCAGGGTGCGGTAGGTGAGCGCGTAGAGGATCGGGGCGAAGGTCTCGGTGCGGACGACGGCGGTCTGCCGGTCCATCCGGACCAGCGCCGGGCGGACGTAGGCGGCGTCCGGTGCCTCGGCGGTCAGACACGCCTCGCCGCCCGCGAGGAGGGTGCCGCCGTCGCGGCGGGCGGCGGCCAGCGCCTCGTGCATGGCGTCGCGGGCGCCTCGGTGGACGAGCGGGCCGACGAGGGTGGCTTCGGCGAACGGGTCGCCGACGGGGAGGCTGCGGTAGGCGTCGGCGAGGCACGGCAGCAGGCGGTCGGCGACGTCCTCGTGGACGATCAGACGGCGCAGGGTGGTGCAGCGCTGCCCGGCGGTTCCGGCGGCGGCGAAGACGATGCCGCGGACGGCGAGGTCGAGGTCGGCGGAGGGGGCGACGACGGCGGCGTTGTTGCCGCCCAGCTCCAGGAGGGACCGGCCGAAGCGGGCGGCGACGCGGGGCGCCACGGCGCGGCCCATCCGTACCGAACCGGTCGCGCTGACCAGCGCCACCCGGGGGTCGTCGGCGAGGAGTGTGCCGAGGTCGGGGCCGCCGAGCAGCAGGTGGTGCAGGCCGTCGGGCGCGTCGGTGTCGGCGGTCGCCCGGGCGAGCAGGGCGGTGCAGGCGAGGGCGGTGAGCGGGGTGAGTTCGGAGGGTTTCCAGACGACCGGGTCGCCGCAGACGAGGGCGAGGGCGACGTTCCAGGACCAGACGGCGACGGGGAAGTTGAAGGCGGTGATCACGCCGGTGACGCCGAGCGGGTGCCAGGTCTCGCTGAGCCGGTGGCCGGGGCGTTCCCCGGCGATGGTGCGGCCGTGGAGCTGGCGGGAGAGGCCGACCGCGAAGTCGCAGATGTCGGTCATCTCGCGGACCTCGCCCAGCGCCTCGGAGCGGATCTTGCCCGCTTCGAGGGTCACCAGATCGGCGAGGTCGTCCTGGTGGGCCTCGATCAGCGCGCCGAGCCGTTTGACGAGCGCACCGCGGCGCGGCGCGGGGACGGTGCGCCAGGCGTGGAAGGCGCGGGTGGCGGCGGCGAGCGCGGCAGCCCCCTCGTCGGCGGTGGTGACCGGCAGCGTCCCGAGGGTGCCGCCGGTCAGCGGCGTACGGGCGGTGAGCGTGGCGCCGGAGGGGGCGGCGGTCGGGTCGGGGGCGGTGGTGGCGCCGCAGCGGGCGAGGGCGGCGGTGGCCCGCTCGCGGAGGGCGTCGGTGGTGGGGTGGCTCATACGGACTCCTCGGGCGTCGGGGTGAGGCCCAGCGCGCGGCGGGCCTGCCGCAGGGTGGTGAGGCTGCGGTCGGCGTAGCGGGCGAACGGGTCGTGGACGGGGCGGTCGAGGGCGGCGGCGAGCCGGTCGGCGTCGTAGGGGGCGGCGGTGCGCTCCGTGTCGCGGGTGGTGTCGCGGGTGAGGTTGGAGCGGAAGATTCCGGCGGCGGAGCGCGGGAGGAAGTCCTCGTAGACGATCGGACGGGCGGTCAGCCAGCCCTGGTCGAGGAGGGCGGCGAGGCCGTCGGGCGGGCGGCGGCCGTCGCGGGGGCGGGTGAGCGCCGGGGCGTAGGTGAAGAACGCGAGCCCTTCGGTGGCGAGCAGCCGTTCGGTGCGGGGGAATCCGGCCTCCCAGACGGCGCGGGCGGTGGCGGCGTGGTCCGCGGCGGCGTCCGATCCGGTGGTGTCCGAGGCGGCGGTGCGCCGGTCGGTCTCGGCGGTGAGGGCGTCGTAGCGGGTACGGCCGGTGCGGGTGAGGGCGATGCCGCGGGCCTCGACCTCGCCGAAGCGGACGCGGAGGGTGCCGTCGGTGACGCGGCCGTCCGTCTCGCGGAAGGCGCGGGGTTCGGAGAGCGCCCGGAACGACGTCTGGCGCAGCAGGACGTCGGGGCCGTCCCAGCGGGGCGGGCCCTGGATGCGGTCGATCATGGTGATGCCGTGGTCGGTCATCCGCCGGTAGAGGGCGTCGATGTCCAGGACGCGCGGGGTGAGGTGGTTGAGGTGGGTGGTGGTGACCCCGCCGATGTCCGCGGCGACGGCGCTGACCCGGGACAGCTCCTCGTACCAGGCGCGGTCCACCGGCTCGGCGGAGAGGGCGAAGGCGTCGGTGGCGAGGGTGAGGAAGCGGTCGGCGTCCGCGTCGGGGAGACCGCCGCCGTCCTCGGCGCGGGCGGCGAGGGCGAGGAGTGCGGGCGGGAAGAGGGTGCGGCGGCCGAGGAAGGTGCCGAGGCGGCGGGCGAGACCGTCGTCGAAGAAGCGGCGGTCGTCGGGGGTGAGCAGGGAGGTGAAGACACGGAACGGGTTGCGTTCCAGCTCCTCGGCGTCGAGGGGGCGGAAGGCGGTGGAGACGACGGGGACGGCGCCGGGTCCGTCGCGCAGGTCGTAGAAGCCGACCGGGTGCATGCCGAGTGCGGCGAAGACCGCGCCCGCCTGGCGGAGTTCGTCCGGGGTGCCGACGCGGATGGCGCCGTGCCGTTCGGCGGTGACGCGGTCGAGTCCGCCGAGGTGTCCGGGGTGGCCGTCGCGGCGCACGGTCTCCTCGTTGATCCGCGCGGTCACGTCGAGGAGCGTGGTGTACGCGGGGACCTCCGTGCCGTACACGGCGGACAGGCGGCGGGCGAAGGCGGTGCGCAGCCGCCAGGTGGGGACCATACGGGAGCCTCCAGGGGCGGTCAGATGATGTGGGCCTCGGGGCGGGCGGGGGCTCCGCCGTCGAAGCGGGCGGCGGAGAGCGGGGTGACGTCGAGGAACGGGGTGCGGCGCAGGTACAGATCGCGGACGATCTCGCCGACGGCGGGCGCCTGGAGGAAGCCGTGGCCGGAGAAGCCCGTGGCGTACAGGAACCGTCCCTGGTGGTTAGGGGCGCGGTCCGCCTCGCCGATGAGGGCGTTGCGGTCCGGCGTCATCTCGTAGAGCCCGGCCCAGCCGTCGCGGACCGGGAGGCGGGCGAGGGCGGGGGCGCGGCGGGCGGCGGCGGCGCGGAAGGGGGCGAGCCATTCGCGGCTGAAGCTCCGGTCGAAGCCGGGGCGTTGGTCGGGGTCGGAGAGGCCGAGGAGGAGGCCGTCGGCGGTGTCGTTGTGGAAGTAGAGGGTGGAGGCGAAGTCGAGGGTGAAGGGGATACGGGGCGGGGCGGGGCGCAGCGGGCCGGTGAGG
This sequence comes from Streptomyces catenulae, assembly GCF_000718015.1. Classification (GTDB taxonomy): domain Bacteria; phylum Actinomycetota; class Actinomycetes; order Streptomycetales; family Streptomycetaceae; genus Streptomyces; species Streptomyces catenulae. Next base: position 436,652 of record NZ_JODY01000001.1, on the reverse strand, counting down.
GCGATCTGGCGGCGGAGCGGGGTGACGGGCAGCCGCGCCCCGGCCATCTCCCCGACGCTCGCGGACCAGGCACCGGCGCAGCAGATGACGACGGGGGTGCGGATCGTGCCGTACGGGGTGCGGACCGCCTGGAGGCCGGGGGCGGCGGCGGTGTCGACGGCGGTGACCGGGCAGTGGGGGTGGACGCGGGCGCCGAGGCGGCGGGCGGCGCGCAGATAGCCGGTGACGGCGGCCTCGGGGCGGGCGTAGCCGTCGGCGGGTGACCAGGCGGCGGCGACGAGGGCGGCCGGGTCGGCGTACGGGCACAGGTCATGGGCCTCGCGCGGGGTGATCAGGCGGCTGGGGACGCCGAGGGAGTTCTGCAGCTCGACACCGGCGGCGAAGAGGTCGCGTTCGGCGGGGTCGCCGAGGAGGAAGAGGTATCCGCTGTGCGCCAGGCCGATGTCGGCGCCGGGGCGGCGGGCGAAGTCGCGCCAGGCGTCGAGGCTGCGCAGGCCGAGGCGGATGTTGAGCGGGTCGGAGAACTGCGCGCGGACGCCGCCGAGGGGTTTGCCGGAGGAGCCGGAGGCGGGGCGGTCGCGTTCGAGGAGGACCACGTCCCCGGCGCCCGCCTCGGCGAGGTGGAAGGCGGTGCTGGCGCCGATGACGCCGCCGCCGACGATGACGACGTCGGCGTGGTCGGGGAGGTCGGGGAGGTCGGCCGGGGTGGGGGCGGTGCCCGGCCGGTGCGCCCGGTCCGGGGTCTGACCGCCGGTCCGGTCTGCGGTGGGAGCCATCGGTTCGCCTTCCCGTCGTCCGGTACCTGGGTGGGTGCGGGGTCGGTGCGCCGCCGGGTGGCGCCGCCCGGCGGGCCCGGGGCGGCGTCGCGGCGCGCCTTTGGGTGCCTCGATGGTGGGGCCCCGGCGACCGGACGTCCATGGAGAGTTGCTCCATGTGATCTTTCAGGGGTCCTGCGGATTCCCGGTGGACGGCGCGCGGCGACGGCGTCCGCGGCCCCCTCCCCCGGCGGACCGCGCGCCCGTAGATTGACGCCATGGAACTTCCGGGCCCGCAGCTCAGAACGCTCCTGGAACTGGCCGGGGGCGCCACGATGACCGCGGCAGCCGCGGCGCTGGGGTACACGCCGGGCGCGGTGTCGCAGCACATCGCCGCGCTGGAGCGGGCCACCGGCGCGGAGCTGGTGCGGCGGGCGGGCCGCCGGGTGGAGCTGACCGACGCGGGGCGCACCCTCGCGGTGCACGCCGAGCGGATTCTCGCGGCGCAGGCGGCGGCGTTGGCGGCGCTGGAACGCGGCCGGGGCGAGGTCGCCGGGCGGCTGGTGCTGGGCGTCTTCGGCAGCGCGGCGGCGGTCCTGCTCCCGCCGGCCCTGCACCGGCTGCGTGCCCGTCATCCGGCGGTGCGGGTGGTGAGCCGCGAGGTGGACGTGGACCAGGCGTATGCGGAGGTCTGTGCGGGCCGGGTGGATCTGGCGCTGGGGCTCGACTATCCGGACGCGCCGCTGCCGCGGGACGGCAAGGTGGCGCTGGTGCGGCTGCGGACCGAGCGGTTCGCGCTGGCGGTCCCGGCCGGGTGCCCGCCCCGGGAGGCGGCGCGCGGCTCGCTGCGGCTGGCCGGGGCGGCGGAGCTGGCGTGGATCCTCCCGGCGCCCGCGTCGTACTACGGGCGGGCGGTGCGCACCGCGTGCCGCCGCGCCGGGTTCGAGCCGCGGGTGGCGCACGAGGTCACCGACACCGCGACGTCACTGGCGATGGTCGCGGCGGGGCTGGGTGTGGCGCCGGTGACGGATCTGATGCTGCGGCTGCGGTCGGAGGGCGTCACCGTGGCCTCGCTGGAGGATCCGCTGGAGCGGCATCTCGTGGTGGCGGTGGACGCGGTGGCCCGGCGGCGGCCCCCGGTCGCCGCGCTGATCGAGGCGTTGGGCGAGGGGGCGGCGGGGCCGGGGGCCGGTGCCGACGGGCGTACGGGCGGGCCGGAGGCGGACCGGGCGGCGGATCCGTCCGGCGGCTACGGCCGTCCCGTGGCTCCGCGGGCCGCGGCCACCCGTCCGCGCACCGGTGCGTAGTGCGCCCCGATCGCCGCCGCGAAGGCGCTGGCGTCGCCGGAGCGGGCGGCGTCGACGACGGCGCGGTGGTGGGCGGCGAGGGTCTGGCGTTCGTCGCCGGGGGTGACGAGGTCGAGGTGCGGGCCGACGGTCGCGTAACTGTCCCAGAACGCCTGGGTGAGCTGGCTGATCAGGTCGTTGCCGAGGGGTTCGACGAGGAGGGTGTGGAAGGCGCGGTCGGCGGCGGTGAAGCCCTCGCCGCCCGCGGGGTGCCGGGCCATCTCGGTGACCAGGTCGTCCAGCGCGTCGAGGTGGGCGGGGGTCAGGGCGGCGACGATGCCGTCGGCGTTGCCGCGTTCGAAGAGTTCCCGGACGTCGACGAGGTCGGCGTAGGCGCGGAAGTCGTCGTCGGGGCTGAGCAGCCCGCGGAAGGTGACGCTCTCGGCGAGCGCCGACAGGCCGAGCCCGCCGACGTAGGTGCCGTGGCCGTGGCGGACCTCGACGATGTCGAGCGCGGCGAGGGACTTGACCGCCTCGCGGACGCTGGAGCGGCTGGCGCCGAGGGTGGCGCACAGCTCGGACTCGGTGGGCAGGAGATCGCCGGGGCGCATCCGGTGGGCGAGCATATGGCGCTTGATCTCGTCGGCCACCTCCTGGCGGAGCGACGACCGTCCACGACGCGCCTGCGCCACCTCAGCACCCGGCACCTGATGCCCCTCTCCCCGTTGCGGCCGGGCGCAGCGTATCAATCGGACATGACGCGGCAGGGGGCCGTGGGACGGGCCCGCGCTCAGGTCGGCGACGGGCCCCCGGCAGGCGCTTCGCGGTCCGGGTCCTCGGTGCCCTGCGGCTCCTCCGGCTCCGGGGGCCAGACGGGGCGGCTGGCGTGGGGGACGGCGGCCAGGGCGTGGCCGACGGTGGGGTAGCAGGAGAAGACGCCGAGGGACTGGGTGCCGACCAGGAGGCGCAGCATGCGGACGCCCAGGGAGGCGAGGAGGAGGCGGCCCTCCAGGCGGCGGCAGAGCCATTCCAGGGCGAGCAGGCAGCTCAGGCCGCGGGAGTCGCAGAACCGCAGGGCGGTCAGATCGAGCACCAGGAAGCGGTGTCCGGCCGAGACGACGGACCGGGCCTCGGCGAGAAATGCCTGCTCGGTGCGGAGGTCCAGCTCCCCCGTGACACGCAGCACCGCGCACTCGTCCGCCTGGACGAGTGCCGTGACCGCCAGCGATCGCATATCCGCACTCATGCCGTCCAGCGTAAGCGGCCCGGCTTCCGGCCCCGCCGCCGCGGCTGCCGGTGCGCTCGGGGCGTGCCCCGGCGGGCGGGCCGGGGTGCGGGGGTGCGGGTGGGTGCTGCGCCGCCGCTCAGGGACCGTCCCGAACCCCTCACACGAGTGATCATCCAGGGTCTTCGATGATCTTTTACGGTCATTCGGGAGCGATTCGGTCAGCCGGTCCGGCCGGAATTCGCCGGGGTCGGTGCGCCCGCAGATGCCCGCGGACCGTCGGGAGCGGTCAAACGGGCGGCGGACGGCCCGCCGAACCGCCACGGAGCGAAAAAGCGCGGGCAGAAGCGGGCAACTTTTCTCTTCCTGCGGGCAGCGGAACGCCCCGGATCGGTTGCTATAAACCTCGGGCGGGCAGAAACGGGCAGGTCCATGACCGAACGGATCGGCGCGCGTCCCCTGATCCGGGCCCGGCGGGCCGACGTACAGCGCAGGAGTGAGCCATGAGGGCCGAGGAACGCCAGCACCGGATCCTCGTGCTCGCCCGGCAGCGCGGCCGGGTGGAGGTCGCCGACGCCGCCGAGGAGTTCGCCGTCGCCCGGGAGACCGTACGGCGGGACCTGAGCGAGCTGGAGCGGCGCGGGCTGGTGCGGCGGACCCACGGGGCCGCCTACCCGGTCGAGAGCGCGGGGTTCGAGACGACGCTGGCGCGCCGGGAGACCCAGCAGGTGCCCGAGAAGCGGCGGATCGCGGCGGCCGCGGCGCAGCTGCTCGGCGAGGCGGAGACGGTCTTCGTCGACGAGGGGTACACCCCGGAGCTGGTCGCCGGGCTGCTCCCGGCCGACCGGCCGCTGACCGTGATCACCCCGTCGCTGCGCACCGCCTCGCTGGTGTCGGCCAACGAGTCCGCGACGGTGCTGCTCGCCGGTGGCCGGGTCCGCGGCGGGACGCAGGCGACCGTCGGCTCGTGGGCGCGGGACATGCTCGCCCGCTTCGTCATCGATCTGGCGTTCCTCGGCGCCAACGGCATCTCCCGTGAGCACGGTCTGACCACGCCGGACCCGGCGGTCGCCGAGGTCAAGGAGCAGGCCGTGCGGTCCTCGCGGCGGCGGGTGCTGGTGGGGGTGCACAGCAAGTTCGGGGCGAGCAGCTTCTGCCGGTTCGCCGCGATCGGGGACGTGCACACCGTCGTCACCGACGCCGGGCTCTCCGCGCCGGAGGCCCACCGCTACTCCCTCCTGGGGCCCCAGGTGCTCCGGGTCTGACCCGGGCGGGCCGCGCCGTCCGCGGTCTCCGTCCGTCGCCGCGGCCCGTCGGCCGCCCCTCGCCCCGTGCGGGCCGCCGCGTCCCCCCGGCGCGGCGGCCCGGACACGTCCAGAAAGGTACGAGCCGTGAGAGCACGTTCCCCCGGGATCCGCCGGGCCCGCACGGCGGCGTCGGCCGCCCTGGCACTGGCGCTGACCTGCGCCGGTTGCTACCGCGGCGCCGGAGACACCGGCAACGACGGCCGCGACACGATCAACGTCCTGATGGTCAACAACCCGCAGATGGTGGACCTCCAGCGGCTGACCGCCCGGCACTTCACCGCGCGGACCGGCATCAAGGTGCACTTCACGCTGCTGCCGGAGGACGATCTGCGCGACAAGATGAGCCAGGACTTCTCCAGCCAGGCCGGACAGTACGACGTCGCGAGCCTGAGCAACTACGAGACGCCGATCTACGCCCGCAACGGCTGGCTGACGCCGCTGGGCGAACGCGCCGCGCAGGACCCGGAGTTCGACCAGCGGGACATCCTGGCGCCGGTCCGCTCCTCGCTGACCGCGGCGGACGGGAAGATCTACGCGGAGCCGTTCTACGGCGAGTCGTCGTTCCTGATGTACCGCAAGGACGTCCTCAAGGAGGCCGGGCTGACCATGCCCGCGCACCCGACGTGGCGTCAGGTCGCCACACTGGCCGCGAAGCTGGACGGCGCCCGTAAGGGTATGAAGGGCATCTGTCTGCGCGGTCAGCCCGGTTGGGGTCAGCTGGCCGCACCGCTGACCACCGTCGTCAACACCTTCGGCGGCACCTGGTTCGACAAGGACTGGAAACCCCGCGTCGACTCCCCCGAGTTCACCCGGGCCACCAAGTTCTACGTCGATCTGCTCCGCGGGCACGGCGAGGCGGGCGCCCCGCAGGCGGGGTACACCGAGTGCCTCAACGACATGCAGCAGGGCAAGGTCGCCATGTGGTACGACGCGACGGCGGGCGCCGGGTCGCTGGAGAGCGACGGCTCCAAGGTCGCCGGGAAGGTCGGCTACGTACCGGCGCCGGTCGAGCGGACGAAGAGTGCGGGGTGGCTCTACACCTGGGCCTGGGGCGTGCAGCGGGCGAGCCGTCATCAGGACGCCGCCTGGAAGTTCGTCTCATGGGCGTCCGGCAAGGGCTACGAGCGGTTGGTCGGCAAGGAGTTGGGCTGGTCGCGGGCACCGGGCGGCAAACGCGCCTCGCTCTACCGCGATCCGGAGTACCGCAAGGAGTCCGGTGCCTTCGCCGCCGCGACGGAGGAGGCGATCCGCACCGCGCGGCCCGACGATCCGGGGGTGCAGCCGCGTCCGGCGCCCGGTATCCAGTTCGTCGGCATACCCGAGTTCTCCGACCTGGGCACGAAGGTGTCCCAGGAGATCAGTGCGGCCATCGCGGGCAAGCAGAGCGTGGCCGCGGCCCTCGCCGAGAGCCGCCGGCTCGCCCAGGAGGTGTCCGATGCCTACACCGACCGCTGAGACCGTGCGGAGCGAGCCCGCGTCCGCGGGTGCGGCGCCCGTCCGGGGACCGGCCGCCCGGCGGGCGAAGGAGTGGGCGCGGCGGGCGCCGCTGCTGCCCGCGCTGGTGTTCCTGATCATCGTGACCCAGCTGCCGTTCGTGGCCACGGTGGTGCTCTCCTTCACCCGCTGGAACGCGCTCGCCCCGGACCGCCGCGGCTTCGCCGCCCTCGACAACTACGCCGCGGTCTTCACCGATCCGGCGCTGCGCGCCTCGGTGATCACGACGGTGCTGCTGACGGTGGTGGTGGTCCTGGTCAGCCTGGTGCTGGGGCTGGGGCTCGCACTGTTGCTGGACCGGAAGTTCTTCGGCCGGGGCCTGGTGCGCACGCTGCTGATCACACCGTTCCTGGTGGTGCCGGTGGCCGCCGCGCTGCTGTGGAAGCACGCGCTGTACAACGCGTCGTACGGGCTGTTCAACGGCGTGCTGACCGCGGTGTGGCGGCTGTTCGGCAGCGACGGCGCGCCGCAGCCGGACTGGATGACGTCCTCGCCGCTGGCCGCCGTCGAGGCGGCGCTGATCTGGCAGTGGACGCCGTTCATGATGCTGATCCTGCTGGCCGGGCTGCAGTCGCGTCCGGCGGACGCGATCGAGGCGGCGCGGATGGACGGCGCCGGGGCGTTCGCGATCTTCCGGTATCTGACGCTGCCGCATCTGCGCCGCTATCTGGAGCTGGCGGCGCTGCTGGGCACGGTGTACGTGGTGCAGAACTTCGACGCGGTGTTCACCATCACCTCGGGCGGTCTGGGCACCGCCAATCTGCCGTACACCCTCTACCAGACCTTCTACCAGGCCCATGACTACGGGCGGGCGTCGGCGCAGGGGGTGGTGGTCGTGCTCTGTTCGCTGCTGGTGGCGACCTTCGCGCTGCGTACCGTGTCGTCCCTGCTCCGCGAGGAGATCACCCGATGACCTCGACCACCGCACCCGTCTCCCTGCGGCGCCGCCGCCGCACCAACGGCCTGCTGGGGCTGGTGGCCTGGCTCGCGGGCCTCGCGTTCTTCCTGCCGGTCGCCTGGATGGTGCTGACGTCCCTGCACGGCGAGCAGGACGCGGCGACCAATCCGCCGTCGCTCACCGCCCCGCTGACGCTCCACGGCTACCGCGAATTCTTCGGCGCGGGCGGCGGCGGGCTCAGCCCCTGGCCGCCGCTGGTCAACTCGCTGACCGCCTCGGTCCTGTCCACCCTGCTGGTGCTGGTGCTCGCGGTCCCGGCGGCGTACGCGCTGTCGATCCGGCCGGTGCGCAAGTGGAGCGATGTGCTGTTCTTCTTCCTGTCGACGAAGATGCTGCCGCTGGTGGCCGGTCTGCTGCCGGTCTATCTCGTCGCGCAGAACACCGGGATGCTGGACAACATCTGGCTGCTGGTCCTCCTCTACACCTCGATGAATCTGCCGATCGCGGTGTGGATGATGCGGTCCTTCCTCGCGGAGGTGCCGGTCGAGATGTTGGAGGCGGCGTCGCTGGACGGTGCGGGGCTCACCACCACGCTGCTGCGGATCGTCGGCCCGGTGGCGATGCCCGGTATCGCCGCCACCGCGCTGATCTCCTTCATCTTCAGCTGGAACGAACTGCTCTTCGCCCGGGTGCTGACCGGAGTCGTGGCGGGCACCTCGCCGGTGTTCCTGACCGGCTTCGTCACCAGCCAGGGCCTCTTCCTCGCCAAGGTCTGCGCGGCGGCCACGGTGATCTCGCTGCCGGTGCTGGCGGCCGGGTTCGCCGCCCAGGACAAGCTGGTGCAGGGGCTGTCCCTGGGGGCGGTGAAGTAGCGGCGCGCCCCGCGCACCGGGCGGTCAGGTGCGCGGGGTCAGGCCGGTGGCGTGCGCGATGAGCAGGGCGACGTCGTCGTGGTCGTGCGGATGGCGGAGCGCGGCCAGCAGATGGTCACAGAGCTCCTCCAGGTCGTCGTGGGGCTCGGCGAGCAGGTCGACGAGGCAGTCGAGGCGGCGGTCGATCGCGGTGTCGCGGGTCTCCACCAGCCCGTCGGTGTAGAGCACCAGCCGGTCGCCGGGGTGGAGCGGGACGACGGTCTGCTCGAAGGGGACGCCGCCGACGCCGAGCGGTGCGCCGGTCGGCAGGTCGACGAGGACGGGGCGCGGTCCGGGGCGGACGACGACGGGCGGCAGATGTCCGGCGCTCGCCAGCCTGCACTCCCCGGCGTGCGGGTCGTAGACGGCGTAGACGCAGGTGGCGAAGGCGGGGTCGAGTCCGGCGGCGGCGTGGTCGAGGTGGCGCAGCACCTCGGCGGGCTCCAGGTCGAGGTCGGCGAGGGCGCGGGTGGTGGTGCGCAACTGTCCCATGGTGGCCGCCGCGTTGATGCCGCTGCCCATGACGTCGCCGACGACGAGCGCGGTCTTGTCACCGGCGACCGCGAGGGCGTCGAACCAGTCGCCGCCGACCTCCCCGGCGGCGCGGGCCGGCTGGTAGCGGTGGGCGATGGCCATCCCGGTGGGCTGGGCGGGCGCCTCGCTCATCAGATGGCGCTGGAGGGCGAGCGCGGTGCGGCGTTCGCTCTGGTACGAGCGGGCGTTGTCGATGCAGACGGCGGCGCGGGCGGCGAGTTCGACGGCGAGGACCACGTCGTCCTCGTCGAACGGGGCGTCGTTGCGGACCCGGTAGAGCGAGACGGCGCCGAGCACATCGCCGCGGGCGATCAGCGGGACGCCGAGGTAGGAGCGGAGCCCGGCGCGCGCCAGGGCCTCGGCGCCGTCCTCGTCGGCGGCGATCCGCGGCAGGTCGGCGGGGCGCACCCGGGCGAGGAGGACCGGGCGGCCGGTGGTGACGCACCGGGTGATGACGCGTTCGGCGTCGTAGGAGGCGAGTTGTCCGGCCGGGTCGAGCGCCCGCTCGGCCTCGGTGGGGCGGGCGCTGGCGACGGCGAGCGCGCGGAAGCGCACCGGGCCGTCGGGGACGGGCGGGAGCGGGCGGCGGCCCTCCAGGACGGTGTCGAGGACGTCGACGGCGGCGAGGTCGGCCAGCTCCGGGACGACGACGTCGGCGAGTTCGCGGGCGGTGCGGTCGACGTCGAGGGTGGTGCCGACGGTGGCGGAGGCGTCGGCGATGACGGCGAGGCGGCGGCGGGCGCGGGCCGCCTCGGTGGCGGCGCGGTGGTGGTCGGTGACGTCCAGCACCGAGGAGGCCACGCCGAGCACCTGACCGCCGGGGCCCTCCAGCCGGTAGTGGGAGACCGACCAGGCGTGTTCGGTGCCGGGGTCGTCGGGCGGGCTGCCGACGGTGACCTGGTCGAGGCGGGGGGTGCCGGTGGCGAGGACCTTGCGCATGCTGGTCATCAGCATGTCGGTGTCGAGGAAGCGCAGACAGGCGTCGGGGCGCAGCCCGAGCTGGGCGCCCGCGGGCTGGCCGTTGAGACGTTCCAGCGCCGGGTTGACCATGACGTACCGCAGGTCGGTGTCGAGGACGGCGAGGCCGATCGGGGACTGGGCGACGAGGCGGACGGAGAGCGCGAGGTCGCGTTCGGTGCGGCGCAGCAGTTGGCTGTCGCAGGCCATGCCGAGGGCGTAGACGCGGCCCTCGGCGTCGGTGAGGCGCATGTTGCGGAACTCGACGAGGCGGGTGGTGCCGTCCTTGTGGCGGACCGGGAAGGACCCGGCCCAGGTGGTGCCGTCGGCGATGACCCGGCCGAAGAGCTGGAGGACGAGGTCGGTCTGCTCGGGCGGGACCAGCAGCGGTGCGGCGAGGCGGCCCAGCGCCTCGGCGGCGCTCCAGCCGAAGAGTGCCTCGGCCTGGGGGCTCCACAGCGTGATCCGGCCACGCGCGTCGAGGACCACCGCCGCCACGCCCAGTGCGTCGAGCAGGCCGCCCGCGTCCCCCTGTGCGGCCCCGGCGGGGCCCACATCGCCGGGGAACGGGTCGGTCGCCCCCATCCGGGCTCTCCTTCCGCCGGTAGCGGGCGGCGCCCCGGGGCACCGTCCGTTTTCCGCCGTGCTGCGCTGCGCACCATCATCCCTCGCGGGCGCCGAGTCGGCCATGGCCGGGCGGTGCGGCGGGGTTCCGGGGCCCCGCCGCACCGCTGTGGCGTGGGCTTTCGGGGTCGGTGCGGGGTGGTGGCCGCAGACGTCCGAATCCCGCCCCTCCGATTGGAGGTGGGATTCGCGAGCCACTACGCTCCTTTTAGTTGCCTCTAGCAACTAATTCTTTCTTTACACCGCCCTTTCCGCGCATCCGTCGCCGGTTCCAGGAGGATCCCCCCATGCCCGCAGCCGCCCCGCCCTTCCGTTCGCACGTGGAGGAGAACCTCGACATCCTCGCGGCCCACCCGGACCGCGAGATACTGATCCACCAGGGCCGCCGGATCACCGGCGGCGAGCTGCGCGACCTCGTCCACCGCCTCGCCCGCGCCCTGCGCGCCCGGGGCATCACCCGCGGCGACACGGTCACCCTGCTCAGCGGCAACCTCCCCGAGGTCATCGCCGCGCGCTACGCCGTCGGCCTGCTCGGTTGCCGTATCAACCACCTCTACAACAAGCTCTCCGTCTCCGCGCAGGCGGCCATCGTGCGCGATGTGGAGACCCGGGCGCTGATCGTCGACCCGCGGCAGGCCGAACGCGCCGCCGAGCTGGTCGAGTTGGCGCCCGGCCCGGACGTGCTGATGCTCGGCCCCGCCAAGACCGGCAGCGATCTGCTGGAGCTGGCCGCCACGCAGAGCGCCGAGCCGGTGGCGAGCGAGGCCCGCCCCGACGACATCTGCCTCATCCGCCACACCGGCGGCACCACCGGCCACCCCAAGGGCATCTGCAGCACCTTCGACCAGGGCCGCTGGGACCGCGGCGGGATGTTCGACGTCGAGGCGCCCCGCCAGCTCGTCTGCACCACCCTCGCGCACGCCGCGGGCCTGCTGGCCGACGGTGTGCTGCACCACGGCGGCACCGTCGTCCTGCACGACGACTTCGACCCGGCCGAGGTCCTCGCCACCGTCGAGCGCGAGCGGATCACCCACCTCTTCGTCCTGCCGCCGCTGCTCTACGAGCTGATCGACCACCCGGCCGCGGCGACCACCGACGTCAGCAGCCTGCGCTTCCTCACGTACGGCGGCTGCCAGGCGTCGCCCGCCCGCCTCGTGGACGCGGTCGAGCGGTTCGGCCCGGTGCTGATGCAGGTCTACGGCCAGAACGAGGCCGGCGGCGTCAGCGTCCTCACCCCCGCGGACCACGACCCGGCGCGCCCGGACCGGCTCCGCTCGGCCGGAAAGATCATCCCCGGCGTCGAGGTCGCCGTCCGCGACGAGGCCGGGAACGACCTCCCGGTCGGCGAGACCGGCGAGCTGTGCGCGCGCTCCGACATGACCATGAAGGGGTACTGGAAGCAGCCGGAGCTGACCGCCGAGGTCATGCGGGACGGCTGGGTGCGCACCGGCGACATCGGCTTCCTCGACGCCGACGGCTACGTCACCATCGTCGACCGCATCAAGGACATGATCGTCGTGGTCGGCGGCCATGTGTACACCACCGAGCTGGAGGACCTGCTCAACACCCATCCGCAGGTCCGCCAGAGCGCCGTCTTCGGCGTCCGCGACAGCGACCGGATGGAGCGGGTGCACGCCGCCGTCGTGCTCGCGCCCGGCGCCGACGTCGACGAGGCGCAGCTGCGCACCCTGGTCCGGGACACCCGCGGCGCGATGTACGAACCGGCCCGCATCACCTTCCTGGACGCGCTGCCGCTCACCGACGCGGGCAAGCCCGACAAGAAGCGGCTGCGGGCGGCCGCCGAGGAGGCCGCGGCGGGGCGCTGACCTCGCCGGGGGAATCGGTCACGCGATCGGCCGAGCAGAAGGTGCGCGCACGTTTCACGGGAGGTGGGCCGGGGTGATCAGTGAAGCGATCGCATCCCCGCACCCTCAGGAGTCTTCATGCGCATGCGCGCCGTCCTCTCCGCCACCGCCCTCGCCGCCGCCATCGTCCTGGGCGGCGCCGGTTCCGCCATGGCCGGTGGCGACAAGGACCACCACGACGACCACTCCACCCACTCCAGCGGCGACGCCACATTCGGCGCCTGCGGCCTCGGCGCCGCCATCATCGCCGGTAACCCGGTCTTCGGCGAGGGCTGCCAGGGCGGCAGCCTGAAGTGGCTGGACGAGTGGAAGTAATCCGGTCCACCGCCCGCTGAGCGGGACCGGCACGACACCGGCCGCCACCCCCGTGGGTGGCGGCCGGTTCCCGTACCCACGGCGACCGCCACCCCGGTGGACGACACGCTGGGCCGATGGAGCCACCACCGAATAGGACATTGCGGGCAATAATCCGTCCTAATGATCCTCTCGACACCGTCATGGACCGGGTGACATGGCCCCTGGACGCCGCACACCGCAGCCGCGACGGGGCGCCGCCCGCGGCAACGCCGTCAACGACCGCCTGCTCCGCATCCTGCTGCGCCGCCGCAAGCACGCCCTGAGCGCCGCGGACGTCACCGTCGCCGACCGCCCCCAGGTCCGCCGCGCGGTCTCCGCCGCCGCGCTCGGCAACACGATGGAGTGGTTCGACTTCGGCGTCTACGCCTATCTGGCCGGGACGTTGGGCAAGGTCTTCTTCCCCGCCAGCTCCCCCGGCGCCCAGGTCGTCTCCGCGTTCGCCACCTTCGCCGCCGCCTTCCTCGTCCGGCCGCTGGGCGGACTGGTCTTCGGGCCGCTCGGCGACCGCATCGGCCGGAAACGCGTCCTCGCCGCGACCATGATCATGATGGCGATCAGCACCTTCGCGGTGGGGCTCCTGCCCACCTACGCGGCCATCGGCTTCGCCGCGCCGCTCCTGCTGCTGGTCTGCCGCCTCGTCCAGGGGTTCTCGACGGGCGGCGAGTACGCGGGCGCCACGACGTACATCGCCGAGTACGCGCCCGACAAGCGGCGCGGATTCCTCGGCAGCTGGCTCGACTTCGGCACCTTCGTCGGCTACTCGCTCGGCTCCGGGCTGGTCACCGTCCTCACCGCGGTCCTCGGTGACGACGGGATGACGGACTGGGGCTGGCGGCTGCCGTTCATACTGGCCGGGCCGCTGGGGCTGATCGGGCTCTACATGCGGCTGCACCTGGAGGAGACACCGGCGTTCGAGCGGGAGGCGGAGGCGGCGCGCGAGGAGGCGGAGAAGATCCGCAGCGAGGGCGGCGACGACCCCGTCGAGGTGGCCCGGCAGTCCGGCCACGGCCGGTTGAAGGAGATCTTCACCCGCCACTGGCAGGCGGTCCTCATCTGCATGGGGCTGGTGCTGCTCTACAACGTCACCAACTACATGGTCACGTCGTACCTGCCGACCTTCATGAGCGAGACGCTCCATCAGGACGCCCTCACCGCCCAGCTGCTGGTGCTCGGCACGATGATCGTGGTGGTGCTGACGATCACCACCGTGGGCCGCACCTCGGACCGCTGGGGGCGGCGACCGGTGTTCATGGCGGGCAGCATCGCGCTGATCCTGCTGGCGGCGCCCGCGGTGCTGCTGATCCGCGCCGGGGGCATCCTGCTGCCCGCCTTCGGCTGTCTGATCCTGGGCCTGCTGCTGGTCTGCTTCGCCGGGACCTCGGCCGCCACACTGCCCGCGCTGTTCCCGACCCGGCTGCGGTACGGCGCGCTGTCGATCGCCTTCAACATCTCCGTGTCGCTCTTCGGCGGGACGACGCCGCTGTTCGCCTCCGCCCTCGTCCAGGCGACCGGCGACACCATGGTCCCGGCGTACTACCTGATGGTGGCGGGGCTGATCGGTCTGGTGGCGACGTTCTTCCTGCACGAGACGGCGGGCAAGCCGCTGCGCGGCTCCGGCCCGATGGTGGAGACCTCGGAGCAGGCGCGCCAACTCGTCGCCCGCAGCCGCACCCAGGCCGGGCGCCGCGCCCGGGACCTGTGGATCCGGCTGCGCCACCCCTGGGCCCGCTGACCGCACGGTGGTGCCCCGCCCTCCGGTGACGGGGAGCGGGGCACGGGCGCGGACGGCGGCTTCCGGACCGCCGTGCTCAGTGGGCCGTCCAGCCGCCGTCCAGCGACAGCGACGCGCCGGTGAGGAACGCCGCCCCCGGCGAGCAGAGGTACGCCACCATCTCGGCGACCTCGGCCGGTTCCACCAGGCGTTTCATCGCGGACCGCACCAGCAGTACCTCCTTGAGCACCCGCTCCTCGGGGATGCCGTGCGCCTCGGCCTGATCGGCGATCTGCCCCTCGACCAGCGGGGTGCGGACATAGCCGGGGTTGATGCAGTTGGAGGTGACGCCGTGCGGGGCGCCCTCCAGCGCCGCGGTCTTCGACAGACCCTCCAGACCGTGCTTGGCCGCCACGTAGGCGGACTTGTACGGCGAGGCGCGCAGCCCGTGGACGGAGGAGAGGTTGACGATGCGGCCCCACCCGGCGCCGTACATGTGCGGCAGCGCGCCGCGGATCAGCCGGAACGGCGCCTCCAGCATGATCGTCAGCACGTCGTGGAACGTCTCGGGCGGGAACTCCTCGATGGGGCGGACGAGTTGGATGCCCGCGTTGTTGACGAGGACGTCGCACCCGGCGGCGGCCCGCTCGGCCGCGTCGAGGTCGGTCAGATCGAGGGTGCGGGGTTCGACGGCGCCGGGCAGGCCGTCGGGGAGGGTGTCGAGGAGGCGGGTCAGCCCCGCCTCGTCGCGGTCGACGGCGCGTACGGTCGCACCGGCGGCGGCCAGCCGCAGTGTGCAGGCGCGGCCGATGCCACCGGCGGCGCCGGTGACCAGCGCCGTCCGGCCGCCGAGTTCGAGGGATACCTGTCCGGGTGTTCCCATCATGGTCATGTCGGCACCTTACGGGCCGGGCCGACGGGCCCCGAAGGGTTCGCGCCGCCCCCGGGAGCCCGCCCGCGCCGCCCCGTCCGGCCCCGGGGCGCTCACCCGGTCGGCCGCCCCGGATCGCCGTACCGCTCCCGGGCTCCTACCGTCCGAAGATGCAGCGCCACCGACACCAGGGGGTCCGACCATGCGCCGACTGCTCGCCGTGCCGACCGTGCTGCTCGCCCTCGCCGCCACGGCGTGCTCCGGCGGCGAGCGGTCCGCCGACACCGCTGCCTCCTCCCGCGCCCCCGGCCGCACACCGGCACCGTCCGGCAGCGCGCCGACCGTGCCCGGGCAGCCGGTGGAGTGCGGCCAGATCCGCGATGCGCTCGGCACCGCGCACGATGTGGCGCTCTACGCGGACCCCGGCGCCGACGGCACGGTGGGCTGCGGTGAGGCCCACGACGTGATGGCCGATTTCTTCCACCGCGCCCCGCAGGACGGCGGCGGCACCTCCGGCTCCCTCGCGGTCCACGGCTGGCTCTGCCGCTACGAGGGCGGCCCGACCGGCACCTGGGTCAGCAGCTGCCGCAAGGACCGGCTGGAGATGCACACCGAGGAACCCGACGGCCCGCCCTCGGACGCGCCCGGCTCCCCGTCCGACGAACCGGGCGCCCCCTCCGACTCCCCCGACGAGTCCCACCTCCCGCCGGTGCCGGACGACTCCAGCACACCGGTGGACGACCCGTCGACCGAGGAGCTGTGAGACGGGGCCCGCGGGGGCTGCCCGGCTAGACCACCTTGAGCAGCCGCTGCGCCAGGGCACCGGCGGAGGCCGGGTTCTGCCCGGTGTAGAGGGTGCGGTCGACCACCGTGTATGGCTTCCACATCTCCCCGCGCTCGAACTCCACCCCCAGCTCCTTCAGCTCGTCCTCCAGCAGCCAGCGGGCCCTCGGGGCCAGTCCGACGGCGTACTCCTCGTCGTTGGTGAAGGCCGTGACCTTGTACCCGGCGAACGGGGAGACGCCCCGCACCCGGGTGGCCAGCAGCGCGGCGGGGGCGTGGCAGACCACCGCGAGCGGACGGCCCGAGGCGAGCGCCGCGGTCAGCAGCCGCCCCGCGTCGGCGTCGCACCACAGGTCCTCCATGGGGCCGTGGCCGCCGGGGAGGTAGACGGCGTCGTACTCCTCCGGCCGGATCTCGGAGAGCCGGAGCGGGCGCCGCAGCTCCTCCGCGGCACGGATGATGCGCTCCAGCTCCAGCGCGGTCTGCGCGCCACCCGCCGTGTCGGGGCGGAGGCTCATCATGTCGACGGTGGGCACCACCCCGCCGGGGGTGGCGACCTCGATCCGGTGACCGGCGTCCGTGAACGCCTTGTACGGGGCCGCGAACTCCTCGGCCCAGTAGCCGGTGGCGTGCCGGGTGCCGTCCTTGAGGGTCCAGTAGGGAGATCCGGTCAGCACGAAGAGCAGTTTCGCCATGTCGATCCTCCTGCGTCCTCCTCCGTGGCCCGCGTCCGTACCGCGGGACCGCCGTTTCCCCTGCCACGATCCCGCACGGTGCGGGGCCCCGCACCCGTGACCACCGCGGCCCCCGGAGCGGGCCCCGGCCGCCTCACACCGGGCGGGCCGCCCGCCGGTCGGCCGGGCCCAACCACCGCGTCAGGGCCGCGCGGACCTCGTCCGGGACGATCGGCTCCGGCGCCACCGGGGCGAACGCGGTGCGTACGACGGCCCCGTCGTAGGTGTGCGGACGGGCAGATTCCTCGGCACGGTGCGCCTCCTTCCGTACGGGCGGGCGGCCTGGTGGCGCCCGCCCCCGGCGTCCGGCGGGTTCAGTGGCCGAGCGCCACCTCGACGATCTTGATGACGCTGAGCACCATCGCGACCAGCAGATAGCCGCGCAGGGCGCCCATGCCGAGCCTGCGGGCGGTGGACAGTGCCGGCCGCTCCAGGCTCGCCAGGGGCGGCATCCGCCACCGCTCCCGGCCGGTCCGGTCCACCGGCGCCCGCGCGGGGCCCGAGCGGCGGCGGACGGCGGCGTACCCGGCGCCCGCCAGTCCGGCCGCCGCGCATCCGGCTGTGAGCCACCCGATCGTGGCGGCGGTGAGGCCGGGGAAGAGCACCGCGGCGGTGAGGATCACCGACAGGGTGACCAGGACGCCGATCACGGTGGCGGTGAAGGCGTTGGTCCGGGCGCCGTTCACCCAGGGGCCGAGGACCTGCCGGTCGTTGCAGAGCAGCAGCAGGAAGACGGTGGCGGAGGGGAGCAGCACCCCGGCCAGGGTCTGGACGCCCTCGGTCAGCAGCCCCAGCGGTGAGCCGGGGATCAGCACGATCGCCGCGGCGGCCGCCACCAGGCCCGCGTGGACGGCGTAGAAGCCCTTGGCCCGGCCGACCCCGCGGTGCAGTGAGTGGTTCATCCCGAGGACGTCGCCGATCGCGTAGGCGGTGGAGAGCGACACCGCGAACGCGCCGATGACGGAGGCGTCGAGGAGGGCGACGGCGAACAGCGCACCGGCGGTCCGGCCCGCCCGGTGCGCCAGTCCGGCGGCGATGCCGGAGGCGTCGGTGAAGGCGCCGACGCCGTGGGTACCGGCGAACGCGGCGGCGGTGAAGCCCATCATCGCCGCGGCGCCGATGACCACGATCACGATGCCGAGCCACAGATCGGCCTTCTCGTACCGCAGGAACCGCGGGGTGATCCGCTTGTCGATGACGTACGACTGCTGGAAGAAGAGCTGCCAGGGGGCGACCGTCGTGCCGACGATGCCGATGATCAGGAGCAGGGCGGTGGAGAGCGTGCCGCTGCCGCCGGGCAGTTCGGGGACGAGGAAGCCGCGGGCCATCTGTGCGGCGGGCGGGTGGACCATGACGTAGACCGGTACGAGCAGCAGCGAGGCGGCGCACAGGGTGACGGCGATGCGCTCGAACCGCCGGAAGGAGCCGGTGAAGGCCGAGGCGACGATGGTGAGGGCCGCGAGCGGCACGGCGGCGGCCTTCGGCAGTCCCAGGTATCCGGCGGCGAGGGTGACGCCGATGAACTCCGTGACCAGGGTGAGCGCGTTGAGCAGGAAGAGATCGATGACGGAGAACGCGCCCCAGAACGTCCCGAACCGTTCCAGGATCAGCCGGGCGTGCCCGACGCCGGTGACCGCGCCGAGGCGGAGCACCATCTCCTGGTTCACATACAGGACGGGGACGAGCAGCAGGAGGGTCCACAGCAGGTGGGTGCCGTAGTTCTGGCCCGCCTGTCCGTAGGTGGCGAAGGCTCCGGCGTCGTTGTCGCCGACCATCACGATCAGCCCCGGGCCGACGACGGCCAGCAGGGTCTTGAGCTTCGCGGGGAGTCCGGTGCGGGGTGCGGTGTCGCCGTGGGCGATGGTGCCCAGTGCGCCGCGGATGTCGCCGGTGTGGGCGTCGTCGAGGACCGCGGTCGGCGGTGTCGCCGCGGTGGGTCCGGTCGTGCCGGTGGTCATGGTGCCTCCCGTTCCCCGGGTGCGGGGAGGTAGGGGGCGCGTGGCAGCCCTCCGCGCGCACGGCGGCGCGGCCCGCCGCGGGCGCCGTGGCGCGGTGCGGAGGGCGGGGACGCGGCCGGGCCGCGCGGGAGGAGGGTTACCGCGTGCCGGAAGAATGCGAGGACAGGCGGGTGCGGGGCCGATGGTGGCCCGGATCACTGCCGCTGCTGGTCATGTCTCTCGCCTCCTTCCGGTCGGGACGCCGGGTGACGTCGGCATCGACACGGCAAGGGAGCGGACCGGCCCGCACGGGGCGGCCGGTTCACCCCGACTCGTCAGAGCTTTGGCACTGCACGGCGTGATCCCACGCGAGCGGGAAGCCACTTGGCCTCACCCCTTGGGCCGGGGAGAGGTGTCCTGAACCTGGGCGTCTCTCGACGTCGTCGGGTCAGTGGCCTGTGTCCGTGCAGACGCCTCACCGAACGAGGTGCCCTTCAAACGCTTATCACTCTATTCCGCTCGGCCCCCGATATCGCCGCCGATTGCCGACTCTTGACCGCATCGTGGGCAGGAGCACGGAAACGCTCCGCGCACCGCCGCCGGGCCCTCCGTGGCGTACGGCCGGGGGCTCGGGAAGCGGTCCGCCCGCCGTCCCGGGGTGGCCGGGACGGCGGGCGGACGGGGCGTGGCGACCGTGGCCGCTCACTCGAAGAACTTGAGGCTGTACCCCTTGTCGCTGGTCGGTCCGGGGACGTGGGCGCGCCGGTAGGTGGTGTTGCCCCACCAGACGAACGAGCCGGTGTACCAGTAGCGGTTGGCCCACTTGTACGGCGTTCCCTTGGCGACCGCGTGGAACATCATGGGGAACCTCTTGCCGCCCGGCGGGCTCGTGTTGATGTCCCCGTCGAGCAGGGCGAACGTGTGGTGGCCTGGGCCGTCGACGTGCAGCGTCGGGTCCCAGCCGGGCATCATCGTGTCGCGGTGCGAGCCGAAGAGGCAGCCGTTGGACTTGTACCAGTCCCAGATCTTCGTCGGGTCGCCGCCCTTCTTGAGCCGCAGCTCGCCCAGGCAGTACTGATCGGTCCAGCTGCCGTTGGCGGAGTAGACGATGTGCAGTTGCCCGTTGGGGTCCTTGATCGCCTCCGGTGCCTCGTTGACGTAGGGGTTGCCCTTCTTCCGTTCCCACTTCTCGCGGGGCTGCGAGATGAGGTACCGCTTCCCGGTCGGGGTGGCCGGGTCGCTCATCCGGGCCAGATAGAGGTTCTGTTCGTTGGCGCTGCCGCCCGACCAGCCCGACCAGACGAACCAGCGCTTCCCCCCGAAGGTGAAGAGCGTCCCGTCGATGGCCCACCGGTCGTCCGGCAGGGCCAGCTTCTTCTCGGCGGTGTAGCCGCCGTCCGGGCGGGTGGAGCTGATGACGTACATCCGGTGGGCGGAGCTGCGGCCGCCCGTGAAGTAGACGTAGTAGCGGCCGTTGTCCCGCACGATCTCCGGGGCCCAGACGTCCTGCAGACCGTTCGGGTTCGACCAGATCTTCTTGGCGGGGGCCGAGGCCAGACCGTCCGGGGACGGGGCCTGCCGTACGACGATGCCACCGGCCGCCGCCTTGACGGCGATATAGGTGCCGCCGACCCTCAGCACGCTGGGGTCCGCCCCGCGTAAGGTCGTCCGCCCCTGCGGCGTGACCTTGTCCGCCGCCACCCGCGTCTTCGCGGGCGGGGCGGCGCGGGCGGTGTCGGGCGAGGTGGCGGAGAGGGCGAGGGCGCCTGCCAGCGCCATGGCGCCGACACCGGCGGAGCTGCGGAAGAGTTTCATGGGCTCTTTCCTGGTATGCCTCCGCTGCGACCTCGCACGACCGGCCGGGACGCCGGTGAACGGGCGACGTCGGGTCAGGGCGGGGCGAACGGGAGGCTGCGGAACGGGGCCCTGACGTCTTCGCGCCCTTCCCCCGTGTCCCGGGCGGGCCGGACCGCGGGGGAAGGACGCGCTGTCAGCTTCCCGAGGGGCCCGGGAGGCGTCAACGGCCCCGCCGGGCACCGTGGTTGTCCCGGTACAGAGGGGCCCATCCTGTGACGGAGGTGTCACACGGGGTGCGTTGACCAGGACGCCGTTCCCACCGTCCGGGGTCTCACGGCGCCCCCTCTCACGGCATCCCGGCCGTACTGGCGGGGCGTACCACGCTCGGGCCGAAGCGGGCCCGGGCCCGGTCGGCGGCGGCCTCGATACGGCGGGCCCTGTCGTCGTCGGGGCCGAAGGTCAGCTGCCGGGAGACCGCGTCCGCCTCGCACAGCTCCTCGGCGCGGAGCGTGAGGCGGCGGACCCGGGCGCGCTGCAGCCCCAGGCTCCGGTGCAGCGCATGGGCCGCCGCGCGGAGTTGCGGGCTGTGCGCGGTGGGTTCGGGCAGGGTGCGACCGCGGGTGGTGGTGGAGCGGTCGGCGTACTGGACGGTCAGGGTCAGCGTGCGGCAGGCCCGGTGCGCGTCGCGGAGCCGGGTGCCGAGGCGTTCGCTGAGATGGGTCAGGGCACCGCGCTGCCGGTCGGGGTCGAGTTCGTCGTACGGGAAGCGGTGCTCGGCGGCGAAGACCGGCGGCGGGGCGCCGGGGCGGACGGGGGTGGGGTCGATGCCGTGTGCGCGCCGGTGGAGTCGGCGTCCGGCCGCCGTCCCCAGGATGCGCTGGAGGGTGAGCAGCGGGGTGGCGGCGATCCGGTCGGCGGTGGTGAGGCCGTAGGAGGCCAGGGTGCGCGCGGTCGCCGGGCCGACGCCCGGGAGCGCGGCGGCGGGCAGACCGGTGAGGAAGGCGGTGACGGCCCGCGGGTCGTCGGGGAGGGTGCGGATCGCGCCGGGGGCGCCGCGGTGGGCGACGAGTTGGGCGAGGAGCGGGCTGGGGCCGATGCCGATCGTCGTGTCGGCGTCGAGGACGGCGGCGGCCCGCATCCGGATCAGCGCCGCGAGCCCGGCGGCGTCGCGGTCGAAGTACCGCACGCTCCCGGACACATCGGCGAGCGCCGCATCGGGCGGCAGCGCCTGAACCACCGGGGTGAACGCGCCGAGCAGGTCGATGAGTTGCCGGTACGCGGCCTCGGCCCGGTCGCCGGTGGGCGGCAGGTTCCCGAAGTGCAGGTAGAGGATCATCGTCGGTCACCCCGCGCTGCCGGGACTCGCATGGTGGAAGGTCCTTCCGTCGAGGGCCGTGAGCGGGGTGCGGGCGGCCGGGGTGCCCGGCGGCCGCAGGTCGGCCCAGGGGTGGAGGGTGTCGCCGGTCGGCTGGACGAGGGTGCGGCGCGGTCCGGCCCGGCGCGCGGCGGGCGTGAGCGGGGTCTCCCCCGCCCCGGCGGCTCGGGGAAGGGCGAGCCGGTCCGCGACGGCGACCGGGCCGCCGCTGCGGTACAGGTCGATCAGTTCGGCCAGGTCCCAGGCGGCCGTGCCGGTGATGCCGAAGGCGCGCGGGGGGCGGCGGGTCAGCGTGCCGCGGACCAGCAACAGGCCGCTGTGGAAGACCGTATGGGCGCAGCGGGCCTGGCTGTCCTCGAAGAACGCCAGGTCGGACAGGCCGGTGGGGTCGTCGAGGGTGGCGAAGATGACGCGGCGGCCCGAGCGGATCGGCGGGGTCTGGGTGGCGACCTTGACCCCGGCGACCAGCACGGTGGCGCCGTGCCGCAGCCGGGGCAGCGCCGCGGCGGGGGTGGCCCCGATGTCGGCCAGCAGGGAGCGGTGTTCCGCCAGCACATGGCGGGAGACGTCCATACCGAGCACGTCCAGCTCCGCGGCGAGCTGCTCGGAGCCGTCCATGGCCATGAGGCCGGTGGCCGGGGGTGCGGTGCCGTCCGGGTCGGGGCCGGTGTCGCCGCTCTCCATGGGGAGTTGGCCCGCGGCGGCGCTGTGGCCGCGGCCGGAGCGGTGCAGCTCGGCGATCTTCAGCAGGAGTTCGCGGCGCGGGCCGAAGGTGTCCATCGCCCCGACCTGTGCCAGCCGTTCGGCCAGTGGGCGGCTGGGGCGGGCGCGCTGCCAGAAGTCCTCCAGGGAGGCGTAGGGCTGTCCGGAGGTGATGCGGTCGCTCTCCGCCTCGGTGATGCCGCGGACCTGCGAAAGTCCGATCCGCACCCCCCATTTACCGGACACCAGTTCGATCGTGTGTGCGGCCCGGGAGACGTTGATGTCGGGCAGCAGCAGCGGCACCCCGTGCCGCCGGGCGTCCGCGGCGAGGACGCGCTTGTGGTACATCCCCGGGTCGTGGGTGAGCAGCCCGGCGAGGAGGGCCGCCATCCGGTGGGCCTTGAGCCAGCTCGACTGGTAGGCGGGCTGCGCGAAGGCCGCGGCGTGCGCCTTGGCGAAACCGAAGCTGCCGAACCCCTCCAGGACGTCCCACACCTCCCGCACGGCCCGGACCGGATAGCCGCGCCCGCGGGCCCGGTCGGCGAACCAGGCCCGGACCCGGCCCTGCCGCTCGGGGACGGACAGGGCGCGGCGCGCCTCGTCGGCCATGCCGCGGTCGCAACCGGTCATCGTCGCCATGATCGCGATGACCTGTTCGTGGTAGACGACCTGCCCCTCGGTCTCCCGGAGGATCGGCTCCAGGTCCGGGTGCGGACAGCGGATCCGTCCGCGCCGGTCGCGGGCCTCGATCAGCGGCGTCACCATGTCGGCGGCCACCGGCCCGGGCCGGAACAGGCTGATGTCCAGCGCCAGATCGCCGAACGAACGCGGCCGCAGGTTCCGCACCAGTTCGCGCTGGCCGGGGCTCTCCAGCTGGAAGGTGCCCAGGGTGTCCCCGGAGGTGATCAGGTCGTACGTGGCCGGGTCGTCCGGCGGCACCTGTGCGGGGTCGTCGAGGTCGAGGTGTTCGCCGGTGACCCGTTCGATCTCGGCCACCGCGTGGGCGAGCGCCGACTGCATCCGGACGCCGATGACGTCGATCTTCGGATGGCCGGTGTCCTCGATGTCCTCCTTGTCGAACTGGGACATGGCGATGTTCTCCACGGTGGTCGGGGCGACCGGGGTGCGGTGCAGCAGTCCGGCGTTGGAGACCAGCAGGCCGCACGGGTGCATGGCCGCCTCGTGCGGCAGTCCGTCCAGCGCCTCCACCAGCTCCCACAACCGGCCGTGGTCCTCGGCGGCGACCTCGCGCAGCTCCGGCAGTTCGGCGAGGGCGGCCCGGACGTCCTTCGCCCGGATGTGCGGGAACGCCTTGGCGAGGCGGGCCGCCTCGTCGGGGGCCATGCCCCGGGCGCGCGCCACGTCCTCGATCGCGCCGCGCGCCCGGTAGGTCTTGTAGACCGCGAGCGTCGCCACCCGGTCGGCGCCGAATCGCTCGCGGACCGCCTGGTAGACGTCCAGGCGGCGGGCCGACTCCACGTCCAGGTCGATGTCGGGCAGCGCGGAGCGCCGGGCGGACAGGAAGCGCTCCATCAGCAGGCCGTGGGCCACCGGGTCGACCGGGCTGATGCCCAGGAGATGGGTGACGAGCGAGCCGACGCCCGAGCCGCGGGCGGCGACCCGGACGCCGAGGCGCCGGGCCTGCGCCGCCACCTCGGCGACGGTCAGGAAGTATCCGGCGAAGCCGTGCCCGGCGATGATCCGCAGCTCGTCCTCCAGCCGGTCCCACCGCGGCGCCTCCCGGTGGTAGCCGCGGCTCAGCATGCCCGCCGCGCACCGGTCGGCGAGGGTACGGTCGGCCACCTCGCGGGAGGCGCCGACGAGTTCGGGTTCGGGAAGGTTGAGCCGCCCCAGGCCGAACGCCTCGCCGGGGTCGACCGCGCAGACCGCCGCGGTCTCCTCCGTCGCCGCCAGCAGCCGCCGCGCGTCCGCTGCCCGGCCGCCCGCCGCCTCGGCGATCCGGGCGGCGGTCCGCTCCATCTCCCCGGCGTCCTTCAGCCACCGCTGCCCGCCGTCCAGCCGGGCCGCGTCCCGGGTGTCGACCGGCACCAGCAACCGGGCGGAGTCCAGGATGTCGGCGACCTCGCCCTGACCGGGGTCGGCGTAGCGCACGGCGTTGCTCAGTACGGCCGTGACCTGTTGCTCGGCGGCGAAGCCCGCCAGCCGGGCGGCGAGGCGCAGCGATCCGGGCCCCGTACCGGACCGTCCGTGGCACGCCACCTCCAGCCGCAGCGCCTCGCCGAACCGCTCGCGCCAGGGGGCGAGCAGGGCGACGGCCCGGTCGGGGCGCCCGGCGGCCAGCGCCTGTCCCACCTCGGAACCGGCCCCGAGGAGGACGATCACCTCACCGTCGGGGCGGTCCAGGTCCTCCCAGGTCAGCCCGGTGCCGGAGGCCGCCGATGCCGACACCAGACGGCACAGTTCGGCCCAGCCGCGCGCGCTGCGGGCCAGGAAGACGGCGCGGGACGGTGCCTCCGTCACGAAGGTGCCGCCCTTGACGGGGGTCCGCCGCCGTCCGGCCGGGCCGTCCCCGGGCGCCGGGATACCGGGCACCGCGAGGTCGGTACCGAACAGCGGCCGGACACCGGCCCGCGCGCACGCCTTCGCGAAGCGCACCGCGCCCGCGAGGGAGTCCCGGTCGGTCAGCGCCAGCGCGTCGAGCCCCCGCTCGGCGGCCCGCTCGGCCAGGGCGTGCGGATGACTGGCCCCGTAACGCAGCGAGTAGCCACTCGCCACATGGAGATGCGTGAACGACATACACACCTCCTGGCTCCCATAACCCCCCTCTGTGTCTCTGCGACCTCCACGGCATCCGGCCGTGGAACCACTCTAACCCAATGTTCGCACGCTCGTTCGAGTAACAGTTTCGCCAGTAGCTGACAACGGAGAGTGACCAGAACGTGCCGCCCGCCGCTCCTCCCCTGCCACCCCTACGCGAAGTCGTACACGGCGAAATCGGTGACCCGGACGTAGCCGAGACGCCGGTAGAGGGCGTTGCTGGTGGCGTTCGCCGGGTCCGTGAAGAGGACGACATCCGTGGCACCCGCGGCCAGCGCGGCGCGGCTCACCTCGGCCGTGACGGCGCCCGCGTAGCCGCGTCCCCGCAGGTGGGCGGGGGTGTAGACGGGATCCACCCGGACCATGCCGCCGACCGACGCCGTATGCCCCGCCAACGAGACCGGGGTGCCGTCCGGCGTCTCCCAGAAGGTGAAGCGCTTGTCGGCGAAGCGCGAGGCGGCCCAGGACCCGGCGTCGATGGCCGGGGTCTCACCGACGGCGGTGACGAACCCGTCACACCAGCGCAGGAGCGCGTCATGATCCGCCGCCCCCAGGAGCCGCCCCCGCCCCTCCGGACACGGCTCCGGCGGGGTGAGCGCACCGAGCCGGTAGAGGTGGAGCCGCTGGCGGAGCGTCGGCGCCGCACCGGTGTGCCGCCGCCAGGCATCGGCGAACGCGGCGGCGGTGCGGTGGTCGGCGCTGACATACGGGAGGGCGTACCCGAGACCGGCCAGGTGGGTGGCGAGGCCATCGGCGTCCTCCGGGGTGAGGGCGGTAGGACTCAGCCCGCGCCCCGGGAGCCGGAACCAGGCGGCGCGGACCCCGCCCGCCCGCTCCAACCGCCCGAACACGGCTCCGGCGCCACCCGCATCCGGCCCGTCCCTCCGCAGCCGCTCCATCACCGTCAACGCCATGGTGTGCGGGGCGGGACGGGAGCGCAGGAAGTCCCCCGCGCGGCCGAGGTGTTCGTCGATGTCGTGGGTGAGGTGCCATCCGTGGGAGCGCATACCTCATCACTTCCCGGCGTACGGCGGGGAGAGCGCCCTCCTCACTTCCGTGAAAGGAGTTGGTCGGACATGCCGAGATGGCGGCGGAGCGCCTGCCGACCGAGGGGGGTGACCACGACGGCACGCGTGGTGCCGACGGGAGTGATCCAGCCGGTGTCGAACGCGTGACGGCACAGGGCGGCACCGACGGCTCCGGCCAGGTGGGGGCGGCGTTCGGTCCAGTCCAGACACGACCGTACCGACGGTCGGCGGGTGCCGGTCGGGACCGTGATGCCGAGATCTTCGAGCCAGGTCGCTCCGGCGCCGGTGAGCCCGAGTCCACGCTCCAGGTCCAGCAGACCTCGGTCGAGCATCGCATCGGTGACGGCGACCCCGACGGTCCCGGCGAGGTGGTCGTAGCAGGTACGGGCGTGGGCGAGGGCCTGTCGGCGACCGGCCGCCGACAGGGAACGGGGCGCCGGGGCGCGCCCGGGTGCCATCGCGGCGAGGCTCTCGATCAGCTCGGCCACCTGCGGACCGGCCAGCCGCACGTAGCGGTGGCGGCCCTGCCGTTCCTCGGCCAGCAGGCGTCCGCGGACGAGCGCATGCAGGTGCTCGGTCGCGGTCGAGGGCGCCACACCCATATGACGTGCCAATTCCGTCGCCGTCCACGCCCGGCCGTCGAGCAGGGCCAGACAGAAACCCGCCCGCGTGCCATCGGCCAGAAGCTTCGCCACGGTGGCCAGGTCGGGACCGGCCACCTGTGCGCGCTGCATGTCCATACGGTCCATTGTCCCCGGTGACGCTTCGGTCCCGGCCGAAACAACCGGCCCCGAGACTGCTCACCATGAACACAGCACCTCCCCGCACCCCGCCCGCGCAGACAGCCCCCACCCATCTGGAGATCGAGCCGAGCGTCCTGTACTTCGGGACGCCGGTGGTACTCCTGTCGACAGAGAATCAGGACGGTTCGTTCAACCTTGCCCCGATGTCGTCCGCATGGGCCCTCGGGCAGACGGTGGTGATCGGACTGGGCCGTGAAGGGCAGACC
Organism: Streptomyces catenulae; assembly: GCF_000718015.1. Classification (GTDB taxonomy): domain Bacteria; phylum Actinomycetota; class Actinomycetes; order Streptomycetales; family Streptomycetaceae; genus Streptomyces; species Streptomyces catenulae. The sequence continues at coordinate 409,714 of NZ_JODY01000001.1, read as the reverse complement.
GCGTACAACCTCGGCAGCCGCCCCGATCTGGTCATCAGTCTTCCGGCCCCCGCCCAGTGGCCGGCCGTGGAGCGGCTGGCGCCACTGACCGGCCGGAATCCGGTGCCCGCCGGCAAGCCCCAGGGCTGCCGCTTCGAGCCGGACAAGTTCGCCGCGGCGGGCCTGACCGGCGAACCCTCCCATCTGGTCCGGCCGCCTCGCGTCGCCGGATGCCCGATCCAGTTGGAGGCCCGTGCCGAGCGGGTGCAGCCGGATGTCTCCGGGGACTTCGTCCTCGTCGAGGCAGTCGTGCGCAAGGTGCACGCCGACTCCCGCATCGTCGTCCCGGGCACCGACCACATCGACCCCGCCGCCTGGAGCCCCCTCATCTACAACTTCCGCCACTACTTCGGCCTCGGCCCGGAACTCGGCCACTCCTACCGGACCCGGACACCCCGCACCTCCACGGGGCCTGCCGCAGATCCCGCACTCGCCGACCTGGCGCCCCGCTGAGACCAGGCGGCCTGGCCGAAATCGGCGGCGGCCGGGCCCTGTTCGCGCGGCAGGGTGAGGCCGACGCCCCGTTCCGGGTCGTACAGACATCCCGTTCCGGGTCGTACACCGCAGCAGCTGCCCGGTGCGGATCACGCGCCCGACCTCACGGAACGCGGCACATAGGGTCGTTACATGCGCATACGTCACGCACTTCCGCTGTCCGTCGCCGCTCTGGCCGTCCTGATGTCCGGCTGCGCGGAGGGGCGGCACGGGGGCGGCGGAAACGAGCCGTCGGAACGCGCCGATGCCTCGTCACGGACGTCGAGACCGTCCGCGTCCGCCGGGGACACCCGCCCCTGGGAGCCGGACGACGCGTCGCGGCGTGCGGAGCGTGCGCTGGATGCCGCCGCCGACGACGGCACGGAACCGGAACCCGTCGACTCCGGCACCGCGTACCTCGGCTCGGGACTGGACAAGTCCTTCCCGGCGAGCGGCAAGCAGCCGTACCGGTTCGAGATCACCTGCGACACGGACGGCGTCGCGGAGCTCACGCTGACCCTGTCCCGGGGTGAGGAGGAGCAGCCCTACGGGGTGGAGTGCGGGGACCTTGAGGCGGACCGGTTCGACCTCCCCGCGGGCAAGCCCTTCAAGGCTCATATCGCCCCCGACGAGCACGGCATGGGGCTCATCTCCTGGCGTCTCAGCGCGGTCGCCCCCGGCGATGTGGACGGATGCGACGACGACATCGACGGGTGCGAGGACTGAGAGGTCCCCGTTCCACGTACCGGGCAGCCGCGATCGAGGCTCACGCACCGGCTCCGCCCGCCGATCGCCGGAGAGGTTCCCCGCCCCGCACACCGCACCGGGAGCGTCCCGCCTCCGGCGAGGCACCGGGCTTACCACCGAACGCGACCTGTTCTCATGGGAGTTGACACCCTTCAGTTTCGAGAGGACGAGCCATGACGGCCGTACACGTGACCGTGTGGGATGACCGCGACCGGACCCGAGAAGACCGGCCCCCGGTGGCCGCCGCCCCCGCGCTCTTCGTCCACAACATCTTCACCTGGGGCAGCGACCCCGCGTACGGGTTCGCCGGGCAGCGGCCGCTCGCGGACAGCCGACGGCTGCTCCTGATGGACCGCCGGGGGTACGGCGACAGCCCGGACACCGCGCGGAGCGACTTCGACGTGGACGCCGAGGACGTCGTGGAGATTCTGGACGACGAGACCTCCGCCACGGGCAGCGGCGGCGCCCACCTGGTGGGGCACGGGAACGGCGCCGTCGCCGCGCTCATCGCCGCCGCGCGCCGCCCCGACCTCGTCCGCTCCCTCGCCCTCGTCCAGCCCTCCGCCTTCACCGCCGCCGCGGACCACCCCGTCGTCGCCGGTCTCCTCGACCGGGTGCGCGACGGCGCCCCCGGCATCCCGGACGACATCACGCCGGAGCAGTATCTGCGGGCGTCCACCGAGGGGTTGGGGATGGCCGTGCCCGAGCCCACGGCGCGTCGGCTGCGCGCCGTGGCCACGTCCATGCGGGAGCGGCCCGTCTGGGAGGCGGAGATCCCGCTGGAGGCGCTCCGGGCCGCCGAACTGCCGCTTCTGGTGATCTGCGGAACCTGGGAGGACGCACCCGCCGCATACCGCGAGCACGTGGGGCTCCCCCTCATGGCCGTGGCGGAGTCCCTCACGACCTCCCTCGGCGCCCACCTCCTACGGGTACCCGGGTACTACCCGCACACCCAGGAGCCCGCCGCGGTCAACGCCGCCCTGCGGGAGTTCTGGGGGTGAACCGGACACTCCGAGCGGTCGCGGAAATCCCTCCGCGGAAGAACACCCTCGCCGCGGAGATACCGCACTCCGCGTTCCAGGCGATCCCGGGAATGGGGCACTCACTCTTCTCCCCCGGACTTCCTCGGCAGATCGGCGCCATCGTTCGCGAGCACCTCACACAGCGGAAGAAGCGGAACGGGCGCCCCGGAGAGAGTCGCCCTCCGGCCGGTCAGGCCTTCTTCACCACGCTCGACTTCAGCTGCATCGCGCCGAATCCGTCGATCTTGCAGTCGATGTCGTGACCGGCGACGCCGTCGACCAGCCGGATGTTGCGGACCTTGGTACCGGCCTTGATCCCCGACGGGCTTCCCTTGACCTTCAGCGCCTTGACGACGACCACGGAGTCGCCGTCCCGCAGCACATTGCCGACGGCGTCCTTGACGACCCGCTCACCGGCGCCCTCCCCGTCCTCCGTACCGCCGTCGGCGGGGACCCACTCGTGGCCGCACTCCGGGCACACCACCAAGGCGTTCATCTCGTAGGTGTACTCGCAGGAACACTTGGGGCAAGGAGGGAGATTCTCAGTCATAGTAGATGACTATATCCGGGCCAGGCGGTAGCCGCTCACCTGCTGCGGGTGGAGGCGCAGCAGGGTGTCGTGCGGGCCGTGGGACCAGCCCGGGAGGGTGCGCCGGTAGTGGGCGGCCTCGTCGCTGTCGAGGACGGCCTCGGCGACGCCGGTGGCGGTGACCGTCCAGCCGGTGCCGGTCCGCGGGTTCACCTGGTCGACGTGGTACGTGACGGTGGTGCGCCCGGCGAGGACGGCGGCCGGGACCGGCGCCCGGACGATGAGCCGTCCGTACTCCTGGATGTGTGCGGCGACGCGGACGGCGATCTCCTCCCGCTGTCCGTACATCAGCCGTCCCTGCGTGGCGCCCTGCAGCAGGTACACGGCCTCCTCGCCGGAGATGCCGTGCATCCGGCGGTCGGCGGTGGGCCCCGTCGTCATCGGGCGGCCTCCTCGGGGGTCGCGAGGGCGGGTGCGTCCGGGGGGACGGGGGCGGCGGGCCCCGGGAGCACACCGGTGCGCTCCAGATGGGCGCGGGCACCGGCGACGGCCTCGGGAGCGGTGGCGTACGCGCGCCCCTCCCGCAGCAGCTCCGACGCGCCCACGGAGTGGAGCACCTGGCGCTGGCCGGGGCGCAGGCCCGCGGTCAGGACGGCGATACCGCGCCGGTCGAGCCCCGCCACGGCGTCCTTGAGGACCAGCGCGCCCGTGGCGTCCATCGTCGTCACCCGCGACATCCGCAGGACGACCACGCGGGCGTCGGCGACCTCGGACAGCTCCAGCAGGAGGCGGTGCGCACCGGCGAAGAAGAGCGGGCCGTCCAGCCGGTAGACGGCGAGGTGTCCGGCGAGCGGTTCATGGCTCTCCGCGCGGTCCTCGCCGGGCAGTTGCGCGGCGGCGGAGACCCGTTCCATCCGGGACTGCCGGGCCACCGCGCGCAGCGCCAGCGCGCCCGCCACCACCAGACCGATGACGACCGCGTACACCAGGTCCAGGGCGAGCGTCGCGACGGCGGTCACCACCAGGACGACGGCGTCGGAACGGGTCGCGCGTGCCATCGCCCGCAGCGATCCGACCTCGACCATGCGGACCGCCGTCGCCAGCAGTACGCCCGCGAGCGCGGCCAGCGGGATCCGGGAGACCAGCGGCGCGGCGGCGAAGACGATCACCGCGAGCACCACGGCGTGGGTGAGGGCGGCGAGGCGGGAGCGTCCGCCGGTACGGACGTTGACGGCGGTACGGGCGATGGCGCCGGTCGCCGGGACGCCGCCGAACAGCGGCGCCGCGAGGTTCGCCAGGCCCTGCCCGAACAGTTCCCGGTCCGGGTCGTGCCGCCGTCCGACCGTCATCCCGTCGGCGACGGACGCCGACAGCAGCGACTCCAGCGCGGCGAGGGCGGCCACCGCCACCGCGGGCGCGAGCAGCGAACCGAGCGCGGCCGGATCGAGGAAGGCGAGGGACGGGGCGGGCAGCCCCGCGGGGAGGTCGCCGATCGGCGCGACGTCCAGAGGGAGGAGCTGCGCGGCGAGGGTCGCGACGACCACCGCGACGATCGAGAAAGGGACGCCGGGCCATCTACGGGCCCCGGCCAGCATGAGGACGACGACGGCGAGCGCGAGGCCGACGGCCGTCCAGTGCGGCTGCCGGACGAACTCCTCGACCGCCCGCCACGTCACGGCCAGGACCTTGTCCCCCTCCGGCTTGGCGACCCCCAGCGCGTTGGGCACCTGTTGGAGGGCGATCACACAGGCGATGCCGAGCGTGAAGCCCTCCACCACGGGCGCGGGCACGTACTGCAGGAAGCGCCCGGCCCGTGCCACGGCGAGCGCGATCAGCAGCACCCCGGCGAGCAGTCCGACGGTGAGCACCCCGCCGGGCCCGTACCGCGCCACGATCGGGACGAGGACGACGGTCATGGCGCCGGTCGGCCCGGACACCTGGAGGCGGGAGCCGCCGAAGATCGCCGCCAGGGCGCCCGCGACCACCGCGGTCGCCAGCCCCGCCTCGGCGCCGAGCCCCGAGGAGACGCCGAAGCCCAGCGCCAGCGGGAGCGCGACGACGGCGACGGTCAGTCCGGCGAGCAGATCGCGGCGCGGCGTACGGCCCATCGCCACCAGATCGGCGCGGTCGGGCAGCAGCCCGCGGACCCGGCCCCATGCCCGGGACGGCAGTGATGTCCTCACGGTGCGACGACCCCCGCTTCCCGTGGCCCGGCCGGGAGGCCACTCCCCCCGACCGGCATCCGGAAGAACTCCGCCTCGGCCTGACACAGCGGCACCAGCACAGCCACCCTCGCTCGCTTTGCCCCGCACGGACGGGGCACTCGTTGGGCGTCGTGCCCGCGGCTACCTACGGGCACGACGGGACACAGCATGTAAGGAATTGCTTATTTTCGCAATTCGTTGATTCCGCAGACGGCTCTGTCCCGGACAGATCAGGGTGTGAGGGGGGCGGGCCGCCGCCCAGGTGACCAGGGTGGCAGGGTGCGGGCCACGACCGCCCCGGCAGCCGGATGCCCGCCTTCTGAAGAGTGATCGTGCTCCGGCTTCACGAACCGCGCGGGTCGCCCCCGCCAGGCGCCGGTTCATCGAGGTCAACGGGGAGGACAGGAGGACGGCGGACGGGCAGCATCAGCCGACGCCCGCCGCGCGACCGGGCCATGCGAACCGCACGGCCGGGCCCCCGAGTTGTACGCCCCGCCGGATCGCCTACGAGGGCACGGCGCTCGGCAGTCTCACGGCCGAGGGCCGCCCCCTCGCACGGTTCCGGGCGCTGCCCTGGCCACGCCTCGGGAGGCGCCGCGGGCGGCGCGTCCTACGACAGCGCCGGTACCTCGCCCCGTCCCTCGAACCACGCCTCGCCCTCCTCCGCCGCGCGGCGGATCCGGGTCAGGGCGAACTCCTCCAGGTCCGGCAGGGCGTCCAGGGCGAACCACGCCACGTCCAGCGATTCGTCGTCGTTGACACGCGCCTCGCCGCCGACCGCACGGCAGCGCAGCGTGGTGTCCATGAACTGGCAGATGTCGCCGTTCGGGTAGGTCAGCGAGGGCAGCGCCTCGACGAGGACGACGCGTTCGGGGACGACACGGACCGCCGTCTCCTCGAAGACCTCGCGGACCGCGACCGCCGCCGGCTGCTCACCGGGCTCGGCGATGCCGCCGATCACCGACCAGTTGCCGGTGTCCGCCCGGCGGCCCAGCAGCACCCGGCCGTCGTCGTCGAAGACCACGGCGGTCACCCCGGGCAGCCACAGCAGCCGATGTCCGATGGTGGCTCGCAGGTCACGGATGAAGTCGGGGGTTGCCATGTCTGCACTGTAGAGGAACGGGCGGCCGCTCCTAGGAGGCTGCCGTGGGGGCCGGGATGCGGCTGCGGATGCAGCGGGCCGCGCCCTCGGCGTCGTCGACGGTGACCGTGAAGGTCCGGCCGTCGCGGAGGGTGAGGACCACCGCCTCACCGCGCCGGACCACGATGGCCATGCCCTGCTCGGGACGCCAGCGGTAGCCCCAGCCGCCCCAGTGGCGCGGAGTGACCCAGGGCGCCGTCTCGACGCCGACGACCCCGGAGAGCGGGATACGGCGGCGCGGCACCCCGATGTGCCCGCAGCGCACCTCCATGGACTCCCGGTCGACCCGGACGTCGACATGGACGAAGGCGAGCGTGCCGAAGAGCACCAGCAGACCGGCCGCGACACAGCCGACCACCGCCATCACCAGCGGCACCACCGAGGAGGTCCACCGGCTGTCGACGGCCAGCTGGACACCGAGCGCCAGACAGGCCACACCGATCGCGGCCAGCAGCCACTGGACGCGGTTGGTGGCGCTGCCGTGCCACACCTCGGGGATCTGCGGGTGCGCGCCGGAGAGATGGGCGTCGTCGCCGGAGCCGGAGGGGTGGGGGTGCGCGTCGGGGGCGGCTGCCCCGTCGTGGGGGTGGTCCCTCATGCCACGCAGCGTACGCGCCTTCCCGGCCGCGGGCAGCGTGTCGCCCGCCACGTCAGCGGGTCCCGGGGACGGGCCCGCGCTCCGGTGCGGTCAGCGGCGTCCGGCCGGGGCGGCGGCTCCGGGGGCCAGCAGCCTGCCCTCGGCGTACGCCAGGGCGAAGGACGGCAGCGCGCCGGGGCGGCCGCTCTCGATCATGTGCAGGGTGCCGGTCGGCGCGGCGTCCGGCGCGGGCGCGGCGCCGATCCGCCGCAGCGCCTGGGCGGCGACCGCGTCGGCCGACCCGTACAGCGCGAGGGCGGGCGCGCCGGGCTGCTGGAGGGCGCCGCGGATGGCGTCGGCGACCAGCTCGTAGTGGGTGCAGCCGAGGACGACGGCGCGGACGCCGTGCGGGGTGCGGGCGGCGGCGGTCGCGACCGCGGCGGCGACGGCCCGCTCGTCGGCCGCCTCGACGGCGTCGGCGAGACCGGGGCAGGGCACGGCGGTGACGTCCACGTCCGCGGCGAACCGCTCGATCAGCCCGCGCTGATACGGACTGCCGGTGGTGGCCGGGGTCGCCCAGATGGCGACCGGGCCGCCGGAGAGCGCGGCGGGCTTGACCGCCGGGACGGTGCCGATGACCGGGATGCCGGGCTCCAGCTCGGCGCGGAGCGCGGGGAGGGCGCTCACGGTGGCGGTGTTGCAGGCGACGATCAGCGCGTCCGGACGGTGTGCGGCGGCGGCGCGGGCGCAGGCCAGCGCGTGCGCCACGATGTCGTCGGGGGTGCGCGGACCCCAGGGCATGCCGTCGGGGTCGGTGGAGAGGACGAGATCGGCGTCCGGCCGGAGCCGGCGCACCGCGGCGGCCGCGGGAAGCAGGCCGGTACCGGAGTCCATCAGCGCGATCTTCACCCGGGCACCCTACTCGTCGGGTGCCCGACTTGTCATACCGCACCGGGCGCTCCGGACGGGCGCGCCGCCGCCCCGCCGGGCGCCCGGAACACCCCGCCACCGGGCCCGCCGTGCGGCAGACTGCGGCCCGTGGGAGCGATGGAGTGGATCGGTGCCGCATCGTTGGCGGCGTGGGTGTGGCTGCTGCTGGGGCAGGGCTTCTTCTGGCGTACGGACGTCCGGCTGCCTGCCCGTACGGAGCCGGAGCGGTGGCCGCCGGTGGCCGTGGTGGTGCCCGCCCGGGACGAGGCCGGGGTGCTGCCGGAGAGCCTGCCGTCGCTGCTGGCGCAGAAGTATCCGGGCCGGGCCGAGATCTTCCTCGTCGACGACGGCAGCACGGACGGCACCGGCACGCTGGCCCGCGCGCTCGCCGCCGAGCGGGGCGGACTGCCGCTGACCGTCGTCTCCCCCGGCCCGATGGAGCCCGGCTGGACCGGCAAGCTCTGGGCGGTACGCCACGGCATCGCGCTGGCCCGGGAGCGGACGGACGCGGAGTATCTGCTGCTGACGGACGCCGACATCGCCCATGAGCCGGACAGTCTGCGGGAGTTGGTGGCGGCGGCACGGTCGGCGCGGCTGGATCTGGTGTCGCAGATGGCCCGGCTGCGGGTGGCCACGCCCTGGGAGCGGCTGATCGTCCCGGCGTTCGTGTACTTCTTCGCGCAGCTCTACCCGTTCCGGTGGGTGAACCGGCCGGGCGCGCGGACCGCGGCGGCGGCCGGTGGCTGTGTGCTGCTACGGGCGGACGCCGCGGAACGGGCGGGCGTCCCGGAGTCGATCCGGGGCGCGGTGATCGACGACGTGTCGCTGGCCCGGGCGGTCAAGCGGTCCGGCGGGCGGATCTGGCTGGGGCTGGCGGAGCGGGTGGACAGCGTGCGGCCGTACCCGCGACTGGCCGAGCTGTGGCAGATGGTCGCCCGCAGCGCCTACGCCCAGCTGCGCCACCGGCCGTCGCTGCTGCTCGGGACGGTGCTGGGGCTGGCGCTGGTGTATCTGGCGCCGCCCGCCGTGCTGCTGGCGGGAGCGGTGACGGGCGGCGCCGTGGCGGCGGGGTGCGGCGGCGCGGCGTGGGCGGTGATGTGCGGGACGTTCCTGCCGATGGTGCGGTACTACCGCCAGCCGTGGTGGACGGCGCCGCTGCTGCCGTTCACCGCGCTGCTGTACCTGCTGATGACGGTGGACTCGGCGCTGCGCCACCACCGGGGCCGCGGGGCGGCGTGGAAGGGCCGGACGTACGGCGCGCCGTGAGGGCCGCGCCGCCGGTCACTTCGTGGCGGGCGACCACTTCAGGCCCCAGCCGTAGGCGTGGTCGACGGTGCGCTGCGGGCTGACGCCGGGCTCCGGGACGAGGTAGCGGGCCTCGCGCCGGACGACGAGTTCACCGCCGGTGTTGGTGATCAGGGCGAGGGCGCAGACCGTCGAGGGCACCGTGCAGGCGTCGAGGGTGAACTCGACGGGCGCGCCATGCTGCGGCTGGAGGGTGACGGAGGCGGTCAGCCCCTCGAAGCTGCGGGCACCGGCGTAGACGGTGACGAAGAGCAGGATGCGGCGGATGCGGTCCTGGTGGTCGAGGTTGACGGTGAGGTTCTCGCCGGTCGCGACGGCGCCGGTGCGGTCGTCGCCGTCGAGCTGGATGTAGGGCGGGGCGTGCAGCGCGCCGAAGCTGTTGCCGAGCGGGTGGACCACCCCGGCGCTGCCGTCGGTGAGTTCGTAGAGGGCGCACAGATCGAGGTCGAGGTCGCCGCCGGGTGGCAGCATCGCGCCGCGTGCGCCGAGCGCCTCCATGGCCTTGCGTCCGAGCTTCTTGCCGAACCGCTTGGCGGCCCCGGCGCCGGTCCAGTTGAGGTTGACCCGCATCGCCCCGCCGGTGCCGCCCTGCTTGGTGAGCGAGACGGACGGCGTCTCCTTGGTCAGCGTGACCTTGGTGAGGCTGACGGGAGCGGGGGCCGCGGGAGGCACGGGCGGGGGCGGGCCCACGGGCGCGGGCGCCGCTCCCGGGTACGGGCCGCCCGGGGCAGCTCCGTATGCGGGGCCCGCGGGGGCGGCGGGAGGCGCCACCGGGGGCGCCGGGGCGACCGGCTGCGCAGGCTCCGCCTCGACGCTGATGCCGAAGTCGGTGGCGAGGCCCGCGAGGCCGGTGGCGTACCCCTGTCCCACGGCGCGGAACTTCCATCCGCCCTGGCGGCGGTAGAGCTCGCCGAGGACGAAGGCGGTCTCGGCGGTGGCGTCGGCGCTGTCGAAGCGGGCCAGCTCGGCGCCGCCCGCGGCGTCCAGCACCCGGATGTACAGGCCGGGCACCTGTCCGAAGGTGCCGCCGTCGGCGGAGGCGGCGAGCACCACGGTGTCCACCGCGCCGTCGACGGCCGCGAGGTCGACGGCGAGGGTGTCGGTCCGCGCGTCGCCGGAGCCGTTCCCGCCCTCGTACCGGACGGCGCCGGAGGCGTGGACCGGTTGGTTGTAGAAGACGAAGTCGCCGTCGTCGCGCACCCGTCCGGAGGAGAGGAGCAGGGCGGAGGCGTCGACGCCCGGCACCCCCGGCGCGGCCCGCCACCCCAGCTCGATCCGTACGGCCCCCGCCGTCACCGGAACGTTCCCGCCCTTGAGCATCGCCATCTCGGCACCCTTCTCGCTTTCCCGCACCCCACCGACCTCACGGAACACTTCCGTCCCGCCGGTCGCCCCGTCAGTCACGCCTGTACCCAACCTACTTGGCCGGAACGAGGTGTGAACGTCCCCTGTTCACCTGCGAGAAGCGAGGTCTTTACGCATTTTCTACGGTCGATCTCGACCGATTTTCACCATTTAGCCACCATTACGGGCAGGAGGTCACCACCGCCCCGCGAAACAACCCGCATTCCAGGCTCCCCAATCGGCACATCGTGGGCTTAACTTAAGAGGTATGACCTCCCCCCGCTCTACCTACGGCGGCGGCTACTACGCTTCGCCGTCCTTCCCGGACACCCCCATCTACGACAGTCTCGTCGCCGAACGCGGGACGCCGCAGATCGCCCCGATCCGGGTCAACCCGGCACCGTACGACACCGGCTCGTCGTACCTTCCGGCGCTCCCGGCGGCACTGCCCGCCGCCCCGTCGCATCCGTCGCCCGGAGCGGGTTACCCCGGTGCCGCCGCGCCGGTCGCCCCGCTCCAGCACACGCCTGCGCCGTACATCCCGCAGCAGGCGGTCACCCGCAGCCATCCGGCCGCCCCGCAGCCGCCGCGCCCGCCCATGGGCACCGGCTACGAGGCGATGCGCCCGGCGGCCCCCGTCGCCCCGGCCCCGCAGCGCGGCCCGGCCCCGTACGACGACCCGTACGGCCGCTCGTACCAGCCCCGGGGCTACTGACCCGGAGCGGGGGTGCGGGACCGGACTCCCGGGTCGGCTGTCGGTGGTGGCTGGCAGGATGGGGACATGCCCGAGCCAGTGCTGCGTGACATTCATCTGTACCCGGTCAAGTCACTTGCGGGGGCCGGTCCCGCCGAAGCGGTCGTCGAGCCGTGGGGCCTCGCCGGGGACCGCCGCTGGATGCTGGTCGACGCCGGACGCCGACTGGTGACCCAGCGGCCGCACCCCAAGCTGGCACTGGCCGCCGCCGAGGGCCTGCCGGACGGCGGCGTGCGGCTCACCGCGCCCGGGATGGAGCCGCTGACCGTCGAGGTGCCGGAGCCCGACCGGACGATCACGGTCGGGATCTGGCGGGACGAGGTCGAGGCGGTCCCGGCGGGCTCCGCCGCGGCCGCGTGGTTCAGCCGGTATCTGGAGATGCCGGTGGAGCTGGTGCACCTCGACGCCCCCGGCAAGCGGCGCCCCGTCGATCCGGAGTACTCCCGGCCGGGCGACACCGTCTCCTTCGCCGACGGCTATCCGCTGCTGCTCACCACCACCGCGTCCCTGGACGCCCTCAACTCCCTCATCGCCCAGGGCGATCACCCCGACGAGGGCCCGCTGCCGATGGACCGCTTCCGTCCCAACGCGGTCGTCGACGGCACCACCCCGTGGGCCGAGGACTCCTGGCGCAGCGTGCGGATCGGCGCCGTGGTCTTCGACGTCGCCAAGCCCAGCAGCCGGTGCGTCGTCACCACCACCGACCAGCACACCGCCGAGCGCGGCAAGGAGCCGCTGCGCACCCTCGCGCGCCACCACCGCATCTCCGAGCGCCCGGTCTTCGGCCAGAACCTCATCCCGCGGAACACCGGCACCATCCACGTCGGCGACCCCTTCGAGATACTCGGCTGACGCCCCCGGACCGGGCGTCGGCACAGGCCGTACGGCCGCCTCGGGGCGCTCGGCACAGGACGCCGCGGGACGGTGCGCGCCCGCGCGCCGTACGGCCTCCGGCGCCCGGCCGGGCCGCGGAGATGAGCCGGAACGCCGGTCGTGGTGGGCCGAAGCCGCGCACGAGCGGCGTCGGATGGGGTATTCAAGGAGTCGGAGAGGGGGCCCGGTGAAGCCAGTGAAACCCGGTCTGCGCGCACGGTGGTGCAACCCGCTGCGCCGCCGTACCGACCACGTCGAGTCCTTGCTGACCGTGCTCGCCGTGCTGCTGATCGCGCTGGGAGCGCCGTTGGCGGGCCTGCGGACGGGCGGCGCGGTGCACGACACCCTGCTGGCGACGGTGCGCTCCCAGGCCGCCCACCGCCATCTGGTGTGGGCCACCGTCGACCGTCTCGCCACCCGCGCCCCGATGGACCCGGACCCGGAGACGTCCTCGCGGCGCGACTCCCATCTGCGGGTCGTCGCCCGGTGGACGGCGTGGGACGGCAGCCCCCGCACCGGCCGGATCGGCGCGCCCCGCCCCGTCGAGCCCGGCGACCGCTTCCGGATCTGGACCGACGACCGCGGCATGGTCATCCCCCGCCCGATGGACGAGTCCACCGCCGCCACCCATGCGACGCTGGCCGGGCTCGGCGTCGCCGCCTGCGTCGGCGGGCTGATCGAGGGCGCCCGTCGGCTGGCGGTGCGGCGGCTGATGGTGCGCCGCTACCGCCGCTGGGACGAGGCGTGGGCCCGCGCGGGGCAGACCTGGGGCCGCGCGGACGCCGGTAACTGACCCCGTTCCGGAGCCCCGCGGCGCACACCTGCGACGTCTGCGCCGGGCCCGTGCGTCCGTGCGTCCCCGTGTCCCGCCGACGCTGTCCGACCTCGTCAACTACCGCCCGCCGAGCGCGCTACGGTGGTGCAGCCAGCCACTCGGCTGGGGCCCGGGCACCCGTATGCGGACAACAGCGGACGGAACCTGCCGGGCCGTCAACAGCCGCACGAGGTGGGGGCACGACAGCACCATGGCACAGGGCTCGGTCCAGGTGACGCACTCCGGAACATCCCGCTGGCGACGCCGCACCGGCGAGTACAGCTCGCTCTCCGCAGCGCTGGAGGCCGCGGGGGACGGTGATGTGCTGACCGTGCCGGCGGGGACGTACCGCGAGAATCTGGTGTTGCAGCGCGCGGTGACGCTCCGCGGCCCGGACGGGGCGCGCGGCTCGGTGCGGATCGTCCCGGCCGACGGCGTCGCGCTGACGGTACGGGCGTCCGCGACCGTCCACGATCTCCACCTGGAGGCGACGGACTCGGCGTCGCCCGCCGTCCTGGTGGAGGACTGCGCGCCGGAGTTGGTGGGCCTGCGGGTGGTGACCCGCTCGGCGGCGGGCGTCGAGGTGCGCGGCGGGGCGCGGCCGACGGTTCGGCGGTGCACGGTCGACAACGCCGGGGGCGTCGGCATCAGCGTGCTGGACGGCGCGGGCGGCGTCTTCGAGGAGTGCGAGGTGGTGGCCGCGGGGCAGGCGGGGGTCGCGGTCCGCGGCGGCGCCCATCCGCGGCTGGAGAACTGCCGGGTCCACCACGCCTCCGGCGCCGGTCTGTCGCTGCACGGCGAGGGCAGCGCCCTGGAGGCGGTGGGCTGCGAGATCTACGAGATCAAGGGCACCGGCGTGCAGGTCGCCTCGCGCGCGACCGGGCATCTGACGGACTGCACCGTCCACCGCACCTCGGCCGACGGCGTCACCCTCGACACCGATGCGGTGCTCACCCTCGCCGACTGCGACATCCACGACATCCCGGAGAACGCCGTCGATCTCCGCTCCCGCTCGGTCCTCACCCTGACCCGCTCCACGGTGCGGCACTTCGGACGGAACGGCCTGTCGGTGTGGGACCCGGGCACCCGGGTGGACGCCAACCAGTGCGAGATCCACGACAGCACGGGCGACTACCCCGCGGTGTGGGTGAGCGACGGCGCGACGGCGGTGCTGGACGCCACCCGGGTGCACGATGTGCCCGACGCGCTCTTCGTCCTCGACCGCGGTTCGCGCGCCGATGTCGTCGACTGCGATCTGTCGCAGGTGCGCAACACCGCGGTGTCGGTCAGCGACGGTGCGACGGTGCAGCTGGACGACTGCCGGATACGCGAGGCGGCGACGGGTGCGTGGTTCCGCGACCACGGCAGCGGCGGCACCCTCGCCAACTGCGTCATCGAGGGCGCGCAGACCGGCGTCATCGTCACCAAGGGCGCCGACCCCACCGTCGAGGGCTGCACGGTCGGCTCGCCCACCGAGGCAGGCTTCTACGTCTCGGCCGAGGGCCGCGGCACCTTCCAGGGCTGCCGGGTGACCGGCAGCTCCGGCTTCGGCTTCCACATCATCGACGGCTGCCGCACCACGCTGACCCGCTGCCGTACGGAGCGGTGCGCCCGCGGGGGCTACGAGTTCGCCGACGGGGCGTCCGGCGACGGCACCGGCGGCCCGACCGTCACGGACTGCACCAGCGACGAGAGCCGGACCGCGGCGCCCACGCCGTCCACCGGGGCGGCACCGTCGGTGCAGCAGGCGACGCAGACGACCACCGGGTTGCTGGGCGGGGTCCCGGCGCAGGCCACCGCGCGTCCGGAGGCGGCGCCCGCGGAGGCGGAGCCCGAGGCGCCGCGGCGGCCGTCGGAGGAGGTGCTCGGCGAACTCGACACCCTGGTGGGGCTGGAGAGCGTCAAACGGGAGGTCCGCAGCCTGATCAACATGATCGAGGTGGGGCGCAGGCGCCAGCAGGCGGGCCTGAAGGCCGCCTCCGCCCGCCGCCATCTGGTGTTCACCGGCTCCCCCGGCACGGGCAAGACGACCGTCGCCCGGCTGTACGGCGAGATCCTGGCCTCCTTGGGGGTGCTGGAGCGCGGGCATCTGGTCGAGGTGTCGCGGGTGGACCTGGTGGGCGAGCACATCGGCTCGACCGCGATCCGCACCCAGGAGGCGTTCGACCGGGCGCGCGGCGGGGTGCTCTTCATCGACGAGGCGTACGCCCTCTCGCCCGAGGACTCGGGGCGTGACTTCGGCCGGGAGGCCATCGACACGCTGGTGAAGCTGATGGAGGACCACCGGGACGCCGTGGTGGTGATCGTCGCCGGTTACACCGTCGAGATGGCGCGCTTCCTCGCCGTCAACCCCGGTGTGGCGTCCCGCTTCTCGCGGACCATCACCTTCGGCGACTACGGCGCGGAGGAGTTGCTGCGCATAGTCGAGCAGCAGGGCGAGGAGCACGAGTACCGGCTGGGCGAGGGGTCCGACGAGGCGTTGCTGAAGTACTTCACGGCGCTCCCGAAGGGCCCCTCGTTCGGCAACGGCCGCACGGCGCGGCAGACCTTCGAGGCGATGGTCGAGCGGCACGCGGGCCGGGTCGCGCAGCTCACCGACCCGAGCACCGACGACCTCGCCCTGCTCTACCCCGAGGACCTCCCCGAACTTCCCTGAGCCGTCCGTGGATCGCCGCCCGTCTCCGGTGCTCCGGGGGCGGGCGTCGTCGTGGCGCGCTGGCCCGGCAGGGCCGTGCCGAGGCGGGCGAGGAGTTCGCCGCGGACCCGGTCGAAGACCGGATCGGCCTGGTAGTCGCCGTGGCCGAGGATCTGGGCGGGCAGCGGGTGCTGGAGGGAGCGGCCCAGGGTGAGCGGGTCGCGCAGCGGGCCCTCGTCGATGCGCTGTCCTTCCTCGGTGGTGAGGCGGATCGGGCCGCCGATGGGGTCGGTGAAGCGCCAGAGGTTGCGCCAGTCGTCCATCTCGCGGTGGAGACCGGTCAGGAACGCCGGACCGAAGAAGGCGGGGAACCAGCGGCCGTAGAGGCGCTCCAGCGGTGATCCGTAGGTGAGCAGGGCGACGCGGCTGCGGGTGACGAGGTCGAGCTGCCAGACGGCCGCCGCGGCGAGCACGCTGCCCTGCGAGTGGCCCGAGATCACCAGCCGTCCGTCGAACCGCTCGGTCCAGGTGGCCATCCGCCACGTGAGGTCGGGGACGGCACGCTCGGCGTAGCAGGGGGGCGCGAAGGGGTGGGCGGCGCGCGGCCAGAAGGTGCCGACGTCCCAGAGGATGCCGATGGTGCGGCGGGCGGAGCGGTCGCGGTAGGCCCGCCGTCCGGTGGCGAGCAGGAGTATCACCCCGGCGCCCATCAGCCAGGAGCCGAGGGCGGACGCGGTCTCGGCGGCGGCGTGCACGGCGGGCGGGGCGCCTTCGGTGGCGGGGCCGGGCGCGCGGCCGGTGCACCAGGCGCCGAGGACGGCACCGGCGCCCAGCAGGAGGGTGACGGCGGCGGTGGCGGCGACCAGGACGGGCGCGGAGTCGGTGAGTCCGGCGCGGGCGATGGTTCCGGCGATCTTTCCGGTGAGCCAGGCGTCGGGCTTCTCCCGGTCGTCGTAGAGACCGGGGACGTCGGCGGCGACGCGGCGGCTGACGGTGCGCACCCGCAGCGCGGCGAGCAGGGCGACGGCGACCACGACGAGCAGCAGGACGGGGATGACCGACGCCTGCCAGGAGAGCAGCACCGGCGGCCCGGCCATGACGGCTCCGGGCTCGCCCGGGGTGGCGTCACCGTCGATCCAGTCGGCGAACCGCTGGGCCGCTCCCCCGGACAGCACGCCGCCGACCGCGCAGGCGAGCAGGGCGACGGCGGGGCCGCCCATGCCCTTGAGCGCGGCCCGGGCGTCGCCGCGGGAGGCACGGTGCAGGACCCGGGCGGTGAGCACCAGGGCGAGGACCAGGGCGCCTTGGAGGACGGTGAGGATCCCGAAGCCGGTGACGCCGGGCAGCGCGCCCGAGGTGGTGGTCATGGGGCGCTGCCACGCGGCGTACCCGGCGGTCAGGGCGAAGGCGCCGAGGGCGGCGTAGGGCAGGGCGCGGACGACGGCGCGGTCCCGGTCGTCGTCGGGCACCGCCTCGCTGCGGGCGGTGCGTCCGACGACGGCGAGGGTGGTCACGGCGAGTGCCGCGAGCAGGACGGCGAGGACGTCACCGGTGACGGTGAACACGGATCCGGCGCCGCTCCGGGCGTCGGTGGTGCGGACGGCGCAGAGCACGGCGGCGGCGACGGTCAGCACGCCCGCGGTGGTGTGGGCGGTGCGCAGCCGGGCCACGACGCGGCGGCCGTACCAGAAGCCGTCGAGGCTGAGGGCGGTGCGCTCGTCGGGCGGGGTGTTGCGGGAGGTGCCGGGGCGGCGGGGCGGCGGCGACGCCGATTCGTAGGCGCTCCAGGTGCGGTGGGAGAGCCAGGTCAGGAGGGCGATGACGAGGAGCGGCAGGGCGGCGGCGAGGACCAGTCGGCGGCCGGGCAGGCTCCACCAGCCGCCCTGGGCGGGGCTGACGAAGCCCATCCAGGACCTGCCGGCGACGCAGGAGGCCGTTCCGGCGCACTGCCAGGCGGTGAGGTCGAGGGCGATCTCGCAGGCGGCGGCCGTCAGCAGGACGGTGAGGCTGAGGGCGAGGGCACGGACGAGGATGTCGTAGACGCGGTGGGCGGGGTGGCGGGGCGGGCCCGCGGGGCGCATCCAGTGGGCGAGGTTGGCGACCATGAAGGGCAGCAGGATGAGCCAGAGGGCGCGGGCGCCGTTGCCGGAGGTGAGGTTGGACCAGCAGTACGCCTCGCGCACCGGGGCGTCGCGGTAGTCCTCGGGGTGCTGCTCCGCGTCGGCGTCCTCACTGCGGCGGTAGCAGGCCGCGGTGTCGTCGCCGGTGATCAGGGTGGTGCGGGGCTCGCCGAGCATGGCCTGTGGTGTGGTGCCGCCGACGCCGTGCACCAACAGTTCCAGGGCGAGTTGCGGTGGTCGGTCGGCGGTGGTGTCCGTGGTGTCGTGTGTGCGTGGCGGTTGTGCGTGCGGTGTCGTGTCCGCGGTCTCCACTGTGTCCCCCGTGGTCCGAGCGGCGCCGGGCGGCGCCAGGTCTCACACAAGGATCACCTTTCCCCGCCGAGGAGTTGCACTCCCTTCCCGAAAGAGTGCCCTTCGTCCGATAAATACCCCCGTGGCCCCGGGGAGGCCCGATTCCGTACCTCCCGACCGGCTGCCGCCCGCGCCTGCCACGCCGCGCGCGACACCTCCCCGCCACTCCGCGGAGCGGCCCGTTCCACCCGTCCGCTCCGAGCTTTCCGGCGGGCGGCGCTCTAGGGTCGACCCATGCTTCTGTGGCTCAACGGCCCTTTCGGGGGCGGCAAAACACAAACGGCGTTCGAGATCCGGCGGCGGCTGCCCGGCAGCGTGGTCTGCGATCCGGAAGAGGTGGGGTTCGGCCTGCACCGGATGACCCCGCGGGGCATCCGCGGCGACTTCCAGGACTTCCGGGCCTGGCGGCAGGGGGTGTACGAGGTCCTCGACCTGGCGCTCTCCCGCCATCCCGGTCCGGTGATCGCCCCGATGACCGTCATCGAACCGGCGTACTTCGCCGAAACGGTCGGCCGGTTGCGGGAACGCGGCCACGACGTACGGCACTTCGCGCTGCTGGCGGAGCGCGAGACGGTGGTGCGGCGGTTGCGGGAGCGGGGCCTGGGGCAGATCGTGCGCCTCGAAGTCGTCAAGGAGGGGCAGCTGCGGCGGGACAGCTTCGCGATGGGCAAGCTCGACCTGTGCCTGGAGCGGCTGCGGGGGCCGGAGTTCGCCGAGCACCTCTGGACCGATCGGATCACGGTCCCGCAGGTCGCCGACCGCGTCGCCGCCTCGGCGGGGCTGACCCTCACACCGAACACCGACGGCCCGGTACGGGGCGGGCTCCGCCGGGTGTGGACGGGGCTGCGGCACATCCGGCTGTACTGAACGGACCGGACGCGCGGCCCCTCCCCCACCCGCTGGGAGCAGGTGGCGCGCGCGTCCGACGGCGTTGTCGGTGGCTCGTGCGAGGATGAGCAGAACGATCGGAACGGGCGGCGGAGCGCAGGTGACACGCCGGTGAGCTGGGCGGAAGGGACGGGCCGGGGTGAGTGACAACCAGAATCTGCTGGCCGAGCAGCGGCGGGCCCTGATCCTCGAAGAGGTCAGGCGGCGCGGCGGCGCGCGGGTCAACGAACTCACCCGCAGACTCAGCGTCTCGGACATGACGGTCCGCCGCGATCTGGACGCGCTGGCCCGGCAGGGCATGCTGGAGAAGGTGCACGGCGGCGCGGTCCCGGTCGGCGAGCCCAGTGCGCACGAGCCGGGTTTCGAGGCGAAGTCGGCGCTGGAGCTGAGCGCCAAGGAGGACATCGCGCTGGCGGCGGCGCAGCTGGTCGCCCCGGGCAGCGCCATCGCCCTGGCCGGTGGCACCACCGCCTATGCACTGGCCCAGCAGTTGGTGGACGTGCCGGATCTGACGGTGGTGACCAACTCCGTGCGGGTCGCCGATGTCTTCTACACCGCGCAGCGGGCGTCGGCGAGCGGCGGCCCGGGGCCCCACGCCGGTGCGGCGACGGTGGTCCTGACGGGCGGGGTGCGGACCCCGTCGGACACTTTGGTCGGACCGGTCGCCGATGCCGCGATCCGCACCCTCCACTTCGATCTGCTCTTCCTCGGGGTGCACGGCATATCGGTGGAGGCGGGGCTGTCCACGCCGAACCTCGCGGAGGCGGAGACCAACCGTCATTTCATGCGCTCGGCACGGCGGGTCGTGGTGGTCGCCGACCACACCAAGTGGGGCACGGTGGCGCTGAGTTCGTTCGCCTCGCTGGAGCAGGTCGACGTGGTGGTGACCGATGCCGGTCTCACCCCTGAGGCACGGGAGCGGTTCGCGGAGCTGCCGCCGGAGCTGGTGGTCGCGGGCGAGCCGTGGCAGGACACCGAGGGAGAAGAGTGATGGGCCGGTTCCCGCACACCTGCCACGGGGTAACGGACGCCAACTGGCGCCAGATATCGGCCAGTTAACGCCCTTCGAGAGGCGGAGTTGACCCGTACGTCCGGCACAGGCGGACATACGGCATGGACGGACGTACGGCTTTCCGGGCGCGACACCGCAGACATCTGCGGCCGGGGCCCCTAGGATCCGCGACGCCGGTCCACCGGGGGCCGGGCTTCGCGGGCGGCCCGTGGTGTCCGCGCTGTCACACCGCTCGACCCGTTGGGGGTTGCTCCATGCGTCGGCTCCGCCCCGTAGAACTGGACTTCGCCCGGTCCGCGCCGCTGCGGCTGACCTTCTCCGCCCGGCTCGGTGCGCCACCCTCGGCGGTGTACGCGGCGCTGGCGGAGGACGCCGAAGGGTGGGCGCGCTGGTTCACCGGGGTCGCGGAGGCGGTACCGACGGACGGTGGTGCGGGCCGGGAGGTACGGCTGACGGGCGGCACCCGCTTCCTGGAAACGGTGCTGGCCACGGAGGCGGAGACGCGCTACACCTACCGCGTGGACCGCACCAACGCCCCGGGGCTCCGCGCCCTGCTGGAGGACTGGCGGCTCGCCCCGGACGGCGACGGCACCCGGCTGCGGTGGACGTTCGCCGCCGACGGACCGGGGCCGCTGCGCCTCGTCCTGCTGCTGGCGCGGCCGGGTCTGGGCCGGGCCTTCCGGGTGTCGGCCCGGGCGCTCGACCGGCGGCTCGCCCGGGCGGCGAACGGCAGCTGACCGCCCCGGGCGGACCGGGCCGTCCGCGCTCAGTCGGGCCAGACGCCCGTGCTCAGGAAGGTGTCGATCGTGCGGGCGTACGGTGCGATGTCCAGGCCCTGGGCGGCGAGCCAGTCGTCCGAGTAGTACTTGTCGAGGTAGCGGTCGCCCGGGTCGCACAGCAGGGTGACGACGGAGCCGGTCCGTCCGGCGGCGTGCATCTCGGCGACGATCCTCAGGGCGCTCCACAGACCGGTGCCGGTCGAGCCGCCCGCCTTGCGGCCGATGGCCGTCTCCAGGGCGCGTACGGCGGCCATGCTCGCGGCGTCGGGGACCTTCATCATCCGGTCGATCGCGCCGGGCACGAAGCTCGGCTCCATCCGGGGGCGGCCGACCCCCTCGATCCGGGAGGGGGTCGCGCAGTGCGCCGAGGCGTCGCCGGTGAGCCAGCCGTCGAAGAAACAGGAGTTCTCCGGGTCGGGGACGCAGATGCGGGTGTCGTACTGCATGTAGTGGACGTAGCGGGCGATGGTGGCGGAGGTGCCGCCGGTGCCCGCGGTCGCGACGATCCAGGCAGGTTCGGGGTAGCGCTCCAGGCGTAGCTGCTCGTAGATCGATTCGGCGATGTTGTTGTTGCCGCGCCAGTCCGTCGCCCGTTCGGCGTAGGTGAACTGGTCCATGTAGTGGCCGCCGGACTCCGCCGCGAGCTGCGCGGAGACGTCGTAGACGGTGCGCGGGTCCTGGACGAGATGGCAGGTGCCGCCGTGGAATTCGATCAGCCGGGTCTTCTCGCGGCTGGTGGTCGCCGGCATCACCGCGATGAACGGCACCCCGATCAGCGAGGCGAAGTACGCCTCGGAGACGGCCGTGGAGCCGCTGGACGCCTCGATGACGGGCTTGCCGGGGCGGACCCAGCCGTTGCACAGCCCGTAGAGGAAGAGGGAGCGGGCGAGGCGGTGCTTGAGGCTGCCGGTGGGGTGCGTCGACTCGTCCTTGAGGTAGAGGTCGATGCCCCACTCCTCGGGGAGCGGGAAGCGCAGCAGGTGGGTGTCGGCGGTGCGGTTGGCGTCCGCCTGGACCTTGCGGACGGCTTCCTTCAGCCAGTCGCGGTAGTCCGGATCGGTGTGGTCGACGTCGACGGTCGGTGTCGGTGCGTGGACGGCCGCCTGCGGTGCGCCGTCGGCGCCGGCGCGGTGCGGGGTGTGCGGCTGCTGTGCGGTGCTCACCGGAGCGCTCCTCAAGGGTTGTGAGCCCGTACGGAGAGGCGGGCCGATTTCGACTATAACCACCTCGCGCACGCTTCTCACCTGCATAAACGCATCTTTGGGAGGCCCCAAGGAGAGCCTGGGTGACGGGTGTTCGCACGGACCGGCCCCGGAGGCACTGGTGCCCGGCGCGAAGGCCGTGCACACTGCCCCCATAGGGGGCGGTGAGGGGCACCTGCCCATGGCGAGGAGGTGGCGGGCATGGCCGAGCCCGAGTTCAATGCGACGGGTGTGCACATCGAACGATCGCTGCGGTCCCTGACCCGGGCGGGGCAGGTCGTGATCCGGGACGGCAGGCTCGCGTTGCTGACGAGCTACGGCAAGGAGATCGACAGTGCGCCACTCCGGGCGGTCCAGGTGCACAAGCCCCTGTTCGCCGCCCGCGACCGGGCCCTGGCCCGCCTGAACGGCAACCGTTACTCCCTGACCCTGGGTGCGCCCGACCGCTTCCTCGACGCGGTACAGGCGGCCCACACCCCGCGGACCTGAGCTCCACGGACGACCGGTTCTCCCCTGACGGCTCCGCCTCCGGCCGGGCCGTCCGGCCCGCGCGCCCGAGGAACACCCGGGCCCGCGTCCAGCCGCTGCGCCGTTCGGGGGACGGCCGGTGGCGGCGCGTACGGGGCCGCGGACACCGCCCCGGAAGGGGCGCGCGGCGCTTTCCGTGCGCCGGGGGCGTGTACGGAGGGCGGCGGCGCGGCAGGGCTGCGGTTGCGGGGGCCTCGTTCCGGGCCGACCCTGGACGTGTATCACTGAGGGTTCACCGGCGATGACGCTGCGGTGTACGGCGGGCGTTGCCGGTTTCGGTCTTCGCCCCGCCCCGCGGGACGCCCGGCCTCGTCAGGGAGTCGCGTCGTGATCAGGCAGCCCAGCAGACACTGCACGGTGGAGCTCCAGGCCCTCCCGGCCCGCATCGGACAGGTGCGCCGCATCATCTCGGCCCAACTGCGGTACTGGCGCCTCGATCCCCTGGTGGACACGGCCACGCTCGGCCTCACCGAACTTCTCGCGAATGTGCACCGGCACGCCCGCCCCAGCAAGCGGTGCACCGTTCAGCTCTGCGTGCTGATAGACCAGTTGACGGTCTCCGTGCACGATCACGATCCGCGCCTGCCGCAGCTGCGGGCCGCCGGTACCTGGGAGACCTGCGGGCGTGGTCTGGCCCTGATCGCCGCGCTCAGCGAGAGCTGGGGGGTGCGCCCGGACGGCGCCGGAAAGGTCGTGTGGTTCACGCTGCCCGCGCTGACCCTCGCGCCCCAGGAGCGGGTGCCCGCTCCACCTCCCTGGACCGGCGCCCCACTGGAACACACCTGGACCGCAGCCGACCCACACGCCCGGATACGGGGCGCAGGGGTCGGCTGAACGCTTTCCGGCCCGAGCGGCCCGCCCCGCGGAGGCCGGAAAGCGACCCCGACCGATCTGCGGGTCCCGCCCGCCTGCGCCTTCTGCGCCGCCCTCGCCACCTGTCCCGCCCCACTCCCATTCTTGTTTCTGTAACTACTGGTATGTACATTCGCGGTATGAGGAATTCCGGCAGCGGCGGAGACCGTGGATCCGTCCCCACCCGCGAGCGGCTGGTGCGCAGCACCCAGGAACTGCTGTGGGAACGCGGCTACGTGGGCACCAGCCCGAAGGCCATCCTGGAGCGGGCCGGTGTCGGGCAGGGCAGCATGTACCACCACTTCGACGGCAAGGCCGCGCTGGCGCTGGCCGCCATCGAGCGGAGCGCCGAGGAGCTGTGGGCCTCGGCCGACGCATGCCTTTCGGGCCCTGGCACGGCCTATGACAAGGTCGCCGCCTATCTGCTGCGCGAGCGGCAGGTGCTGCGCGGCTGTCCGATCGGCCGGATGACGCAGGACCGTGATGTGGCGTGCAGCGCCGAGTTGCGCCGCCCGCTGGACGCCCTCTTCGACCGGCTGCGCGCCCGGATCGCCGAGGTGATCGCCGAGGGCGTGCGCGCCGGTGAGCTGGCCGCCGGGACCGACCCGGCGGCGCTCGCGGCGACCGTTGCCGCCACCGTCCAGGGCGGCTATGTCCTGGCCCGCGCCGCGGACGACCCGGCGCCCTTCGACGCCGCCGTCCGGGGCCTGCTCGCCCTCCTCTCCGCGCAGGTCACCACGGGCCCGACGGCTTACCCGACGGGCCCCGCCGGGCACCGGTCCATCCGCTGACAACCGCACCTCACTCCGTCCCGGGAGCCCGTCATGTACGCCATGCAGTACGCCCGCACCCTTCCCGCCGACTACGACATGGAGATCATCCGGAACCGGGTGCGCACCCGGGGACATCTGCTGGACGACTTCGACGGGCTCGGTCTCAAGGCGTACGGGATGCGCGTGCGGGGCATCGACGGCTCTCCGGTGAACGCGTATGCGCCGTTCTATCTCTGGGCGGACCCACGGGCGATGAACCGCTTCCTGGCCGGTGACGGGTTCCGTGGCGTGATCCGCGACTTCGGGCGGCCGCCGGTCCGGCACTGGCAGGGGCTCTTCCACCGGGCGGGACCCGAAGTGGGGACCGTGCCGCGCGCCTACACGCTGCGGAGCGTCCGGCTGCCCGAGGGCGCCGACCCGGGTACGGCGTTCGCCGAAGCGGCGGCCGGACACGAGCAGTTGGCGCGGACCTCCGGGGTGCACACCACGGCGATGGCGTACTCCCCCGCGGACTGGGAGATCGTGCACGTCACCCTCTGGACGGGCGAGGCACCCGAGGACGCCGGTGACCGCTACCAGGTGCTGCATCTCTCCGCGCCGGATATCGGCGCGCTGGGCGAAGGGCGGCTGTGGTGACGGTGCCGACCCCTGCGGTAGCGGGCCGCGCCGCCGTCCGTACGGTGCAGGGCGACCTCGCACCCGAGGCCCTGGGGGTGTGCGATGCGCATGATCATCTCTTCCTCCGCAGCCCGCGGTTGCCGGGTCAGGAGCTGACCGATCCGGAGGCCGCGGCGGCCGAACTCGCCGCCTTCCGGGCGGCGGGTGGCGGCGCGGTGATCCAGTGGACGCCGCACGGCATGGGGCGCGGCGCCGAGGAACTGCCCCGCCTCGCACGGGATTCGGGGGTACGGCTGGTGGTCGCCACGGGGCTGCACCAGGCCGTGCACTACGCGCCGGAGGTGTTGGCGCGGGTGGGGACGGATCCTGCGGGACTGTTCGTGGCCGAGCTGACCGAGGGCATCGGGGACACCGGGGTACGCGCCGGGATGATCAAAGTGGCCGGTGGGTTCCACGGGGTGGACGCACACGCCCGGTGGACGATGGCCGCGGCGGCCGAGGCGCACCACGCGACGGGGGCGGTGGTCGGTGTGCACCTGGAGGCGGGCACCGCTGCGGAGGACGTCGTCGAGCTGCTCTGCGACGAGCACGGCGTGCCGCCCCGGCGGGTGATCCTGGGGCACCTCAACCGCTTTCCCGACCCCGGCATGCTGCGCCGGGCCGCGCGGACGGGCGCGTTCCTGGCCTTCGACGGGCCCTCGCGGGCGCATCACGCCACCGATTGGCGGCTGCCCGACGCGCTCCGGGCGCTCGCCGACGCGGGGCACGGCGCGCAGCTCCTGCTGGGCGGTGACACCACCACGGCCGCCGCCCGGTCGGTGAACGGCGGGCCCGGTATGCCGCATCTGCTGCGCCGCCAACGCCACTGGCTGGCAGAGGTGTTGGGCCCGGAGTTGGTGACCCGGATGCTGACTGTCAATCCGGCCCGGGCATTCGCCGCCGTATGGCCTTCGGAGGGCGGCGGGCGCCGGACCGCCGACGGCTGAGCGTCGTCCGGCGGGCGGCCGGGTGGGGGCATGGAGTGCGGTCGGCGGTTGGGTGCCCCGGAGGCTCAGCGGGGGAAGGTGACGGCGATGCCCACATGGGGCCGCTTGCCCCGGCGGAGCAGCGCGCCACCGGTGTCGAGGATGCGGAAGCGCAGTCCGTACTTGCCTGCCATCGCGCGTCGCACCCGGGCCAGCCCCTGGGGTTCCGCCATGAGGCGGGCGGTGCCTTCGAGGGTCTCCGCACCCTCGGTGAGGTTGCCCCGTACATCGCACGGGGTGACCGTCACCCGGGTGTCGCGGCGCAGCCGTTTGACCTTTCCGCTGTCGCTGCGCGTCCACACCAGCAGTTCGTCCCCCTGGGCGACGGCCCACACCGGGGTCGCCACCGGGGCGCCACTGCGCCGGTACGTGACGAGGCTGACGTAAGGGCTGCGGGCCACGGCTTCGGCAATCATGGCGGCAGCCTACGGGCGCACGGCGGCGAAGCGGCGGCGCCGGGCTCCCGGGTGGCGGCTGGGTCGCGCCGCACGGCCCGGCGGGACCGTGACCGCCCGGGCGCACCCCTGTGCCGTTCGACCGGGGTAGGTGGCCCGGCCGGTCCGACCTGTGCGGCTGACTCGATGCGGCCGCCTGCTTCGTTCGCGCGTTCTTCATGTCACACAACGTAACCGGCACCACTGACAACGCCGCCGATCGATCACCGACAACCGGCCTTCCGGAGCGGGTGGTTGGCGGCCCTCCCGGCTCTCCCACCTGCGCACACGGCGAGTTGCGGCGGCCTCGGCGGGCTTTTCGGGCAGCGCTCCGCACAGGACCGGTGGGAGTGACGGATCCGCCTACGCCCGACGCTCCTCCTGCACGACCAGCGGGTCGTCCAGCACCGGCTGCCAGGCGAGTTCCGCGGCGCCGACGAGGCTGTTGTGGTCGAGGCCGCAGGGCAGGATCGGAACGCCGCCGCTGCGGCCCCACAGACTGCGGTCGGCGACGACGGCGCGGAGCCGTTCCGGGTCGGTCTCCAGAAGCGTGCGGTGCAGTCCGCCGAGGATGATGCGGTCCGGGTTGAGGATGTTCACCAGCCCGGCCAGGCCCAGCCCGAGGCGGTCGATGAGGAGGTCGGCGGCGGCGCGTACGGCCGGATCGCCGTACGCGGTGCGCAGCAGGTCGGCGGCCTGATGGAGCAGTGAGCCCTCGGGGCCCGGGGTGCGTCCGGCCGCGTTCAGGAAGGCCAGCGGGTCGGCCTCGACGTCCAGACAGCCCCGGCTGCCGCAGTGGCAGGGCGCGCCCTCGGGGTGCACCGTGAGGTGGCCCACCTCCAGGGCGAGGCCCGAACTTCCGCTGTGCAGGCGCCCGTCGAGGACCAGGGCGCCACCGACGCCCCGGTGCCCGGAGGCGACGCAGAGCAGATCCCGGGCGCCCCGTCCGGCGCCGTGGCGGTGTTCGGCGAGGGCCATAAGGTTGACGTCGTTGCCGCTGAACCCGATCGCCTCGGTGACGCCCGGGATCGCGGCATCGGCGAGCGCGCGCTGGAAGATCTCACGTACGGGGGCACCGGCGGGCCAGGCGAGGTGGAGCGGGTTCAGCGCCTCGCCGTCCGGTTCGGCGACGGCGGACGGCACGGCGAGGCCCGCCCCCAGGCAGCGGCGGCCGGTCTCGCGCAGCAGTCCGGCGCCCGCGCCGACCGCCTCGGCGAGGACATGGGCCGGGTCGGCGGAGATGGTGCCGCTGCCGGTGGTGGTGGCCACGATGCGCCCGCCGAGTCCCACCAGCGCGACGCGGAAGCCGTCGGCGTGGATCTGCGCGGCGAGCACCACGGGGCCGCGCTCGTTGACGAACAGGCGGTGCGACGGCCTCCCTTGGGAACCGGCGGAGGCGGTCGGCCGGGAGTCGACGGTGATCAGGCCGAGGACTTCCAGCTCCGCCGCGACGGCTCCGGCAGTCGCGCGGGTCACGCCGAGTTCCGAGGTGAGGACCGCGCGGGTGGGGGCGCGTCCGGTGTGTACGAGCTCCAGTGCGGGTCCGAGGGAGGCACGGCCCCGCTCCAGCCTGGTTGTCCGAGTCTGGGTCACGCCTCCATTCTGGCTTTGTACCGCGTCGGAACAAAACACGGTGGGTCCCCCGTGCCGGATTCGAGGCGCGCGGTCCCCCGCCGCCCCCGGTCGGAGGCCCTCGAAGTAGGCCAACGCGCCGCCGCCAGAAGGCCGATCACGCCGGGAGCCTCTGCGCCGTAGATGTGGATATGGGCGGGGAAGACAGGTGACGGGCGGGGAGTCCCGAAACGGGCATCGGCGCCGGTCACAGGCGGTGGGATCACCGCGGGTGAGCGGGGGCGCCGGGTTCCGTTGTCAGTGGTGACTGGCAGACTCGGGGCCATGGAGATCACCGAATTCGTCGAAGCACTGCGGTTGGACGGAGCGCTGCTGGCCGCCGCCGCGGAGGAGGCCGGACCCGAGGCCCCGATTCCGGCGTGTCCGGAGTGGCGGATGCGCGATCTGGTCCTCCACGTGGGCCGGGTACACCGCTGGGCCACGCGGTATGTGACCGAGGGTCTGGAGCAGCCGTCGACGCCGGAAGCCGCGCCGGACCTCACCGACGAGGAGTTGGTGCCGTGGCTGCGCGAGGGCCATCACCACCTGGTGGTGGCGCTGCACGAGGCGCCGGAATCCCTCACCGCGTGGACGTTCCTGCCCGCCCCGTCGCCGCTCGCCTTCTGGGCCCGTCGGCAGGCGCACGAGACCGCCGTCCACCGTGCCGACGCGCAGCAGGCTCTGGGCGCCCCCCTCACCCCGCTGCCGCGTGCGTTCGCCGCGGACGGCATCGACGAGATACTGGCCGGGGTCCACAGCCAGAAGCGCAGCCGGGTGCGCACCACGGAGCCGAAGACGCTGCGGGTGCGGGCGACGGACGCCGCCGATGCGGAGTGGACGGTCCAGCTGTCCGAGGCGCCGCCGCGCACCGTGCGGTCCGCCGGGGAGGGCACCGACACGGAGGCGGCCGCATCGGCCGATCTGAGCGTCGAGGGGTCCGCCGAGGCGCTCTACCTCGCCCTGTGGAACCGCGCCCCCTGGAAGGACCTGAAGGTCAAGGGTGACGAGAGCCTCGTCCGGCTCTGGGAGGAGCGCGGCGGGATCTGACGGGGAGCCGGGAGGGAGGCGGCCGCCTCGCGCGCAGCACGGCGGCCCGTTGCCCACGGTCTCCCCGGCGAGCGGCGGAAGGAGAACACGGATCGGCGCATGATCGCGGGCTGCTAGGTTGCGTGGCGTCCGGAGGAACGCGTGTACGGGGGTTGTGCTGTGATCGGGCTGGGAGCAATAGCGGGGATCGCCGCGGTGGAGTTCGGCATGGTGCTGACGCCGGGGCCGAACATGATCTACCTGGTCTCCCGCTCGATCGCCCAGGGCCGCCGGGCGGGACTGATCTCGCTCGCCGGGGTCTTCCTCGGCTTCCTGGTCTATCTCCTGGCGGTGTCCGCCGGTATCGCCACCGTTTTCGCGCTGGTGCCGGAGATCTACCTGGCGATCAAGCTGACCGGGGCGGGCTATCTGCTCTGGCTGGCCTGGAAGGCCGTCCGGCCGGGCGGCCGATCCGCCGCCACGACCGAGGAGTTGACACCGGACAGGCCCCGAAAGCTCTTCCTGATGGGCTTCCTCACCTGCCTGCTCAACCCCAAGGTGGCCATCCTCTACATCTCGCTGCTGCCGCAGTTCGTCGACCCGGAGCGCGGCCATGTCGGTCTGCAGGGGCTGATATTGGGGCTGGTCCAGATCGCGGTGGGGGTCGCGGGCAACGCGTTCTTCATCGTGACGGCCGGATCGGTCGCCGGATTCTTCGCCCGGCACCCGCTCTGGCAGCGCCTGCACCGCTATGTGATGGGCACCGCGCTGGCGGTCTTCGCCGTCAAGATCGCCACCGAACGGACGGGCGCCGCGGTCGCCCTGCGCTGACCGCGGCGTAGCCCGCCCCGGGGAGAACGGCCGTCGGCTCAGGCGGCGCCGCCCGGCTCCGCGGTCAGCCCCACGCCCTCCGCCAGCCGTCGGGTCGTATGGGCGAAGAAGGCGTCGCGCTCCTCCACCACCCGGTGGAACTGGCCGAACAGCTCGAAGCTGATGAGGCCGAAGAGCTGGGCCCAGGTCGCGACCAGGACAGCCATGACGGGCGCGGGCAGCTCGATGTCCAGCTCCGTCATGAGGGCGCGTACATCGGCCGCGACCTCCTCGGGCAGCGGTCCCGGCGGCTCGTGGAGCGCCCCGGCGGCGTGGGCGTCGCCGACGACGGCGATGAGGGCGCGGGCGACCCGTCCGGCGGGTGCGGTGGTCGTCTGCGGGGCGTGGTAGCCGGGGACGGGTGTGCCGTAGAGCAGGGCGTACTCGTGCGGATGGGCCAGCGCCCAGGCGCGGACCCCGCCGCAGACGGCGACCCAGCGCTCAAGGTGTCCGGGCGTCTCCGGGCGGCCCGCCGCGCCCGTCCCGCCGGACTCGGCCGGTCCGCTCGCGCCCGCTCCGCCCGTGGCGGGATCCGCCGCCTCCGCCGCCGCGCCGATCGCGTGGTAGGCGTCGAGGATCAGGGCGGTGAGCAGGTCGTCGCGGCTGGGGAAGTAGCGGTAGAGCGCGGAGGAGGCCATTCCCAGGGCGCGGGCCACCGCGCGCAGGGAGAGCTTGGCGGCACCTTCGGCCGCGAGTTGCGCGCGGGCCTCGTCCTTGATGGCCGCGGTGATTTCGCTGCGGGCCCGTTCCCTGGCCCCTCGGATCGCCGTCATGGCAAGGAGTCTGCCATCCCTCGGATCACCGCACCACAAGGCGACCGGTGAACCAAACCGAGAGCACTGCTCTTGCCTTCCTGCGGACCATTCATGCACACTGATCTCAAGCAAGAGCAGTGCTCACGTTTTGCTGATCGCGCCTGCTCACCGCGGACCCACCGCCGTACCGCACCACTCCACGAGCGCCCCGGAGGGCCAGATGTCCCGCTACCTCAAGCCCGGCCGCACGACCGCCCGCTTCAACGCCGCCGTCGGCTGGCTGGCCCGCCACGGCATCAGCCTCGCCGGTGCGGCGGACCTCTCCGTCCGGGGGCGCAAAAGCGGCGCCTGGCGGCGGGTCCCGGTGAACCCGATGACGTACGAGGGCGCCCGCTATCTCGTCTCGGCGCGCGGGGAGTCCGACTGGGTGCGCAACATGCGGGCGGCCGGTGGCGGGCAGCTCCGGGTCGGCCGCCGCACCCGCGCGTTCACCGCCGTGGAGCTGGCGCCGGGCGAGACCCCGGAGCTGCTCCGGGCCTATCTGCGGCGCTGGGGCTGGGAGGTGAAGGCGTACTTCGGGGAGATCACCGCCGACTCCTCGGACGAGGAGCTGCGCATCGCGGCGCCGCGCCACCCCGTCTTCCGCCTCACGGAGTCGTGAACGCGCCCCGCCCGGTGAACGCGCACGGCGGAAACGTGGGCAGGACCAGCAGGCAGGCGCCCCGACACCGGCACGGAACCGGGCCGGGTGACACCTCGGACAGTCCGGGAAGAGTCCCGCAAACACCTCTCACCGCGGCCGAGTTGGCCGTTCGGCGGCCCGGGGCGGGGCGAGGATCTAGGGTTCTCGCTTGTGACCGAGACCTCCACCCACCTCGAAGCGACGGCGAGCGCCTACGCCGCCATCGCCGACCTCTACGCCGACCTCACCCGTAACGCGCTGGACGACTTTCCGCTGGACCGCGCCGTGCTCGCGGCGTTCGCCGAACTCGTCCGGGCCGCCGGTCCCGGGCCCGTCGCCGAACTGGGCTGCGGCCCCGGGTATCTGACCGCGCATCTGCGGGACCTGGGGCTGGACGCCTTCGGTGTCGACCTGACCCCGGCCATGATCGACCTGGCCCGCGCGGCCTACCCGGACCTGCGGTTCGAGGTCGGCTCCATGGACGCGCTGGACCTCGCCGACGACACCCTGCGCGCCGTCGTGTCCTGGTACTCGGTCATCCACACCCCGCCCGAGGAACTGCCCGCGTACTTCGCGGAGTTCCGGCGGGTGATCGCGCCCGGCGGCCATCTGCTGCTCGGCTTCTTCGAGGCGGAGGACGGGCCGCTCACCCCGTTCGACCACAAGGTGACGACCGCCTACCGGTGGCCGATCGACGACCTCGCGGAGCTGGCCCGGAAGGCCGGGTTCACCGAGGTGGGGCGGATGCTGCGGGAGCCGGGCGAGGGCGAACGGTTCCGCCGCGGCCATCTGCTGATGCGCCAGGGCTGACCGGCGGCCGGTCAGCCCTCCGCCCGCCCCGGGGTCACCCCTCCCTGGCCTGCTGCCGCCGGTCCATGGCGTCCAGCGCGCGGCGGGCCAGCGGGTGGCTGCGGACCAGTTCGCCGAGGGTGGTGGTGCCGCGGGTGATGTCGGCGAAGGCGTTCCAGGCGGGGCGGAAGCCGGTGAGGACGGCGTGCAGGAGTCCGGGGCGGCGCGCGAAGACACCGTGCATCCGGCGGCCGACGCTCATCTCGACGCCGAGCCCCGCCTTGATGGCGAAGGCGTAGTTGAGGGCCTGACGGCGGGCGTCCACGGCGTCGTGCGCCTCGGCGACCCGGGCCGCCCACTCCCCCGCCAACCGGCCCGAGCGCAGCGCGAAGGAGATGCCCTCCCGCGTCCACGGCTCCAGCAGACCCGCGGCGTCCCCGGCGACGAGCACCCGGCCGCGGGAGAGCGGCGAGTCGTCGGTGCGGCAGCGCGTCAGATGTCCGGACGAGACGTCCGGTTCGAAGCCCGCGAGGCCGAGCCGGGCGATGAAGTCCTCCAGATACCGCTTGGTCGCGGCGCCCTCGCCACGGGCCGAGATCACGCCGACGGTGAGGGTGTCGCCCTTGGGGAAGACCCAGCCGTAACTGCCGGGCAGCGGACCCCAGTCGATGAGGACGCGGCCCTTCCAGTCCTCGGCGACGGTCGGCGGCACCGGAATCTCCGCCTCCAGACCGAGGTCGACCTGATCGAGCTTGACGCCGACGTGCGCGCCTATCCGGCTCGCGCTGCCGTCCGCGCCGACCACCGCGCGGGCGAGGATCACCTCACCGCCGGTGAGCACCACCGCGACCGTCCGGCGGTCCGGCACCTCCGCGCCGTGCTGCTCGACCCGCGAGACCGCGGCGCCGGTACGGATCTCGGCGCCCGCATCCTTGGCCGCCTTGACCAGCCCCTCGTCGAACTCGGGGCGGTTGATCAGCCCGAACAGCATGCTCTTGGAGCGCCGGGTGCGGGCCAGCTTGCCGTTGAGCGAGAAGGTCACCGCGTGCACCCGGTCGCGCAGCGGCAGGGTGAAACCGGGCGGCAGGGAGTCCCGCGAGGGACCGATGATGCCGCCGCCGCAGGTCTTGTAGCGGGGCAGTTCCGCCTTCTCCAGGAGCAGCACCCGGCGCCCCGCGCACGCCGCCGCGTGTGCCGCCGAGGCGCCCGCGGGACCGGCGCCCACCACCACGACGTCCCACACCTGCTCGTTGTCCTGGGCTGCCTGCTCGCTGCTCACCGGTGTTTCTGCTCCCGTTCGAATCCTTGCTGCGCCTACCGTCCGCATCCTACGGGCCCGCGCTCCGCTCGAACGTCTGTGGGAAGATCGGGGGGATTCACCCCCGTACTTCCGGGTCGCCCGCGGCACCCCGCCGGTCGGACCGCAGGTCCGGAGAAGTTCACCGCGCCCACAAGGAGCGTCCATGTCTGACAGCCCGCTGGCCCGTACCGTCGCTGCGTTGCAGCCCCGCGCCCGCACCGAACTGGCCGAGCTGGTGGCCTTCCGTTCGGTCGCGGATCCGGAGCAGTTCCCCAGGAGCGAGTGCGAGGCGGCGGCCGGCTGGATCGTCGAGGCGCTGCGGGCCGACGGCTTCCAGGACGTCGCGCTGCTGGACACCCCGGACGGTACGCAGTCGGTCTACGGCTTCCTGCCCGGCCCCGAGGGCGCGCCGACGGTGCTGCTCTACGCCCACTACGACGTGCAGCCGCCGCTGGACGAGGCCGCCTGGGACTCCCCGCCGTTCACGCTGACCGAGCGGGACGGCCGCTGGTACGGCCGCGGCGCGGCGGACTGCAAGGGCGGCGTCATCCTGCACCTGACGGCGCTGCGGGCGCTGCGGGAGCACGGCGGGGTGCCGGTGAACGTCAAGGTCATCGTGGAGGGTTCGGAGGAGCAGGGCACCGGCGGGCTGGAGCGGTACGCCGAGGCGCACCCGGAGCTGCTGACCGCCGACACCATCGTCATCGGGGACGCCGGGAACTTCCGCGTCGGTCTGCCGACGGCGACCGCGACGCTGCGCGGGATGACGCTGGTGCGGGTCTCCGTCGACACCCTGGCCGGAAATCTGCACTCCGGTCAGTTCGGCGGCGCCGCGCCCGACGCGCTGGCCGCGCTGATCCGCATCCTGGACTCGCTCCGCGCCGAGGACGGCTCCACCACGGTGGACGGGCTGGCCGCGGACGCCGCCTGGGAGGGGCTGCAGTACCCGGAGGAGGAGTTCCGCAAGGACGCGAAGGTGCTGGACGGCGTCGGGCTGATCGGCGGCGGCACGATCGCCGACCGGCTCTGGGCCCGGCCCGCCGCGACCGTCCTCGGCATCGACTGCCCGCCGGTCGTCGGCGCCACCCCGTCCGTCCAGGCGGGCGCCCGGGCGCTGGTCAGCCTGCGGGTGCCGCCGGGCACCGACGCCGCCGAGGCGACCCGGCTGCTCACCGCCCACCTGGAGAACGCCGCGCCCTGGGGCGCGCGGGTCGCCGTCGAACACGTCGGCCAGGGCCAGGCGTTCCGCGCCGACACCGGCAGCCCGGCGTACGCGTCGATGGCGGCGGCGCTGCGGGAGGCGTACGACGGGGAGGAGATGCAGATCGCCGGGATGGGCGGCTCCATCCCGCTCTGCAACACCCTCGCGTCGCTCTACCCGGAGACGGAGATCCTGCTGATCGGGCTGAGCGAGCCGGACGCGCAGATCCACGCGGTCAACGAGAGCGTCTCGCCCGAGGAGCTGGAGCGGCTGTCGCTCGCCGAGGCGCTGTTCCTCCAGCGGTACGCGGCCGAGCGGAGCTGACGACCGGAGCGACGGCGCGGCTCACCGGGCGTCCGCGAGCGGTGCGGACGCCCGGTGAGGTGCGGCGGCGGAAGCCCGCGTCCGGACCGGACGGGAGCTTCCCGCGGTTCCCGGACCGGCGCGCACCGCACCGCCGCGCACCGGTCGCGCACGCCCCGTCCGGGCCGTTCCCCGCCCGTCCTCATCCGCCCGCCGGGACACCCCGTTCCAGGAGCATCGGGCAGCCGCGCTCGCGGGCCCGCAGCGCCCAGCGCAACCGGCGGAAGCGGACCGGCGGCAGCAGATGTTCCGCCTCGGACTCGGTGACGAAGCGCCACTCCCGCAGTTCGGCGCCGGGCAGCCGCAGGGCGCGGGTCTGCTCGTCGGTGAGCCGACCGCCGTCGAAGAGCAGCCGCAGCCCGCCGAAGCCGGGCGGTTCGGGCGCCTCCCAGTCCAGGACCAGCAGGCGCGGGGTGCGCGGCAGTTGGAGCGCCAACTCCTCCACGACCTCGCGGAGTCCGGCCTGGGTGGGCGGTTCGCCGTGCTCGACGATGCCGCCGGGGAATTCCCAGCCCGGTTTGTAGGTGGGGTCGACGAGGAGGACGCGGTCGGCGTCGTCGAAGAGCAGGACGCCGGCGGCGAGGGTTTCGGCGGTGGGCTCCGGGGTCTGCACGATGCCGCAGTCGGCGGTGCCGGAGCGCACCGCCTCGGCTATCTCCTCCGCGGCGCGCCGGGGTGTCAGCCGCCCGGTGTCCACCACATAGGCGTCGTCCTTGAGCCAGCTCAGCGCCTCGGCGTACGAGGTGAGGGCGTCCAGACCCCAGCGGCGGACCTGCGCCGCGCTCGCCGCATCGGCGGCGGTTTCCTCACGGTGCGCGATCCGTGCCCGCAGGATCGTTTCCTCCGCATCCAGGAGAAAATGCCGGACCGGAATGCGGCGGGCGGCGAGGGCGCCGAAGATTTCGTCGCGGTATTCCTGACGCAACAACGTCATCGGGGTCACCAAGGGGCCGGGGACCTCGGTCAGCAGCGCCGCCGCGGTGTCCACGACCAACCGGCGCCAGGCGGGCAGGTCCTGGAGGTCGTCGATTTCCTCCAGGCGCTTGGCGGGCAGCATCATCCGCAGGCCCTGACCGAGGAGTTCGGGGTCGTAGAGCGTGCTCCCCGGAAGCAGGTCGAGCAATTCCTGCGCCGCTGTGGTCTTGCCCGCACCGAACGTGCCGTTCAGCCAGACGATCACGGTGTCCCCTCTTCTCCGGAACCAGGTGAGTTGCCCGCACCAGCCTGCCACGGAAAACGTTCGAATCCACGGGCCGCGCGCACAGCCGGGAACGGTGCACCGTGCGGCGGCGACGTGGTGGCGGGGCGCCGCGCGGGCCCCGTGCACGCGCCGGTCGCACAATGCGCCACGGTGGGGACACCGCCTCGTATCCCGCCCCGCGAAGCCCTCGGCAACCAAGCGCTCCCCAGCGCCTCCCGGACCGAAACCCCTGCCCGCGCACGGGCCCGGGGAACCCTGACATCCGCATATGACAGCCGCCCGTCGCACCGGAAACACCCGGAACGGCATTCCCGGGCGGCCCATTCGTCGCGCGGCACGGAAGGAAATCCGGGGGCGCGCCGATGCCCCTGCCGCGCCGCCGCGACAGGATGCCGTCAGCCCGCCCCGGCGACCGCTCCCACCTCGCCCCGCGAATCCCACATGAACGAACGCAACCGCGCAGAGTCGAGGGAGACGAGAGAGCTGGACACTCTCCCCCTCCGCCAAGTCCCGGTGACCACTGGGCAGTTCGGGAATGACGGCACCGCCCAGCGACCCTCTTCCAACAGAGTTCAACAGGCTCTACCGTCACCTCACACGTGCGACCGGTCACCCCCACCCATCCCCCGAGGACGGAGACCTGTTCATGCGCCAGTTCCTGCGCTCCCCCGTCGGTCGGCGGCGGCACGCCGCGCTCGGTGCGCTGTCCGCCGCGCTGCTCTGCGTCACCGCGGCAGCCGCCCCGCCGTCCGCCGCCCGGGCTCCCGCTCCGTCCGCCACCGGAAAAGCGGCGGACGGTCCCGCCGCCACTCCCCCGATGGGCTTCAACAACTGGAATTCCACCCACTGCGGACCGGAATTCAACGAGAAAATGGTCAAGGAGATCGCCGATCTCTTCCTCGCCAAAGGACTCAAGGACGCCGGATACACCTACGTCAATCTCGACGACTGCTGGGCGATGCCCACCCGCGATCCGCAAGGGAGACTCGTCCCCGACCCGATCCGCTTTCCGCACGGCATCAAAGCGGTCGCCGACTATGTCCACGCCAAGGGGCTGAAGTTCGGTATCTACACCAGC
The DNA here is from genome assembly GCF_000718015.1 of Streptomyces catenulae. GTDB lineage: Bacteria > Actinomycetota > Actinomycetes > Streptomycetales > Streptomycetaceae > Streptomyces > Streptomyces catenulae. The sequence goes on along the minus strand of NZ_JODY01000001.1, from coordinate 372,868 downwards.
GCGGGCACCAGGACCTGCAGCGACATCGGATTTCCCGGGGCGCTGGGCCATGAGAGATCCGACGCGCGGCAGTTCGCCGACTGGGGCGTGGACTACCTCAAGTACGACAACTGCAACAACCAAGGCGTGGACGCCCGGCAGCGTTACACCGCCATGCGCGACGCACTGCGCGCCACCGGCCGCCCGATCACGTACAGCATCTGCGAATGGGGCGAGAACGCGCCCTGGGAATGGGCCGCGGAGTTGGGGCAGTCATGGCGGACCACCGGGGACATCGGCGACACCTGGGCGAGCATGCTGGACATTCTGAAGAAGAATCTGCCGCTCGCCCCGTACGCCGGTCCCGGACACTGGAACGACCCGGACATGCTGGAGGTCGGCAACGGCGGAATGACGGACACCGAGTACCGCAGCCATTTCACCCTCTGGGCCATGATGGCCGCGCCGCTGCTCATCGGCACCGATCTGCGCACCGCCTCCCCGCAGACGTACGACATCCTGCGCAACACGGACGTCATCGCGCTCGACCAGGACCCGCTGGGCCGTCAGGCGACCGTGCTGGACAGCGACGGCGGACGGTGGACGCTGGTCAAGGAGTTGGCGAACGGCGACCGGGCGGTGGCGCTCTTCAACGAGAGCGACCACGAGCAGCGGATCACCACCGGCGCGACCGCCGCCGGACTGCCCGCGGCACCCCGCTACCGGCTGCGGGACCTGTGGCAGCGCACCGACCGGCACACCACCGACGAGATCACCGTGACGGTGCCCGCACACGCCACCGTCGTCTACCGGGTGACCCCCGAGAAGGGCGACTGACCCCCGACGCCCCGCCCGGCCCGGCGGCGCTCAGCAGACCGGCAGCCCCGGAATCGGCTGGTCGTTGGCGCCGCCCTTGAGGTAGACGACGCTGAGGTAGACACCGGTGTTGCCGCTGTCGTCGTCCGTCCGGGCCCACCAGACGTTGGTCCACCGGCCGCTGGTCTCCCGGCGGCCCAGGTTCGCCTGGCAGTAGAAGTAGTTGGTGCCGCCGTTGACCACCCCCGCCTTCTGCCCGGACGCGGTGTACGAATCGGCGGTCCGCCACACCACACAGTTGGTCTTCCCGGCGTCCCCGGGGGTGCAGGAGGTCTCCGGCGGCGGGGTGCTGCCGCCGCCGGTCGGGGTGCCGGATCCGCCGCCCGCGCCGCCGCCGTGGTGACCGCCGCCGGTGCTCGGGCGGCCCGCCGGGGAGGAGGCGCCGCCGGACGGCTCGTCCGTCCGCGACGGCTCTCCGCCCGGGCTCTCGCCGGTGTCCCCGGCGCCGTCGCCCTTCCCGGCGTCCTTGCCGTCCTTGCCGTCCTTGTCGCTGCTGCCGGGGTCCGGGGAGACCGGCGTCCCGGACTGTGTGGCGCGGCTGGCGTCGCCGTCGACCGGTGCCGCCGAGCCGCCGCGCGCCGCGGGCTCGCTCTTGTTGCCGACCATCAGATACGTCACGCCGCCACCGGTGGCGAGCACCACCAGCACCGCGGCGACGGCGAGCGCGATCCGCCCGCCGCGGCGCGGACGCGGCAGCGGCGCGGTCTCCCCGGCGCCGCGGGACGCCGCCACCGCGCCGACCACCGCGGTCGGCCGGTCGTGGAGCGGCTCCGGGCCGCCGGTCGGCGTCCCCCCGGCGGCGCCCGCCGGGCCCGGACCGGAGAGCCAACCGGTGGGTGCGCCCGAGGCGTTGCCGCCGGTGGCCGCCGCCCCGAAGGGCCGCGGCGGCGGGGGCGGGCCGACCGGCTTGATGTCGGTGGCGGTCGGCAGATGCGGTGCGCCGGGCACCGGCATCGCCTCCGGGTCGCGTCCGTCGGCGACCGCCTGGAGCATCTCCCGGGCACGCGCCGCGTCCGGCCGGTCCGCCGGGCTCTTCGCCATCAGCGCGTGCAGAACGGGCGCGAGCGGTCCGGCACGCCGCGGCTCGGGGAGCGGTTCGGTGACGATCGCGGTCAGCGTGGAGTACACCGACGTACGGCGGAACGGCGCGGTGCCGCCCTCGACCGCCGCGTACAGCGTCATACCGAGCGACCAGATGTCGGACGCCGGGCTCGGGCCCATGCCCTGGGCGCGCTCGGGCGGGAGGTAGTCGAGCGAGCCGACCAGTTCGCCGCTGCGGGTGATGTTGGTCTCGGCGCCGTCGCCGGGCGCCTCGATGCTGGCGATGCCGAAGTCGGTGAGGACCACCCGGCCGCTGCTGTCGAGCAGGACGTTGCCGGGCTTCACATCACGGTGCAGCACCCCGGCGCGGTGCGCGGCGTCCAGCGCGTCCATCACCCGGGCGCCGATCGCGGCCATCTCGCGCGGCTCGATGCCGCCCCGGCGCCCGACCGCGTCGTCCAGCGACGGCCCGTCCACCAGCTCCATCACGATGACCGGGCGACCGCCCTCGTCGATGACGTCATGGACGGTGATCACGCCGGAGTGCCGGATCCGGGCCGCGGCGCGCGCCTCGCGCTGCATCCGGGTGCGCAGATCGGCCAGCTCCGGCGCCGAGGCGTCGGTGTAGGCGCGCAGCACCTTGACGGCGACCTCGCGGCCCAGCACCTCGTCCACCGCGCGGCAGACCACGCCCATACCGCCGCGGCCGATCCGGCCGGTGACGCGGTAACGGCCGCCCAGCACACGGCCCGTCAGATCGTCGTCGGCGCGGGCGCCGGACGCGCCCGCCCGCTCTCCGGCATCCGGGCCCGGCAGCCCCGCCGTCACACCGTCCGGCCCGGCGGAATCCGCTCCGCCCGCGCCGTTGTCCTCGTCCGCCCCGCGCTGTCCGCGCTCCCCCGAAGCCACGTCGCCGTTCCTCCCGCTGCCCGACGTCGCCGTCGGCCGTCTCCCTGCCCGCCTCTTCCGACGTGCACCAGGGTAAGGCGCCGGAGGAGCGCCCGGGACGCCTCCGGGGTGGCGAATGGTTTGGCGGAGGGGTGCGTTTCGCGGCGTGAGGAGCGTACGTCCGTACTCGGAAGGGCCGCCCGATGCCGGGCACACCGGGGTGATCCCGGCGATCCGGCGGCCGGACGGCGCGTCAGGATGCCGCGGCGAAGGTGGCGAGGCGGGACTGTTGTGCGGCGGCAGCGGCGGCGCCCACCAGACCGGCGTCGGTGCCCATCTCGGCGGGGACGACGGTCAGTCCGGCGACGAAGGAGAGCGTCGCGTACTCCCCGAGCGCCCGGCGCAGCGGCGCGAACAGCACCTCACCGGCGCCCGCCACCCCGCCGCCGACGACGGCGACCTCGATCTCCACCAGCGCCGCGGTGGCGGCGATCCCGGCGGCCAGCGCCTGCGCGGCCCGTTCGAAGGAGCGCCGGGCGACGGGGTCCCCGGCGCGGGCCGCGGCCGCCACCGCCGCCGCGCCGTCCTCGCCGCCGGGCCCGGGCCGCCAGCCGTCCGCCAGGGCGCGGCGGACGATGTTCGGGCCGCTGGCGATCCGCTCCACACAGCCGCGGGCGCCGCACGGGCAGCGGTCCCCGTCGAGGTCCACGCTGATGTGGCCGATGTGTCCGGCGTTCCCGGTGGGGCCGGGGTGCGGGCGACCGCCCAGGATCAGGCCGCCGCCGACGCCCGTGGAGACCACCATGCACAGGGCGTCGGACCGGCCGCGCGCCGCGCCCTGCCAGTGCTCGGCCGCCGCCATCGCCACCCCGTCGCCCATCAGCACGACGGGGAGGTCGCCGGTGAGCGCCCGGACGCCCGCGACCAGCGGGAAGCCGCGCCAGCCGGGGATGTTGACGGGGCTGACCGTACCGGCCGCCGCGTCCACCGGACCGGCGCTGCCGATACCGACCGCGCCCACCCGCGCCCACTGCGGCGCCGCGGTCAACTCGCCGACCACGGCGGCCACCGCGCGCATCACCGTGGCCGCGTCCCGGTCGGCCGGGGTGGGCCGGGCGGTGCGGACGAGGAGTCTGCCGTGCCCGTCCACCAGCGCTCCGGCGATCTTGGTGCCGCCGATGTCCAGCGCTGCGCTGAGGTCCTTCTGCATCGGTGTCGGTTCTCCTGGTGGACGCGGGGACCGACGGCGCCGGTCCGTTGACGGGGAGGTCAGTTTCACCCCAGGTGACAACGTTGTCCAGCGGCTATGCTCGGCGGGACACGCCAGCCGCAGCCGAGGGGGACCCCGCACGTGACCGACACCGCCCGGGGCAGTTCCCGCCGCTACGGCACCCGTCCCACCATGAAGGATGTCGCGGCGCGCGCCGGGGTGGGGCTCAAGACCGTCTCCCGGGTGGTCAACGGCGAGCCGGGCGTCACCCCGGACACCGAGCGCCGCGTCCAGGAGGCGATCACCGCCCTCGGCTTCCGGCGCAACGACTCCGCCCGGATCCTGCGCAAGGGCCGCACCGCCAGCATCGGTCTGGTCCTGGAGGATCTCGCCGACCCCTTCTACGGTCCGCTCAGCCGCGCCGTCGAGGAGGTCGCCCGCCATCACGGCGCACTGCTGATCAACGGCTCCAGCGCCGAGGACCCGGCCCGGGAACAGGAGTTGGTGCTCGCGCTGTGTGCCCGGCGGGTCGACGGTCTGGTGGTGATCCCCGCCGGTGACGACCACCGCTATCTCGCCCCGGAGATCGCCGCGGGTGTCGCCACCGTCTTCGTGGACCGTCCGGCCGGGCGGATCGAGGCGGACACGGTGCTGTCGGACAGCTTCGGCGGCTCGCGGGACGCGGTCGCCCACCTCATCGCGCACGGCCACCGCCGGATCGGCTTCATCGGCGACCAGCCGCGTATCCACACCGCGAAGGAGCGGCTGCGCGGCTACCGCACCGCGATGGCCGCCGCCGGGCTGCCGGTGGACGACGCCTGGGTCTCGCTCGGCACCACCGAACCGGAGCGGGTGCACACCGCGGCGCGGGCGATGCTGGACGCGCCGGAGCCGGTCACCGCGCTGTTCGCCGGGAACAACCGCGTCACCGTCACCCTCGTCCGCGTACTGCGGCAGCGCACCGCGCCGGTCGCGCTGGTGGGGTTCGACGACTTCGAGCTGGCCGATCTGGTGAGCCCGGCGGTCACCGTCGTCGCACAGGACGCGGCCCGGATGGGGCGGACCGCCGCCGGGCTGCTCTTCCGCCGTCTGGAGGGCGCCGACGAGCCGCCGCGCCGGGAGGAGATCCCGACCCGGTTGATCGCCCGTGGCTCGGGCGAGATCCGTCCGGCGCGGGGCTGACGCCCGGCCGTGCCGTCGCGCCCGCTCAGCGACCTTCCGGGAACGGCGCGTCGGCGATGACGGTGCCGAGCATCGCGCGGGACGTCTCCAACTCCTCGATGGTGCGGCTGATCCGCTCGTGCTCCTGCCGCAACTGGGCGACCAGGTCCGGGCAGGTGGGTACGAGGCGGTCGCCGTCGGCCGTGACGCAGGGCAGGATCCGGGCGATCAGGGCCGTCGGGAGTCCCGCCGCCAGCAGGCAGCGGATCCGGCGCACCGTCTCGACGTCCGGTTCGCCGTAGACGCGGTAGCCGCTGGGCAGCCGGTCCGGGGTGAGCAGTCCTTGCTGTTCGTAGTAGCGCAGCAGCCGCTCGTGGACGCCGGTGCGCCGGACCATCTCCTTCATCCGCATCCGATCCGCCTCCGGGACACCCGACTTGACTCTGACATGGATGTCAGAGTTTAGCGTCGCCGCCATGACGACCACCTCCGCACTTCCCGTTCCCCGCCTCGACGTCGCCGTACAGGGCAGCGGTCCCGCGCTGCTGCTCGCCCACGGTGCCGGCGGCGGCATCGAGGGCAACTTCGGCCTCGTCCTCGACGACCTCGCCCGCGATCACACGCTCGTCGGCCCCCACTACCCGGGCTCCGGCGGCACACCCGTCGACCACAGCCCGCTCGAACTGGACGAACTGGCCGATCAGTTGGTCGCCTCCGCCGTCGCCGCCGGGCAGGAGTCGTTCGCCGTGCTCGGCGAGTCGCTGGGCGGCGCGGTGGCCGTACGGGTCGCCACCCGCCACCCCGAGCGGGTCGAGGCGCTGGTCCTCACCGCCGGATTTCCCGTCGCGGACCCGGTCCTGGCGCTGGCGGCCCGTCTCGTCAAGAGCCTGGCGGCCGACGGCCGGTGGGCGGAGCTGGCCCGGTTCGCCACCGTGTCCTGCATGTCGCCGACGGAGCTGGCGGGCATCGGCGCCGCCGCACTCGACGCCCGGGTGGCCGGGACCCTGGCCGCTCTGCCGCCGGGCACGGTGGACCACTTCGATCTGGTCTCCCGGGTGGACGTCCGGGCCGATCTCCCGCTCGTGTCCGTCCCCACGCTGGTGGCGGCGCCGACCGGGGACCGGCTCGTCCTCCCCGACAGCTCCCGCCGCCTGGCCGACGCCATCGCGGGCGCCGAACTCCTCGAACTGCCCGGCGCCGGGCATCTCGTCGACGGGAGCGACCGGGCGGTCTGGCTGCGTCACGTCCGGGCGTTCCTGCGCACCGTGCCACCGCGTACGGCGTGATCGTCCGGTCCGCCGCGGGGGCGCGGGACGGGCCGCCGCTCCCCGGTGGCGGCGGCCCGTCGGCTCACGCCGGGTGGACCGGGCGGCCCGCGAGGCCGTCCAGTTCGGTGCGGGTCAGTCCGGTGAGCCGGGCGACCTCGGCGGTGTCGAGGGCGCCGCAGTCCAGACCGCGCAGCAGGTAGGAGCTGAGCGCCTTGGCGGTGGCGGGTTCGTCCATGACCGCGCCACCGGCCTTGCCGACGTAGGCGGCGAGGCGGGCCGCGGCCTGCTCCAGGCCCTCGCGGTAGAAGGCGTAGACCGCGGCGTAGCGGGTCGGGAGGTGGCCCGGGTGCATGTCCCAGCCCTGGTAGTAGGCGCGGGCGAGGGAGCGGCGGACGAGTCCGTGGTGGAGGCGCCAGGCGGCGTGGACCTGTTCGGTGGTGCCGACGGGCAGGGCGTTGGTCGAGCCGTCGGAGAGGCGGACGCCCGTTCCGGCGGCGGCGACCTGCATGACGGCCTTGGCGTGGTCGGCGACCGGGTGGTCCAGGGACTGGTGGGCGGCGCTGACGCCGCAGGAGGCGCTGTAGTCGAAGGTGCCGTAGTGGAGCGAGGTGGCGCGGCCCTCGGCGGCTTCGATCATGCGGGCGACGGTGGCGCGGCCGTCGGCGCCGAGGATGGACTGGGTGGTCTCGATCTGGATCTCGAAGCCGATCCGGCCGCTCGCCAGCCCGTGCGTCCTCTCGAACGCCTCCAGCAGCCGGACCATCGCGGTGACCTGCTCGGCGTAGGTCACCTTGGGCAGGGTGAGGACCAGGCCGTCGGGGAGGCCACCGGCGTTCATCAGGCCGGTGAGGAAGATGTCGAGGGTGCGGATGCCGCGGTCGCGGACGGCGGCCTCCATGCACTTCATCCGGATGCCCGTGTAGGGGGCGGCGGTGCCGTCGCGGTACGCGGCGGCGACGAGGGCGGCGGCGCGGGCGGCGGTCTCGTCCTCCTCGGCGTCGGGCCGGGGCCCGTAGCCGTCCTCGAAGTCGATACGGAGGTCCTCGACCGGCTCGCGGGTCAGCTTCTCGCGGACGCGGTCGTGGACGGGTGCGGCGAGGGTGTCGGGGATGCCGAGGACGCGGGCGAGGGCGTCGGCGTCCGGTGCGTGCGCGTCGAGGGCGGCCAGCGCCTCGTCGCCCCAGGTCCGCAGGGTGGTGGCGGTGAAGGCGTCACCGGGGACGTAGACGGTGTGGACCGGCTGGCGGGTGCCGGGGTCGCCCGGGTACCGGCGGGCGAGGTCCGCGTCGACGTCGGCGAGGGAGGCCCCGATGCCCTCGCGTACGGTGTCCGCAAGGCTGGTCGCCACGGTCTCCTGCTGCCCCATTTCGACATCCTCCCGATGGTTACACGCCATACGCGAGCCTTCCGCGTAACGGAATCAACAATCCGTATAGCGAAGCTAACCGTGGTGAGTGGCAAGGTCAACACCCCTCCGCGTCCACCACGGACGGTCGCCGCCACCGGGCGGCCCGACGGCCCATGGCCCCGCAAAGTGCCTGGCACCCCGCGGCGCGGCCCGGCAGACTCACCGCATGACGACTTGGATCGCCCCCACCGTGGAACGCCGCCCGATGCCCGCCGCCGTCGGCGAGCGCGAGATGCTGCAGGGCTGGCTCGACTGGCACCGCGACACCCTGCTGGCCAAATGCGCGGGCCTGACCGGCGAGCAGTTGACGCTGCGCAGCGCGGCGCCCTCCACGCTCAGCCTCCTCGGGCTGGTACGCCACCTCACCGACGTCGAACGCGCCTGGTTCCGGCAGCGGTTCGCCCGCGAGCTGCTCCCCTCCGTCCACATCACGGACGAGAACATCGACGCGGACCACGACGACGGCACCCCGGAGAGCGCCGAGGCCGACTTCGCCGCCTTCCGCGCCGAGACCGCGGTCTGCGATGCGGCGGTGGCCGACCGCGGCCTCGACGAGACCTTCGCCGCCCCGCGCGGCCGGGAACTCAACCTGCGCTGGATATACACCCACCTCATCGAGGAGTACGCCCGGCACAACGGCCACGCGGACCTGCTGCGGGAGCGGATCGACGGCACCACCGGCGACTGACCGCACGGCGAAGGCCCCGTACGCGCGGTGCGTACGGGGCCTTCGCCGTGGGCGCGGACGGACCGGCCCGGGGTGGCTCAGCCCTTGCGGGTCTTGACCTCCTCGGTCAGCGCCGGGACGACGTTGAAGAGGTCGCCGACGACGCCGTAGTCGACCAGATCGAAGATCGGGGCCTCGGCGTCCTTGTTGATGGCGACGATCGTCTTCGAGGTCTGCATACCGGCGCGGTGCTGGATCGCACCGGAGATACCGGCGGCGATGTACAGCTGCGGCGAGACCGACTTACCGGTCTGGCCGACCTGGTTGGTGTGCGGGTACCAACCGGCGTCGACGGCGGCACGCGAGGCGCCGACCGCGGCACCGAGCGAGTCCGCCAGCGCCTCGATGACCGGGAAGTTCTCGGCGCCGTTGACGCCACGGCCACCGGAGACCACGATCGCGGCCTCGGTCAGCTCCGGGCGGCCGGTCGACTCACGCGGGGTGCGCGAGACGATCTTGGTGCCCTTGGAGGAGTCGGCGACGGTCACCGCGAGCTGCTCGACCTGACCTGCGGCCGGAGCGGCCTCGGGCGCGGCGGAGTTGGGCTTGACGGTGATGACCGGGGTGCCGGTGGTGACGCGCGACTTGGTGGTGAACGAGGCCGCGAAGACGGACTGCGTGGCCACCGGGCCCTCGTCACCGGCCTCCAGGTCCACGGCGTCGGTGATGATGCCGGAGCCGATGCGGACCGCGAGGCGGGCGCCGATCTCCTTGCCCTCGGCGGAGGACGGCAGCAGCACGGCGACCGGGGACACCGCCTCGTAGGCGGCCTGGAGCGCGTCGACCTTGGGGGCGACGAGGTACTCGGCGAACTCGGGGGCGTCGGCGGCGAGCACCTTCACCGCGCCGTGCTCGGCGAGGGTGGCGACGGCGGTGTCCGCACCGGCGCCGAGGTGCACGGCCACGGGCTCGCCGATGCGGCGGGCCAGGGTGAGCAGTTCGAGGGTGGGCTTGCGGACGGCGCCGTCCACGTGGTCGACGTAGACAAGGACTTCAGCCATGGGGTGACTCTCCTGCGGGAAGAATGAGGGCGGTTGCGGGACGGCCGGGGTACCACGCCCCGGCCGGGGGCCTCAGATGAACTTCTGGCCCGCGAGGAACTCGGCGAGCTGCTTGCCGCCCTCGCCCTCGTCCGTGACGATCGTGCCGGCCGTACGGGCCGGGCGCTCCGCGGCGCCGTCGACCGCGGTCCAGGCACCCTCCAGACCGACCTCGTCCGCGTCGATGTCGAGGTCGTCCAGCTCCCAGGACTCCACCGGCTTCTTCTTCGCGGCCATGATGCCCTTGAAGGAGGGGTAACGCGCCTCGCCCGACTGGTCGGTGACGGACACGACGGCCGGGAGCGACGCCTCCAGCTGCTCGCTGGCGGTGTCGCCGTCACGGCGACCGGTCACCTTGCCACCGTCGACCGCCACCTCGGAGAGCTGGGTGACCTGCGGGACGTTCAGCCGCTCGGCGAGCAGGGCGGGCAGCACGCCCATCGTGCCGTCGGTGGAGGCCATACCGCAGACGACCAGGTCGAAACCGGCCTTCTCGACAGCCTTGGCGAGCACCAGGGAGGTGCCCAGCGCGTCGGTGCCGTGCAGGTCGTCGTCCTCGACGTGGATGCCCTTGTCCGCGCCCATCGACAGCGCCTTGCGCAGCGCGTCGTTGGCGTCCTCGGGGCCGACGGTCAGGACCGTGACCTCGGCGTCGTCGGCCGCCTCCTTGATCTGCAGGGCCTGCTCGACGGCGTATTCGTCCAGCTCCGAGAGGAGGCCGTCCACGTCGTCGCGGTCGACGGTCAGGTCCTCGGCGAAGTGCCGGTCGCCGGTGGCGTCGGGCACGTACTTCACACAGACAACGATCCTCAAGCTCACGCCGGCTCTCCTACCTGCTTCGTCTCTTCAGAACTGCCTTGTGCTGGCAGCATAGGCGCCTGTGGGGGCGGCTCCGGGTCGGTTCGGGTTCCCCGCGCCGACCCCGATATTACTCACCAGTACATACAGTGTCGTCCCCGGAATCAAGGCCGCTGAACTGTGACCTACCCAACGGCCCCGACCCGGGGATGACGAAGCGTTACGGGAACCCGTCAGTCGCGCAGCGCGTTGAAGCGCCCCTGGTGGTACAGGAGCGGACGGCCCGGTCCCGCCGGATCGCCGAGGAGCGGCTGGGCGAGGACGATGCGGTGGTCACCGGCGGGGACGCGGGCGACGACCCGGCACACCAGCCAGGCGAGGACGCCGTCGAGCAGCGGGACGCCCTCCGGGCCGGTGCGCCAGGAGGTGCCGGGGCCGAAGCGGTCGGCGCCGCTGCGGGCGAAGGTGGCGGCCAGCTCCTGCTGGTGCTCGCCGAGTATGTGCACGCCCAGATGGTCCGTCTCCGCGAGCGCGGGCCAGGACGAGGCGGTGGTGGCGACGCCGAAGGAGAGCAGCGGCGGTTCGGCGGCGACGGAGGTCAGGGAGGTCGCCGTGAAGCCGACGGGGCGCTCGCCGCGCGCGGTGATCACCGCGACGCCCGCGGCGTGCTGCCGGAAGACGGAGCGCAGGAGTTCGGGGGAGGCGGTGCGGGGCGTGCCGAGATCGGGCGATGCCGTCATGGAATTGTCCTTCTGCTGAGGTCTACGAGCCGAGGCAGGGCCGCCGCCCGCCGTGGCGGAACCGGCGGCGGTGGTGTCGTCGCTGCTCACGCGCCCGGACAGCGCGCGCTGGCGGTCCTCAGCAGATCCACGTGCGCGCGTCCGTACAGAAGGGTTCCTGGCCGCATCACGTCAGCGTGACGAGCTTCGGGGCGGAGCGTCAAGAGGCGCCCGGTTTCTGGGAGATCCCTCACGGACCGCCTCACCGAGCGCCGCGATGACATCGGCCTTACGGGGCTGACCGGCGGCGCGGCGCACGATCGCGCCCTCGGCGTCGAGCACCAGGACGGTCGGCGTACCCGTGATCCGCAGCTCCCGGACGAGACCGAGCCGGGACTCGGCGTCGATCTCGGTGTGCGTGACGCCGTCGACCATGGCGGCGACCTCGGCGAGGGTGCGGCGGGTGGCGCGGCAGGGCTGGCAGAAGGCGCTGGAGAACTGCACGAGGGTGGCCCGCTCCCCGAGCGGCGCCCCCAGGCTCTCCGCGCCGAGCCGTACGCCGTCGTCCTGCTGGGGCACCGTCGGCCTCCTGGGTGTGGGGTGGTGCGGGTGGTCGTCCGAAGGTGCAGCGCACGCGGCGCCGGAATGATTCCCGCGGGCGCGCGGGGCTCCCGGAACGGGGGCGCGAACAGTACGCCCAGGGCGCGCGCGGCGCGACGGGAGCGGGGCGTACGTGATGAGAATCTCCCGCTCCGGGTGGCCCCTGTGGTAGCCGCGACGCCTGTGATCGGGCACGATCTCCCGAAAGCCGCTTCTTACGGCTGCGTAGGTTTCCGCCGGGAGAACCCTCCCCGGGCACAGAAAAGGGGTCCTCCCGACATGGCCGATCTGGTCTATCCGCCGGTGATCGGTGCCGCGCGCACCCTCTTCAAGTCGCTCGACCTGAAATTCGACATCGCGGGCACGGAGAACATTCCGCGGCGCGGCGGTGCGGTGCTGGTGAGCAACCACATCGGGTACCTCGACTTCGTCTTCGCGGGCCTCACCGCCCGTCCGGCGAAGCGCCTGGTGCGGTTCATGGCCAAGGAATCGGTGTTCCGGCACAAGGTGTCGGGGCCGTTGATGCGGGCGATGAAGCACATCCCGGTGGACCGTGCGCAGGGTGTGCACGCCTACCGGCACGCGGTGTCGGCGCTTCGGTCGGGCGAGGTGGTCGGCGTCTTCCCGGAGGCGACGATCTCGGAGTCGTTCACGCTGAAGAACTTCAAGTCGGGCGCGGTGCGCATGGCGCAGGAGGCGGGCGTTCCCCTGCTGCCGGTGGCGCTGTGGGGCACCCAGCGGCTGTGGACCAAGGGCCACAAGCGGGATCTGGGGCGGAACCACTTCCCGATCACGATCCGGGTGGGCGAGCCGATGGAGGCGGACCCGGACGAGCAGGCGGAGAAGATCACCGACCGGCTGCGCTCGCGCGTCCAGGATCTGCTGGAGGCGGCGCAGCGCGCCTACCCCGTGCGCCCCAAGGGCCCGGAGGACACCTGGTGGATCCCGGCGCACCTGGGCGGTACGGCCCCGGCGGCGCCCGGTTCGCCCGCCTGACCCGACGCCCGGGGGCCGCACGGCTCCCGGGCTCGCCCCTTTCCACTCCCTTCCGTCAGAAGTCGGTGGGGAGCGTCCGCCACAGTTCGGTCCGGTCGGCGGCCCGTCGCAGACACCGGAGCACGGCGGGCAGCGGCTCGGCGTAGAGCACCGGTGAATCCGCCTCGCCCCGCTCCGGGTGGACGGGCCAGGCGAGTTGTTCCCGGTCGGTGCGGAACTCCGCGTGCACGCCGGGTTTGTTGCCGCGCGGGTCCTGGCGCGCCCAGTCGCCGCCGGGGAGCCGGAGCGCGATCAGCCCGTGCAGGGTGTCGAGCCTCTGGTAGCAGAGCGCGGCGGGGATGCCCTCGGCGCGCAGCAGGGCGGTCAGCGCGTGGGCCTTGGCGAAGCAGATGCCGGTGCGGCGGGTGAGGACGTCGGAGGCGCGCCAGGTGACGCGGGGGTCGTCGGCGTCGTGGGAGTGCGGGACGGTGTCGCGGACGTACTCGAAGGCGGCCTTGGCGTATGTGTATGCGTCGGCGGTCTCGGCGCGCAGCTGTGCCGCGAGGGCCCGGACCTGCGGATGATCGTGGTCGATGGCCTCGCTCACCGCCAAGTAGGCGGCGATTTCCGGGCTTTCCTGGATCAGCTCCATGCGCCGGGAGCGTAACGATGCGCCCGGCCGAGAGTCAATGACTTTTCGACCGGACGCATAGTTATTCGGTTCGGTGGTGCCCTTCCGCGGGTGCCGTCAGACGGCGCCGATCTCCTCGCGGAGGGCGGTGAGGAAGCCGTCGACGTCCTCCTCCGTGGTGTCAAAGGCGCACATCCAGCGGACCACACCGGCCGCCTCGTCCCAGAAGTAGAAGCGGTAGCGCTTCTGGAGGCGTTCGCTGACGGCGTGCGGCAGCCGGGCGAAGACCGCGTTGGACTGCACGGGGTGGAGGATCTCCACCCCGGCGACCTCCCGGACCCCGGCCGCCAGCCGCTGCGCCATGGTGTTGGCGTGCCGGGCGTTGCGCAGCCACAGGTCCTTGGCGAGCAGCGCCTCCAACTGCACGGAGACGAACCGCATCTTGGACGCCAGCTGCATCGACAGCTTCCGCAGATGCTTCATCCCGCGCACCGCGTCGGGGTTGAGGACGACGACCGCCTCACCGAAGACGGCACCGTTCTTCGTGCCGCCCAGGGAGAGCAGGTCCACGCCCACCGCGTTGGTGAACGTCCGCATCGGCACGTCCAGGGACGCCGCGGCGTTGGCTATCCGCGAACCGTCGAGGTGCACCACCATGCCCAGACCGTGGGCGTGCTCGCAGATCGCCCGGATCTCGTCCGGGGTGTAGAGCGTGCCCAGTTCGGTGCTCTGGGTGATCGAGACGACCTGCGGCATGGCGCGGTGCTCGTCGTCCCAGCCGAACGCCTCGCGGTCGATCAGCTCGGGGGTGAGCTTGCCGTCCTCGGTCGGCACGGTCAGCAGCTTGAGGCCGCCGACGCGCTCCGGGGCGCCGCACTCGTCGACGTTGATGTGCGCCGACTCGGCGGCGATCACCGCGCCCCAGCGGTCGGTGACCGACTGGAGCGCGACGACGTTGGCGCCGGTGCCGTTGAAGACGGGGAACGCCTCCGCCCGCTGCCCGAAGTGGCTGCGGATCACCCGCTGGAGGTGGGCGGTGTACTCGTCCTCGCCGTAGGCGATCTGGTGACCGCCGTTGGCGAGGGCGAGGGCCGCGAGGACCTCCGGGTGCGCGCCCGCGTAGTTGTCGCTGGCGAAGCCGCGTACCTGGGTGTCGTGGTGCTGCCGGGCGTCGGTCTTGCCGCCGCTCACGGTTCGGGGGTCAGCCACAGACGCTTTCCATTCACTTCCCGGGCGGGCCGCCCCCAGACTCCGGCGATGGCCTCGGCCAACTCCGTGACATCGGTGAAGCCCGCGAACTTGGCGTTCGGTCGCTCGGCGCGCATCTGGTCGTTGACGAGCGCCTTGACGACCAGGATCGCAGCCGCGGCCCGCGGGCCCTCCTCGCCCCCCGCCTTGCGGAAGCCGTCGGCCAGCGCCAGCGTCCACGCCTCGGCCGCCGCCTTCGACGCGGCGTACGCGGCGTTCCCGCCGGTGGGCTTGCTCGCCCCGGCGGCGCTGGTGAGCAGGTACCGGCCGTTCCCGGAGCGCTGCAGGGCCTCGTGGAAGGCGAGGGAGGTGTGCTGGACGGTACGGATCAGGAGCTTGTGCAGCAGGTCCCAGTCGTGCAGATCGGTCTCGCCGAAGGTCTTCGCACCGCGCCAGCCGCCGACCAGGTGAACGAGCCCGTCGACCCGGCCGAACTCCTTCTCCGTACGGGCGGCCCACTCCCGGGTCTGCTCCGGGTCGAGCAGATCGACCGTGTCGCCGATGACCGTGGCACCGCCGTGGGCGTAGCGGGCGGCGTCGACCGCCTCGGCCAGCCGTGCGGCGTCCGCGTCACAGCCGACGACGGTGGCGCCCGCCTCGGCCAACCGCAGCAGGGTGGCCCGCCCCGCGGGTCCGGCGGCGCCCGCCACCGCGATGACAGCGCCCTCCAACGACCCCTGGCCGCCCGTCGAAGTACTCATCTCCGTCGCCTCCTCATCCTTCTGGACACCTGACTGACCTGCGGTTTCGGTGGTGGCGCGGCCCGTGGTCACGCCGCCGCCGGCATCTCGCGGCCGGCCGTGATGCCCTTGGTGGAAGCGATCACCGTACGCAGCTTCTTGGCGAGGGCCTCGTAGAACATGCTGAGCGGGAACTCGTCGGGCAGCACGTCGTCCACGAGCTTGCGCGGCGGCTGGTCGAGGTCGAGGGCGTCGGGCCCCTTCGCCCAGACCGATCCCGGGTGCGGGGCGAGGTAGGTCGAGACGAGGTCGTAGGCGGCGAACCAGTGGACCAGCTTGGGCCGGTCGATGCCGTCGCGGTAGAGCTGCTCGATCTCTCCGCAGAGCTGGTTGGTGACCTTCGGCGCCCGCTCCCAGTCGATGTGGAGAGTGTTGTCCGTCCAGCGTACGACGTCGTGCTTGTGCAGGTACGCGAAGAGCAGCTGGCCGCCGAGACCGTCGTAGTTGCGGTTGCGGTCGCCGGTGACCGGGAAGCGGAACATCCGGTCGAAGATCACCGCGTACTGCACATCGCGGGCCTGCGCATACCCCTCGGCCTCCAGCTTCACGGCCTCGCGGAAGGCGGTGAGGTCGCAGCGCAGCTCTTCGAGGCCGTACATCCAGAACGGCTGGCGCTGCTTGATCATGAACGGGTCGAAGGGCAGGTCGCCGTGGCTGTGGGTGCGGTCGTGGACCATGTCCCACAGGACGAACGCCTGCTGGCAGCGGTCCTGGTCGGCGAGGAGGGCGCGGATGTCCTCGGGCAGCTCGATGCCGAGCGTCTCGACCGCCGCCTCGCTGACGCGGCGGAAGCGCGCGGCCTCGCGGTCGCAGAAGATGCCGCCCCAGCTGAACCGTTCGGGGGCCTCGCGCACCGCGATGGTCTCGGGGAAGAGGACCGCGGAGTTGGTGTCGTACCCGGCGGTGAAGTCCTCGAAGGTGATGCCGCAGAAGAGCGGGTTGTCGTAGCGGGTGCGCTCCAGCTCGGCCAGCCAGTCGGGCCAGACCATGCGCAGGACGACGGCCTCGAAGTTGCGGTCCGGGTTGCCGTTCTGCGTGTACATCGGGAAGAGCACCAGGTGCTGGCGGCCGTCGGCCCGGTCCTGGGCGGGCTGGAAGGCCAGCAGGGAGTCGAGGAAGTCCGGTACGCCGAAGCCGTCGTCCGCCCAGCGGCGCAGGTCGGCGGCGAGCGCCTCGTGGTAGGCGGCGTTGTGCGGCAGCAGCGGGGCGAGCGCGCCGAGGGCGGCGATGATCGCCTCGACCTCGTGGCGAACCGTTTCCGCGGTGGGAGCGCCGTCGGCGGTCAGATCGATCGAGCCGTCCTTGGACTGCCACGGCCGGATGGTCTCGACCGCGCGCTTCAGGGCGGGCCACGCCGGGTGCGCGGTCACCGACTCCGTGGTCGAAGTGCCCGTCCGAGCACCCACGGGCGAAAGGATTTCCGTCATGACTGCCCTCCGGCGGTAGATCGTGTGGTGCACCCACCGTAACCAGCCAAGGTTCTTTCCCTCAAGAGGTGCCGGTGAAAATTATTCCGTCACCACCCCCAGATCACGATGATTTTTCCTGTCGATGCGGCGTGGAGCGACACGTTCTCGCCGTTTCCGCGGTCCCGCGCCCCGGGGTACGGGACCGCGTCAGCCCCGTGGGGACGCGCCCACGCGCGGGTGAGCGGGTTCGCGGACGGCCCGGGCGGACAGATACCCCTGAGCGGGTGCTCCGGACCGGCGGCCGGGGGTTCCGGTCCGGTACGGGGCACGGCGGACCTCCCCCGCGGGCGGTCTGCCGGGCGGGTCGCGGGGGCGCCCGGCGGGGCCCGCGGTGGCCGGTCCGCGCCGCTTCCGGGGCCCGGTGGAGCCGTTAGGATGTGCGCCATTTCGTACGGCTTTGTGCCCGAGGTCGTGGTGTGCGGGGCGCCGGGCCGGGGAGGTGCGGGCCGTCGCCGGGGCCGGGCGCCCGGGGCGTTCCGGGGTGCGGGGCCACGGCACCGCCGCACGCGAGTTGCGACGTCAGAGCAGTACCGAGCCGACAGAAGCGAGGCAGCCTTGTCCTTTCTCACCATCGGGCACCGCGGATTGATGGGCGTGGAGCCGGAGAACACCCTCCGGTCGTTCGTCCGGGCCGAGCGCGAAGGGCTCGACGTCGTCGAGCTGGATCTGCATCTGAGCAAGGACGGCGCGCTCGTGGTGATGCACGACGCGGACGTCTCACGGACCACCGACGGCAGCGGGCCGATCGCCGAACAGACCCTCGCGGAGCTGCGTGAACTGGACGCCGGAC
This sequence comes from Streptomyces catenulae, assembly GCF_000718015.1. Taxonomy (GTDB): domain Bacteria; phylum Actinomycetota; class Actinomycetes; order Streptomycetales; family Streptomycetaceae; genus Streptomyces; species Streptomyces catenulae. The sequence goes on along the minus strand of NZ_JODY01000001.1, from coordinate 355,300 downwards.
GGGGCGAGCGGATCCCGGTGTTCGAGGAGGTGGTGGACGCGGTCCGGGCGCCGTTGCAGGCCGAGATCAAGGATGTGGCGGCGGCGCGGGCGCTCGCCGAGGTGCTGCGGGCCCGCGATCTGATCGGCCGGGTCGAGGTGATCTCCTTCCACGACGAGGCGTTGGCGGCCATCCGGACGCTGGTCCCGGGCGTCCGCACCGCGCTGGTCGCCAGCCGGTACGGGCTGGACGTGGTCGACCGGGCGCAGGCGGTGGGCGCGCCGCTGCTCTCGCTCAACATCCGTCGGCTGACCCTGGAGTTGGTGGAGCGGGCCCGCGCCGCGCAGCTGCGGGTGGTGGCGTGGACCGTCAACACCCACGACCAGCTGCGGATCGCCCGCGGTCTGGGGCTGGACGGTGTAGTGACCGATCAGCCGGAGATCCGCCGGGCGGTGCGGTTCACGGCATAGCGGGGCCGCGCCGGGGCGCGGGTCCGTGCGGCGGCCCCGCGCCCCGGCGCCTCCCTCCGTAGGAAATCCGCAGTTCACGGGCGTGCAATCTCGTTCCGGCATCCGGACGATTTCCGCGGTGATCTCGACAGACGGCCTCCGGCACTGTCACTCTCCCGCCATGCGCCTCGCCTCTCGCCCCGCTCTTCTCGCCGTGTGTGCCGCCGTGTTGGGGTCCGCCGCCGTCGGCTGTGCCCCGCAGGACGCGCCGTCCGACGCGGCGGGCGGGGCGAGTTGTGCGCCCGGCAAGCTGGCCACGGTGACCGCCGGGAAGCTGACCGTCGGCACCGACAAGCCCGCGTACGCGCCGTGGTTCCAGGACGACGACCCGGCGAACGGCAAGGGTTTCGAATCGGCCGTCGCCTACGCGGTCGCCGACCGGCTCGGCTATCCGCGCTCCGCGGTCGGCTGGCGGACCGTGCCGTTCAACAACGCCTTCGCGCCCGGTGAGAAGAAGTTCGACTTCGACATCAACCAGATCTCGATCAGCGCCTCCCGCAAGCAGGCCGTCGCCTTCTCCTCCGGCTACTACGACGTCCGGCAGGCGGTGGTGGCGCTCAAGGGCTCGAAGGCGGCGGGCGCGAAGAGCATCGCCGACCTCAAGGACGTACGGCTCGGCGCGCAGGTCGGCACCACCAGCCTCGACGTCATCAACGACACCGTCCGGCCGAGCCGACGGCCCGCGGTCTACCAGAAGAACGACTTCGCCAAGTCCGCGCTGCGGAACGGTCAGGTGGACGCGATCCTCACCGATCTGCCGACCGCGTTCTACATCACCTCCACCGAGGTGACGGACGCGAAGGTGGTCGGGCAGTTCGCCGACACCGGCGCGGACGGCGAGCGGTTCGGGCTGGTGCTCGACAAGGAGAGCCGGATCACCGGCTGCGTCCGGTCGGCCGTCGACGCGCTGCGCAAGGACGGCACGCTCGCCGCCCTGGAGAAGAAGTGGCTGGCCGACGCCGCCCATGCGCCGGTGCTGAAGTGAGCCTCGTCAAGGGCGCGTCGGCGCCTTCCCCGGACGACGGCTACGTACCGTCCGCGCGGCGGCTGGCGCGGGAGCGGTACCGGAAGGGCCGGGCCCGCCGCGCCGCCGCCGTCGCCACGGTGAGCACGCTGGTGACCGCCGCGGTGCTGTACGTGGTGATCACCGGGTCGCCCGGCTGGCAGCGCACCCACGAGACCTTCTTCAGCGCCGCGTACGCCCGCAAGGCGCTGCCCAAGGTGCTGGAGGGGCTGCTGCTCAACCTGGAGCTGCTGGTGGTGTGCGGTGCGGCGGTGCTGGTACTCGGGATGGGGCTGGCGGTGGCGCGGACGCTGCGCGGTCCGGTGTTCTTCCCGCTGCGCGCGCTGGCCACCGCGTACACCGACTTCTTCCGCGGACTGCCGCTGATCATCTGCCTGTTGATGGTGGTCTTCGGCGTCCCGGCGCTGCGGTTGCAGGGCGTCACCACCGATCCGGTGCTGCTCGGCGGGGCGGCGCTGGTCCTGACGTACTCCGCGTATGTGGCGGAGGTCTTCCGCGCGGGTATCGAGTCGGTGCACCCCTCGCAGCGGGCCGCGGCGCGGTCGCTGGGGCTGTCGAGCGGGCAGGCGCTGCGGTACGTGGTGCTGCCGCAGGCGGTACGCCGGGTGGTGCCGCCGCTGCTCAACGATCTGGTCTCGCTCCAGAAGGACACCGGTCTGGTGTCGATCGCGGGGGCGGTGGATGCGGTGTACGCGGCGCAGATCATCGCGGGCAAGGACTTCAACTACACGCCGTACGTGGTCGCCGGGCTGGTCTTCGTCGCCCTGACGATCCCGATGACGCGGCTGACGGACTGGGTGACGGCCCGGATGGACCGGCGGCGTGCCCAGGGAGGGATCGTATGAGCGAGCCGGATGCCGCGCCGGTGCTGCGGCTGGAGGCCGTCCGCAAGACGTACGGGCGGGGCACGGTGGTGCTGCGGGACGTCGATCTGGAGGTCGCGCCGCACACCGTCACGGCGCTGATCGGGGCGTCCGGCTCCGGCAAGTCGACGCTGCTGCGGTGCGCGAACCTGCTGGAGGAGATCGACGACGGGGCGATCTTCCTGGACGGCGAGGAGATCACCGATCCGCGCGCCGACGCGGACGCGGTACGCCGCCGGATCGGGGTGGTCTTCCAGGCGTACAACCTCTTCCCGCACATGACGGTGGTGGAGAACATCACGCTGGCGCCGCGCCGGGTGCACGGGGTGCCGCGGGAGGAGGCGGAGGCGCGCGCCCACGAGCTGCTGGAGCGGCTGGGGCTCGGCGGGCGGGCGGACGCCTACCCGGACCGGCTCAGCGGCGGGCAGCAACAGCGCGTCGCCCTCGTCCGGGCGCTGGCCTGCCGCCCCCGGCTGCTGCTGCTCGACGAGATCACCGCGGCGCTCGACCCGGAGCTGGTCGGCGAGGTGCTGGACGTGGTGCGCGGGCTGAAGGCGGAGGGCATGACGATGGTGCTCGCCACCCATGAGATGGGGTTCGCCCGGGACGTCGCCGACCAGGTGTGTTTCCTGGACGCCGGGGTGATCCGGGAGCGCGGCACCCCCGAGGAGCTGTTCGGGGCGCCGCGTGAGGCCCGCACCCGGCAGTTCCTGGAGCGGGTCGTCGGGACGGGGCGCCGGTAGGGCCGCGCCGCCGGTGCGGCCCCGGGCCCGCCGGGTGGCTCAGCCGAGCGGCTTGACCAGGAGTTCGAAGGCGAGGTCGTCGCGCTGCGGGACGCCGAACCGCTCGTCGCCGTAGGGGAACGGGCTCAGCTCGCCGGTGCGGCGGTAGCCACGCCGCTCGTACCAGGCGATCAGCTCCGTGCGCTGCCGGATGACGGTCATCCGCATCTCTTCGGCGCCCCACTCGGCGCGGACGGTGCGCTCCGCCTCGGCGATGATCGCCTTGCCGAGGCCACCGCCCTGGAGCGTCGGGCGGACCGCGAACATGCCGAAGTAGGCGTGGTCGCCGCGGTTCTCCAACTGGCAGCAGGCGATCGGCTCGCCGTCGCGCTCCACCACCAGCAGACGGCTGCCCTCCTGGTGCACCACGGCGGCGACCCCCTCGGGATCCGTGCGCTGCCCCTCCAGCAGATGCGCCTCGGTGGTCCAGCCCACCCGGCTCGCGTCGCCGCGGTACGCCGACTCGATCAGTGCGACGAGCGCGGGGATGTCGGCGTCGGTGGCGGAGCGGAAGACGAGTTGGCCGGTGGGCATGGTGCGGTGGTTCCTCTCGGGCGGGCTACGGGTGCCGGACGGCAGGGCCGGGGCACACCGCGAGGCTAGCAAGGCGACACCCCGGCTGATCAGGGCCTTTCGTCCCGATGCCGGGCCGGGCAGCTCCCCGGCGCCCGGAACCCGCGCGCGGTGCCCGGCCGCACGCCCCCGGACGCGTAGGGTCCGGCACATGGTGCAGGTACTGAGCAGCAGGGTGCTGGTGCGGCCCGCGGACCCCGAGCGGTCGCGGGCGTTCTACGGCGGGACGCTGGGGCTGGAGATCTACCGGGAGTTCGGTACGGGCCCCGAGCGCGGCACGGTGTACTTCCTGGGCGGCGGCTTCCTGGAGGTGTCCGGCCGGTCGGACGGGCCGCCCGGGCGGACCCTTCAGCTGTGGCTCCAGGTGGCGGACGTGGCGGCGGCGCACGAGGCGCTGGTGGCGGGCGGGGTGGAGATGCTGCGGCCGCCGGTCCGGGAGCCGTGGGGTCTGATCGAGATGTGGGTCGCCGATCCGGACGGCCACCGCCTCGTCCTGGTCGAGGTGCCCGCCGACCATCCCCTGCGCTACCGGCCCTGACCTGCGGCTCCGCGGCTCCGGGCGGGATGCGGGCCTCCGGGTGACGCCCCGGCCCGGGCCTCCCCGGGGCGGCCGGTCCTGCGCCCCGCGCCTGCCCCCGTGCGCTCCCTTGCGCCCCCGGTGACCTGGGCATTCTCCGGTCGTACGGGATCGGTGTCCGGCCGGTGCGCGGGATGGCCGCCGCCGCGCCGGGCCGGGGTGGGGAGGTCGGAGTGCACGGGCCGTCGCTGACGAGTTGGCTGCTGGTGGTGGTGTGTGCCGTGGCGGGCGGGTACTGCCTGTCGCGGGCGCGCCGCGGGACGGCGGCGCAGCGGTCCCAGGCGCGCGGGCAGGCGCTGATGGGGCTGGCGATGGCGGTGATGGCGCTGCCCACCGAGGCGTTCGCCCCGCCGCCGTGGCTGGCGTGGGGGTACGCCGCGGTCTTCGCCGTCGCGGCGGTACGGGCCCTGTGGCTCCGGCACGCCCACCACGCGGTCGACTCGCTGGCGATGGTGTACATGGCGCTGGTGATGACCCCACTGCTGGCGGCGGACCCGGCGATGACCGGCACGGCGCCGATGGCGATGCCGGGCGGCCACGGCGGTGCGATGGCCGCGGGGCACGGCGACATGGGCGGCCCGCCCCTGGTGACGGGCGCCCTGCTGGTCTACTACGCGGCGTCCGTCGTCCTCGCCGGGATCCGGCTGATACCCGGGGCGGGTGCGGCGGAGGCGGTGCCGGTCGGTGCGGTGCCCGCTGGGGCGGGTGCGGTGCCGGGTGCGGGTGCGGTGCCCGCGGGAGCGGGCCCGGTGGACGGTGTGCCGGTCGGCGGCGGCGCTGCCGAGCTGCCGGAGGGTGCCGCCGTCCGGCCCGCGGCGGACGGCGTCCCCGGCCGCCCGGCGGGCTCAGCGGCGGCTCCCCCCGAGGACGTACGCGGCTCCGCCTCCCCGTTCCCGGTGCTCCGGCGCGCCGAGGCGTTCGGCGTCTGCCGGCTGGCGATGAGCCTCGGCATGCTGGTGATGCTGCTGTTGGTCTGACGCCGGTCCCGGCCGCGGGCCCGTGCGGACCGGCGCCCGGGGTGGCGTCCGGGCCTGACCGGTGTCCTGGTCCGCGTCCGGACCCGACCGGCACCCGGGGTGGCGGGCGACCGGGACCGGCACCCAGGGTGACGGGCCGACCTGACCGGTGTCCGGGGTCGCTGCGCGGGCGCCGTCCTGGCCCACGTCCGGGGCGGCGCGTCACGCCTCCCGGCGGGGTGGCATACGTCACTTCCGGAACGCCGCCGTACCGCCTGCGAGCGGGGCGCTCATAGGCTGGCCGCATGATGGTCCCCCTCACGCTGATGATCCTCGGCGTGCTGGCCGCGTCCATGGCGCCGCGCCTGATGGCCCGTTCGGACTGGCCCGACCGCGAACCGGTTCTCGCCCTGTGGGTCTGGCAGTGCGTGGTCGCCGCCGTGCTGCTCTGCTGCGGACTGGCGATGGCGCTGAGCGCGGCCGCCGCGTGGGACGCCGTCCGCGGCCCGGTGTTCGGCTTCGCGCCGCGCGTCGTCGTCGAGGCGTACGCGCTCAACACCTACGGGCCGTGGGCCGGTTCGCTGGCACTGCTGCTCGCCGGGGGCGCGGTGTGGACGGCGGTGGCGCTGACCCGTGAGGTGCGCGCCGCGCGGGCCCGGCGTCGGCAGCGCCGCGCGGATCTGCTGCGGCGGGTGCCGCTGCTGCCCGGCGAGGAGCGCTCGGGCGACCGCCTCGTCGTCCTGGAGAGCGACCGCCCCGAGGCGTGGTGGCTCCAGCGCAGCGCGCCCCAACTCGTCGTCACCACAGCCGCGTTGCGCCGTCTGAAGGATCGTCAGCTCGATGCGCTGCTCGCCCATGAGCAGGGCCACGCCCGGGCCCGGCACGATCTGCTGCTGCACTGCGCCTCGGCGCTGGCGGCCGGTTTCCCGCAGGTCCCGGTGTTCGCCGCGTTCCGGGACCAGGTCCACCGGCTGGTCGAACTGGCCGCGGACGATGTGGCGTCACGCCGCTTCGGGCGGCTGACGACCGCGTTGGCGCTGGTCGGGATGAACGAGGACCGCGGGGTGTTCGGGCCGTGCCCCGAGCAGTTGGGGCAGGTGCCGCAGCGGGTGGACCGGCTGCTGGCGCCGGGCGTCCGCTTCTCCCCCGCCCGCCGCCTGCGGATCACCGCGTACGCGGCGCTGTTCCCGGCCGTCCCGCTGCTGATCACCTTCGTCCCGGGGCTGCACGCCCTGACCTGACCGGGCACGCCGCCTGCCGGGGCTTCGGGGTGGGGCATGGTGCCGGGCGGCGGTGTCCGCGAAGATCGGCGCATGGCCTCGTCAGAACGGCGCGCGGCGCCGACGCCGCGCCCCCTCGGCTCCTCCTCCCGGCACCCGTCCCTGCGCGCCCCGCTGGCCGTGCTCATCGGCTGCGCGGTGCCCGCCGTCGTCCTGACGGTGCTGGTCACGGCGGGCTGGGCGCCGCTGCTCGGGCTCGACCGGAGCGTCGCGGACACCCTGCACACCGCGGCCGTCGGCGCGCCCGGCTGGACCCACCTCAACCGGATCCTCACCGACTGGGTGTGGGACCCCTGGACGATGCGGGCCGTGCTGGCGGTGGCGGTCGCGCTGCTCGTGCGCCGCGGTGCGTGGCTGCTCGGTCTCTGGGTGGCCGCCACCTCGCTCCTGGGCACCGCCCTCCAGCAAGGGCTGAAGGCGGCGGTGGACCGGGACCGGCCGGTGTGGCCCGACCCCGTGGACTTTGCGCACTACCAGTCCTTCCCGTCCGGGCACGCGCTGTCGCTGACGGTCGCGGGCGGTCTGCTGCTCTGGCTGCTGCACCGGCGGGCGCCCCGCCCGGCCCGGTGGCGGGTGGCCGTCGCGGTGGTGGCGGTGTCGATGGCCGGGGTCGGCTTCACCCGGTTGTTCCTGGGGGTGCACTGGCTGTCGGACGTCGTCGGCGGCTGGCTGTTCGGTGCCGTGGTGGTCGCGGCGGCGGTGACGGCCCACCGGGCGTACGAGCGGCGGCGCACGGCCGGGCGGGAGGCGTGAGCGGCGGCCCGCCCGTGGGCGTGGCGGCGTGTGCGGGCCCATGGTGCACCGCGGCCGGATCGCCCACGATGGGGGCATGACGGTGACCAGAGGTGTGCTGTTCGACTTCTCCGGGACGCTGGTGCGGAGCGAACCGGCGGAGAGCTGGCTGCGCGGCGCGTTGGCGGCGACCGGGACCGCGCTGGACGAGTCCGCGGTGCGCGACACGGCCGCGGCGCTGGAGCGGGCCGGGGCGCTGCCCGGCGGCGCCGTGCCCGAGGCGGTCCCGCCGGAGCTGGCCGCTCCCTGGGCGGAGCGGGACCACGACCCCCGCCGCCACCGCGAGGTCTACACCGCGCTGGCCCGCCGGGTGCCGCTGCCCTCCGCCGTGCTGCCGGAGGCGCTGTACGCGCGCCATATGCGCCCCGAGGCGTGGTGGCCGTACCCCGACGCGGTGGAGGTGCTGGCCGAACTGCGCGGGCGGGGGCTGCGGTCGGGGCTGGTGAGCAACATCGGCTGGGATCTGCGGCCGGTGCTGCGCGCGCACGGGCTGGCGCCATATCTGGACTGCACCGTCCTGTCGTACGAGCACCGGACGGCGAAGCCCGATCCGCGGCTCTTCACCGCCGCCTGCCGGGAGTTGGGGCTCGCGCCGGACGAGGTGGTGATGGTCGGCGACGACCGGCGGAACGACGGTGGTGCGACGGCGGTGGGCTGCCGCTATCTGCCGGTCGACCCGGTGCCGGTGGACCGGCGCCCGGACGGGCTGCGGGCCGTGCTGGACCTGGTGGGCCGGGCGGGCTGAGCGGGAGGGCGGGCCTGCCCGGACCGGCGCCTCACGGATCCGTCCGCGCCCCGTCGGGGCGCGGCCTCACCGCCCCTTCCCCCACGCCCGTAGCGCCTCGAAGTCGTCCGCGAGCAGTCCCACCGCGGGGTCGACGCAGCGCAGCAGGACCTGGCCCGGGTGGTTCCGGGAGATCCAGGAGCGGTCCGGTTCGCCGATCTCGTCGTCGACCCAGGCGAACGGCCAGCCGTCGGCGACGGCGACCAGGCGGCGGGTCTTCCAGTGCACGCCGTCGGAGGCGCGGTACGGGGGCCGGAGCCAGTCCACGTACGGGAGGGTGGGGAGGCCCAGGACGGGGGCTATCCAGGTGTTGGCCTCGGGGCCCCAGGTGCTGGCCCACACCAGGCGGTAGCCGAGGCCCAGGAGGAGCGGGCCGTGGCGGGGGTCGAGGCGTACCGGCAGCGGCGGGTGCGGCTCCTCCCAGCCGGTGGGGCGCATCGGCAGGGTGGTGTATCCGGCCGGGGCCCGCCCGACGGGGGCCCGCCACGGGTTGAGCGGGCCGTCGACGTCGAGGAAGAGGATCGGACGCGGGTCGGTCACCCGTCCGATGCTCCTCCCCCGGCGGGGCGGACGCGAGCGCTCCGCCGGGCCCTTCCGCGCCGGTCGCGGGGGGCGGCGCGGCGGTGAATTCCCGGCCGGTTCACCGAATCGCCGCAAAGATAGCGCAAAGAGTCCGGGCGCCGTATCCCGGTGATCGCGATCGCATTTTTCCGGGAATTACATTTCCATCACCGGGCCGGAACCACACCCACACCTCCTTCCGCAATACCCCCGCGTGACACGGTCACAATTCGCCAGATGGCCGATTTTCACCGGGTGAACAACACCCCCCTTCCCGCTCCAGCACCGCTATGACCTGTGGAAACGCGATCGGTTCACCGTTTCCCCAACTTTTTCCTCGACAACTCCGTCACAGCTGGATCGCGCACGCAACCTTCCCCGCCCGCACCACCATCTGAGTCCACATCAAGTGATGTCATAGTGAGGGAACGGATCGGCCGCTGCGGAAATCTCTCCGCGCCGGTGCGGCGATCGGTACGGGGAGGACAACAATTGCGCGGCTCATTCAGAACGGCCGTGGAGGAACCCGCAGAGCGCATTCCCGTCGTGGTACACGCGCCGGATCCCATCTCCCGGGAAGGGACCATCAGCCAGCTGCGGGGCCATGCGGTGATCGATCTCGTCGACGAGGCGACCGCCCAGCAATCGGGCGGCGTCGCGGTGCTGCTCACCGAGTCCCTCGACGAGACCATGCTCGGCTGGCTGCGGCGACTGGTGCGCAGCGACGGGATGCACGCCGTGCTCGTCGTCAGCCTGATCCGCGAGGCGGAGCTGCTGGACATCATCGAGTGCGGGGTGGGCGCCATCGTCTGGCGCCGCGAGGCCACCGGCAACCGCCTGCTGCAAGCCGTCATCGCCGCCTCCCGGGGCGACGGCGACCTCCCCGCCGATCTGCTCGGACGGCTGCTCAGCCAGGTCGGCTCGCTCCGCCCGGGCACGCTCGGCGTCCCGGGCGTGCGCCCCTCGGGGCTCTCCCAGCGCGAGGTCGACGCGCTGCGGCTGGTCGCGGAGGGCATGGACACCAACGAGATCGCCCGGAAGCTGGCGTACTCCGAACGGACCGTCAAGAACATCATGCAGGGGCTGACGACCCGTCTGAACCTGCGCAACCGCGCGCACGCCGTGGCCTACGCGCTGCGCGAGGGCTACATCTCGTGAGGGCCGTACGCGGCCGACTGGAGCGACACTGAATGATCCACGAAGTGGACGAGGTCATCGAGGGGCTGCTGACCGGCGGGGTGCTCGCCGGCACCGGCATCGAGATCGCCTTCGACGCCCCGACCCGCACCTGGGCATCCCGGCGCAACTCCCCCACGCTCAACGCCTATCTGTACGACATCCGCGAGGACACCGCACGGCGGGAGGGCGGCACCATGCCGGTGCGCGACGAGCGCGGCGCGGTGCTGCGCAGGCGCCGTCCGCCGCGCTGGTTCCGGCTGTCGTACCTGGTCACCGCGTGGACGAAGCGACCGCAGGACGAACACCGGCTGCTGTCCGCGGCGCTCGCCTCGCTCCTCCCCCACGAACTGCTGGCGCCCCCGCAACTGCCGGGGTCGCTGGCGGCGCTCGGGCTGAGCGTGCCGCTCGTCGTCGGCGCCACCCCGGGCGACGCCCGCTCCCGCGCCGAACTCTTCTCCGCGCTCGGCGGTGAACTCAAGCCCTCCGTCGACCTGATGCTGACCGTGCCGTTCCCGGGCTTCCCCGAGTACGACGCGGGGCCGCCGGTCACCGAGGGCGCGGTGGTCTCCGCCCGGGAGTTGGACGGCCCGCTCGCCGACGAGCCCCGTGCGCACCAGGAGCGGCACCTCAAGGGCGTGGCCCGGCCCGCGTCCGCCACCGCGGAGGCGCCCGGTGAGCGGTGACGCGCCCGCCGCCGGGCAGCCGCTGGCCGACCGGCTGGCCGCGCTGCGTGCGCGGGTCGCCGCGCTGGTCGCCCGGCGCGGCGCGGACGACCCGACGGCCGACGACCCGCTGCGTGGCCTGTACCTCTCCGACGACGCGGTCCGCCACCGGCTGCACGGCCGGACCGAGGCCGGGGGCCCGCCGCCCGAGGGGTGGGACGGGCCCCCGCCGCCGGACGGTGCCGTGGTGCCCGGGGACCGGTTGGGGCTGCTCGCCCGGCGGCTGGGGCTGACCCCGCTGGACTCCACCGTCCTGCTCATCGCGCTCGCCCCCGACCTCGACCGGGACTTCGAGCCGCTGTACGGCTACCTCAACGACGACGTCAGCCGCCGCCGCGCCACCACCGGGCTCGCCCTCGACCTGTGCGGACTGCTCGCCCCGGACGGTGCGGGCGCCGCGGCGCGGGCCCGCTTCCACCCGTCGGCGCCACTGTCCGCGTACGGCCTGCTGCACATCGAGGAGACCGACCGCCCGTTCCTGGGCCGTCCGCTCCGCGTCCCGGACCGGGTCGCCGCGCATCTGCTGGGCGACGACACCCCGGACGCCGCGCTCGCCGGGTACGTCACGGAGCTGCCCGGCGCCCCGGCGGACGGACCGGCGGACCCGGCCGATCGGCTCGGCGCGCTGCTGGCGGCGGGCCCGGCCACCGTCTATCTGCGGGAGCACCGCGAGGGCGACGGACCGGCCCGGGCGGTGGCCGCGCTGCACGCCGCGGGCCGGGCGGCGCTGCACTTCACACCGCCCGCCCGGCCGCGGCGGCCGGACGACGGCACGGCGGACCCGGCGCCGGACGGCCGGGGCCCGGTGGCGGCCCTGCTGCGCGAGGCCCGGCTGCGCGACTGCGCGGTGGTCGTCGCCCCGCTGCCGGACGAACCGGGGGAGCTGATCCGGGAGTTGGCGGCCGAGGACGTGTCGGTGCTGCTCTGCGGGCCGCGGCCGTACGACCCGCTGTGGTGCGCCCGCGATCCGCTGGTGCTGGAGGCGCCGCGGACCCGGGCGGGCGCGGTGGACGCCTGGGAGGCGGCGCTCGGCGCGGACGCCGCCACGCCCGGCCTCGACCTGGCGGCGACGGTCGCTCCGTACCGCCTCGACGGGGAGCGGATCCGGCGGGCGGCCCGTTCCGCGCTGGCCCTGGCGGCGCTGGAGGGCACCGCGCCGACCGCCGCGCATCTGCGGCACGCCGCCCGGCAGCAGTCGGCGTCCGGTCTGGAGCGGCACGCCCGGCGGATCCGCCCGGACGTCGACTGGGACGATCTGGTGCTGCCGGAGGGACCGTTGGGACAGCTGCGGGAGCTGGCGCTCCGCTCCCGCCACCGCGACCGGGTCCTCGGCGACTGGCGGCTGAGCGCCGGTGGCGGCCGGGGCCGGGGGGTGCTGGCGCTGTTCGCCGGGGACTCCGGGACCGGTAAGACGCTGTCGGCCGAGGTGGTCGCCGCCGATCTCGGCCTCGATCTCTACGTCGTCCAACTCTCCTCGGTGGTCGACAAGTTCGTCGGGGAGACGGAGAAGAACCTGGAGCGGATCTTCACCGAGGCGGACCGTACGGACGCGGTGCTGCTCTTCGACGAGGCCGACGCCGTCTTCGGCAAGCGGTCCGAGGTGAAGGACGCGCACGACCGGTACGCCAACATGGAGAGCGCCTACCTGCTCCAGCGGCTGGAGGCGTTCGACGGCATCGCGGTGCTGACCACCAATCTGCGGGCCAACATCGACGACGCGTTCACCCGGCGGCTGGATCTGGTGGTCGACTTCCCGTTCCCCGACGCGGAGCAGCGGCTGGCGCTGTGGCGCCACAGCCTGGCGCACGTCCCGTGCGTCGAGGGGATCGATCCGGGGCCGTGCGCCCGGGAGTTCGAGCTGTCCGGTGGTTCGATCCGCAGCGCGGTGGTCACCGCCGCGTACGCCGCCGCCGGGCGTGGCGCGCCGGTCACCGATGCCGATCTGCTCACCGGTGCCCGCCGCGAGTACCGCAAGGGCGGACGGCTGGTGCTGGACGACACCGGCTGGTGAGAGCGGACGGCGCCCGGTCCGGTGAGGTCACCGGGCCGGGCGCCGTGGGCCGTTCGGGCCCGTCACTTCTCGATGAGCCAGCCCTGGTCGTCCCCGTCGGTGCAGTTGGCGAGCGTCAGCGCGGTCGCGTCCTTCAGGTCCTCGCCCCGGGCGTAGTAGCCCTTCACGTCCAGGCAGTAGTTGTTGCTGGTGGCGTTGCGGATCCAGATCTGGCCGGTCGCCGGGCGCCGCTCCAGCCACCACACCTGGTTGCCGTCCTTGCGGCGGGTGCAGTTGGACTCCTGGATCAGCGAGGTGTTCGGCGCCGGGACGGGGCCCCGCACGTCGAGGCAGTGGTTGGCGCGGAGGTTACGGACCTGGAAGAGGTCCTTCCCGCCGGGGCCCGCGCCCTTGCCGCCCGGCATCAGCTCGAAGCTCCACCGCTGGTTTTCCTCGGTGGGCGAGCCGTTGCAGCCGAACTGCATGACGGTGTGCCCCAGTTCCCCCTCGCTGTAGCCGGTGAGGTCGACGCACTTGTGCGTCGCGCCGTTGCGCAGCAGCACGTTGTGCAGATGCGCGTACGGGTCCCGCTTCGGCTTGTTCCCGCCGCCCCCGCCGCCCCCGCCGCCGCCCGGGTCCTTCTTGGGCGCCTCGGTGGTCTGTTGCGGCGTCGGCTGGGCGGGCGCCGACGGCTGGATGGTGTGCGCCGTCTGGCCGGGCGTCTTGTCCGTCGCCTTGGTGGCCACGTCCGGCTTGTACGTCAGCCAGATCATCAGGAACGCGATGGCCAGCCCCAGCAGCAGGCTGAAGAGCACCCCGAGCCAGCGCGGCAGCAGCCCCGGCTGGACGTACGTCCCGCGCACCGGCAGCGGTTCGGCGCCGGAGCGCTGCACCGACAGCGTGTAGGGCCGGGACTGTTTGGCGCCCGCCCAGATGATCTGCCGCGGTTTGAGCGTGGTCTTCAGGAACGCCGCCCGCCCCGGCTCGACCTGCACGTTCGCCGGGTGGATCTCGTACGACAGCTGATCGCTGTTGTCGTGACCGGTGACGGACGCGGTGAGCTTGACGTTGCCGAGGTTGTCGATGGCGAGCCGGGGACGGCCGCGGAACCGGCCGGTGACGTTGGTGGGGACGAGTTCGGCGCGGACCTCGCTGAACGGGGTGACGGTGACATTGCCCTCGGGGACGGTGGTGGCCTCGGGGAACTCCGTCGGGATGATCTGGACACCGTAGGGGTGCGGACCGGCGGCGGCGTCGGGGGTGCGGGGCGGAGCGAACGTCAGCTCCACCGTGCCCGTGGTGCCCGGGTAGAGCCGCAGGGTCCCGGGCTCGACGGTCGTCCAAGGTGCCAGTTCGCCCACCGGGACGCAGCGGTACTCGTCGACGACGTCGCCGGTGTTGCGCAGCCGTAGCCGCACGGTGGTGCTGCCGCCCGGGTCCACGGTGGTCGAGGCGGGTTCGAGAGAGGTCCACAGGCTCATACGGCGACCGTATGGCGAGGCCGTGGGGCGTGTCGCAGGACTGGGGGCAGGGTCGGGTGCCCCAAGGGACGCCACCGGCTGCCCTCGGGGCCCGCAGCGGCTGCACCGGGGTCCCCGAGGCGCCCCGGAAGCGGGAGCTTCGCAGGTCAACGGGGGCCTCAGGCCGCGCCGAGCGACCCGATATCCGCGCTCCGGCTGCCCGTTGGGGCACCGGCGCTGCCCCCGCTACGGCCCCGACGGACCTTCCGGAGGCGAGGGAGCGGCGACAACAGTGGCGAACTCCACCGTCATACGGTTGTCGTACCCCGAGGAGAACCAGCGCATGCCGTCGTATCTGTCGCCCGGCGTCTACGTCGAGGAGGTAGCCAGTGGCTCCCGCCCGATCGAGGGGGTCGGCACGTCCGTGGCGGCCTTCGTGGGTCTGGCGCCCACGGGGCCGCTGAACCAGCCGACGCTGGTGACCAACTGGTCCCAGTACGTGGCCGCCTTCGGCGAGTTCACCGACGGCTACTACCTCGCCCACTCGGTCTACGGGTTCTTCAACAACGGCGGTTCGGCCGCCTATGTGGTCCGGGTCGGCGGCGCCGCCGCGGACGCCGGGCCGCAGTCCGCCGCCCCGGCCGCGGTGTCGGCCGCCGCCGCGCCCGCCGAGCTGACGCCCGGTGAGCCCACCGCCCTGGGCACCTTCGCGGTCCGGGCGCTGACGTCCGGCACCGGCGGCGGCGCGCTGAGCGTCGAGGTCACCGACCCGGAGGGCGAGGGCCCGGCCGAGCGGTTCCGGCTGCTGGTCAAGGACGGCGACAAGGTCGCCGAGACCTTCGACGTCAGCGCCAAGAAGAGCAACCGCAACTACGTCGTCACCCAGGTCAAGGAGCGCTCCAAGCTCATCACCGTCCTGGAGGCGGCGCCCGCGGCGCAGTTGGCGCGCCCCGACAACCAGACGGTCGAGCTGGCCCGGGCCGTGCAGGCGCCCGCGGCCCCGGCGCCCGCCGCCCCGGGTGCGGCCCCGGCCGTCCACCCCGGCCCGGCCGAGTACCTCGGCGACTCCGCCGACCGCACCGGCTTCGGTGGCCTGGAGGCGGTCGACGAGATCTCGATGGTCGCGGTGCCCGATCTGATGGCCGCCTACCAGCGGGGCGCCATCGGCCTGGAGGAGGTCAAGGCCGTCCAGCTCGGTCTGATCGCCCACTGTGAGCTGATGGGTGACCGCGTAGCCGTCATCGACCCGCCGCCCGGCCTCAACGCCCGGGACATCCGGGTGTGGCGCCAGGACACGGCGGGCTACGACTCGAAGTACGCCGCGGTGTACTACCCGTGGGTCAAGGTCTTCGACCCGGCGTCCGGCCAGACGAAGATGATCCCGCCGAGCGGCCATGTCTCCGGCATCTGGGCCCGTAACGACTTCGAGCGCGGGGTGCACAAGGCCCCGGCCAACGAGGTGGTGCGCGGCGCCGTCGATCTGGAGACCCAGATCACCCGCGGTGAGCAGGATCTGCTCAACCCGATCGGCGTCAACTGCATCCGCGCCTTCCCCGGCCGCGGTATCCGCGTCTGGGGTGCCCGCACCCTCTCCTCCGACCCGGCCTGGCGCTACATCAACATCCGCCGGTACTTCAACTACCTGGAGGAGTCGATCCTGATCGGCACCCAGTGGGTGGTGTTCGAGCCCAACGACGAGGCGCTGTGGGCCCGGATCCGGCGGAACGTCTCGGCGTTCCTCGTCAACGAGTGGCGTAACGGCGCCCTGTTCGGCTCCCGTCCCGAGGACGCCTTCTACGTGAAGTGCGACGCCGAGACCAACACCCCCGAGTCGGTCGACCTCGGCCGGGTCATCTGCGAGATCGGTATCGCGCCGGTCAAGCCCGCCGAGTTCGTGATCTTCCGGCTGGCGCAGTTCTCCAGCGGCAGCGGCGAGCTGGAGGAGTGACCCGGCCGGGGGTGGGGCGCGGCCCGTCCGCGGCCCGCCCCGTCCGCACCTGACCGTCCCGATTCCCGGGGGCCCGGCATCCGCGCCGGGGTCCCCCGCCCCTGCACAGAGAGCGAACCATGAGTCTGCAGCCCGGTGATTCCCTCACCTCACACAATTTCGGCCTCCAGATCGACGGCGTCATGGTCGAGTACCTCCAGGAGGTCAGCGGCCTGAGCATCGAGCAGGACGTGATCGAGTACCAGCAGGTCTCCAGCCAGGGCAAGCCCGTCACGAAGAAGCTGCCGGGCGTCAAGAAGGCCGGTACCTGCACGGTCGTGCGCGGTATGACGCAGTCCGCCGCGTTCAACCAGTGGATCACCCAGTCCGTCAACGGCCAGATGTCGACGGCGCGGAAGAACGCCACGATCATGGTGATGGACTACATGAACAACCCGGTGAAGCGCTACAACATGCGCAACGCCTGGTGCAGCAAGGTCGACACCTCCACCGTCAAGGCCGGTGAGGCGTCCGCGCTGACCGAGACCGTGACCATCACCTTCGAAGAACTGGTCATCGAGTAATGCGCCGTACGGCCTCCCGGCCCGCGGCCGTCCCCGACCCGGTCGCCGCGCCCGCGGCCCCGGGCGGGGACCCCGCGGCGCCCGCCCCGGCCGCGGCGCCCGCGCCCGCCGCCGAACGGGCCCCGCTGCGCACCGAGTTCGAGTTCGAGCTGCCGCGCGGCTATGTCGACGACGCGGGGGTGGTGCACCGTACCGGTTCGATGCGGCTGGCGACGGCCCGCGACGAGCTGGTGCCGCTGCGGGACATCCGGGTCCAGGAGAACCCGGCGTATCTGTCGGTGGTGCTGCTGGGCCGCGTCATCACCCGTCTCGGCACGCTCCATCAGGTGCACGACGGGATCGTGGAGAACATGTTCGCCTCCGACCTGGCGTTCCTCCAGGACTTCTACCGGCAGGTCAACGCGGAGGGCCACACCCGGGCCGGGGTGACCTGCCCGCACTGTGAGCAGCCGTTCGAGGTGGAGCTGGGCGGGAGCCGCCTGGGGGAATCGTGACGTACGCGGCCGACCGTATCCACGCGGAGATCGCGTACGTCGCCTATCACTTCCACTGGAGCCTGGAGGACATCCTGGACCTCGAACACGGGGACCGCCGCCGGTACGCCGACGAGATCGCCACGCTGGTCAACCGCGCGGCGGCGGAGGGCTGATGGGATTCCTCGACAGAGTGCGCGG
Source organism: Streptomyces catenulae (assembly GCF_000718015.1). Classification (GTDB taxonomy): domain Bacteria; phylum Actinomycetota; class Actinomycetes; order Streptomycetales; family Streptomycetaceae; genus Streptomyces; species Streptomyces catenulae. Next base: position 338,084 of record NZ_JODY01000001.1, on the reverse strand, counting down.
CCGCCGTCCGCAGGCGCCGGACGACGGTACGGCCGCGTCCGCCGCCGCGCCCGCCACGGCTGCCGCGGCCGATCCGGCTCCGGTGGACGCCGGGCACCGGGCTCCGGCCGGTTGGTCGGCGCTGCCGCCGATCCAACGGGCCTTCGCGGACCGGGCGGACACCGTCGCCGACCGCGGTTTCGGCACCTCGCTGACGACCTGGCAGAACCCGTCCTTCACCGGCACCCTCAGCCATGCGGTGCTGGACGGCGGGCCCGGCGGACGGATCGCGCAGCTGTCGGCCGCGCCGGTGCGCGGTACGGCCGAACCGGAGGCTCCCGCAGCGGAGTTGCCCGTCGCGGGGCCGCGCCCGACGCCTGCCGACGCCCCGGCCGACCCGGCCGACCCGGACGGTGCGGCGGCCGTCCCGGTCGTGGTGGCACGGGCGACGGGTCCGCAGGTCCGGCCGCTGCCGCCGACCGTGGCGACCCGCCCGGCGACGCTGACGTCCGCCCCGCGCGGCACCCGGTCCGGCACGGCCCCGCGCACCTCGGTACAGCGGCGGGAGCTGCCGGTGGCACGGGCGGCAGCGGCTGCCGCACCGGTTTCGCGGCCTGCGCCCGACGCCCGGCCCGTGTCCGACGCCCGGACCGTGTCCGGCTCCCGGCCCGTGTCCGGCGTGGGTGCGGCTCCGGCGGTCGATGCGGGGGTGCGCTCCGGCTCGGCTGCGGACTCCGGTTCCCTGGTGGGCGGGGCGGGTCTGCTGCTGCCGCCTGCCGCCGGTGCCGGCTCGCCGTCCGGCGTCGATGGCGGTGCCGGTGCCGCGTCCGGTGCCGGTGCCGGTGCCGGGCTGCCGCCGGTGGCGGTGCAGCGGGTGGCGGACGGCGGACGGGCGGTGCCCACTGCGGGGGCCGGTCCGGTGCCGTCCTCGACTCCCGTTCCCACTACCAACTCACCTTCTGCGTCGCGGAGTTCGAGTACGCAGGACTCCTCCTCCCGGTCCGGGAACTCCGCGGGCGCGTCGCGTCCCGACGGTGGTCGGCCGGGTGGCGCCCCGGGGGCCGGGCTCGCCGGGCCGCTGCCCGTGGTGCAGAAAGCCACGGGCGCGCCTGCGGCGCCTGCCTCCTCCGCCCTGCCTGCCGTTCCCGCCGCGCCGCGTCCCGCGCGTGCCGCCGGGCCGGTTGGTACGCCCTCTCGGCCCGATGCGGGCACGTCAGCCGGTACGCCGGAGAGTGCGCCGCGTACGGGTGCGGCGGCGCGTCCGGGTACGCCGTCGTCCGGCCCGGCACCGACGGGCGGCAGCGGTGCGAGCACGGCGCCGGGTGCGCCCGCCGCCGCCCCGCGCACGCCTGCCCCGTCGGGGAGCGGCTCCGCGCCCTCGCCTTCGGCGTCGCGCCCGTCGTCGGCGTCCCGCCTGTCGTCGACTCCGTCGGCTTCGTCGGCGTCGCGCTCGTCGTCGGCTCCGTCGGTGTCCGGCTCACCGTCATCCGCGTCACCCGCGTCACCGGCTTCCGGCTCTCCGTCACCCGCGTCACCGGCCTCCGGTTCTCCGTCGGGGTCCGGCTCCTCTGCCGTTCCCGGGGCCGCCCCGGAGAGCTCCGCTGCGCGGAAGGGGCTCGGGGGGCCGAAGGGCTCTGACGCCCCGCAGGGTTCCGGGGCGTCCGGTGGCGTCCCGGTCGCGCGTGCCACGGGTGCGCCCGGCGGTGCGGCTCCTTCGGCGGGCGGTGACCGTCCGTTGACCGTCTCCCGCGCCCTGGCCGCGCCCGACGCGGCGCGTACGGCGGGCACTCCGTCCGCCTCGGCGGCGCCGCGCCCGGCGGCCCCCTCCGGCCCTGCGGCGCGGACGCCCGGCGGCCCGAAGGCGCCGTCCCCCGGCCCGTCGTCGGCCGCTCACTCGCCCTCTCCGTCGGCCGCTCCCTCGGCCGCTCCGGCTGCGGGCCCCGGCGCGCCGTCCGGCGGTACGGCCCCCGGTACGCGTCCGGTGCAGCGCAGCGCCGAGGGTTCCCCCGTGCGCCGAGGGCTCGGCACGCCGCGCACCGCGCAGCCGTCGCCCGCCTCCGGCACCCCCGCCCCGGCGGCGCCGTCCGGTACGCCGGTACAGCGGTCGGCCGGGCTCAACCCGCCGATGGGGGCGGTGCCTCCGGCTGCGTCGTCGTCATCGCCTTCGTCATCACCTTCGTCGTCACCGTCCTCGTTGCCGTCGCCGTCGCCATCGGCCGCCCCGGCGGCAGGCGCGCCGGGCGCATCCATACCTTCCACGCCTTCCACACCGAGCGCACCGGCCATGCCGTCCGCACCTGTCGCACCGACCACCCCGGCCACGTCCACCGCACCCGCCACGCCCTCCACGACTCCGGCACCGGCACCTCAGTCGGCCCCGACCCCGACCCCGGCCAACTCCCCCAGGCCGTCCGCACCATCCACCCCCTCGGCATCCTCCGCCGCCACTCCCGCCCCGGGCCTCCCCGTAGCCCGTCGCGCGGCACCGTCCGCTTCCGGAGCCGCGGAACCGGCCCGTCGGCGCCCCCTGCTGGGCGCCCCGCTGATCGGCCCGTCGCAGGCCGAGCCGGTGCGTCCGGCTCCCGCGGGCGGTGCTCCCGCCGCTCCGCGCCGCCCGGCCGGGGCCTCGGGTGCCTCGACCGGCAGCCCCGCGCCGGTGCAGCGCGCCGTCCCCGTACGGCGGCCCGCCGAGGCGCGGCCCTCCGGTACGAGCCCCGCAAGCACCGGGCAGCCGACCTGCGACGCGCCCCGGCTCCCGCTGCCCACCCCCCTGGCCCGGGCCGTACCGGACGCCGCACCCGGGACCGTCCGGCCCCCGCTCGCGGCGCCCGTGGCACCGGAAGCCGCGACGGCGGAGCCCGTACCGTCGGAGCCCTCGGTGCCGCGGTCCGCCCCCGCCGTCCGCCCGGACACCCCGCCCGCCACCAGGGCGTCGGCCGCCGTCCCGGCGCGTCCGGTCGCGGCCCTGCCGTTGGCCTCCGCGCGGCCGTTGACCTCGGCTACGGCGTCCGGTGCCCCGGCCGTCGCCCCCGTTCAGCGGCGTACGGCCCCGGCGCCGCTGCGTCCCGCGCCGGTTCCGGGTGCGCCGTCCGTGCGGCCGACGCGGGCGCCGTCGGGCGCGGCGCGGCAGCCGGGCGTTCCGGCCGTGCAGCGCACACCCGCCGTGCCGCTCCCCGGGGGCGCGCCCGGTGCGCCGGGGCCCGCCGCCCCCGTACCGCTGCGGCAGCTCCCGGACGGCCCGGCGCCGCAGGCCCCGGCGGTCGCCACGACGCCGAACGGCCCCGCGGGCGCGCCCGGCGCCGCACCGCGGTCCGGTCCGGCGGGCGCCCCCGTCCCACGGGCCGCGCCGCTGCGCGCCGCTCCGGCGCCGGGCGGGAGCGGGGACGCGCCGCGCCGCCCGCCGGTCCCGCTCCCGACCGCGGCGGGCGCCCGGCCGCCCGCCGTCCGGCGCACGGCCGCACCGCTGACGCCCCGTCCGGCGGGCGGGCCCGCCGCGCCCCCGGCACCGGCGGCGGCCGTACCGCCCGCAGGAGGCCCGGCCCCCGTACCGGCGCCGCAGCACACCGCCGTACCGCCGCTCCCGCCGCTCCCTCCGCTCCCCGCCGTGCAACGCGCGCCGGAGCGGGGCGGGTCGGAGCGGCGGCCGTTGCTGGAGAAGAGCGTGCCGCGGGGGCGGGAGGCGCCGCAGGCTCCGCCGCTTCCCGCCGGGAGGAGCGGTCCGGCGCCGGAGCGGGCGCAGGGCCGGGAGCAGCCGCCGCTCCGGCGGACCTCGGCCCGTAACCGGCAGGCTCCCAAGGAGAGTTCCCCGAAGCGGTCCGCCGGGCGGGAGGGGGACGGGTTCGACGCCCGTGACCTCACCGACGGTCAGGTGGACGAGTTGGTCCACCGGCTGATCGGGCTGCTGGTCCCCCGGTTGAAGGCCGAGTTCCGTCATGACCGGGAGCGCATCGGCAGACTCCGCGATCCGCGCCGCTGACGCGGCCCACCCCGCTTTGCCCTCACGTCCGTACCAGAAAGGCCGCCGCGATGCCCAGCGATCTCGATCCGGGATCCACCATCTTCTTCACCCTGACCATCGACGGCGAGAGTCTGGGGTACTTCAACGGCTGTGAAGGGCTCGCCTCCGAGGTGGAGATCGAGCACCACCAGGAGGGCGGCAACAACGGCTTCGTCTGGCAGCTGCCGTCCCGCGTCACCTTCTCCAGCATCCGGCTGACCCGCCCGCTGACCCCGGACACCTCGAAGGTCGCGGCCTGGATCTCGTCGGTGACCACCGGGGTGCGCCGTCCCACCGCGCAGATCGCGGCGTTGCGGGCGGACGGTTCGGTGGTCGCCCGCTGGGGGCTGATCGACGTCCTGCCGGTCCGCTGGCAGGGGCCGTCCCTCGACCCGGAGAGCCCCGGGGTGGCGACCGAGGTCCTGGAGATCACCCACCACGGCTTCACCGACGCGGGAGGCGCGTGATGGCGGGGGCGGGCAAGAGCCTGGTCCGAGCCTCGCTCGCGATCCATGAGCCGCCGGTCGGCGAGAGCACCACGCCCGGCGCGCTGAAGCGTACGTTCGGCTTCGACTTCAACCCCTCGCAGCTGGCGCTGAGCCAGCGCGCCGACTGGAAGGTGACCCCGGCGCCCGCGGTCCGCAACGGCGCGCTCCCCGAGTTCATCGGCGCGTACGCCCGGGAGCTGACCTTGGAGATCTTCCTGGACTGCTCGGACAAGCCGGACAGCAACGAGGTCCTGAAGAAGGTCGACGCGCTGCTCGACTGCTGCGAGGTGACGGCCGCGAGCATCGCCGCGAAGCAGCCGTCGACGCCGTGGGTGGTGTTCGAGTGGGGCGGGTTCTCCACCGCGCACTTCACCGCGTACGTGGCCTCCGTCGACGTCTCGTACACGCTGTTCGGCACCACCGGGCTGCCGATCCGGGCCACCTGTCAGGTGCGGCTGGGCGAGATCCCCACCGACACCAAGGGGCAGAACCCGACCTCGGGTGCGCTGACCGCGCGGCGGGTGCACCGGCTGGTGGCCGGGGACTCGCTGCCGTCGCTGGCCTGGCGGGAGTACGGCGACGCCGGGTTCTGGCGGGCCATCGCGACGGCCAACGGCATCGACGACCCGTCGCGGCTGTCGCCCGGCACCGAACTGATGCTGCCCGCGGTCGAGGAGGTGACCGGCGCATGACCAAGCTCGCCTATTCCAGCGTCATCCACGTCACGATCGGCGGCTCCCCGCTGCCGAAGAAGCTGCTGCCGTACCTGTCGGACGCCTGGGTGGACCTCGGCTCCGGGGTGCCCGGCGCCTTCCAGCTCACCTTCCGCGACCCGCACCGCAAGCTGCTCGGCGCCGCCGGGATCAAGATCGGCACCAAGGTCGCGCTGGCGCCGGTCGCCGACGGCAAGGGCGCCCAGGACCCGCTGATCAGCGGCGAGGTCACCGCGCTGGAGACGGAGTACGACGGCACCGGCACCTTCACCCTCGTCCGCGGCTACGACCTCGGCCACCGGATGCTGCGGCAGCGCCGGGTCGCCGGTTACACCCGGATGACGGCGGCGGCCATCGCCCGCAAGCTGGTCGCCGACAGCGGCATCACCGTCGGGCGGATCGAGTCCACGAAGGGCATGTACGACTTCCTCACCCAGGACAACGTCACCGACTGGGACTTCCTCTCCCGCCTCGCGGACGAGAACGAGAAGGTGATGTTCCTCGACCCGCGCGGGAAGTTCCAGTTCGTCACCCCCGACAAGGCGTCGGGCGCCCCGCCGGAGAACACCCCGGGCGACAAGAGCCCGTACGTCCTCCAGGCGGGCGTCGACATCCTGCGCTGCCGCTCCGCCGTCACCGCCGCCGACCAGGTGCCGCGGACGGAGGCGCGCGGCTGGGACGTGCAGAGCAAGAAGACGCTGCGGGAGCGGACGAACGCGAAGGACAACCCCGGCTTCGCCATCGGCACCACACCGGGCAAGGCAGCCGCGGCGTTCCCGACCTCCCCGCTCGTCGAGACCCATACGCCCTACGACCAGCAGGCGCAGGTCAAGCGGGCGGCGGACGCACTGGCCGACGATGTCACGGCGTCCTTCGCGGAGTTGGAGGTCACCGTGCGCGGTGCGCCGAAGCTGCGGCCGGACACCCCGGTGACCCTCACCGACGTCGGCGAGCCCTTCGAGGGCAAGTACACCGCGACGGGGGTGCGGCACGTCTTCGCCTCCGGGCGGCACTACGAGACGTGGGTGACCGTCAGCGGGCGCCAGTGGCGGTCGCTGTACGGCGTGGCCTCCGGCGGCGGCACGAGCGCCGCGCGGCTGCCGTCGGTGGCCAACGCGATCGTCACGGACGTGAAGGACCCGCTGAAGCAGGGCCGGGTCAAGCTGCGGTTCCCGTGGCTGGACGACAAGTACGTCAGCGACTGGACGCGCACCGTGCAACTCGGCGGCGTCAACGGCGGCGGGATCATGCCGCTGGACGTCAAGGACGAGGTCCTGGTGGCATTCGACCGCGGCGCGCTGGACCATCCGTACGTCATCGGCGGGCTCTACAACGGCAAGGACAAGCCGGAGAACGGCGATGTCCCGCTGCACGACCGGCTCAGCGGGAAGGCGAGCCGGCACACCGTCGCCGACCGGGAGAACAACCGCGTCGATCTGCTCAGCCAGAAGAGCGGGCTGCGCAAGCGCGGGGTGCGGCTGCGGACCGGGGACGACCGGCTCACCGTCGAACTCGACCGCACCAGGACGAAGATCACCGTCGACAGCTCCGGCAGCGTGAGCATCACGGGCAACACCTCGGTGTCCGTCGAGGCCAAGGGTCAGCTGTCCATGAAGGCGGGCGGGGCGATGAGCCTGTACGCGGGCGGCGCGATGAGCCTCACCGCGGGCGGCGCGATGTCCGTCAAGGGCGGTCTCGACCTGGCCCTCTCGGCGGGTGGCATGTTCAACCTGAACGCGGGCGGGGCGGGCACGATCGACGCCGGGGCGATGCTGCACCTGGCCGGTGGCGCCGATGTGAACCTGATCGCCGGGGCGGCCATGCAGATCCTGGCGACCGGCAACGTGGCGGTCGTCGCCGCGGAGGTCGCGTTCGCCGGGTACGTCACCGTCGACGGGGTCCCGGTGATCTGATGCCCGAGCAATTCGTCGGATCCGGTTGGTCGTTCCCGCTGCGCATCAGTCCGACCGGGGGGATCGCCCTGGTCAGCGGGGAGCGGGAGGTGGAGGAAGCCATTCATCTGGTGCTGGCGACGGCGCCCGGTGAGCGGCCGATGCGGCCGGAGTTCGGCTGCGCCATCCACGACATGGTCTTCGCGCCGGTCAACGAGGCGACCGCCGGACGTATCCAGCACGAGGTGCACACCAGCCTCGACCGGTGGGAGCCACGGATCGAGGTGCACGACGTGGAGGTGACCGCCGGGGACGAGCCGGGCGTCCTCTTCATCGATGTGCGCTACACGATCCGCGGCACCAACAACCCCCGCAACCTCGTCTTCCCCTTCTACGTCATTCCCGCCCACGACGGCCCCGAGACCGCCTCCGATTCCCCCGGCCCGTCCACCGAAAGCGACCGCTGATGGCCCTGCCTTCCCCGAACCTCGACGACCGGCGCTTCCAGCAGTTCGTCGACGACGCCAAGCGCTACATCCAGCAGCGCGCCCCGGAGTGGACCGACCACAACGTGTCCGACCCCGGCGTGACGCTGGTGGAGACCGTCGCGCACATGGCCGACCAGATCGTCTACCGGCTCAACCGCGTCCCGGAGAAGAACCACCTCGCCTTCCTCGACCTCGTCGGCATCACACTCTTCCCGCCGTCGGCGGCGCGGACCGAGCTGACGTTCTGGCTCTCCGCGGCGCAGGACGAGCCGGTGGTGGTGCCGCTGGGCACCGAGGCGGCGACGGTGCGGGCGGACAGCGAGGACGCGGTGGTCTTCGCCACCGAGCGGGAGTTGACGGTGGTGCCGTCCTCGCTCGCGCATCTCGCGGTGCAGAACGAGGGGCAGCCGGTCACCGACCGGACCTCCGACCTCCAGGAGGGTCAGGACCTGCTCTGCTTCGCCGAGGCGCCGCGGCCCGGCGACTGCATGTTGCTGGGGCTGAGCGCCGCGGTGCCGCACTGCGCGGTGGCGCTGCGGCTCGACAGCCGGGTCGACGGTGTCGGTGTCGACCCGCGGCAGCCGCCCCTGGTGTGGGAGGCGTGGACCGCCGACGGCTGGGCGGCGTGCGAGGTCGACCAGGACACCACCGGCGGTCTCAACCGCCCCGGCGACGTGGTGCTGCACGTGCCCGGCGGCCATGTGCTGTCCCGGTCCGGGCGGAACGAGGCGGGCTGGATCCGCTGCCGCGTCACCGAAGCCGCGTCCGGCCAGCCCTTCTACACCACCTCGCCCACCGTGCGGTCGGCGGAGGCGTTCACGGTGGGCGGCACCACCCCCGCGGTGCACGCCGAGACGGTGTACGACGAGACGCTCGGCGAGGCCGGTGGGCTGCCCGGCCAGCGGCTGCGGCTGGCCCGTACGCCCGTCGTCGGCGACACCCCGCCGCTCCACCTCCAGGTCGCCGAGTACGACGGCTGGACGGACTGGGAGGTGGTGCCGCACTTCGCGGCGTCCGGGCCCCAGGACCGGCATGTGACGCTGGACGCCACCACCGGCGAGCTGGCGTTCGGCCCGTCGGTGCGCGAGCCGGACGGCACCCTGCGCCACTACGGTGCGATGCCGCCGAAGGGCTCCGCGATCCGCGCCCGCCGCTACCGCACCGGCGGCGGTCGCACCGGCAACGTCGCCCGGGGCGCGGTCCGCGCGCTGCGCGACTCCGTCCCGTACGTCGCCGAGGTGGTCAACCGGGAGGCGGCGCGCGGCGGGGTCGACGGCGAGACTGTCGAGGAGGCGCGGGCCCGCGCGCCGATCACGCTGCGGGCGCAGGACCGCGCGGTGACGCTGCGGGACTACGAGGAGCTGGCCCGGCGGGCGGCGCCGGAGACCGCCCGGATCACCTGTCTGGCCGGGGACGAGGGGGAGCACGGCGCGTACGCGGTGCGGGTGCTGGTGGTGCCGCAGGCGGTGCCGGACCCGGGCGGCCGACTGCGGTTCGAGCAACTGGTGCCCGCCGACTCGCTGTTGGAGCGGGTGACGCGGTATCTGGACGACCGGCGGCTGATCGGCACCCGGCTCGCGGTGGGCCCGCCGTTCTACCAGGGCGTCACGGTCGTCTCGACGCTGCACGCGTTCCGCGGGGTGGACGTGGACCGGGTGCGGCGCGAGGCACACGACGCGCTCTACCGCCATCTCGACCCGCTGACCGGCGGTGCGGACGGCAACGGCTGGCCGTTCGGGCGTCCGGTGCAGGCCGGTGAGGTCTTCGCGGTGCTCCAGCGGGTGCCGGGCGTGGAGTTGGTGGACGAGGTGCTGCTGCACCCGGCCGATCCGCTGACCGGCCGCCGCGGCGACCAGTCGGACCGGATCGACCTCGACCCGTCGTCGCTGGTGTTCTCCTTCGACCACCGGGTCCGGGTCATCGGGGACGCGTCGTGAGGGGCTCGGTGGACGGGCTGGTGTCGTCGGCGCCGCTGGGCCCGATGCTGCCCGCGGTCTTCGCGGACGACGCGCTGGCGCAGGACTTCGTCGCGGGTCTGGACGAGGTGCTGGCGCCGCTCGTCAACGTCCTGGACTGTCTGGACTCCTACTTCCGGCCGTCGCTGGCACCGGCCGACTTCACCCGCTGGCTGGGCTGGTGGGTGGGGGCGGACACCGACGGGATCTACGACGGTGACGCCGCCGGGGAGGCGCGGCTGCGGGCCGCGGTGGCCGCGGCGGCCCATCTGCACCGGGTGCGCGGTACCCGCCGCGGGCTGGCGGAGACAGTGCGGCTGGCGTTCGGCGTCGCCCCGGAGATCTCCGAGAGCGGCGCGGCGGCATGGAGCGCCCGGCCGCGCGGCCCGGCCCCGGGCGAGCCCCGCCCGCGGCTGCACGTCACGCTCCGGCTGCCCGCGCCGACCGCCGCGGACACCCACCGGCTGGACGCCCTCGTGGCGGCCGCCCGCCCCGCCCACATGCCGTACACCGTCGAGGTGCTGACGGCGGAAAGGACCTGACCGACATGAGCAACAGCCCGTCCTCCGGAGCCTCCGGCAAGGACGCGCGCCCTGCGGCCTGCGAGCAGTGCGGTACGCCGCACGAGGCGGGACAGCCGTTCTGCGACACCTGCGGCGCCGTCCTGCGCTGGACGCCCGGCGGCACCCGCCCGGCCGCCTCCGCGCCCCGCCCGTCCGGCCCCTCGTCCGACCCGGACGACGACACCGCCGACGTACCGCCCGCCACGGGCCGCCCGGCCGCACCGGACGGCGGGTCCGACACCGCGGGCACCGGTGGGGAACGGATCTCCGGGACGTCCGGAACATCAGGGACGTCCGGGATCTCGGGCACCGGCGGTACGGCCGGGTCCGGCGGGTCCGTCGGGCCCGGCGCCGGGTTCGGGACCGGTGCGGCGGAGGGCCCCGGTCCGGCGGTCGCGTCCGGGACCGCCGGTTCGACCGGTTCCTCCGGGACCGCCGGTTCCTCCAATCCGGCCGAGGACGAGCGGGCCCGGGCCCGGGCGCTGCTGGTGCCGGTCGAGGATCCGCAGGGTGAGCCGGAGCGGCCGTCCGTGGCGCCCGTGCTGCCGGGCCAGCCGGTCGCGGCGCGGCCGCAGGTCCGGGCGCCGGGCGAGTACCGGACCGTGGACGGCGTGGCCTGCCCGTGGTGCGGTACGCCCAACCGCCCGGACCGGCACTTCTGCTGCCGCTGTGCGATGCGGATGGCGTCGTCGCCGCAGGGCCCGGCCCGACTGCCGTGGTGGCGGCGGCTGTTCGACCGCCGCAACCGGGAGCAGCCGTGGGCCGGGGACCGGCCGCGGCTGCGCCGGCAGCTCGGCCGGATCCTGCGCTGGCTGCTGACGGCCGCGGCGCTCGGCCTCGTCGTGTTCGGGCTGTTCCACGTCGACGAGGGTGTCCAGGCGGTCAAGGACCACTTCGCGAAGCGGGCGCTGGTGAGCCCGGAGGCGTCCACCGCGTCCCGGTCGTTCGCCAAGCACGGTCCTGAGCAGGCGTTCGACCCGTTCAGCAACACCTGGTGGGGGCCCGGCATCTCGCCGGGGACGGGGAACTGGCTGGAGGCGCGGTTCTCGGACCCGGTGCGGCTGCTGGACATCGGCATCACACCGGGTGAGTCGTCGCACGCCGAGGCGCTCGACAAGTCGGCGCAGCCGCACCGGATCACGGCGCAGATCACCATGGACAACGGGCACACCGAGACCAGGGTCATCAACCTCGACCAGGGCAGCGGTTTCCAGCACCAGTCGTTCCGCTACGGCGATGTGGTGAAGGTGCGGCTGACCGTGGACTCGGCGTACGGGACGGGGCCGGACAAGCAGGTGGCGATCGCCGCGGTCGAGTTCTTCGGACCGTCGCAGAGCCAGAGCTGACGGCGGTGGCGCAAGGGCCTGTCCGGGAGCGGGCGGGCCCTTTGCGCCGACCCGGGGCCGGGCCCGCGCACTCCGCCCCCACCCTCTCTACAGTGTTGTAGATTTTGGGTTTCCGCAGCCGGGCGGGCGCGCCCGCGGCACGCCCGTCGTCCGGTGGGCAACCGCCCGGCTCACCGTCACGACAGAGGAATCTGATGTCCGTAAATCTGAGCAAGGGCCAGAAGATCAGCCTGAGCAAGTCCGACGGCGGGGCGCTCACCCTCGTGCGGATGGGCCTGGGCTGGCAGGCCGCGGGCCGCAAGGGGTTCTGGGCCAAGCTCACCGCCAAGGAGATCGACCTGGACGCCTCCGCGGTGCTCTTCGCCGGGCAGCAGCCCGTCGACGTCGTCTTCTTCCAGCATCTGATCAGTGACGACGGTTCGGTCCGGCACACCGGCGACAACCGCGTGGGCGGCGCCGGTCAGGGCGGCGACGACGAGTCGATCCTGGTGGACCTCGGCAAGGTCCCCGGCAACGTCGACCAGATCGTCTTCACCGTCAACTCCTTCACCGGGCAGACGTTCCAGGAGGTCCAGAACGCCTTCTGCCGTCTGGTCGACGAGACCACCGGTCAGGAGCTGGCGCGCTACACCCTCGACGGCGGCGGCGCGCACACCGCGCAGATCATGGCCAAGGTGTACCGCTCGGACCAGGGCTGGCAGATGGCCGCCCTCGGCACCCCGGCGAACGGCCGCACCTTCCAGGACCTGATGCCGTCCATCGCCGCGCACCTGTGATCCGTACGCCGCACCCGGTACGCCGGGTGCGGCGCGGTCACACCGCTCAGAGCGCCCCGGCGATCGCCGCGCCCAGGAACGCGGCGCCGAGCCCGGCGACCAGCTGCGCGACGACGTTGGCCGCCGCGAGGAACCGCGCACCGTCCTCGGCCAGCCGCAGCGTCTCGTAGGAGAAGGTCGAGTACGTCGACAGCGCCCCGCACAGCCCGGTGCCCAGGGTCAGCTGTACCTGGGAGGGGACCGCGCCGGAGGCGGCGGCGCCGGTGATCAGGCCGAGGATCACACACGCCGAGATGTTGACGGTGAAGGTGCCCCAGGGGAACACCGAGTCGTGACGGGCCTGGACGGCGCGGTCGGTGAGGTAGCGCAACGGGGCGCCGACCGCGGCACCGGCGATGACGAGCAGCCAGTTCACCGGCGCACCTCGTTCCGTGTGTAGCGGAGCGTCTCGCAGACGTCCAGGGTGACCAGCGCGTCGCCCACCACCTCGTCGAGCTGCGGCAGGAAGCCGCGGATGCGCTCCTCGGTGTCGATGAGGACGACGGCGACCGGCAGGTCCTCGCTGAGCGACAGCAGTCGGCTGGTGTGGATGACGGACGAGGCGCCGAAGCCCTCGATGCCGTGGAAGACGGAGGCACCGGCGAGCCCGGCGGCGCGGGCGCGGTGGACGATCTCGACGAAGACCGGCTTGTGGTGCCAGGTGTCGTGCTCCCCGACGTAGACGGTCGCCCGCAGCGCGGATCCGGTGAACCTCACTTCTGCCTCCCTACGACGAGACGGCGGGTGACCGTCGCCGCGAGGGTCACGGACACCAGTGCCGTCACGACGGTCAGCGCCAGATAGGCGAGCCCGGTACGGGCCCGGCCGTCGGTGATCAGGCGTTGGATCTCCACGGCGTAGGTGGAGAAGGTGGTGAAGCCGCCGAGCACGCCGGTGCCGAAGAAGGGCCGCACCAGGCGGTGGGCGGCCCAGACCTCGCTGATCAGCACCATGAAGACGCCGATGACGGCGCAGCCGAGGGAGTTGACCGCGAGCGTGGTCCAGGGGAAGCCGCCGCTCGGGGTGGGCCAGAGCAGCGAGGCGCCGTAGCGGGCGCAGGCGCCGAGGACGCCGCCGAGGGAGACCACGGCGACCACGGCGCCCTGGCCGTTCAGCGGGGTACGGCGCCGCGCGGGCGGGCGGACGCCGACATCGGGGTCAACGGGGTCGTCACACACCGGTTCCTGGGCCTTCACCATCTGTCTCTCCTACTCGCGGCGCCCGTCGCCGGGCGCACGTCGTCGCAAGTAGGGACCGTTGGCGGCGTCTGCCGCGGTTGGGTACGGCGGGCCCCACCGCCGTGCGGCGCCCGGAGGCGCCACGTGGCTCCCACGGTACCTCCGGGGCGCGGGCCACCTGTACCCGGGACTGGCCGAAAAGCGTCCACAGGGGCGAGGCGGGCATCCGTCCCGCGGGCGGAGCGCGCCAGGGGGCGGGAGCCCGGTGGGCGCAAGGTGTACGGGCGGCGCGGCGGCCGTCCGGAGCGATCCGGACCGGCCGGTTCCCGCGCCTGGTCAGCGGCGTTCCGGTGGCCGCTTCCGGGCACCGGCGGGCGTTCACGACGGATTCCACGGGCGGTGGAACGGGCCCGGCCGCGGCCCGCCCCGCGGTCCGGGCCGCGGCTGCCGCACCACCGCGCCGGGGCCCGCCGCCCGGCCGCCGCACCGCCCCGGCCGCCCCGGGCAACTCCCGCCGGAGCCCGGACCGGACCCACGGGCGACGCCACCGATTCCGTTCCGACGTCTCCCACATGACACCAATACCTCCCCATCACCCCCTCCACACAACGGATTTCGTCGTCCTGCGAATTTCATAGGAAACCTTGACGCGCCCCGGGGACGGGGGTTTCATTCGGTCACCGAAACGGCGACCGCGCCTTGGCCGCGCTCCTCGGGTCGCACCGCTTCGTGGCACCACCTCTTCGGCACGCACCTCGGCCGCTCGCACGATGGGACACGGATGACCACTACGCCCGCCACACCCGTTGCCTCCGCGACCCCCGCGGCGGACCCGCATCCGGCGCCGACGTCCGGAGCGGATACGGACGCCGCGACCGGCGGAGCACCCAAGCTCAACCGCTCGATCGGCGTGGTGGGCGGCACCCTGCTCACCCTCTCCTGCCTGACCCCGGCGTCCTCGCTCTTCGTGATCGTGCCGGACTCCTTCGCGACGCTGGGCACCGGCACCGCGCTCACCATCGCCATCGCCGCCGTGCTCTGTATCGGCGTCGCGTTCACCTACTCCGAGTTGGGCACGCTGATCCCCAGCTCCGGCGGTGAGTACGCGATGGTCGGCACGTTGATGGGGCGGCTGGCCGGGTGGCTGGTCTTCGTGCTGTCGCTGATCGTCGTCATGATCGTGCCGCCGATCATCGCGCTGGGCACCGCCGACTACCTGGCGCCGCTCGCCCACCTCGATCCGCAGTGGACCGCCGCGGGCGTGATGCTCCTCGCCACCGCCATGGGCCTGCTCGATCTGCGGGCCAACGCCTGGATCACCGGCATCTTCCTGGTCCTGGAGGTGGTGGCCGCCGGGGTCGTCGCCTTCCTCGGCTTCAGCCACACCAGCCGCTCCGCCGCCGTCCTGGTCCACCCGGTGATCGCCACGCCCGACGGGCACAGCACCGCGCTGACCGCGGGCCTGGTGGTGACCGGACTGGCCACCGCGCTCTTCATCCTCCAGGGCTTCTCGACGGCGGTGTACCTCGCCGAGGAGATGGAGAACCCGCGGCGCAACGTCTCCCGTACGGTCCTGTGGACGCTGGGCATCGGCGCGGCGGTGGTCCTCGTACCGGTCGTGGCGATCACGCTGGGCGCACCGGATCTGGCCACGCTGACCTCGGGCGATGTCGCGGGCATGGTGGAGTCCTGGAGCAATTCGGCGGTCGGTACGTTCGTCAGCCTCTGCATCGCGCTGGCGATCATCAACGCGGCGATCGTGATGGTGATCCAGAACTCCCGGGTGGTCTTCGCCTCGGCGCGCGACGCGGCCTGGCCGACCGGCGTCAACCGGGCCCTGTCCCACCTCGGGCGGCGCTTCGGCTCCCCCTGGGCGGCGACGCTGGCGGTGGGCGTGCCCGGGGCGGCCCTGTGCTTCGTCGACCTGGACATGCTGAGCGAGGTCACCGGCGTCGCCGTCGCGGCGATGTACGTCTTCGTGGCGCTGGGCGCGCTGGTCGCCCGGCGGGGCGCGCACCGGCACCGCGCGGCCTGGCGGATGCCGCTGTGGCCGGCGATCCCGGCGCTGCTGGTACTGGTCCTGGTGTGGGTGCTGTGGCAGCAGAGCGCCGGGAGCCTGGCGATCACCGGCGCGATCGTCGCGGCGGCGGCCCTGTACTGGGCCTGCTATCTGCGGCCGCGCCAGGACAGCCACTGGGTGATCTCGGTGCCGGAGGAGGAGTCCGGGGAAGGCGCCTGAGCGGCGGTGCCGGGTGGCCGGACGGCTCCGGCGGCGGTCACCGCCGCGGGCCCGCCGGTCCCCGGCTCACCGCCATTCGCCCTGGGCCACCTCGATGTGGGCGTGCAGCGTGTCGGCGGCGCTCAGCTCCGCCGCGCCCGTGGTGACCAGGCAGAGCAGCAGTCCGGCGGCGACCGCGCGGCGCAGCCGGGGCGCCGGACGGGCGGCCACCTCCCGGCCGAGCAGCGCCGCCACCCGGCGCGGCACCGGCCCGGCGGTGGCCGCCAGGACCGTACGGGGCCGGGGCGCGGGGCCGCCCGCGAGCGCCGCCCGGCCGACCGCGCGGGCGGTCAGCGTCCGGTCGCCGACGGCGTCCGCCGCGGCCTCGTCGGCGATCCGCTCCAGCGCGTACCCGAGCGGCGCGCGGAGGCCGCGCAGCGCCGGATGGCAGCGGGCGGCGAGGTCCACGGCGGCGAGCGGCAGATGGTGACGGCCGCGCAGATGGGCGCGTTCATGGGCGAAGAGCGCCGTGCGTTCGGCCGGTGCCAGGGCGCGCAGCATCGCGGTGGTCACCACGATCCGGCCGGGCCGTCCGGGCAGCGCGAAGGCGTCCGGCCGCTCGTCGGGCACCACGGCCAGCTCGCCGCGGAACGCCCCGGCCCGTGTACGGGCCTCGCGCAGGTCGGCGCGGTGGGCGCGGAGCCGGACCGTCACCGCGGCGGCGCTCGCGCCCAGCAGGGCGGCGGCCACCGCCGAGACGCCGACGGTCAGCGCGGGCGGCCCGTCGGCGAGCGGGGTGAGCAGTTCACCGGCGGCGGCCACCCACGGCAGATACGACGCGCCGGGGACCATCAGCAGCGCCAGCGCCGCCGCGGTGCAGAGCGCGAGCCCCACCGCGACGCAGACCAGCAGGGCGGCGGCGCGGCGCGGGGCGAGGGCGTCGGCCAGCCGCCGGGCCGCCGGGACGGCGAGGAACGGCGCGAGCAGCGGCACCCACACCAGGGACATCACGGGCGGTCCCCGGCGGGCCCCTCGTCGAGCAGCGAGCGGAGCAGTTGCTCGTCCTCGTCGGAGAGCTGGGAGACGAACCGGGCGAGCACGGCACCGCGGTCCTCGTCCTTCGCCAGCTCCGAGTGCATCCGGCGGGCGGTCAGCCCGGGGGCGTCCTGGGCGGGCGCGTAGGCGTAGCCGCGGCCGGAGCGGGCGCGGACGAGGGTGCCCTTGCCGTGGAGGCGGGTGAGGATCGTGGTGACCGTGGTGCGTGCCAGCGACGCGCCGAGCGCCTGCTGGACCTGACCGGGGGTGAGCGGAGCGTCCGCCGCCCACAACACGGCGAGCACCCCGGATTCCAGCTCACCGGCGAGCCGCCGCTCCTTGTCCGCACCGCTCATCGTGTCTCCTCCGTACCGCTCATGGCGTCCAGCCTCGCACATCGTCGTCTACAGTGACGTAGTCGGTCTACTGCTGTGTAGACGCCCCTGCCGTCCGGTCCGGGCCTCCCTCCGGGGCGGGCGGTGCGACCCGGCCCCCGCGCGAGGCGCCCGACGGCGCCCGCCCCTCCCCCGCTCACAAGGAGCTGCCGTGACCCTTCCGCTCGCCGCCGGCGGAGCCTCCCTGGACGGGGGGCTCTACCTCTGGGTGACCGATCTCGCCGCACACGCCCCGGCACCGTGGAACACCGCGGTGTCGGTGTGGACGGACTTCGGGCTCGGTGCGTTCGTCCTCTGTCTGGCCGTCGCGTGGTGGCGGGCGCGCTCCGGCGGGGACGCGGTCCGGATGGCGCGGGTGCTGGCGGTACCGGTGGTGATCGTCGCCGGGTATCTCGTCAACGACGTGGTCAAGGCGGTCTTCGACGAGCGGCGGCCGTGCCAGGTGCTGCACACCGTCACCGTCCAGGCGTGCCCGCCGCCGGGCGACTGGTCGTTCCCCAGCAACCACGCCGCCATCGCCGGAGCCGCCGCCGTGGCGCTCCTGCTGGCGGACCGGCGCATCGGCGCGCTCGCCGCGGTGCTGGCGCTGCTGATGGCCGCGTCCCGGGTGTGGGTGGGCGCGCACTATCCGCACGACGTGGCGGCCGGACTGCTCGTCGGCGCGGCCGTGGCCTGCGCGGTGTCCGTCCCGGCGGGCCGCGCGGCGCCGCTGGTGGAGCGGTTGGGCACCACCCGGCTGCGGCCGTTGGTGGCCACGGCGTAACAGAGGGCGGGCGCGGGGCCGCTCACTCCCCCGCGGCCAGCGCCCGCCCCCGGGCCGCCGTGACCAGTGCGACGGCCTGTTCCCGGGTGCGGCCCGGTACCGCGTTCCAGTCGCCGATCAGCGCCTGCCAGCCGCGGTGGCGCAGTTCGCCGAGGATGTGGGCGGCGGCGCGCTCCGCGGCGTCCTCGGAGCCGACGCCGAGCGCCACCGCGCCGAGGAGCGCCCCGCAGACGCACCGGCGCCCGCGGCGGTCGCGCAGCCGGTGCGGGCGCTGCTGCCAGCCCCAGGTCCGCAGGATCTCGGCGGTGACGGCGAGTTGGGTGCTCGGCCGGTGGGAGAGGTCCGGGCGGCGGCGGTGCGCCCAGTCGGGCAGCGCCCGGGCGAACCGGCCGGGCAGCCGCACCTCCACATCCGGACGGGTCCCGTACCGGGGCACCGCGCGCAGCGCCTCGGCGACCAGTTCGTCGACGGTCGCACGGATCAGCCGCCGGGCCGCCGGATCGGCGGGCGCGGTCCGCGCCCAGCCCGCGGCGATCCCCTCCCACGCGGCCCGCTCCCGGTGATCCGGGCGAACGGGGCCCCGCCGTACGGTCTCCGGCCCGGCGCACGGGCCCGGCCCGGTGTCCACCAGGCGGGCGGCGGCCCGGTCGAGGGCGGTGACGGTCAGCTCCGGGACGGGCATGGGGTCCCCTTCGCGGTGCGGCGGGATCGACACCGCGACCACCGCGGCACACCGGAGACCTTATGTCCCTATTTGCGGTTTTTCTTCTTACGGGTGTGCCGCGCCCGGACGGCGCGGCGCCCGGGGCCGCTCAGCCGAGGCCGCCCGCGGTCGGCGGCCAGGCGCGGAACCGCTTCGGGCGCGGCGGCGCGTAGGTGCGGACCTTGGAGGTCTTCAGGCCGAGGCGGACGAGGGATTCGGCGACCGTCACCGCCGCCGCGACGCCGTCCACCACGGGCACACCGGTCCGCTCGACGACGCGCTCCCCCAGCCCGGACATGCCGCCGCAGCCCAGACAGATCACCTCGGCGCGGTCCCGCTCGACCGCGCGCGCCGCCTCCTCGACGATCGCCTCGACCGCGGCCGCCGGATCGCGCTCCAGATCGAGCACGGCCAGACCGCTGGCCCGGACCGAGGCACAGCGGGCGGCGAGCCCGGCGAGGGTGAGCCGGTCCTCGATCAGCGGGACGGCCCGGTCGAGCGTGGTGACGACGGAGTAGCTGCGCCCCAGGAACTGCGCCGTGGCAGCGGCCGCCTCGGTGATGTCGACGACCGGGACGTCCAGCAACTCCTGGAGCCCCTCCCGGCCGTGCTCGCCGTAGCCCGCCTGGATCACCGCGTCGTACGGCTCGCGGTGGGCGCGGACGGCCTCCATGACGGCGACGGCCGCGAGATGGCTCTCGTAGTTGCCCTCGACGGACTCGGCGCCGAACGCCGGGGTGAGCGGCACGATCTCGGTGCCCGGCGCGGCGACGGCCGCCGCCTGCTCGCCGATGCTCCGCGTCATCGATTCGGTGGTGTTGACGTTGACGACCAGCAGCCGCATGAGGGGGATCCCGTTTCGCTAGAGGTGTTCGGTGGAGCGGGGTGCGCGCCTAGGCGCTGGGTACGGCGATCTCCTCGCCGTCCACGTCCTCGTACGGACGGCGCACCCGGCCGGGCACGGCCACGTAGAGCACCGCGGCGAGCACCGCGCCGAGGAACCACGAGAAGCCGGAGACGGCGGAGAAGTACGGGACGAGCGCGACGACGACGGCGACGGCGGCCGAGGGGACGAGTGCGGCGACGGCGCGCGGGTTGACGCCCGAGCGGTAGGCGTAACTCGCCCGCGGATCCTCGGTGTAGAGGTGCGGGACGTGCACACGGGTCCGGCGGATCAGCCAGTAGTCGGCCATCACGATGCCGAAGACCGGGCCGAGCAGCGCCCCGAGCCCGCCGAGGAAGTACTCGACGACGACCGGGCTGTCGTAGAGGTTCCACGGCAGGATCACCAGGCCGATGACGGCGCTGACGAGGGCCGCGCGGCGGAAGTCGAGCCGCTGCGGGAAGAGGTTGACCAGGGCGTAGACGGGGGCGACGAAGTTGGCCATGAGGTTGACCGCGACGGTCAGCACGATGAGCGCCAGCGAGGCCAGGACCAGCAGGAAGGTGTGGGGGATGGTCCGCACGATGTCGTCGGAACCGGCGATGATCCGCCCGTTGATCCTGAACTGGGCGCCGCTGAGCACGACCACGATGCCCGCGAAGAACATCATGTTGACCGGGATGCCGACGAGGTTGCCCAGCAGGATCGAGCGGTTCGACTTCGCGGAGCGGGTGAAGTCGCAGAAGTTGAGGACGAAGGTGCCGTAGATGACCACCCACAGCGCCGCCGCCTCCAGGATGTGCAGCCAGCGCTCCGCCCCGGTGAACGGGTGGCCCGCGTCCATCGCCAGCGACCAGTCCGCCTTGGCGAACATCCACACCGCCAGCGCCGCCATCGTCACCAGTACGGCCGGTGCGGCCACCGCGATGTACTTGCGGATGACGTCCATGCCGTAACTGACGATCAGTACCTGGACGAGCCAGAGCGTAAGGAAGGAGACCCAGCCGAGCGCCGACAGTCCGAGCAGCGAGTGCTGCTGCCAGGAGCGGAGTCCGGGCGCCACCGCCACCAGCAGGGCGGAGAGCACGGACGAGGCGAGATAGGTCTGGATGCCGAACCAGGCGATGGCCACGCCGCCGCGGACGACCGCCGGGAGCTTGGCGCCCCGGATCCCGAACGCGATACGGCTCATCACCGGGAACGGCACGCCCGTCTTCGCCCCCATGTAGCCGGAGAGGCTCAGCAGTCCGAAGAGGAAGACGGAGGCGAGGACGAAGGCGGCGAGGATGTCCCAGACGCCCATCCCGAGAGCGAAGAGGCCGATCGCGAAGGCGTAATTGCCCAGGCTGTGCACGTCGTTGGCCCAGAGCGTGAAGACGTTGTACCCGCTCCAGCTGCGGCCCGCCTTCCTGGTGGGGGCGAGATCGGGGTTGTAGAGCCGGGGACTGGTGTCGGTGCCCGCGGTGTCCGCCTCCGAACCGGCGAGCGGCGTCCCCTCCGTGCGCGATGCGCCCTGCATTGCGGTCACACCAGCCGCCTTTCCCGAAAATATTCCGGTATACAGAAATCAAATTCCGCTGAGGTGACGGGGACGCTACGGGCGGCTTCGCGCGGCGGTCAAGAGGCGTGCAGCAGAAAAACGCAGGTGGGGTGCGTCACAGAAATCCGACCGCGGAAGCACCGCACCGCGGTCGGCGCACCTTCGATGGGATACCAAACACCAGATCCCGCCCCACGCCCAGCAGATGAGGCCGATGTCACGGCCGTCCGGGTGGCGCGGAGGGGCGCCCACCGGCCACCCCTCCGCGCCACCTGGCCGAAGTGCGCCGGTCAGCGCCTTGCCACCCCCGCGGACCAGGCATACTTCAGTCATTGCGCAATCCGGTAACCGTAGGATCGCGGACGCCGAAGGACGCCGTACGGCACGGCAGTTGTGGAGGAAGAGATGACGGTGGCCCTGACCAAGGGCGGCAATGTGTCGCTCAGCAAACAGGCCCCCGGCCTGACCGCCGTACGGGTGGGGCTGGGTTGGCGGACCGAAGGCACCGGCTGCGACCCGGACGCGAGCGCGCTGCTCTGCGACGGCTCCGGGAAGGTGCTGTCCGAGGCGCACTTCGTCTTCTTCAACAACCTCCGCAGCCCCGAGGGCGCGGTGACGCTCGCCGCCCCGCCGCATGACGGCAGCGGCGACGACGCCCGGATCGACATCGACTTCGGCGCCGTCCCCGCCGCCGTCACCAAGATCGTCTTCCCGGTCTCGCTCTACGAGGCGGAGGAACGCGGCCAGAGCTTCGCGCAGGTCGCCGCCGCCCACATCCAGGTGACCGCCACGGACGGCACCCCGCTCGCCCGCTACGACCTGCACGGCGCGGGCGGCGCCGAGACCGCCATGGTCTTCGGCGAGCTGTACCGCCACGGCGCGGAGTGGAAGTTCCGTGCCGTCGGCCAGGGTTACGCCTCCGGGCTCGCCGGGATCGCCCAGGACTACGGCGTCGACGTCCTGCGCCCCGAACCGGCCGCCCCGGCGCCCATCGCGGCACCGGCGCCGCCCGCGCCCGCGATGCCGCCGACGCCCCCGCTCCCGCCGGAGCCCGCCGCCTTCCCGCCGTCCGGTCACGCCACCGTGCCGGACCCCGCCGCCCACCCCGCACCGATCGGAGCCACCGACATGACCTGCTTCTTCGACCCCTCGCACGGCCCCGGCACGACGCCCGTCATGTGGTCGCCGCAGTGGGGCGTCCCGCGTCAGATCACCTCGTGCCCCGGCTGCGCCCAGCGCGTCCAGACCACCCCGCCGCCGTACTACACCGCCCCGCAGCAGGGGTACGCGCAGGCCGGGTACCCGCAGCAGCCCGCCCAGCCGGGCTACCCGCAGGCGGCGCCCGCGCAGCAGGGGTACCCGCAGCCCGAACAGCCGCAGCAGGGCCGCCGGTTCGGCACCGGCGCGCTCATCGGCGCCGGTGCGGCCGGTCTGGTCGGCGGCGCGCTGCTCAACGAGGCGTTCGACGACGACGAGCCCGATGTGATCGTCAACAACTACTACGAGGACTGACCTCGCCGGGAGCGGCCGGACGGCACCGAAGTGCCGGGCCCCCGCTCCCCGTTGACTCCGCTGCGGCGCCCGGCCACCACCCCCGGCCGGGCGCCGTCGCGCGCTCCCGCGCCGCCGCCCGCGACCCCGGCGGCCGGGTGCCGGGCGCCCGCGTAGGATCCCGCATGTCAAAGGTCAAGGATCTGCCGGGCGGACGGTGGACGTGCGGCGATCGGGGTGTCATCGATGAGGCTCTGCTTCCTGGTGGAGGAGGAGTACCGCCACGACGGGATGCCCCGGGAGGTGATCGCCCAACTCGGCGCCTGGGGCCACACGGTGGACATCGTCCGGCCCGGCCGCTCGCTGCTGCCGCTGTCCTCCGCCCTCACCGCCGGGGACCACGACGCCTGGGTGCTGAAAACCGTCTCCGGCGGCCCGGGTCTCACCCTGCTGGAGGCCGCCGCACACACCGGTCTGACGACCGTCAACGATGTGCGGGCCATCCGCGGCGTCCGCGACAAGGCGCTCGCCGCGGTCATCGCCCGCACCCACGGGCTGCCCGTCCCGGTGACGTACGCGGCCGCCCGCGCCGAGGAGTTCGCGCGGATACCCGAGGCGGAGTTCCCGCTCGTGGTCAAGCCCGCCGACGGCAGCTCCGGGCGCGCCGTCCGGCTGGTCCGCGACCCGGGCGAGCTGACCGCCACGGACCAGGCACCCGCCACCGGGCTGCTGATCGCCCAGCCGTACGTCCCCAACTCCGGTACCGATCTCAAGGTCTACAGCGTCGCCGGGGAGCTGTTCGCCACCGAGCGCCGCTCCCCGCTCCACCCCGGGCGCGCGGTCCGCGAGCGGTGCGTCCCGCTCTCCGCCGAGGTCGCCCGCATCACCGCCGAGACGGGCGCCGCCTTCGGGCTCGACCTCTACGGCATCGACGTCCTGTTCGGGCCCGACGGTCCGGTGGTCGTCGACATCAACGACTTCCCGAGCTTCCGTCAGGTCCCGGACGCCGTCGCCCGGGTGTCCGCCGCCGTGCTCCGCCTCGCCCGGCGCGGTCCCGGCGCCCTGACCGCTGCGCCGCTCCCCCTCCCGGTCACCGTTCCGGCGCAGCCCGTGGTGCGCTGACGCCCCGGCCACGCCGGGCCGGGGCACCGCCTTGAGCTGCGGAATTGCGAAAGTTCGCAATTGATTAGATGCTGTGGTGATGACCTTTGCATCAGGGCCCGGCCACCGGGAGGAGCGGTGATCGCGGGGCTGGAATCGCTGCGGCAGCGTCACGTCCTCACCCTGCCCACCGTCCCGGCGGCGGTCCGGGTGGCGCGGGAGACCGCCGAGCAGGTCCTGGCGGAGTGGCACATCGGCGCGCACCACCCGACCGTCGGCCCGGCGCTGCTGATCCTCGCCGAGCTGGTCACCAACAGCGTCCGGCACGCCGCACCGCTCTCCACCCAGCTGACCGTCGTCTACGCGGCCCGCCGGGACCGGCTGGTCGTCGCGGTCCACGACCGGCACCCGTACCTGCCGACGCTGTACGGCGCCACGGTCGGCAGCGAGGACGGCGGGCTGGCCACCGTCATGGAACTCACCCTCGGTCTGGGCGGTACCGCCGGGGTGCTCCCGGACGCGGACGGCGAGGGGAAGACCGTCCGAGTCTGTCTGCCCCTGTGAGCCGGTCCGCGAGCCGCCGGGCGCCCGCCCCGGGCCGCCTCCGGTGACCGGCGGAGTTGATAATCTTGGCGATCGCCGAGGTCACCACGTCGGCCTCAGGTGGCTCCGGATCCCGCGCGTCGGCCGCCCCGTCACCGCGCGGGAGGAGGAAACCGATGTCGTCGACGAGCGGATGGACGCGGTACGCCGCGGAGGGCCCGACCGGGCGCTCCCGCCGCGCCGGAGAAGTGGGGGCGCGATGAGCACGCCGCTGTACCAACTCAAGGCCGAGTTCTTCAAGACGCTGGGGCACCCGGCGCGGATCCGTGTCCTGGAGCTGCTGAGCCAGCGGGAGCACGCGGTGGCGGAGCTGCTGCCCGAGGTCGGTCTGGAACCGGCGCATCTGTCGCAGCAGCTCGCGGTCCTGCGGCGGGCGAAGCTGGTCACCACCCGTAAAGAGGGCTCGACCGTCCACTACTCGCTGGCCAACCCGCAGGTGGCGGAGTTGCTCAAGGTCGCCAGGACGATCCTCACGGGTGTCCTCGCCGGACAGGCCGAACTCCTCGCCGACCTGCGGGCCACCACGGACGACACCCCGGCGCCGTAGCCGCGCGGGGCCGAGGGTGCGCACGGGACGGGGCACACCGGGTGCCACAATGCCTCCATGAGCACCAACGTATTTTTCGACATCACCATCAACGACAAGCCTGAGGGCCGCATCGTCTTCAAGCTGTACGACGACGTCGTGCCGAAGACCGCCGCCAACTTCCGTGAGCTCGCCACCGGCCAGCACGGCTTCGGCTACGCCGGTTCCGGCTTCCACCGCGTCATCCCGCAGTTCATGCTCCAGGGCGGTGACTTCACCAACCACAACGGCACCGGCGGCAAGAGCATCTACGGCGAGAAGTTCGCCGATGAGAACTTCCAGCTCAAGCACGACCGGCCGTTCCTGCTGTCGATGGCGAACGCCGGCCGCAACACCAACGGCTCGCAGTTCTTCATCACCACCGTCGTCACCTCCTGGCTCGACGGCAAGCACGTCGTCTTCGGCGAGGTCGTCGAGGGCCAGGACCTGGTGACCAAGATCGAGGCCCTCGGCTCGCAGAGCGGTGCCCCCAAGGCCAAGGTCACCATCGACAAGTCCGGCGTCGTCGGCGAGTGACACCCGCACCACCGACGGGGCCCCGGCTCCGTCGGCCGAGCGCGCCACCGGCACCCCGCCGGGCGGCGCGCTCGGCCGTTTCCGGGGCGCGGAACACGTCAATCTGCGACCGGATCCCGTCACCGGTCTTTGCGGATGCGTGCGTTGCAGCGGGCGGCGCCACGGGCGTCGAGGACACCGAGGACGGCGCGTAGCCGGGGCGCGGGCGGCTGGTCGTCGGCGGCGACCTCGGCGCCGGTCACCGTCGCCGGGGCGTCGCCGCGCGGCAGTGCGCGGGCGACGGCGGCCATCAGACGGCCGGTGGTCACCGGCGCCACCCCGCCCGCCACGGCGCCGAGCCGGGCGGCCGGGGTGAGGACGATCCGCGGGCGGCGGCGCCGGATCCCGGTGACGATCCGGTCGGCGGCCCGTTCGGCGTCCATGGAGAGCAGCGGCAGCCCGGCCAGCGCCGAGAACCAGGCGTACTCCCGCCGCCGGTCACCGCCGAAGTACGCCCGCAGCGGCGCACCGGTGCGTACCGGACCCGGGTGGACGGCGGTGACGGTGACGCCGTGCGCCGCCTCCTCGGCGCGCAGCCCCGCCGCGAGGGCGCCGACGGCCGACCGGGCGCAGGCGTACGGCACCAGATGCGGTACGGGCACCGGCGCGCCCACCGACCCGATCAGCCCGAGGCGGCCGCCGACCGGGCTGCGCCGCAGGTGGGGCAGGGCGGCGAGGGAGGTGTGCAGGGCACCGGTGAAGACCGCGTCCAGCGCCCGGCGGAAGCCGTCGGGGCCGAGCGCCTCCGCCGGGCCGACCTGGAGGAGGCCCGCGGCGGCGACGGTGATGTCGATGCCGCCCTCGTCCTCGGCGATCTCCGCGAACCGGTCGCGGACCGCCGCCGCGTCCCGTACGTCGCAGACGGCGCCGCGCACCGGGCCCCCGGCGCCCCGTCCGGCGAACCGGACCGCCCGGTCGAGGTCGGCGGCGTCCGGGACGAGCAGCACCACCCGGCAGCCGTACCGGGCGAAGCGGCGGCCGAGGAGGAGGCCCAGACCGCGGGAGCCGCCGGTGACGACGGTGGTGAGGCCGCCGATGTCCGGTGCGGCGGTGAGCGCGTCGCGGACTCTGGTCATGGCGCACCTTCCGGCCCGGGGCGCCGCGGACGCGGGCGGCGGGCGGGGTGGGAGCGGGGATTTCCGCGTCAACGGTACGTCGGCGGGGGGCCCGGCGCGCGGTGGGCGGGGGTGTGCGGAGGCGGGCCCGGTGCGGGCCGTTCACGGGAGCGGCCCCCGCGGGATGGCGGTCGGGGCGGGGAGCGGACAGCATGTCCCGGGGGCTCCGGTGCCCGCCGCAGGCGCGCGGCCCGGCGCCCGTCAGCCGCCCGTTCCCGTCCACCGGCCCGACCGTGAGGTGTGCCCATGTCGAAGCCTCCGCTGCCCGAGGCAGCCACCGCCATGCTGGCGAAGGCCAACCCCGCCGTCATCGCGACCCTGCGGCCGGACGGTCAGCCCGTCTCCACGGCCACCTGGTACCTCTGGGACAACGGCCGCGTCATGGTCAACATGGACGAGGGCCGCAGGCGGCTGACGCATGTCCGCGACGATCCGCGGGTGACGCTCACCGTGCTCGACGAGGGCGACTGGTACACCCATCTCAGCCTCGTCGGCCGCGTCACCGAGCTGCGGCCGGACGGGGAGCTGACGGACATCGACCGGCTGGCCCACCACTACCTCGGCACCCCGTACCCGCGGCGGGACCGGGCCCGGGTGACCGCCTGGATCGAGATCGACCGGTGGCACGGCTGGGGCGCCCACAAGGACAGCGCGCAGGCCGGTTGACCGGACCGGGGCCCGCGCCGTGGCGGGCCCCGGTCGCACCCGCGCGGGTCAGGACGGGCCCTCCACGGCCGCCTGCGGGGCGCCGGAGCGTTCCCGGATGGCCGCCACGATGGCGGAGAAGTCCCGGTCCGCTCCCCCGGCGGCGCCGAACTCCTCGTACAGCCGGGCCGCCTGGAGGCCGAGGCGGGCGTCGACCCCTCCGGCGCGAGCGGCGTTGGCGGCCAGCCCCAGGTCCTTCGCCATGAGGGGGGCGGCGAAGCCGGGGCGGTAGTCGCGGTTGGCGGGGCTCGTCGGGACGGGGCCGGGGACCGGGCAGTTGGTGGTCAGCGCCCAGCACTGGCCGGATGCGGCGGCGGCGACGTCGTAGAGCGCCTGGTGGGACAGGCCCAGGCTCTCGCCGAGGACGAACGCCTCGCTGACCGCGATCATCGAGATGCCGAGGATCATGTTGTTGCAGATCTTCGCGGCCTGTCCGGCGCCCGCGTCGCCGCAGTGGACCACCTTCTTCCCCATGGCGGCGAGGAGCGGTTCGGCCTCGGCGAACTCGGCCGCGCCGCCGCCCGCCATGAAGGTGAGGGTGGCCGCCTCGGCGCCCACCACCCCGCCGGAGACGGGTGCGTCCAGCGCCCGGTGGCCCGCGTCGGTGGCCGCCCGGTGGGCGAGGCGGGCGTCGGCCACGTCGATGGTGGAGCAGTCGACGAAGAGGGTGCCCGGCGCGGCGGCGGCGAGCAGGCCCTCGTCCCGGTAGAGCGCGAGGACGTGGCGGCCCATGGGGAGCATGGTGACGACCACGTCGGCCCCGGCCGCGGCCTGCGGCGCCGAGGCGGCGGGGGTGACGCCCGCGGCAGCCGCCTCGGCGAGGGAGGCGGCGTCGAGGTCGTAGCCGAGCACCTGGTGACCTGCGCGGACGAGGTTGGCGGCCATGGGGCCGCCCATGTGACCGAGTCCGATGAAGGCGATGTTCACCACGGGACCTCCTGGGGTGCGGCGTCGGTGACCAGGCGCAGCGGCCGGTCGGCGGGCGGGGCGAAAAAGCGCGCCACGTCGGCGTCGGTCACCTCGGCGAGGGTGGCGGGCGACCAGCGGGGCGTGCGGTCCTTGTCGATCACCTGGGCGCGGATGCCCTCGGCCAGGTCGGGGGCGGTGAGCGTGGCGCAGGAGACGCGGTACTCCTGCTCCAGCACCGCCTCCAGCGGGCCGAGGCCGGGTGCCTTCCGCAGGGCGGCGAGGGTGACCTTCAGCGAGGTGGGCGAGGCGGCGAGGAGCGTGGTGGCGGCCTCCTTCGCGGCGGGCCGACCGCTGCCGAGGAGCCGGTCCACGATCTCCTCGACCGTGTCCGCCGCGAAGGCGTGGTCGATCCACTCGCGCCGGGAGTCGAGGCTGCCGGGCGGTGCCTCGCCGACGAAGGCCGGGAGGACGTCGTGGACCTCGCGGTCGGCCAGCGCGGCGAGGAGGCCCGGCAGCCGGTCGGAGGGGACGAAGTGGTCGGCCAGACCGCAGCGCAGCGCGTCCCCGGCGCCGACCGGCTGCCCGGTCAGCGCGAGGTAGGTGCCCAGTTCGCCGGGGGCGAGCGCCAGGAGGTAGGTGCCGCCGACGTCGGGGACGAAGCCGATGCCGGTCTCCGGCATGGCGATCCGGGTCCGTTCGGTGACGATGCGGACGGTGCCGTGCGCGGAGACGCCGACGCCGCCGCCCATCACGATGCCGTCCATGAGCGCCACATACGGCTTGGGGTAGCGGGCGATCCGCGCGTTGAGGCGGTACTCGTCGCGCCAGAAGGCGGCCGAGGCGCTGCCGCCGCCCGCGCGGATGTCGTCGTGGATGGCGCGGATGTCGCCGCCCGCGCAGAGTCCGCGCTCCCCCGCGCCGGTGAGTACCACGGTCCGTACGGCCGGGTCGTGCTCCCAGGCGTCGAGCGTCTCGGAGATCCGGTGGACCATGGGGTGGGTGAGGGCGTTGAGGGCCCGGGGGCGGTTGAGGGTGAGGCGGCCGGTGCGGCCCGTCACCTCGGTGAGGACCGGGTCGTCGGATGCGGTCATCGGGCGACCTCCGTCAGGCCGCGGGCCACGATGAGCCGCATGATCTCGTTGGTCCCTTCCAGGATCTGGTGGACCCGGAGGTCCCGGACGATCTTCTCGATGCCGTACTCGCTGAGATAGCCGTAGCCGCCGTGGAGTTGCAGGGCCCGGTCGGCGACGGTGTAGCCGGTGTCGGTGGCGAACCGCTTGGCCATCGCGCACAACTGCGGCGCCTGCGGGTCGCCGCCGTCCAGCGCCTCGGCCGCCTGCCGCACCAGGGCGCGGGCGGCGGCGAGTTCGGTCGCCATGTCGGCGAGGCGGAAGCGGAGCGCCTGGGCGTCGAGCAGCGGGGCGCCGAACGCCTCCCGGTCGGCGAGGTAGGCCAGGCTGCGGTGGAGGGCGCTGCGGCCACCGCCGAGCGAGCAGGCGGCAATGCCGAGGCGCCCGCCGTTGAGGCCCGCCATGGCGATGCGGAAGCCGTCGCCCTCGGCGCCGAGCATCCGGTCGGCGGGGATACGGACGCCGTCGAGCACCACCTGCCGGGTGGGCTGCGCGTTCCACCCCATCTTCTGCTCGTTGGGCCCGAACGACAGGCCCGGGTCGTCGCGTTCGACGACGAAGGCGGAGACGCCGCCCGGCCCCTCGCCGCCGGTGCGGGCCATCACGAGGTACACCTGGGAGGCACCGGCGCCGGAGATGAACTGTTTGACGCCGGTGAGGACGTAGTCGTCGCCGTCGCGGACGGCGCGGGTGCGCAGGGCGGCGGCGTCGGAGCCGGCGCCCGGTTCGGTCAGGCAGTAGCTGCCGAGTGCGTCCATGGCGCAGAGGTCCGGCAGCCAGCGGGCGCGCTGGGGCTCGTCGCCGTAGTGGTCGATCATCCAGGCGACCATGTTGTGGATGGAGAGGTATCCGGCGATGGAGGGGCAGCCGGTGGCCAGGACCTCGAAGATGACGACGCCGTCGGCGCGGCTCAGCCCGGAGCCGCCGGACTCCTCGCGTACGTAGATGCCGCCGAGGCCCAGTCCGGCGGCCTTGCGCAGGACGTCGACGGGGAAGTGCTTGTCGCGGTCCCAGGCGACGGCGTGCGGGGTGAGGTGTTCCTCGGTGAAGTCGAGGGTGACCTCGGCGAGGGCGAGTTGGTCCTTGGTGAGGGTGGTGGTCATCGCCCTCATCCCATCGTCGGCAGGGTGAAGGTCGCGCCCTCCTTGACCCCGGAGGGCCAGCGCGAGGTGACGGTCTTGGTGCGGGTGTAGAAGCGGATGGCGTCGGGCCCGTGCTGGTTGAGGTCGCCGAAGCCGGACCGCTTCCAGCCGCCGAAGGTGTGGTACGCGACGGGCACCGGGATCGGGACGTTGACGCCGACCATGCCGGTGTCGACGCGGCGGGTGAAGTCGCGGGCGGTGTCGCCGTCCCGGGTGAAGAGGGAGACGCCGTTGCCGTACGGGTGCTCGCTGGGCAGCCGCAGCGCCTCCTCGTAGTCGGCGGCGCGCACCACGCTGAGGACCGGGCCGAAGATCTCCTCGCGGTAGATCCGCATGGCGGGGCTGACCCGGTCGAAGAGGGAGGCACCGGCGAAGAAGCCGTTCTCGTGGCCGGGGAGGGTGAAGCCGCGGCCGTCGACGACGAGTTCGGCGCCCTCGTTGACGCCGATGTCGACGTAGCGGCGCACCCGGTCGACGGCGTCGCGGCCGACCATCGGGCCGAAGTCGGCGTCCGGGTCGTCGGAGGTGCCGATGCGCAGGGTGCCCATGCGCTCCTTGAGGCGGGCGACGAGGCGGTCGGCGGTCTCCTCGCCCACCGGGACGGCGACGGAGACGGCCATGCAGCGCTCGCCCGCGGAGCCGAACCCGGCGCCGATCAGCGCCTCGACGGCCTGGTCGAGGTCGGCGTCGGGCATCACGATGAGGTGGTTCTTGGCACCGCCGAAGCACTGGGCGCGCTTGCCGTGGCGGGCGGCGGTGGCGTAGACGTCGGCGGCGATCGGGGTGGAGCCGACGAAGCCGATGGCCTGGACGCGGGGGTCGGCGAGGAGGGTGTCGGCCGCCTCCTTGCCGCCGTTGACGACGTTCAGCACGCCGGGCGGCAGACCGGCCTCCAGGAAGAGTTCGGCGAGCCGCAACGGGACGGACGGGTCGCGTTCGGAGGGCTTGAGGATGAAGGCGTTGCCGCAGGCCAGGGCGGGTGCGGCCTTCCAGAGCGGGATCATGGCGGGGAAGTTGAACGGGGTGATCCCGGCGACGACGCCGAGCGGGCGGCGCAGCGAGTGCACATCGATGCCGCGCCCGGCGTTGTCGGTGAACTCGCCCTTGAGCAGATGCGGGATCCCGGCGGCGAACTCCACGACCTCCAGGCCGCGTTGGAGGTCGCCGTGGGCGTCC
This sequence comes from Streptomyces catenulae, assembly GCF_000718015.1. Classification (GTDB taxonomy): domain Bacteria; phylum Actinomycetota; class Actinomycetes; order Streptomycetales; family Streptomycetaceae; genus Streptomyces; species Streptomyces catenulae. The sequence continues at coordinate 306,620 of NZ_JODY01000001.1, read as the reverse complement.
TCGACGGTCTTGCCGTGTTCGGAGGAGAGCAGCCGGGCGAGCTGGTCCCGCTCGCCCTCGACGAGTTGGAGGAATTTCAGCAGCACCCGGGCGCGGCGCTGCGGATTCCACTCGGCCCACTCCGGCTGGGCCGCGGCGGCGTCGGCGATCGCCCGCTCGGTGTCGGCCCGCCCGGCGAGCGGGACGCGGGCCTGGACCTGCCCGGTGTTGGGGTCATGGACGTCGGCGAAGAGCCCCGAGGTGCCGGGGGCGGGGGCGCCGCCGATGAAGTGCGTCAGTTCACGGACCATGAGATGCCTGCTCTCGTCAGGTGCGATCCGGGGAGGGCGCGGCAGGCCGGGGGCGCACCCGGTGGGGTGCGGGGGCCTGCCGCGGGACACGATGGCCGGGGGCCGTCGCGGGGTTCGGGGGCGGGCCGGGGCGTCGTCACAGGGGGTGCGGACGCCGCCGGGCGCCGTCACGAGCGCCGCGTGGGGGCCCTTCGGGCGGACGTCGTCGCTCGCCGCGCCGGTTCACCTGGGTCGTGGAAACGGACCGGTGCCATGCGTGTCTGCTCCATCCTCGTGGACAACACGGAACACCCCGCGGCCGGTATCCTGACTCCCGGATCTGCGCGCGCCCCCGGCCTTCCCGACGGTGTTCTTCCTCCGTCAGTGGCCTTCTCTCCGAAGGGCGTGCTTCCCGGTCACAGTGGCGGGACCGCGCCGGATTCACACCGGCTTCCCTGCACCGCGGGCCTTGGCCCCGAAGATATAGTTGGACGTCCTAGTAAGTCCACCCCACCCGCCGGGCGGTTGCCGCGGCGGATGGTGTCGTCTCAGGTCAGACGGGCTCCGGCGGCTCGATCGGCGTCCGGTCCTTCAGGGCCGCGCGGTCGTCCGTCTCGTAGGTGAGGCGATTGATCACCTCGACGACGCCGTCGACGCTCTCGCACAGCCGCACCGCCACGACGACCAGGCTGCGGCGCGCGAGGGTGCCGCTGAGCGTGACGGTGCCGTCCGAGACCTCCACGGTGACGGCGGACGGCGGGACGTTCAGCGTGCGGGTCAGCACGTCCTCCAGGATCTCCTCCTGGATCGCGCGGTCGCGCCGCAGGAAGAGCTGGACGAGGTCGCCGCGGCTGAGCACGCCGATGAGCAGCCCCTCCTCGTCGACCACCGGCAGCCGCTTGACGCCCTTCTCCTCCATCACCCGGGCCGCCCGGATCGCGCTCCACTGCGGGCGCGCCACCACGGCGGGGCTGGTCATGAGCGAGGCGGCGGTGTTCGACGGCGTCCGGTCGATGTGCCGTCGCAGCAGATCGGCCTCGGAGACGACGCCGAGCGTGCGGCCCGCCCCGTCCACCACCGGTACCGCGCTGATGTCGTACTCGTCCAGCAGCCGCGCGATCTCACCGAACGCCGTGCCGAGCTGTACGGCGACGGCGCCGGGCGTCATCAGATCGGCGACACTGCGGTGCCTCATCGTGTTCTGGTCCCTCCCGATATCCACCCCAACGGGATATCTGCGGTCCATTGTCGCGCGTCCCCGGGCGATGCCGTCCGGTACCTCCGGAGGAGGGGGCGGCCGGTCCGGGTCAGCCGCGGGTCGCGACGAAGGCCACCAGGGCGATCAGGGCGGCGCAGACGCCCAGGTTGACCAGCTTGTGCTCCCAGAACACCGCGACGAACTCGCGGAGGGTGGCGCTCGGCCGGAAGTACCGCGCGGTCGGCGAGCCCAGCACCTGACCGGGGACGCCGGACTGACGGGCCGTCATGGCGGCGCGGAAGGCGTGGAAGTTGTTGGTGACCACGACACAGCGGTAGTCGGGCTTCCCGGCGGTCATGATCTCGTGGCTGAAACGGAGGTTCTCGTCGGTGGTCCGGGAGCGGTTCTCCTCCTGGACGTGGTCGGCCGGGGCGCCCTGCTCGACCAGCCAGCGGGCCATCGCCTCGGCCTCCGGCAGCTTCTCGTCCGGCCCCTGGCCGCCGGAGGTGAGCAGGACCGGCGCCGGGCCGCCGCGGGCGAGCTGCGCGTCGTGGATCTCCAGGCCCTTGCGCAGCCGGGAGGCGAGCAGCGGCGGCACCCGCTCGCCGCCGATCAGCCCGGAGCCCAGCATGACGACGTAGTCGACGTCGCCGCGGACCGCGATCCGGCCGTAGAGGAAGGCGTAGGCGAGGAAGCAGAGGAAGAGGAAGGAGACGTAGGCGGCGAGGAGGAGCACCGCCACGGCGACGGGGAGGAGGGGCGTGCCCTGGAGTCGGCCCAGCCCGACCAGCAGGGCGACCAGACCGAAGACGGCCACGCCCAGCAGACCGGAGAGGAGATTGGCCGGGCGGAGCCCTTCCCTGCGGGCCATGGTGACGCCGTTGGCCACCAGGAAGCCGCCGAGCGCCACCACGCCGACGACGGGCACCGCGAAGACCAGCAGATAGGCCGCGACGGCCACACCGGGAGGCAATTGACCGACCTTGCCGAGGAGCCAGCCCGAGAGGCTGAGCAGCGCCAGTCCGAGGAGGACCGCGTTACGGAACCTGCGGCGGTCCTGCCGGACGCTGAGACCGAAGAGAGCGAAGAGGAGGACGGTCATGACCATGCCCGAAGTATGCCTGGACGCCGCACCGCCCGGCGGCCCGCTGCAAAGACCGGGACCGATCCGCGACAGGGCAGGTCAGACCGGGTACGGCGGGTATTTTCGGCGGTGGCGCGCGGCCGTCGGGGAGGTCCGGGCGGGCCGCGTCCGGGGCCGGTCGGCCCTGGCCGGGCGGCCGCCGCGGCGCGAGGGTGGGAGGAGGTCCCGGAGCCGGAAGGCGGTGGCGACGATGGAGCTTCCCGTGGTGGTGGGCGTCGACGGTTCCGACGCGAGCCTGACGGCCGTCGACTGGGCCGCCGACGAGGCCGTACGGCACGGACGTCCACTGCGGGTGGTGCACGCCTCGCTGTGGGAGCGGTACGAGGGCGTGGAGCCGGACCCGGCCGCGGACCGGCCCGCGGAGCAGCTGCTCGCCGAGACGATCGCCGCCGCCGCGGCCGAACGCGCCGGACAGCGGGCGCCGGGCCTGGCCGTCACGGCGGACGTCGCCGCCACCGACGCGGCGACCGCCCTGCTCGACGCGGCGCAGGAGGCCGTCCTCCTGGTCGTCGCGGACCGCGGGCGGGGCGCGGTGGCCGGTCTGCTGCTGGGCTCCGTCAGCCTGCTGGTCGCCGCCCGCGCGCACTGCCCGGTCGTCGTCGTCCGGGGGGACCGGCAGGCCCTGGACGGTGAGCACGGGCGGGTGCTGCTGGGCATCGGCGACCACGACGTGGACTCCCCGGCCGTACGGTTCGCGTTCCGGGCGGCGGCGGTGCGGGACGCGGAGCTGGACGCGGTCCGCACCTGGCGGCGGCCGCTCCACGAACCGGCCGACCATCCGCTGCTGGCCGGTGCGCCCGGCACCTACCATGCACAGCGCGCCGGGGAGCTGCTCGACGAGGCGCTGGCGGCCGCGGTCCGCGACCGTCCCGGGGTGCGGCTGCGCCGGAGCACGCCCGAGGGGACCGCGCGCCGGACGATGACCGCATGGTCGGCCGCCGCCGATCTGCTGGTGCTCGGGGCGCGGCGGCGCGGCGGTGTCTTCGGGCGGGAGTTCGGCGGCGTCGTCCACCGGGCGCTGCACCACGCGGTCTGCCCGGTGGCCGTCGTCCCGCAGCGGCGCCCGGCCACCGCCGAGGCGCCCGAGGAGCCCGAGGAGGAGCCGTGACGGGGACGACCGGCGGTCGCGCGGTGCGGCGCCGGAGCTGAGGGACGGGGTACGGAGCCGGAGATGAACGACGTCCTGGTCGGTGTGGACCCGCAGGAGCTGTCGGTCCCGGCGCTGGTGTGGGCCGCCGACGAGGCCGCGCACCGCAGGGTGCGGCTGCGGCTGGTCACCGTCGCGCCGCCGCTGCGGTACGGCGCGTTCACCCGCCGCAGCACCCTGCTGATCCGCGCGCAGTCGGCCCTGGCGACGGCGGAGGACCTGGTGCGGGAGCTGCACAGCGGGCTGTGGACCGCGACGGAGTTCCTGGACGGGCCGCCGGTCGCCGTGTTGCGGGACCGGACGGCGGACGCCGCGCTCGCGGTGCTGGGGTCGCGGCGCCTGGGCCGGGTCGCCGAGGTCCTCGGGGAGGCGTCGGTGGCGATCCCGCTGGCCGCGCGGGCCCACTGCCCGGTCGTGGTGGTCCGCGACCCGGAGCGTCCGGCGGTCCATCCGCCGCTGGTCGTCGTCGGGGTGGACGGCGGGCCAGGCTGCCGGGCGGCCGTCGGCTTCGCGGTGGCCGAGGCGGCGCTGCGCGAGGCGCGGCTGCGGGCGGTCTGGGTGTGGCCCGGCCCGTTCCCCTACCGGGACGACACCGAGGAGGACCTGCTCGAACGCCGCCGCGCGCTGTCCGAGGCGGTCGCCGGGTGGGCCGAGCGCTACCCCGAGGTCCCGGTGGAGCAACAGGTCGTCCGGGGCCGCCCGGTCGAGGAGCTGAGCCGGGTCTCGTACGCCGCCCTCGCGGTGGTCGTCGGCCGCGGGAGCCACGGCGGGCGGCTCGGGTCGACGGTCCACGGGCTGCTGCACCGTGCGGCCTGTCCGGTGGTCGCGGTGCCGCCCGCGGAGGAGTGATGAGACGGCCGGTGGGGCGTTACGGGGCCGCCCGGGGCGTCAGCTCGCACCGTACGTCCACCACGCCCTCCACGGCGCGGGTCAGACGGGCGGCGAGCGGGACGACCGCGGTGTCGGTGACCTCGCCGGAGAGGGTCACGACGCCGCCGTCGACGGTGACGCCGATCCGCCGGGGCGCGTCCGGGAAGAGCGGTTCGACGACCTCGCGGCGTACCTCGGCGGCGAGGTCCCGGTCTGGGCGGAGGAACACCTTGAGCAGGTCGGCGCGGCTGACGATGCCGCGGAGGGTCCCGTCCTCGTCGACGACCGGCAGCCGTTTGACGTGGTGGGTGGCCATCAGCCGGGCGGCCTGGGGCAGGGACGCGCCGGTGCCGACGGTGACGGCGGGTGCGGCCATGAGGTCCTCGGCGCGGCGGGCGCCCGCCTTGGCGGTGGCGTCGAGGCGGCGCCGCTGTTCGATCATCCCGGTGCGGTGGTCGTGGAACTCCTCCTTCGCCAGCAGATCGGCCTCGGACACCACCCCGACGACCCGGTCCGCGCCCTCGACGACGGGCACGGCGGTCACCTTCCACCGGGCCATCGCCGCGACGATCTCCTTGAATCCGGCGTCCCGCCGGACCGCGACGACCTGCCGCGTCATCACATCGGCGACGGTGAAGTGCTGGGCGGTCATGGGGCGTTCCTCATCGTGCGGGTGCGGGCCGCGTGACGGGGTGGACGGGCGGGGTGCGGGGTCCGGTCGGTGGCCGGTGCGCGCCGCGCCGTCCGGGCGGGCGGCCTGCTCCCACCGTCCCGCGGCGGGGTGCGCGGCGCATGCCGGGCGGGGAGGGGCCGTCCGGCGCCGGGCCGCTCCCGGTTGCGGCGGCGCCGGTTCGCGGAACCCTGGAAGGGACCACGGCCGACCGGGGTCCGGGCGCGGGCGCTCCCCGGCGGGGCTGCGCCCGGGGGCCGTCGCAGGGTGCCCGGGCGGTCCGTACGCCGTGCGCGAGGAGGCTTCAGGTGAACTCCCCCGGCCCGCCGACCGGCCCGCTGCGCGCGGTCGTCCTGGACACCGACGGCGTCCTCCTCGACTCCGCCCGGCTGCACGCCGCGGCGTGGCGGACCGCGCTGGACGCCTGCCTCCGGGCCGTCGCGGGCGGCGCGCAGCCGCCGTTCGACGGCGACGCCGACTACCGCCGGTTCGTCGACGGGAAGTCCCGCCACGACGGCGCCGCCGCCTTCCTCACCGCCCGGGGCATCGCCCTCCCGACGGGCACCCCGGGCGATCCGCCCGGCTTCGGCACCGTGTGGGCGGTCGCCGCGGCCAAGGAGCGGGCGTTCGTCGAACGGGTGCGGAGCGAGGGCGTCACCGCGTTCCCGGACGCCGGACCGGCGCTGCGGGCGCTGCGCGCCGACGGGGTGCCGTGCGCCGCGGTGTCCGCCTCCCGGCACGCCCGCGACCTGCTCGCGGCCACCGCGCTCGACCGGCTCCTCACCGTGGTCGTGGACGGCGTGGACGCCGCCCGGCACGGTCTCGCCGGGAAGCCCGACCCGGCGCTCTTCCTGCACGCCACCGCCCTGCTCGGCGCCCGCCCGGCGGAGACCGCGGTCGTCGAGGACGCGCTCGCCGGGGTGCGGGCGGCCCGGCGGGGCGGCTTCGGGCTCGTCGTCGGCATCGACCGGACCGCGGACGGCGCCGCCCGCGCCGCGCTGCGCGAGGCGGGCGCCGACGAGACGACCGACACGCTGACGGCGCTGGTCGGACGCGTACGGAGGGAGCACGGATGACGGACCCCGACTGGCGCTACGACCGCTACGACCCGGAGCGCGAGCGGCTGGTGGAGGCGCTCTGCACGCTCGGCAACGGCCGGTTCGCCACCCGCGGCTCCGCCCCCGAGTGCCCCGCCGGACCCGTCCACTACCCGGGCACCTACCTCGCGGGCTGCTACGACCGGCGCACCTCGGAGGTCGCGGACCGGCGGGTCGAGAACGAGGACCTGGTCAATCTGCCCAACTGGACGCTGCTGCGCTACCGCTGCCGCCCCGACGACGCCCCGCCCGGCCCCTGGCTGACGCCCGGTGCGGCGCGCCACTGCACCGCCCGCCTCGACCCGCGGACCGGCGTCCTGAACCGGTATCTGTTCTTCGAGGACGCCGAGGGGCGCGGGCTGCGCGTCTGCCATCTGCGGATCGTCCACATGGGGGACCCGGATCTGGCGGCGCAGCGCACCCTGTTCCGTGCCTACGGCTGGCGCGGCACCGTCGAGGTCGAGTCCGCGCTCGACGGCGCCGTCACCAACAGCGGTGTGGAGCGCTACCGCAACCTCGAAGGGCGTCATCTCACCGGCCACCGGGCGGGGTTCCGGTCCGACGGCACCGCCTGGCTCACCTGCCGGACCACCGACCCGGGCATCCGGATCGCACTGGCACTCCGGACCGAAACCGTCCCGGAGTGCCCCGCCCGGGAGGCGGTCACGGAGACCGGGGCCGTCCGGACGTACCGGCTGCCGGTGGCGCCCCACCGCACGGTGGCGCTGGTGAAGACCCTGGCGCTGCGCTCCTCCCTGGACCGGCCGGTCGCCGATCCCACCGCCGCCGCCTGCGACGAGGCCGCCCGGGCACCGGCGCTGCCGCGGCTGCTCGCCACCCATGAGGCGGCCTGGGCGCGGCTGTGGGCGGAGGGGGAGTTGGAGGTGCCGGGTGAGGCGGGCCGGATTCTGCGGCTGCACCTGTTCCATCTGCTGCAGACGCTCTCCCCGCACACCGCCGACCTCGACGCCGGTGTCCCCGCGCGCGGGCTGCACGGCGAGGCGTACCGGGGGCACATCTTCTGGGACGAACTGTTCGTGCTGCCCTATCTCGGTCTGCACTTCCCGGAGGTGGCGCGGTCCCTGCTCCGGCATCGCCACCGGCGGCTCCCGGCCGCGCGGGCGGCGGCGCTCCGCACCGGCCGCGCGGGCGCCATGTACCCCTGGCAGAGCGCGAGTTCGGGCCGCGAGGAGACGCAGACGCTGCATCTCAACCCGCGCTCCGGGCGCTGGCTGCCCGACCACTCGCACCTCCAGCGCCATGTCGGCTCGGCCATCGCCCACAACGTCTGGCGGTACGCGGAGACCACCGGCGACCGCGGGTTCCTGTACTCCGCCGGGGCGGAGATCCTGCTGGCGGTCGCCCGTTTCTGGTCCGGAGCCGCGACCTTCGACCCGGCGCTGGAGCGCTACCGGCTCACCGGCGTCGTCGGGCCGGACGAGTACCACGACGCCTACCCGGACGCCGCCGCGCCCGGCATCGACGACAACGCCTACACCAACGCGACCGCCGCCTGGGTGCTCGCCCGCGGTCTCGACCTGCTCGGTGAACTGCCCGCCGCCCGGCGCGCGGAGCTGTCCGGGGACCTCGGGCTCGACGCCGAGGAACTCGCCCGCTGGGACACGCTCTCGCGCCGTCTGTACCTCCCCTTCCACCGGGGCGTGCTCAGCCAGTTCGCGGGGTACGGCGAGCTGGCGGAGCTGGACTGGGCGCGCTACCGGGACCGTTACGGCGACATCCGCCGGCTGGACCGGATCCTGGAGGCCGAGGGCGACACCGTCAACCGCTACCAGGCGTCGAAACAGGCCGACGCCCTGATGCTCGGATACCTCTTCCGCCCGCCGGAGCTGGCCGCGCTGTTCTCCCGGCTCGGCTACCGGCTGGACGACGCGCTGTGGCGCGCGACGGTCGACTACTACCTGCGGCGCAGCAGCCACGGCTCGACGCTGAGCAGCCTCGTCCACGGCTGGCTGCTCACCCGCGGGGACGGGCCGGGCGCCTGGGCGCACTGCCGGGAGGCGCTGCTCGGTGACGTCGCCGATCTGCAGGGCGGGACGACGGGCGAGGGCATCCATCTGGGGGCGATGGCGGGCACCGTCGACCTGGTGGAGCGCGGGCTGACCGGTCTGGAGGCGGGCCCGGAGGGGTTGCGGGTGGCGCCGGTGACGCTGCGGGAGATCCCCCGGTTCGCGTTCACCTGCTGCGTCGGCGGGCACCGGGGCGTACGGCTGCGGATGCTGCCGGGGCGGCTGGCGGTCCGGGTCCCGGCGTCGTCCCGGGGCCCGCTGCCGGTCGTCCTCCCCGGGGACCGGCACCGCACCGTCGCGCCGGGCGAGGAGCGCTGGTTCCGGCTCTGAGGCGGCCCCGGGCGGGCTCGACAGGAAGGCGGCCCGGGCCCGGACTACGGTGAAGGTGGGCCACGCGCGCGGGCGGAGGTGGCGATGGGGACCGGTGACCCGCAGCGGAAGGGCAGGGTCCCGCGGCTGCGGCTCGACGAACTCCTCGACGAACTGCGGGGACGCGTCGACGAGGTCCGCGGCGCCCGGGACCGGCTCGACGGACTCCTCGACGCGGTCATCGCCGTCGGGGCGGAGCTGGAGCTGCCCGAGGTGCTGCACGGCATCGTGCGGGCGGCCGTGACGTTGGTGGACGCCCGCTACGGCGCGCTCGGCGTCATCGGCGACGACCACCGGCTCGCGGAGTTCGTCCCGGTCGGCATCGACGACGAACTACGGGCCCGGATCGGCGAGCTGCCCTCGGGCCACGGGCTGCTCGGCGAGCTGATCCGCGATCCGCGGCCGCTGCGCCTGTCCGAGCTGGCCGGGCACCCCGCCTCGTCCGGATTCCCGCCGCACCACCCGCCGATGCGGTCGTTCCTCGGGGTGCCGATCCGCGTCCGCGACGAGGTCTTCGGCAATCTCTACCTCACCGAGAAGCGCGGCGGCGCCGACTTCGACGACGAGGACGAGGCGGTGGTGACCACGCTGGCCGTCGCCGCCGGTTTCGCCCTCGACAACGCCCGCCTCTACGAACGGGGCAGGCTCCGGCAGCGGTGGCTGGCGGCCGGTTCCGATCTGACCCGCGCGCTGCTGTCCGGGGCGGCGGAGTCGGAGGTCTTCGACGGCATGCTGGAGCAGGCGGTCGCCATCGCGGGCGCCGACACCGGGGTCTTCTACCTCGTCGGGCCCGGCGGTGCCGTCCACGGCTCGCTGGCCCGGGGCGAGCGGGCCGCGGACCACCGGGACGTGGCGTTCCCCGGCGGCGGGGGGACGCTGACCGCCGCCGCGCTGGACCGCGACGGGCCGGTCACGGTGGCGGACGCGGAGCACGACGGGCGGGTCACGGCGCAGCCGGACCGCTGGCCGGGCTGCGGCGCGGCGGTGGCCGTCGCGGTCGGTACGGAGGAGCGTCCGAGCGGGGTGCTGGTGCTGGCCCGGCGGCGCGGGCGCCCGCCCTTCACCAGCGCCGAGGTCACCCCGCTCCCCGGCTTCGCCGACCGGGCGGCGCTCGCCCTCGAACTGGCCGCCCGGCGGCGCGACGCGGAGCGGGCGAGCCTGCGCGAGGACCGCGACCGGATCGCCCGTGACCTGCACGATCTGGCGATCCAGCGGCTCTTCGCGATCGGGTTGACGCTCCAGGGCGCGCGCCGGTTCGTGGACCGTCCGGAGGCGGCGGAGCGGCTGGCCCGGGCGGCCGAGGACCTGGACGCCACCATCAAGATCATCCGCTCGACGATCTTCGGCCTCCGCGCCCACGACCTCTCCGGCGCCGCCCCGAAGCTCCGTAACCGGGTGGTCGCGGCGGTGGACGCGGCCGTGCCCGCCCTCGGCTTCACGCCCGCCCTGCGGATGGAGGGCCTGCTCGACACGGAGGTGCCGCCCGGGGTGGCCGAGGAGGTCGTCGCGGTGCTCGGCGAGGCGCTCACCAATGTGGCCCGCCACGCACGGGCCCGCCGGGCGGAGGTCTCCGTCGCCGTCGGCGGCGGCACCCTGACGGTGACGGTGGACGACGACGGCGTCGGCATCCTGTCCGGGACCGCCCGCAGCGGTCTGCGCAACCTCGCCGAACGCGCCGATCTGCTGGGCGGCTCGCTCACCGTCGGCGCCCGGTCCGGGCCGGGCGGGGGGACCGCGCTGGTCTGGCGTGTTCCGGTGGTGGCGGAGGAGGGGTGAGGCGGCCCGGCGCGGCCGTCAGCCGTGTCCGGGGCGGTGGCCGGGGAAGGGGGCGCGGGCCGGGGGCGGCGGGTGCCGGTGGGACGGTCCGTGGTCCTGCGGCCGTGCGTGCTCCTGGGCCTGCGCGGCGAGGACCGCGGCCTGGACGCGGCGTTCCACGCCCAGCTTCCCGAGCAACCGGGAGATGTGGTTCTTGACCGTCTTCTCCGAGAGCCGGAGCCGGTGCGCGATCTGCCGGTTGGTGAGGCCCTCGCCGATCAGCTCCAGCACGGCCCGCTCCCGCTCCGACAGCACCGCGAGCCGCTCCTCCTCGGGCGCCTTCGCCTCCCCGGGACCGCGCAGCGAGCGCATCAGCCGGGCGGTGGTGGCCGGGTCCAGCATCGACTGCCCGGTGGCCACGGTCCGTACCGCCGAGACGAGGTCGGCGCCCTGGATCTGCTTGAGCACATAGCCCGCGGCGCCCGCCATGATCGCGTCCAGCAGGGCGTCCTCGTCGTCGAACGAGGTCAGCATCAGACAGGCGAGTCCGGGCATCCGCGAACGCAGCTCCCGGCAGACCGCGATGCCGTCGCCGTCGGGGAGCCGGACGTCGAGCACGGCGACATCGGGCCGGAGCGCGGGGCCCCGGGCCACCGCCTGGTCCGCGGTCGCCGCCTCCCCGGCCACCTCCATCCCGGGCGCGTCGTCGATCAGATCGCGCAGCCCCCGGCGTACCACCTCGTGATCGTCGACGAGGAAGACGCGGATGGCGGTGCCGGTGGGCGGTGTGGTCGGGGTGTCGGACATGGCGCTCCCTGCGGGCGGAGGCGGATCTACCCGTATTGTCCGCCTTCCGCCGGTCCGGGGCGGGCGGCGGGTGCGTCCTCCGGCCGGGCCGGGTGGGCCGTCGTGCCCCGGGTGGGGGCCGACCGGCCCATGCGCGGTACGGGCGGGGCGGCGGAGGCTGGGCGGGTGGACAGGAACAGGGACGCTCCGCGGGCGGGAGGGGGCCGGGCCCGGGCGGTCCGGGACAGTTCGCCCCGCACACCTTCAGGAAGCCTTCCTGAACGTTCCCCCGCCCGCCCCACCGTGAAAGGACCTGCACCATGACCGATCAGGACCGTGGGCCCGGATCCGCGACGCCTCCGGCGGGCAGCGACCTCGGGCGGCGGGTGAGGTTCCGGCGGTGCCGTCTCGGGCTGAGCCTGGCGGAGGTCGCGGCCCGCGCGGGCGCCTCGCCCGGCTACCTCCGGCACGTGGAGGAGGACCCGGCCGAACCGGGCGCCGAGTTCCTGCTGCGGCTCGCCGACGCGCTGGACACCACGGTGGCGGAGCTGGTGGGCGGGACCGTGGAGTTCCCGCCGGGGCTCGCCGGGGCCGCGGCCCGGCCCGAGGTGCTGGTGCTCGACACCGCGGCCTGCTGGACCCATCTGGGGACGCACGGCGTCGGCCGGGTCGCGGTGACCGTCGACGACGCCCCGGCGATCTTCCCGGTGAACTACACCGTCACCGACGGCGGGATCGCCTTCCGCACCGCCCCGGAGTCCGGACCGGCCGCGGCCGCCGGGGACCGGGCCGCGCTGGAGGTCGACCACCTCGACGACGCGTTCGGCGAGGGGTGGAGCGTCCTGGTGGTGGGCCCGGCCCGGGCGGTCACCGACCCGGCCGAGGACCGGCGGCTGACCGCGGCCGCCCACTCCGACCCCTGGGTGGGCGCGCGCCCGCTCTGGATCGCCCTCGACCCGGTACACCTCACCGGGCGCCGGATCCACGCGACGGGGCGGCCCGCACCGGTCTCCGCCTGACCCGGACGGGCCTGACCCGGACGGGCCTGACCCGGACGGGCCCGATCCGGACGGCGGGCGCAGGGCCCCGGACGGCGGGCGTCACGCCCCCACCCGTACCTCCTCCGCCACCGACACCACCCCGTCGACCCCGGCGCACATCCGGGTGAGGACGGGGATCAGGAGCGCGTCGTCCACCGTGCCGCGCAGCGTGACCTGGCCCTCGGTGACCTCGGCGGTGACGCCCGCGGCGCCGAGGCGGGCGAGGCGGCCGACGACCTCGTGGGAGATCTCCTCGCGGATCGCCCGGTCCCGCCGGAGGAAGACCCGTAGCAGATCGCTGCGGCTGACGATGCCCAGCAGCCGGTCCGTCTCGTCGACCACGGGCAGCCGCTTCACGTTCTGCACCTGCATCAGCCGGGCGGCCTCCACCACCGTCCACTCCGGGTGGGCGCAGACCGCGGGGGCGGACATGAACTCCCCGGCGGTGCGGCCCTCGGCCCGTTCACGCTCCCACGCCTCCAGATGCGGCAGCGGGGTGCGGCCGGTCAGATCGGAGCGGTCGGCCACCTTCCGCAGCAGATCGGCCTCCGAGACCATCCCGGCGGGCCGACCGAGACCGTCGAGGACGGGGACGGCGCTGACCGCGTGGTCGTCGAGGATCCGCGCGATCTCCTTGAACGGCGTCTCCAGCCGGACGGTCACCACCTTCCGTGTCATGAGTTCACCCACCGTGCGGTGCTCCATGACCTGCTCCTTTCCGCCGCGGCTCCCGCGAGGGCCCGCGGGGTCCGCCTCTCCAGCATGGCCGGGCGGGCGCCGGTGCGGTATGAGCCGGTCGGCCCTCCGGCCGGGTCCCGGGCAGGGACCTGCGGCCCTGGTACGGGCGGGCCGGAGCGGCGACCCTGGAGGGGACCGGCCGTGTTCGCCGGAACCGGCCGTCCGCCGTCCGTCCAGGAGGTGCCGGTGTCCGCTCCCCCTCTCGACGACACGCTGGTGAGGGCGCTCGTCGCCGACGCCGTCACCGCGCCGTCGCAGCACAACGCCCAGCCCTGGCGGTTCCGGTACACCCGGGCCGACCGCACGCTGACCCTCGCCGCCGACCCCGAACGCGCCCTGCCGCACACCGACCCCTCCGGCCGCGCCCTCCATCTGGGCTGCGGCGCCGCGCTGCTGAACCTGCGGGTCGCCGCGGCCCACGCCGGGCTGCCCGCGGCGCCCGTCCTGCTGCCCGCCCCGGAGCGGCCCGACGTCCTCGCCTCCGTACGCCTCGGCGCTCCCGCCGGGCCCGGCGACGCCGACCCCGTCGACCCCGACCTCGCCGGGCTGCACCCCGCGGTCCGCGCCCGGCACACCAGCCGGCTGCCCTACACCGACCGGGAGATCCCCCCGGCGGTGCGCGCCGCGCTGCTGGCCGCCGCCGCGGCCGAGGGGGCGTGTCTGTCCTTCCTGACCGGACCGCACCGGGAGACCGTCCTCGACCTGATCGAGCAGGCCGAGGGGTACAACCGGATGGACGAGGCCCGCGACGCCGAACAGCGCCGCTGGACCCGCGCGGACACCGGCGGGCCACCGGCCGACGACGGCGTCCCCGAGTACGCCTTCGGGCCCCGCTCGCCAAACGCGGCGGCGCCGGTCCGGGACTTCGCCGGGCGGCGGGCCCAGCCGGACCGCGCCTACGCCACGTTCGAATCCCGTCCCCAGCTCGCGACGTTGAGCACCGCCGACGACGCCCCGGCCGACTGGCTGCGGGCGGGACAGGCGCTCCAGCGCGTCCTGCTGCGCGCCACCCGCCGCGGGCTCGTCAGCTCCTTCGCGACCCAGCCCGTCGAATGGCCCGAACTGCGCTGGCTGCTGCGCGACCCGGTGTCCGGCACCGGCCATGTCCAGATGATCCTGCGCCTGGGCTACGGCCCCGAGGGGCCCGCCTCCCCCCGGCGGCCGGTGGAGCAGGTGCTGACGATCGTGCCGTGAGCCGCCCGCCGTACGAGGAGGAGCCATGGAACCGGAAGTGATCACCGTCGGGCTGGACGGCAGCGCCGAGAGCCTGGCGGCGGCGCGGTGGGCGGCCGAGGAGGCCGAGCGGCGGCGGGCCGTACTGCGGCTGCTGCACGCCTGGATCCTGCTGGCCGCCGAAGGGCCGGACACCCCGCCGGACCGCGATCAGAACGCCGGTGCCCGGCGCCTCGTGGAGGACGCCCTGGCCGAGGTCCGCACCGACCATCCGGACCTGCGAATCATCGAGGACCTGGTCGGCTCCGAGGCCGTACCGGCGCTGCTGCGCGCCGCGGAGGGCTCGCAGCTGCTCGCCCTCGGCTCCCGGGCCCTCACCGCGTGGGAGAGCTATGTCCTCGGCGACGTCAGCCTGGAGGTGGTGGGCCGGGCCGACCGTCCCGTCGTCCTCGTCCGGGAGGGTTGGTCCGGGCGTCCGGCGTTCCGCGGCGCCGGGGCGGAGGACGTGCCGTCGCCCGCCCCGCACGTGGTCGTCGGGATGGGGCTGACGGCCCCCTGTGACGCCCTGCTCGCCTTCGCCTTCGACGCCGCGGCGCGCCGCGGTCTGCCGCTGCACGCCGTGCACGGCCGGGCCCTGCCCGTCACCGCCTACGCGCCCTGGGGCATCGACCCCGAAGCCGCCGGGCAGTTCGTCGGGGAGCGGGAGGAGACGCTGCGGGAGACGTTGCGGCCGTGGCGGGAGCGGTTCCCCGGGGTCGAGGTGGCGATGACGGTACGGCCGGAGAACCCGACCCGGGCCCTGGTGCACAGCGCGCCCGGAGCCGTCCTCCTGGCGGTCGGCCGTCGGCGGCGGCACGCCTTCGTGCCCCGGGTGGGGCCGGTCGCGCACGCCGCGATGCACCACGCGGCCTGCCCGGTGGCGGTCGTCCCGGACGAGGGGGCCGCCTGACCGGTGTCCCGCTGCGGCGGGGCCGGGTGTGACGGAAGCTGGGGGAAGGGCGTGCACGGGCACGCCGTCCCGGTGCGCCGGAAACCCGTCCCGCGGAGGTCGCCATGGAAAACCGGCAGCAGGACCACGGACGCATCGTCGTGGGTGTCGACGGCTCGGAGCCGTCCCAGGAGGCGCTGCGCTGGGCGCTGCGCCAGGCGGAGCTGACGGGGAGCACCGTCACCGCGGTGATGGCGTGGGAGTACCCGCCGCTCTACGGCTCCGTCGGCTGGATGGACACGCCCCAGGACTTCCGGACCTCGCTGGAGCAGTCGGCGGGCCAGGAGCTGGACGAGGCGCTCGCGAAGGCCGTCCGGCCGGGGTCCGGGCCGCCGGTGGAGAAGTTCCTCGGGTACGGCACGGCCGCCGGGGTGCTGCTGGAGGCGGCCCGCGGCGCCGATCTGCTGGTCGTCGGCAGCCGCGGGCGCGGCGGTTTCACCGGGGCACTGCTGGGCTCGGTCAGCCACCACTGCACGGCGCACGCCCCGTGCCCGGTGGTCGTCGTCCGGGAGACCGAACCGGCGGCGGAGGAGAAGTAGGGCGCGCGGCTCAGCCGCCGCTCCCGGGCTCCGGTGCGGTCGGCGGCTCCGCCAGCAGCCGGGTGCGGAAGAGGTCGAGGACCTGGTCGAGGGCGGCGCGGGTCGGCTGGCCCGGCGCGTCGATCAGATGCTCCGTCACGACGGAGTGCGGCGCGGCGAGCGCCTCCGGGGCGGCGTCCTCGTCGTCCAGTTCCACGGCGACGAACGCGTCCCCCAACTCGCGGCGCAGCGCGTCGAACCGCTCCCCCGGTACGAAGCGGTCGCCGCGGAACCGCATACCGAGGACGCGCAGCTCACCGCGGGCGCAGCGGTCCTTGACGACGGCCAGCTCCGCCGGGGAGATGTCGATCGTGCCGCGCCGCCCGGCGGTGACCGGCAGCGGCAGCGAGGGCTGGGAGAGGACGGGGGCGAGCAGCCGCTCGTCGGTGGCCATGGCGAGGGCGAAGCCGCCGGTGGCGCACATGCCGATCGCGCCGACGCCGGGGCCGCCGCACCGCCCGTGCTCGTGGGCGGCGAGCGCCCGCAGCCAGTCGACGACCCGGGAGCTGCGGCCGGTGGCGAGGAGCGTGAACTCCCGGCTCACACAGAGCTTCAGGAACGTGGACCCGACGTACGCCCGGGCCCGCAGCGGGCCGTGCGCCGACGGGTGCGGGTCGCGTCCTGGCGTGCCGAACAGGACGGGCAGCACGGCGGTGCACCCCAGGGCGGCCACCCGTTCGGCGAACCCGAGGACCTTGGGCGTGATGCCCGGCATCTCGGACATCACGATCACGGCGGGCCCGGTGCCGCGGCGCAGCACCTTCCGGGTGACGCCGTCGTGCGTGAAAGTGGTCCGCCCGAATCCTTCGAGCCCGTGATCCGCCATGGTCGCCTGCCCCTCCGATGCCGTCGCCGATACCGCGATACCTCGTACGAAGAACCGCGCCCCGGGGGGCGCCTGACCCGACGGTGCCAGCGACCCGCCGTCCGTGTCCCCGTTTTCCCGCCTCTGCGACGTACGCCACGTGACCGCGCCCCCGGCGTACGGGCACGACACGCGCGCCGGGTCCCACCCCGTGCGCGCCGGGCCGGGAGACGATGCCCGGCAGGGTCCGGCAGCGGCGCCGGGACCCGCCGGGAAGGCGAGCGATGGGCGCAGAGCGGAACGGACGGGCGCGGGCCCGGGGCGGCGGGGCGGTGGAGCAGCCGAACCTGGTCGCACCGGCGGACGTCCCGTCGCTGTCCGCGCGGTTCTGGGTGCTGGTGGTGGCCACCGGGGTGCTGGCGGGGCTGGCGGGCGCCGCGCTGATGGCGCTGCTGCACACGGCGGCGTATCTGACGTACTCCTACCGCTCGGGGAGTTTCCTGGCCGCGGTCGAACGGGCGGGCGCGGGCCGCCGGGTGGCGGCGCTGGCCGCCGCCGGGGTGGTGGCCGGGGCCGGGTGGTGGCTGCTGCGGCGGTGGACCGGGCCCGGCGGTTCGGAGGTGAGCCGGGCGCTGTGGCGGGACGAGGGGCGGCTGCCGCTGCGGCGCAGTCTGGGGACGGCGGTGCTGTCCGTGGTGATCGTGGGCATGGGCGCGTCGCTGGGCCGGGAGGCCGCGCCACGGCTGGCGGGCGCGGCGCTCGCCTCCCGGCTGTCCGACTGGGCCCGGCTGAACACCGCGCACCGCAGACTGCTGGCCGCCTGCGGCGCCGGTGCGGGCATGGCGTGTGTCTACAACGTGCCGCTGGGCGGGGCGCTGCTCACCCTGGAGGTGATGCTCGGCGTCCTGTCGCTGCGGCTGGCGCTGCCCGCGCTGGCCACCTCGTGCGTGGCGACCGCGGTCTCCTGGGTCGTGCTTCCGACGGGGCCGACCTACCGGCTGCCGCAGGTCCCGCTGTCCGCGTCGCTGCTCGTGTTCGCCCTCGTGATCGGCCCGTTCGCCGGGTGGGTGGCGGTCGGCTGGGTGCGGATGATCCGGATCGCGCACGGGCTGCGGCCGACGGGGTGGGGCCGGTGGGCCGGGCCGCCGCTGGTGTTCACCGCGGTCGGCGCGCTGGCCGTGCCGTACCCCGAACTGCTCGGCAACGGCAAGGACATCGTCCAGCTCACCCTGGGGGCGCAGTTCGGCGCCGCCACCCTGGTGGCGCTGTTCCTGCTCAAACCGCTCGCCACCGCGGGCAGCCTGGGCAGCGGCGCCAGCGGCGGGCTCTTCACCCCGACGCTCGCCACCGGTGCGCTGCTCGGTTCCCTCGCCGGGCAGGGCTGGACGCTCGCCTGGCCGGGCCCGGCCGCGGGCTTCGCGATCATCGGCGCGGCGGCCGTCCTCGCCGCCGCGATGCAGGCGCCGATCGCCGCCGTCGTCCTGGCGCTGGAACTCACCCGCACCCTCGACGCCCTGATGGTCCCGCTGCTCTTCGCCGTCACCGGCGCGGTGCTGGTCTCCCGGCGGCTCGACACCCCGTCGCTGTACTCGGTACGGCTGCCCGCCCAGTGACCGGGGGCGTACGGCGGCGGGCGCGCGCCCGGCGTGGCGTGCCGCCGCCACCGGGCGCCGCCCGGTAGGACACTTCCCCATGGACGAGCACACCGGACAGCGGCCGGGCGAGCGGGGCGGCTGGTACAGCGCCGGGGTGGGCGGTGTCGGCGCGGCGAGCTTCTTCAGCGACTCCGGGCACGAGATCGCCACCGCCGTGCTGCCGGGCTTCCTCACCGCCACCCTGCACGCCTCCCCCGGGGCGCTCGGCGTGGTCGAGGGCGTCAGCGACGCGCTCACCGGGGTCGCCAAACTGGCGGGCGGCCCGCTGGCCAACTCTCCCGCGCGCCGGGCCCGGATCGCCACCGGCGGCTACCTCGGCACCGCGCTGGCCACCGGCGCCCTCGGTCTCGCGCAGTCGGTGGGGCAGGTCGGCGTGCTGCGCGCCACGGCGTGGGCCTCGCGCGGTATCCGGTCACCGGCCCGGGACGCGCTGCTGGCCTCCCTCGCCCCGCCGCACGCCTACGGACGCGCCTTCGGCCTGGAGCGGGCCGGGGACAACCTCGGCGCGGTCGTCGGCCCGCTCCTCGCGGCGCTGTTGGTCTCCGTCATCGGTATCCGCGCCACGCTCTGGTGTGCGGCGCTGCCGGGTCTGCTGGCGGCGGTGGCGATCACCTTCGCCGGACGTGAGGCCCGCCGCACCCTCGCGCAGCCGTCCGCCCGGCACCGTCTCCGGCTCCGCCTGGGCGATCTGCACCGCGCCGGGATGGTCCGGGCGCTGCTGCCGGTGGCACTGTTCGAGTGCGGCAACATCGCGGTCACCCTGCTCATCCTGCGCGCCACCCAACTCCTGCACCACGGCGCCCGCGATCTGGCCGCCGCCACCTCGCTGGCGGTGCTGATCTACGCGGCGCACAACGCCCTCGCCGCCGCCGTCGCCTACCTCGGCGGCCACTGGATCGACCGGGCGGGCCCCCGTACCGCCTTCGCCACCGGCGGGCTCCTCTACCTGGCGGCGTACGGCATGTTCGCCGTCCCCTGGCACGGCTGGGCGCCGCTGCTGGCCGCCTTCGTGCTGGCGGGCAGCGGTATCGGGCTGGTCGAGCCCGCCGAGTCGACGCTGGTGGCGGGGATGCTCCCGGACGCGCTGCGCGGCAGCGGCTTCGGGCTGCTCGGACTCGTCCAGTCCCTCGGCGACTTCGCCTCCTCGGCGGTGGTCGGCGTCCTGTGGACGGCCTTCGGCCCGGCGGTCGGCTTCGGCTACGCGGCGGCGTGGACCGGCGCGTCGGCGGTGGCGGTGTGGGCGACCGGACGCAGACGGCGGTGACCGCGGCGGGCGGGGCGTCCCGGGGGCCGGGCGCCGTCCGTCGGGGTCACCGCCGCGGTGCGCTCAGGCGGCGGGCGGCTGCGCGCCGTTCAGCCGGGCCAGCAGCCGTTCGGCGAGCGGCCGGGCCGAGGCCGGGTTCTGGCCGGTGAGCAGCCCGCGGTCCTCGACCAGGTGCTCCGCCCAGGGGGCGGGTGCGGACGAGAAGTGGGCGCCCTGACGGACCAGCGACTGCTGCGAGGTCCACGGCAGGACGTCGAGCAGCGCCACGTCCTTCTCCTCGGCGTCGGTGAACGACGTCATCCGGTAGCCGCGGAAGAGCCAGTCGCCCTGTGCGTCGGTACAGGACAGCAGCGCGGCGGGGCCGTGGCAGACCGCGGCGACCGGGCGACCGGCCCGGTAGGCACCGGCCAGGATGCGGCCGCAGTGCGGGTCGCACCAGAGGTCGATCATGGGGGCGTAGCCGCCGGGCACGAAGACGGCGTCGAAGTCCTCGCCGCGGATCTCCTGCAACGACGCGGGGGCGGCCAGCCGTTCGCGGTGTCCGGCCACGGCGTCGCGGAGCGCCTGGCACCCCTCCGGGGTGAGGCCGGTGCCCTCCGGGGTGAAGCCCGACGGGTCCGGCTCGGCGGGCCGTCCGTCGGGGGTCGCCGTGGTGATCTCCACCCCGGCGCCGTCGAAGACCGCCAGCGGTTCGGTGACCTCCTCGGGCCAGAAGCCGACGGGCTGGGTTCGGCCGTCGGTCAGCGGCATCCGGGTGGCGGCGGACAGCATCACGAGAATGCGGTGCATGAGTCTTCCTCTCTGACGGGGCCCGGGGCCCGAAGGCCCCGGGCGGTGCGGGTGGTCAGGACCCGTCGAACGGTCCGGTGTCCTCGACGTACAGGCCGAGGGCGCGGAGGAGGGGGGACTCGTCGGCGGAGAACAGCACGGCTTCGCCGGTGCCGCTGCGGTTGGTGTGGTGGTGCCGGGCCCAGGACGGGACGCAGAAGGTGTCGCCCGCCGACCACTCGAAATCGGTGCCCTCGATGGTGGTCGTGCCCGTGCCCTCGGCGACGACGTAGACCACGGCGCCGGTCCGGCGGTGTGTCAGGGTCCGCTCCCCGGCCCGCAGGAGCTGGAGCCGGCAGCCGGTGGTCGGGGTGACCGGGCCGCCCGTCGACGGGTCGGCGTACTCCAGGACCACCCCGTCGTGCGGGTCGTGGTGCCCGGCCCGGGCGGCGTTCTCCAGGGACTCCCGGCACTTCTCCCACGGGTAGGAGTACAGCGGGGAGCCCTCGTGGCGGCGGCGGGTGTCCGGCAGCAGCAGCCCGCCCCAGGTCGCGTGGGTGTCGCGGCGCGGGGTGGTCGGCAGGTGGGTGCCGTCGGGGTGCAGCTCGAAGAAGTTGGCGCCGAGCGTGTTGACCAGCGGGTCGTTGGTGAGGTCCTGCCAGATGACCAGGCCCTCGTCGGCGTCGTTGCCGTGCTCGTGCCAGCGGCGGCTCGGGGTGATGATCACGTCCCCGGTGCCGACCTCGACGCGGTCGCCGTCGACGGCGGTCCAGCCGCCGTGCCCCTCGTGGACGAAGCGGACGGCCGACGCCGCGTGCCGATGACAGGTCATCGACTCGTGCGGCTTGAGCGCCTGCAGCCCCGAGTAGAGGTGCCCGCAGGCCGCCTCGTACTCCCGGTGCCCGGGGTTGAGGTGGGTGAGGACCCGGAGCGCCGCCGCGTCGCCCTTGACGAACTCAGCGGCCTCCTCCACGAACGGCCGCAGATTGGCGTACCGCCACATGCAGGGCAGGGACTTGGGGGCCGGGGTCCACGGCAGGTCGTCGTTCACCGCCGACCAGCGGCCCACCGCGTAGAAGGTGCCGAGGCGTTCCGCGAAGGTGTCCGGGTTTGCCGTGGCGGGGGGTGAGACCGTCACAGGTCGCCGCCCTCCTTCCGCGCCGCGTCGGTCAGCTCGTCCCAGAGCGCGTCGACGTCCTCGGCGCGGGTGTGGATGTTGCCGATCGAGACGCGGATGACGTAGCCGTCGCCGGTGACCGTGTGCGAGACGAACGAGCGGCGTCCGGCGTTGACGCGGTGGTGGATACGGCGGTTCAGGTCGTCGGTCGCCGCGCGGTCCAGGCCCTCCGGCGCGTACCGCAGGCAGACCAGCGGGAACGGCGTGTGCCCGTTGGTGACCTGCCAGTGCGGGGCGGTCCCGGCGGCGGTCCGCAGCCGGTCGGCGAGGCCCGCGGAGGCGGTGAGGCGGGAGGCGATCCCGTCGGTGCCGAAGCTCTTGAGGATCCACCACAGCTTCAGCGCCCGGAACTGCCGCCCCAGTTGGAGGGAGTAGTTCATGAAGTCGACGCTGCCGTCCTCGTGGCGCGTCGTCAGATACTCGGGGACCAGCCGGAAGGTGTTGGTCAGCGCGTCGCGGTGGCGGGAGAGCAGGGCGCTCGCCTCCATCGGACAGAGCAGCACCTTGTGCGGGTTGGCCACCAGCGAGTCGGCCACCGCCAGCTCCGGCAGATGCGGCCGGACGGGGTCGGCCAGCCGCCAGAAGCCGCCGTACGCCGCGTCGACGTGCAGCCAGACGCCGTGCCGGGCGCAGAGGTCGGCGATGTCGGCGAGCGGGTCGATGCCGCCGGTGGAGGTGGTACCGACGTTGGCGACGACGGCGAGCGGCCGGTACCCGGCCGCCACGTCCGCGCGCAGCCGGGCGTCGAGGTCGGCCGGGTCCAGGCTGCCGTCGGGCCGGGCGGGCAGCCGCACCACGTTGTCCAGGCCGAGGCCCAGGGTGATGGCCGCCTTGTCGATGCTGCTGTGCGTCTGGTCGGAGGTGTACACCCGCAGCACGGGCCCGC
The DNA here is from genome assembly GCF_000718015.1 of Streptomyces catenulae. GTDB lineage: Bacteria > Actinomycetota > Actinomycetes > Streptomycetales > Streptomycetaceae > Streptomyces > Streptomyces catenulae. The sequence goes on along the minus strand of NZ_JODY01000001.1, from coordinate 284,216 downwards.
CCGCGAGACCGGTGCGGCGGACGTCGAGACCGGTGAGGTGCTCACGGGCCGCCGCGAGGGCGTACAGCGTGGCCAGGGAGGCGCCGTCGACGAGTACGGCGTCGCCGTCGGCGGGGTAGGCCAGCATCTCGCAGAGCCAGCGCAGCACGGTGGACTCCACCGCGGCGGCGGCCGGTGCCGCGTCCCAGAGCATCACATTGACGTTCAGGGCCGCCGCGGCGGTCTCGGCGAGGATCGCCGGGCCGCTGGAGCTGTTGGAGAAGTACGCGTGGAAGCGGGGGTGGTTCCACTGCGTCAGATGCGGCCGGACGTCCCGCCACGTCTGGTCCAGGACGTCGGCGAAGTCCTGCGGGCCCGTCGGCAGCGGCTCGTCGAAGAGCTGGTGGATCTCCTTCGCCGACCGGTCGGTGGTCACCGGCTGGGTGCGTAAGGAGGCGAAGTGCTCGCTGAGCCGCTTGAGGAGCAGCTGCCCGTTGCGCTCCAGCTCCTCCGGTGTCCAGTCGCCGACCGCCGCGGGCGTCCCGGCGGACGGTGCGGAGCGGTGATCAGTGGTGGTCATGGTCGACCTCCACCGGGAGCTCCACCGCGTAGCGGACCTCGCGGGGGCGGGTGCAGTACTCGGCTATCAACGGCGCGACCAGGGACTCTTCGGACTTGAGCAGATCGGCGTGGTCCTCCGCGCTGCGCCAGGGGTAGACCCAGGTCACGACGCGCGGGTCCTCGCGGTCCTGGAGGAAGGTGGCGTGGCCGTTCCAGCCCGGGTGGTGGTGGGCGTTGTCGCCGAGCGCGTCGTCGATGAGCTGCATGGTGCGGGTGGCCTGCTCCGCGGCCTTCTCGGTCAGGTACCAGGTTTCCACGATGGTGAAGGACATGGTCTCTCCTCTACTTTCCGCTGGTGGCGAAATATTCCTGCAGCAGGGATGTGCCGCCGGGAACGAATTTCTCGCAGATGAGCTTGTGGTTGGCGCGGTTACGCGACTGCTCCCGCCACAATTCGCGGGCCGCGTCGTTCACTTCGTCCGGCGCCCGGCCGTCGCGTGCGGCCTTTTTCAGCGGGGTGCGGACGGTTTTCAGCAGACCGAGCATCCGCTCATGGTCGGCGTTGAACTTCCCGGAGAACCCGGGGCTGACCCACGGCGGCTCCATCGCAGGTCGCAGCAGGCCGTGGTAGGCACCGGCGGGGAAGTCCGACGCGTACTGCATCGAGGCGGTGGAGGCGCGGTAGAGACGGGTGAGGGTCTCCAGCAGCCGTCGGCAGGTGGCCCATTCCTCGTTTTCGAGCGCGGTGTGCAGCGCGAGGAGATGGGAGTTCATCATCGTGAGGTGGAGATGGAAAACGTGATGGCCGAGTTTCCATCTACGGATGGCGATTTCCTGGTCGCTGGTCAGTTTCATGCCGACATCCTTTGATCTCGGCGCCCGATTCCGGGCACCACTGAAGTACGGAGGTCACGGTGAACTTTCGAGCGGGCTGAAGGAAATGCGCTACCGGTCGGCGGTGAGCGTCAGGGCGTGCTGGAGGAGGAGATTCATCCCGTCCAGCAGGTCGGCTCGTTCCGCCTCGCCCAGGCTGGAGTCCTGCAGGTCGTCGGCGACCTTGCGGGTGACGGCGAGGGCCTGCTTGGCCCAGGCGGCGTCGGAGACGTCGTCGTAGTGGATACGGAAGAACGCGTCGTACTCGTCCGGGCCGCTGAGCTTCCCGGGGGCCATGCCGTCACGGGGCAGGCTCACCGGGGCGATGAGGCCGTGGTCATCGGCCGATAAGTGGTCCATCTCTTCTTTCCCTTTCCAGTGCGGGCGCGCGTTTCGCCCACGCCGTCACGCGCGTGGGGGGCGCACCACAGGCTTTCCGAGGGGGGTTACCGGTCCGTGCCGTCGCGGTCCTACGCGGGACGCGCCGTCGGCTTGGTCCGGGGGGTGCGGTTGCTGGTCCACACCGCCGCGATCACCAGCGCGCAGCCGCCCAACTGGGTCAGAGTGGGCGTCTCGCGGAGGATGAGGAGGGCGAACGCGATCGCCATGACCGGCTGGAGGAGCAGCAGCGCCGCCGCGGTGTTGGGCGGGAGCTGCGGCCCGCCCTTGCTGATCAGCAGCCAGGCCGCGACCTGGCCGAGGAGGGCCAGGGCCACGATCCAGCCCCACGAGGCGGCCGGGACCGCCAGCGGCAGCCCGGTCGTCAGCAGGCTGATGACGCCGGAGCTGACCGTCGCCGCGGCCGTCGAGACACACACCGGGGTCACGACGTGCCGGGGCGACCGCTGGCCGCAACGGCGGATCAGATACAGGTACACCGCGTAGGCGGTGCCCGCGCCGACGCCCAGCAGCGCCCCCCGCACGGGGTGCACGGCCTGCGCGCCGGAGTCGATGACGCCGCCCGCCAGCGTGATGCCGATCAGCATCAGCGGACAGGCCAGCAGGAAGCGGCGCGTCACCCGTGTGCCGTCCCAGACCCGGGCCAGCAACGGGAAGACGATCACCTGCACATTGATGAGGACGGTGGACACGGCGGCGCCGATGTCCAGAATGCTGAGTGTCCACATCACGTAGTCGGCGCCGAGGAACACGCCCGCGAGGATCGCGTTCCGGTGCAGCGCGGCGGGCATCCCGCCGCGTCGGCGGAGTTCGTACACGCACATCGGTACCAGCGCGAGCAGGGCGATGGCGCAGCGCAGGAAGGCCGCGGTGCCGGCGTTGACGTCGGCCAGCTTGACGAAGACGGCCGACATCGAGAGGCAGGCGGCCCCTCCGATGATCAGGGCGGCTGCCTTCGTCTGGGTGGCCGAGGTCTCCGGGGCACGTTCGGGGGCGGGGGTTCGGGGCTTCGGTGCGGCTTCCACGTCAAGCAGCCTTCCACTCAAGAAGCGACAGCACTACTTACTGTTTGTTCGCTGTATTCATTAGCCTTCGCACATGGTGAGTTGGGAGAGAATGCGTGTCTTCGACGCGGTGGCACGGCTGGGCTCGGTCCGCGCGGCCTCCGAGGCCCTGCATGTGACGGGCCCCGCCGTCTCGCAGCATCTGCGCCGCCTGGAGCGCGAGGTGGGCTGTGCCCTCGTCGAACGCGATGGCCGGGGCATCCGTCTCACCCACGCCGGGCGGGTCCTGGCCGCGTCCGCCAACCGGATGGCCGAGACGGCGTCGCAGGCCGACTCGGACCTCGCGGCGATCAGCGGCCTGGTGGCGGGCCCGCTGCGGGTGGGCGCGGTCGCCTCGGCGTTACGTTCGCTGCTACCGCAAACCCTGCTGGCCCTCACGGAGTCCTATCCGCGCCTGGAACCCGAGGTTCAGGACGGCGAGGCGTCGGACCTGCTGCCGGATCTGGAGGCGGGCTGGCTGGACGCGGTGGTGATGGAGAGCTGGACCCACGCCCCGGCCCGCGTCCCCCCGGGCGTCCTCACCCACCCCCTGGTCCGCGAGAACGCGCTGCTGGCCGTCCACGAGCGCCACCCGCTCGCGCATCTGTCGGAAGTCCCCCTCAACAGCCTGCACGGCCTCGTCTGGACGAGCTGCCCCGCCGGCAGCGACACCCATCAGGCCCTCGTCGAACTGCTGCGCCGCCACGCGGTCACCGACATCCGGGTCCGCTACTGCGTCGCCGACTACAGCACCCAACTCCAGCTGGTGGCCGCCGGTCTGACCACCGCCCTGGTCCCCCGCATGGCCGTCCCCGCCCACCACCCCGGCGTACGCCTCATCCCCTGCCGCCCGGCCGTCACCCGCACCGTCTGCGTGGCCACCGCCCCTCGCTCCCAGACCCCGGCCGTCCAGGCGTTCATCGCCGGAATGGCCCGCGCGGCGCACGGCACGGCGCCGGGACATCTGCCCCCACCGGCCGGGCCGTGGCGCTGCCCCGACGAGGAGTCGACCCGGAACTGACGGCACGCCACGGACCGGCGGCTCACCCCTCCGCGGCGTCGGCGAGGGCGGCGGACAGCCGACGGCGGAGCGGCACCAGGTGCGTGTCCGCCTCGGGGCAGACGTCCACGAGGGTGTTCATGACGGCGAGGAGTTCGAAGAGCTGGCCGGGTGGCGGCTGGGCGGCGAGGAAGGCGGTCAGGCGGCGGTCCGCCTCTTCCCAGTGGGGCATCAGACAGTGGGCGAGGACGAGGTTGCCGAGCGTCGGCACACTGGGATCCCCCGGCGCTGTGAGCCCGGACTCCAAGATCGCCACGGCTCGGGTGAGGACCTCGTCCCGGGCCGGGTCGTGGCGGGCGTGCAGTACCACCGCTCGTTCGTAGTGGGCCCACCCGTTGTCGGGATGGAGCGCGACCGCTCGGGTGAGGTCGGCCAACGCCTCGTCGTACCGCCCGGTGAGGCGGTGGAGCAGACCTCGGGCAACGAGGGCGGAAGCCTTGTCCGGTTCGGCCTCCAGGGCGCGGTTCAGGTCGTCCAGCGCCGAGGCGTGGTGCCCTTCCAAGCGGCTGGCGCCCGCCCGCTCCACGAGGGCCGACGCGTCCGCGGGAGCGCTCTCGAGGAGGCGGGTGCAGTCGGTCACGCACGCGTCGAAACGGCCGAGGAGATGGTGGGACCAGGCCCGGTTACGGAGCGCCCAGGTGTAGTCGGGATCCCTGTCGAGCGCCTCGTCGTAGTCGGCACAGGCCCTCGCATGGTGGCCACGAGACGCGTGGAGCAGCCCACGGTTGACGCGGGCCCAGTTGTAGTCCGGGTCGATGTCGAGGGCCCGGTCGAAGTCCGCGAGGGCTTCCTCGTACCGGCCCATGGCACGGAGAGTGTTACCGCGGCAGGTCAGGCCGAAGGCGTTGTCCGGTTCGATGTCGACGGCCCGATCCAGGTCCGCGAGGGACTCCTCGTACCGCTTCGCGTCGTGGTGGAGGGCGCCGCGCGACCGCAGGCCCCCGGCGTTGTCCGGGGCGAGGGCAAGCCCTCTGTTCAAGTCGTCCAGCGCGGCATCGAGATCGCCCCTTCTGCGGTGCAGCCCGCCGCGGTAGCGAAGGATCCAGGAATCACCCGGGTCGATGGCAGCGACCCGGTCACAGTCGGCGATGGCCTCCTCGTACTGCTTGAGGGCGACATGTGTCATGGCGCGCTGGGTCAGCGTCGACGTGCTGTCGGGGTGGGCTTCGGCAGCCCTGGTGAAGTCGTCCAGGGCCTCCTGGTACCGGTGGGCCTCGCGGTGGACGAACGCCCGTCCGCGATAGGCCCGGTCCCCTTCCAGCCCCAGTTCGATGGCCCGGTCGTAGTCGATCATCGCCTGCTCGAACTGCTCGGCCGTGCGGTGCTCCTGACCGCGCAGCGCATGCGCGAGCGCCCTGCTCCGGGAGTCGAGGGCACTCCGTGAGAGCAGGAAGGTGAGGGCGGCGATGGCGGGTTCCGGCCCGTCCAGGGCGGTACGCAGGCGGTGTCCGACCTCGGTGAGGGTGGTGGCGTCGGTGTCCTCGGCCGCCCGTGTGACCGTGTCGGCCCAGCGGCGGAGGGTGGTGAGGCCGTGGCGGCAGGCGCTGACGAGTTCGGCCAGGGTGTCGGGGAGTGCGGCGCGGGGGTCGGCGCACAGGCGGTGGTAGGTCTCGTGGAGGCGGGCGGCGCGCCAGCGTTCGTCCTTCCAGTCCGCCGCGCTCGGGCCCGCGTCGCCCTCGCTCTCCTCGCGCTGCCGCCGGAAGGCGTCGGCCAGGCGGGTGTGCCGCTCCCGCCACCGCTCGGGGGACTGCTGGCGTTGCAGGCGCAGCATCGCGTTCCGTACGACGTCGTGGTAGACGCAGCGGCCCGCGTGGTCGCGGACGAAGGCCAGTGAGCGCAGCCAGGTGAACAGCTCCCCCGCCGCGCTCTCCGCGTCGCCGATGGCGGTGCGGCAGATGTCCTGGTCCAGCTCCAGAGGGAGGGCGCAGGCGAGGGCTGCGGCGCGGCGGGCCGGGTCGGTCTCCCATTTCAGGAAGCGTTCGACGGCGGTGCCGCTGGGGTCGCCGACCTCGGCGGGGTCGGTCGGGCGGGTCTCGGCGAGCATCGAGACCAGCACCGGCAGCCCGCCGGAGAGGGTGAGGATCACCTCCACGACGCGTTCGTCGGTGACGCCCTTGGCGGCCAGCAGATGGCGGGCCTCGTCCTCGGTGAAGACGTCGAGGGGGAGGTCGGTGACGAGGTCGAGCCAGTCGCCCCAGCACCGTGCGTCCAGCCGTGACTGACCGGCGAGCAGAACCATGACGTTGGCGGGGAGTTCGCCGTAGCGGTCGCTGACCAGGAGGTCGCGCAGCCAGGTGTCCAGCCGGGGGCCGGTCCGTTCGTAGGTGTCGAAGAGCAGCACGACCCACGGCCGGTCGCGGGCCGCTTCGGTCAGGTGCCGGAGGAGGACCGGGGTGAGGACCGGGAGCGGGGAGGTGACGAGTTGGACGTCCTCGTGGTTGCGGAGGTGGGCGCTGAGCACCGCCTTGAGCCGGTCGGCACCGGCCGCGACCTGTTGCGCGCCGACCGCGCCGGTGAAGGCGCCCAGCCCCGGGACCATTCCCGCGCCGACGAGGCCGACCTGGGCGAGGATCATGCTCGACGGTGACGGCGCCGCGGCGTCCGGCGCCCCCGCGGCCGCCTCGGCCTCGGCGAGGCTGGAGTCGGCTTCGTGCCGCCGTTGCCGGTAGGCCGCGAGCGCCTTGCCCAGCTCCTTCGACGGCGCGCCCTGCGCGGCGAGCTGGGTGCTGATGGACTCCATCGCCTCGACCGGATCGGCCACCGCCTCGTCGACATAGGCGGTGAGCGCGCCCGCCTGCCGGGCGGCGCTCTCCAACTGCCGCGCCAGCGTGGACTTCCCCACGCCACCGGGGCCGTGGATGTGGAAGAGGAACTGCGTGGCCTCCTCCGGCACCTGCCCCAACGCCTCCTGGAACTGCGCCTGTTCACTGCGGCGCCCGACGAATCCGCTGCGGCGCCGCCGCCTGATCAACTCCTGCCGTGAAGGCCCCCGACCCGCCACCCACTACCTCCCCGCCCGCGGCCAGCACCCGCCATGCTGTCACCGCGGCCACGGGAGAGGGCCGGAATCCGGAACTTCGGAGGGCGTCCGCGGTCCTACGGGTGCCTCACCGCGCCCGTCGGGTGCGGCTGCCCCGCCGTCCCGGCACAGCCGTCCGGCCGAGGTGGCGAGGGAGTAGGGTCGCTCGGGCGGGTGGGAAGGTGTGTCGGCTCACGACGTGCCCGTGCCGCCGCCGTCGGCGTGCGCCGGTCCGCCACGACCGGCCCGGAGCGCCTCGCCCCGGCGGAGGGCATGCGGGGCGGCGCCGCCGTCACCGCGCCCCCGGCAAGGTCCACGCCCTCCGACCGCTCCCTCCGTCTCCTACGTCGGCCACGCGTCGGCGCAGAAAGCACGACTGCCATGACTCGCGCGAAAACGTCCGTCATATCCGCTCCCGGCATGGTGCACCTGCTCCTGCTGGTGTTCTTCTGTTTCTCGGGCTTCGCCCTCCTGCTGCCGCTCTCCCCGCAGTGGGCCGTGCACGGCGGCGCCGACGAGTTCGGCGCCGGGCTCGTCACCGCCACCCTGATGGCCACCACCGTGCTGGCCCAACTCCTGGTCAGAACGGCGCTGCGCAGGCTGGGCTGGACCCGCACCCTCGCCCTGGGGGCGCTGCTGCTCGGCCTGCCCGCGCCGGTGCAGGCGCTCGGCGACAGCCTGTGGGTGATCCTGCTGACCACCGCCCTGCGGGGGTTCGGCTTCGGCATCCTCACCGTGTGCGGCTCCAGCGCCACCGCGGCCCTGGCGCCGCCCGGGCGCCGCGGCGCCGCCACCGGACTGTACGGCCTGGTGCTCTCGGTGCCGCAGATGGTGCTGACCCCGGCGGCCCCGGCCCTGGCCGCGGCGCTCCCCCTCCCGGTGGTCCTCGCCTGCGGTGCGCTGCCCGTCCTCGCCCTGCCGTTCACCCGCGGTCTGGGGCGCGCGGTCGACGCCTGCACCGGGGCGCCCGCGGCGGAGCGGGCGGCGACCGGCGGCGACCCCACGGCCGGGGTGCTCCGCCGCATCCTGCTGCCGCTGGTCACGCTGTTGCTGGTGACCTCGGCCGGTGGCGCGGTCCTGACGTTCACCCCGCAGTTCGCCGGGCGTCCGGCGTCGGCGGTGACGGCGCTGTTCCTCTTCACCGCCACCGCGGCGGTCGCCCGTTGGGGCTGCGGGGTGCTGGCGGACCGCTTCGCGCCGCGCCCGTTGGTCTGCACGCTGCTGGTCGGGGGCGGCGCGGGGCTCGCGCTGGTCGCCGTCGCCGTCCGCTCCGGCCACCCGCCGCTCGCCGTGCTGTTGGCCGGGCTCGTCCTGTTGGGTGCCGGGTACGGAGGGCTGCAGAGCATCACTTTCGTCCAGGCTTTCGACCGGGCCGGGCCCGGGAACCGGCACACCACATCCGTCGCCTGGAACATCGGCTACGACTCCGGCACCGGCCTCGGCTCCCTGCTGCTCGGCCTCGCCGCCCAGGTGGCGACGTTCTCGGCCGGATTCGCCGTGCTGTCCGCCGCCATGGTGCTGGTCGCGGCCGTGGTCCTGACGGCGGGCAACGGGCCGCGCGGCAAGGGCACCGGGCCCGCGGGCGACCCGGCGGACGCGGACCCGGCGGACCGCGGTACCCGCCCGTCGCTCTCCGACCACTAGGCGGGAGGAGGGAGTCCGCCGCGCGGCCGGGGCCGGGGCTCCCCCACCGGCCGCGCCGCCGGACCCCCGTCCGACGGCTCTCTTCCGGCCCCGTACCGCCCGGGGGCTGGCCCCGGGCCGGGCGCGCGGCGATCATCTCCCCGTCGGGGCGGAACCCGGCGCCGAGAGATCCGCGGTGGTGCGTCGCGAAGGAGGTCCCGGTGACGACGGTGTGTCTGCTGGGCACGTTGGACACGAAGCACGAGGAGTACGGCTGGCTCCGCGACCGGCTCCGGGAGGCGGGGGTGACCGTCGTCCTGGTGGATGTCGGCGGATACCCCACCGACGTCCCGGCCGAGGTGTCCGCGGAGGAGGTCGCGGCGGCCGCCGGTGCGGATCTGGCGGCGCTGCGGGCCCGGCGCGACCGCGGCGCCATGGTGGCGGCCATGGCGGAAGGGGCCGCCCACACCGTGCGCCGCCTGCACGCCCGGGGTGCCATCGACGGCTTCCTCGCCCTCGGCGGCTCCAGCGGCTCCTCGATCGCCGCCGCGGCGCTCCAGGCGCTCCCCCTCGGCTTCCCCAAACTCCTCGTCTCCACGATGGCCTGCGGCGACGTTCGCCCCTACGTGGGCGAGACCGACGCCACCCTGATGTACGCGGTGGTCGATCTCGCGGGCCTCAACTCGGTGTCGGAACAGGTCCTGGGCAACGCTGCCGCGGCGATGGCCGGGATGGCGGCGGCGTACCGCCGCGGGCGGGCCGCGCCCCCGCGCACCCGGCCCGCCGTCGCCCTCACCATGTTCGGCGTCACCACCCCGGCGGCCGACGAGGCCCGGCACACGCTCGACGGACTCGGCTACGAAACCCTCGTGTTCCACGCCACCGGATCCGGCGGCCGCGCCATGGAACGCCTGGTCGCCGCCGGGCTGATCGCCGGTGTCCTGGACCTCACCACCACCGAGCTGGCGGACGAACTCGTCGGCGGTGTGCTGAGCGCGGGCCCCGAGCGGCTGACCGCGGCGGCGCGGCGGGGCGTGCCGCAGGTGGTGAGCGTCGGCGCCCTCGACATGGTCAACTTCGGCCCGCCGGAGACCGTTCCCGCCCGCTTCGCCGACCGTACGCTGCTGCGCCACAACCCCACGGTCACCCTGATGCGCACCACCGCCGCCGAGATGGCGGAGCTGGGCCGCCTCCTCGGCGCCAAGGTGGCCGCCGCCACCGGACCGTCCGCGATCCAGCTGCCGCTGCGCGGCGTCTCCGCGGTCGACGTGGCCGGTGGCCCGTTCCGGGACGAGGCGGCGGACGCGGCGCTCTTCGCGGCCGTACGCGACGCCACCGCGGGCACCGCCGTCGAGGTCCACGAGCGGGACGAGGCGATCAACGATCCAGGTTTCGGCCGGGCCATGGCGCGGAAGCTCCATCGCCTCATCACCCTCACCGAGGAGGACGACCGGGCATGACCGGAATGGACCGACAGCACGTACTGCGGCGACTGCGGGCGACCGTGGCCGCCGGGACCCCGGTGATCGGCGGCGGCGCCGGTACCGGCCTGTCCGCCAAGGCGGCCGAGGCGGGCGGCATCGACCTGCTCATCGTCTACAACTCCGGCCGCTACCGGATGGCCGGGCGCGGCTCCCTCGCGGGCCTGCTCCCCTACGGCGACGCGAACGCCGTCGTCGTCGACATGGCCGCCGAGATCCTGCCCGTCGTCACGGACACCCCCGTCCTGGCCGGGGTGAACGGCACCGACCCGTTCCGCCTCATGGGCCCCTTCCTCGACGACCTGCAACGGATGGGCTTCTGCGGTGTGCAGAACTTCCCCACGGTCGGCCTCTACGACGGCACCTTCCGCCGCCACCTGGAGGAGACCGGTATGGGCTACGCCCTGGAGGTCGACCTGATCCGCCGGGCGCACGAGCGGGATCTGCTCACCGCGCCCTACGTGTTCGACCCGGACCAGGCCGCCGCGATGGCGGAGGCGGGCGCGGACCTCCTCGTCCCGCACCTCGGCCTCACCACCAGCGGCACCATCGGCGCGCGGACCGCCCCCACCCTCGACGAGGCGGCCGCCCGCGTCCAGGCGATGCGCGACGCCGCCGTCCGCGTCAACCCGGACCTCCTCGTCCTCTGCCACGGCGGCCCGATCGCCGAACCGGCCGACGCCGCCCATGTCCTCGCCCGTACCGAAGGCGTCGTCGGCTTCTTCGGCGCCTCCTCCATCGAACGCCTCCCCGCGGAACGCGCCATCCGGGAACAGACAAAGGCGTTCAAGGGGCTGACGCTCTGAGCGGCACGGCGCCCCGGCCGGGTGTCCCGGAATGATCGCCACCCGTACGGCCGTTGCAGCCAGCGGGCCGTCGGCCGACGAGGTCCGGCCCGGGCACCGACCGTCGGAGAGGACCGCTTTCACCGTCATGGCCTGGATCTACTTATCCCTTGCCGTTGTGTTCGAGATCGTCTTCGCGCTGGGCGCGAGCGCGTCGGAGGGCTTCACCAAGCCCAAGGCATCCGTGATCACGCTGATCGGCGTGGTGGGCGGGATCGTCTTCATCAGCTTCGCCCTCAAGACCCTGGACGTGGGGGTCGGTTATCCGATCTGGACGGGCGCCGGGGCCGTCGGCACGGTCGTCTTCGGGGCACTGCTCTTCAAGGAGAAGATCACCCTGCCCAAGGTGGTCTGCTTCCTCGCCATCATCGGCGGGGTCGTCGGGCTCAAGACGCTGTCGGGGGCGTGACGATGAGCGCACCCCGGCAGCGGACGCGCGGTGGGCAGAGCGCCGCGACCGCCTGGACCCTGCTCCTGGCCGCCGCGGCGGTCGAGGTCGTCTTCGCCCTCGGCTCGGGCGCGAACGCCGGATTCACCAGGCTCGTCCCGTCCGTCGTCACCGTCGTCGCGGGCGGCGGCGGGGTCTACCTCCTCAGCCTCGCCCTGAAGAGCATCCCCGTCGGCATCGGTTACACCGTCTGGACCGGCATCGGCGCCGTCGGCTCCGTCCTCCTCGCCGGGGTGCTGTACGGCGAGCGGATCACACCCGGCAAGGCGCTCTGCTTCCTCGCCATCATCGGCGGGGTGATCGGCCTGCACCTCACCTCCGGGGAGGGCGGCGACGCGTCCGCCGCCGATGCCCCGCAGGCCGAGCCCGAATGACGCCGTCGCCGGGCGGGACGGTCCGGGGCGTCCCGCCCGGCGGCGGCGCCGAGGAGACGGTGCGTCCGTATCGGTCTTCGTCTCGGCCTCCGGCCGCGCAGGTGCCAGCCGGTACCGGTGCGCGTCCGCGCCGCAACCCGTCCGGTCCGCTCCTGTCCCCTCGCGGCTTCCGCTGACGGCTCTTCGGCGCATCAGGGCAGGTCAGAGGCGTTGTCAGTGGGGTGCGGCATGATGCAGGTGCGCAAGCTTCACGGGTGCTCGCAGGCATCCGGTGGGGTCGGCCGCGCACCTTCCGAACGCGCCCGCCGCACGGCCGGTGGACGCCGCTCCGGTGGACGCGGCCACCGCGCCGGACCCGCTCGCCGAGCGGTGCCGCCGACGCCACCCGTGGAGGACGGACAGCGGTCGGGGCACGGCTCACCCCGCGCGGCGACCCTAGGATGAACGGCGTACGGTCAAGGCGCCTTGACGGTGCGGACGGACAGGACAACGGGGGAACGATGACCAGCCCGACCCAGGCCCCGGAAGAGGCCGCCCATGAGCCCCACCCCTATATCGGGGGGCGCTCCGCCGCCCTGCGCGCGCTCGCCGCGTGGCGCGCGGAGCGGCCGGACGCGCCTCGCGTCGTCGTCCTGACCGGCAGTCCGGGCGCCGGGTGTTCACGGCTGCTCACGGGATTCCTGATGCTCTGCGACCCGGAGTACCGCAAGGGGCTGGAGCTGGCGGCGCTGGATCCGGCGACGGTGCCGCCGGACCTGCCCGCACCCGCGGTGCCGAGTACCGCCGGGTTGACGGCATCGCAGACGCTCTGGCTGCTCGCCGATCACTACGGGTTGTCCGCGACCCGCACCGCCGACATCTTCCCCGCCCTCGGTCAGCTCCCGCCGTCGGGACGGCCGGTGACGATCGTCGTGCCGGATGTGGACCGGGCAGGTCCGGTGCGCGGGGCGGGTGAGCCCGCGCGCCTGGTGCGGGAGGTGCTGACGCCCCTCGCCGCCGTCGAGTCCGTACGCCTTCTCGCCGATGTGCCAAGGGAGTTCGCCGCCGAGCTGGCCGGGAGTCTGCCGCCCGGCGTGGCCCGGATCATCGACCTCGACGCCCCCGAGTGGGCCGACCCGCACGGGCTGATGCGGCAGGCCGAGGCGCTGCTCAGCCCCCGGTTCGGCGCCCCGGAGCTGCCGTTCACGAGTGACCCCGACGCGCGGCGCGCGCTCGCCGCGGCGATGGCCCGGCGGGCGGGGGACGGCGCGGGCAGCCGTCTGACGGTGCAGCTCGCCGTGCAGTCGGTCCTGCTGCACCCGGAAGGGTTCGATCCGGCGGATCCGGAGCAACTGCCCGGCAGCGTCGGCGACGCACTCGACCTGCACGCCCGGCGGCTCGGCGCCCACCCCCGCACCCTGCGGCAGATCCTCGCGCCGCTCGCCCTCGCCGAGGGCGAGGGGCTGCCCGTACAGCTGCTGTCCCCGCTCGCCTCCGCCGTGGCCGAGCGGGACATGCGCGAGGAGCTGGCCCAGGGCATGCTGCTCGCCGCCCCGTTCATCCGCCCCGTCGAGCGGGACGACGACGGCATCCCCGAGGACGAGCGGACGCTGGTGGCGTTGCGGCACCCGGGCATCGGCGCGGCCGTTCGGGCCGACATACCGGATGTGCCGGGCGCCCAGGCGCGTATCGCCATGGAGTTGCTGAAGGCCGTCCCCCAGCAGGACTGGCGGCAGGCCGGGGAGTACGTCCGCGACCACATCGCGGGACACACCCTGGAAGCCGGTCTGCTCCCCCAGCTGCTCACCGACCCCAACCTGTTCGCCCACGCCGAGCCGGTGCGGCTGCGCGCCGCGGTGGAGGCCGTGCCCCCGGAGCAGTTGGGCGCACCGGCGCGCACCTATCTGCGGACGGCGCCGCTGCTCACCCGCACCCAGGCGCCCGCCGTCCTGCGGGCGGCGCTGCTGGAGACCGCGTTCGTCGAGGACGGGCTGCCGGAGTACGCGGCGGTGCTGCGCCGGGCGCTGCCGGAGCTGCCCTGGCACACCTTGTGGAGCGTCCGGGTCGCCGGGGTCGCCACCGTGACCGTCGGCAGACTGGATCCGCCCGCGTCGGAGAGCGCCGAGGAGCCTCCCACGGGGCAGGAGGCGGCCCCGGAGCCGGTTCCGCTCGCGGTCGCCGTGAGCGTGGTGCCGCACGGCACGCCGGGCTCGCGTCCGCTGCGGGCCGATGATCCCGAGGCCTCCGCCGTACTGGTGCAGGATCTCGCCACCGGCTCCGTCGTCGATGCCGACCCGGCCCGGATCCAGCGCCCCACGGAGGACGAGCGGGCCACCGGCGCGCTCGGGTTCAGCCGCGGCGCCGACTACGTCCGGGTCTGGCACCGCAGCGCGCAGCCGGGCGACGAGAAGATCGTCACAGCCCTGATGTCCGCCACTCCCTTCACCGGGACCGACCTCTCGCCCGACGGCATCCTCCTCGTGGCCACGGAGGACGGGGTGAAGGCGCTACGGATCCGTCCGGCGCAGCCCGGTACGGCGACCGCTCGGCGTTCCGTACCCGATCCCCGGGCAGCCGGACCGGAGCCCGTACGGGCGCCCGCCGGGCCGGACACCGCGCAGGCTCCGCAGGTCACCGGGCCCGTCGCCCATCCGACCGCCTGACCGCCACCCACCGCAGACCGTTAGCCTCGAAGGCCCGGAGCCTGTCGAAGGCAGCCGCACCGGACCGTCTGCACCCAGGCCCACCCGGACGAGGGCCGCGGAGTGCGCCGGGGCGCCGCCCCGGCCGTACCGGCCCCGTCCGTCCGAAGAGTTGAAGGGAGTTCCCGTGATCAGCCAGGAGCAGGCGCTCGCGACCGCCGAGGGGTGGCTCAACCCCGAGGGGCAGGACCGCCGTGAGGTGCGGATCCAGGAGTTCGACCTGGGGTGGGTGGTGTGGGCCGCGGCCCCGCCGGTCGAGCGTGACCCGGTCACGGGCAGGCGCCGTCCGCCCGCCGCGATCGGCCACGCCTGCGGTGTGGTCGACCGCCGCACCGGCGAGCTGAGCACCTGGCCGTCCGTGCCGGTCGAGGAGGTCGTGCGGATGTACCAGGCGAAGCACGGCGGCGGCCCGGAAACCGTGCCGCCCGCGCAGCCGCCGGTCACCGGCCCCGGCAACACCACGGTCCTCACCTACGTCGACCCGCACACCGGCGAGGAGACGAGCCTGATCAAGAACTCCGCCCCCGGCGAGCCGCACTCCGAGTACCAGGCTGTGGTGGACCTCGTCGACCTCGGTATCCCCGCGGGGAACGTGGTCGCGATCCACACCGACCTCAGCTCCAGCCCGCTCCCCGGCGGATATCCGGGCCTGCTGCTCCGCCGCCGCTTCACCAACGCCAAGTTCACCTGCACCCAGGAGTACGGCGTGCGGGGCGAGGATCGCGCCAAGGCGATCGCCGGGCTGATCGAGCATGTCGAGCAGATGCACCGGATCGCGGGACAGCAACCGCCGCCCCGACCGCACCGGGCGCCGGTGCCGACCGACGTCGAGCCTGCCGAGCCGATCCGCGATGTCGCCCTGGGCCATGAGCTGACGGAGGTCTTCGGCACCGACGACGTACGCCGCTACGACGCCGACGACCTGGCGGGGACCCCACTCCCCGAAGCCGCCAAGGCCACGCTGACCTGGGCCGGGCTGCCCGACATCCCGTTCTTCTTCACCCCCGACAACCCGGAGGCCGACCTTCCCGGCGGTCTCTTCGGCAATGCCGCCGCGCATCTGCGCGAGGTCGGCTCCCAGGCGGGCGACGGCGCCCTCGCGTTCCTGGAGGGGCACATCCGGATCGGCAACGACGGGAACGCCCTGATCACCGTCCAGTGCACCGGATCCGCTCTGGACGGCGAGCCGGTCGGCCAGATCTGGGCCGTCACCCCGGAAAACGGCGCGGGCCGCCGCGTCAACGCCTCGGTCGCCGCCTTCGTCCGCTCCCTCGCGCTCCTGGACACCACACGCGAGGAGATGACCGGACTCGACCCCGTCATGGCCGGCGGCGCCGTCGCCGACCTCCAGGAACAACTCGTCGCCATCGACCCCACGGCACTGGACGACCCACGCAACTGGTGGTCCGTGATCATCGAGCAGATGTGGCACGGACTCTTCTGACCCCCCATCCCCGGCCCCACCGGACCTGACGGGCTCCAGGGGTTGAGGGCTTGTCAGTGCCTCTGGGTACGCTGGCACAGACATGAAACGAACGTGCGACCGGCAGCGATGACGCCGGTCGGTGAAACGGGGGCGTCATCATGGGCGACGAGTTCCAGAGCAGTCCGGAGACCCTGAAGTCCGAGGGAAGAAACTTCTCCGAGATCGGCAGGGACTTCTACCAGGCGACTGCCAGGCTGAAGTCCGGCCTGGCCGCGCAGGGGGACGGCGGTGGCGGCGGCGAGGCGCCGAAGGCGACGACCTTCTCCAGCGTCGTCCACGACGCCTGGAAGGGTATGACCACCCTCAGCGACAAGCAGGGCACCCCGCCCTGGGGTGACGACGAGTTGGGCGAGAAGTTCGGCGTGGTCTACGAGGGCCTGCGGGACGGCATGACGGACTCGATGGATCACCTCGCCACCAAGCTCAACGAGATAGGCAAGGCGTTGGAGCGGATGGCGAAGAACCACGAGGAGAACGAGGACTTCAACGACGCTCTGATCAAGGAGCAGAAGCCGGAGAATCAGTTCGGCGGCGACGTCCGCGTGCTGAAGTCCGTCGGAAAGTGATCCGGCCCGTGGCGTAGGTCGTCTGACGACCGTACGGCTGAGGTGCGAGGCCACCACGGGACCTCACGGCTCACGGCTGCATCGACCAGGGCCGAGTACATACGCCGCCGTACGGTTCCGGCGCCGCTTCGGCTCCGGCACCATCCGTCGGCGGCCAATAGCCGCACCGCATCGTTGAGTTCCACCTCATCACCCCACGTCTGCCCCACAGTCATCCCTTCCCTTCCCTCCCCTTCCCCTTTCCCTTCCCTTCGCTGACAGGAGAGAGTCCGTGTCCCATCCCGGCATGCCGGAACCCGTACAGCCCGTCCCCGCCACCGCCGAAGAGGCTCTGGCAGCCGCCCGGTCCCGATTCGAAGTACGGGACGTGGAGGGCCATCCCGCGCCGTTGTACGTGGTCGATTTCGACCTCGGCTATCTCATCCACGCCGTCCTGCCCCCGCCGCCGCCCGGCACGCAGGCACCGCTGGGCGGCAGCCACATGGTGATCTCCAAGAGCGACGGAGCCGTCACCTACGTCCCCAACTTCCCTCCGGACTCGGCGATCGAGCTGTACCGGAGCATGCGGCGGCCACAGAGCTAGGGCGGCGCCGAGGGTCCGGACAGCCGGGGCCTGATGTCCACCACGGCACCGTGACAGAGCGGAGCCGAAGGCTTGAAAGAGCCGTTGGGTAGGCTCTGGCATGAGCATGGCTCCGCGCCGACGCAGTTCGGTGGAGCGCTCACGGGGCTCCGGTACGGCGCCTCCGGCAGCAGCAGGGACAGCGGGGCCCTTCCGCCGACGGCGAGGCGGAAGGGATCGTTCGGGCCGTAAGGCCGGGACGGCATGAACTACATGGGCGACAACGGGGGTCTTCGTCATGGCTTTGATGCTGCCGAGCGCACTTGAGTGGGTTCTGGAGATGTGCGGCTTCGAATGGCCCACAGGCGACGAAGACAAAATGATGGAATGCGCCAACACCTGGCGCCAGTTCGCCGCCGATGTGGAGGCACTCCAGTCCCGTGGCCTGAGCGCCGCCAGCAACGTTCTCGCCGACAATTCCGGCGACTCCATCGACGGGTTCAACAAGACCTGGGAGAAGTTCGCCGGCGGCTCGGGCTATTTCGACGACGCCCGCCAGGGCGCCGAGCTGATCGCCATCTGCATGGACGCCGCGGCGATGCTCATCATCGGGCTCAAAGTGGCGGTGATCGCCCAGTTGGTCATCCTGGCGGTCGAGCTCATCGCAGCTCAGGCCGCCGCCCCCTTCACCCTGGGGTTGTCCGAACTCGGCGCGATGGGCGCAGCTGCCGCCACGCGGATGATTCTGCGAAAACTCCTCAAGGAGATAGCGAAACAAATCCTGGACGCGGTGTTGGAAACCGCCAAGGAACCCTTCGTCTCCGCTCTCGAAGCCATGATCTCCGACGTGGTCGCGCAGACCGTCGAGCAGAACTTCGGCAAACAGTCCGGCTACGACCTGAGCCGTACCGCCAAGACGGGTCTCGAAGAGGGCGCGAACGCCCTGAAGAATTCCGGCTCCACCTTCGGTGAGTCCCTGCGGGACGGCGCGGGCTCCCGCATGGGGCACGGCGCCCGCCACCATCTGACCAACGGCGGACACGACGGCGGGCATGACGGCGGCGACGGCGGCGACGGCCACGACTCGTCCGAATCCGGCAACGACAACCCCTCGCGGTCGAACGACCCGTCGCGGTCGAACGACCCCTCGTCGGACAACAACTCGTCGCCCAGTGAAGGTCGTTCGTCCGACAACTCCCCCGGCTCCGACAACACGCCGGGCTCGTCCCCCGGTTCGTCGGGCGAGAGCGGTTCGCCGAGCGACTCCCCGAGTTCCGGCAGTGCGCCGAACCCGAGCAGCGGCGAATCCGGGCGCAGAGCACCGGACATCGGCCCCTCGTCGCCCTCGTCGCCCGCATCCTCCGACGGTCCGTCGGACTCGGGGACGTCGCCCCACAGCAGTCCGGAGAGCACCGGCGGCCCGGACTCGTCGCCCTCCTCGTCGCCCGCACCGGACCGTGGCTCCGACTCGCCCAGCCCCTTCGACGTGGGCACCCAGGCCTACCACGACAGCATCGGCCACACCCCGGGCGACGACCCGTCCACCCCCAGTTCGTCCCCGGAGCCGTCCACCGGAACACGGCCGGACATCGAGGGCGGACCGGCCCCCGACACCACTCCGGACAGCGTGCGCCCGAGCCACCCGGAAGGCTTCGCCCCCCACGCCCCGGAGCACGACGCGTCGATCCCGGACCCGCGCCACACCGAGCCCGCCCCCATGCCGTCCCCGCCACCTACGGCGGACCACCACGAGGCCGCACCGGCCCCGGCGCCCGACAGCCCTCGCCCGGAACCGGCCGTGCACCAGGTCGAGCACGACGCGGTCACCACCATGCCCGCCCCGGCCCAGGGCCCCACGCCGGACGGCTCCCACGACGGCGGCAACGACAGCCAGAGCCAGGGCGGTGGCCGCCCCGCCATGCCGAGCGGCGCCATGCCCGGCAACGCCCCCACCGCACACCCGAGCCCTGGCCAGGGCCACGCACCGGCACCGTCGCGACCGGCCCCGCACCACCCCGGCGACACCGACGTCAGCCTCATGAGCGACACCGCCACGGTGGCGCCCCCGGCCCACGGAACGCAGCCCGGTGAGGCGAGCGCCCCGCAGCACCCGACCCCGCCGCCCACGACACCCTCGCCCGCCCCCTCGTCCTCCGTGCCGCCGACGGTCGGCCCCATCCCGACGCAGGCACCGATGGCAGGCGCCGCCGGGACGACGCCACGGGCCACGCCACCACGTACGGAACAGCCGAACACCAGGCCCACGCCCCCGTCGCGCGACCCGAGGCAGAACCGTCCGGGCTCGCAACCACGCACCGAAACACCGAGCCGCCCCACAGCACAGCCGCGTTCCGAAACGCCGCGTTCCGAGGCTCCACGCACCGAAACGCCCAACCGGCCCGCCACACCGCCCCGTACCGACACGCCGCGTACCGACGCACCGCGTACGGAAGCGCCACGCTCGGAGGCACCGCGCACGGAGGCACCCCGTACAGGGCAGCCGCGGTCGGAAGCGCCGCGTACGGAAACACCCCGTACCGGGACACCCGGGCGCCCGACCACGCCGCCCCGTGGCGAGCAGCCGACGAACCGTCCGACGGACCAGCACCCGCCGTCCGCGTCCCCGACCGCCACGCCGAACGACCAGGGGATGCCGGCACCGGACCACCACCAGCCGGACCACGCCCAGTCGGACACCACTCACCAGCCGGACACCACCCACCAGTCGCCCGATCACCACCAGCCGCCCACGGACGACAGCACGCCCGCGCAGCCCACGGCGCCCCCGCCCCCGCCCCACGCGGACCACCTCTCGGACATCCGCAACGACCTGAACACCCCGACCGAGGGCCTGACCACGCCCGACCCCGTCCACCAGCAGGACCTTGAGAACGCCCACCCGAGGAACCCCGACGGCACCCCGCAGGTATTCGCGGACCCGCGGCAGGGAAACTGGGCCGGTCTGCAGAACGACGGCGGCCCGGGAGTGCCCGGTCGGTCCAACAACTGCGCCGACTGCACCCGCTCGTTCCTCGAAACCTGGTTCGGCCGCCCGACGGTGTCCGCGCCGCGCACCCTGGACCGCAATCCGGACGGCAGCCTGAACACCTTCTCCGCGGAGCGCAATTCGGTCGAGAACCAGACACGTTGGGCCGGGGCCCCCGCCACGTACGCGGGCAACGACCATCCCCACCCGTACGCGCGCATCACCCACGAGCTGTCGCAGGCCGGGCACGGCTCGGCGGCCGTGATCGGCGTCAACTGGCCCGGCGGTGGCGGCCACGCCTTCGCCGCGGTCAACCACAACGGCAAGGTCCTCTTCGTCGACCCGCAAACAGGCGTCGTCAGCGAGAACCCGATCCACCTGGGCGCCCAAGAGGTCTTCTACACCCCGCTGGACGCCAACCGGAATCCGATCACCCCATACTTCCTGACCCCGCCGACACCCGAGCCGTCCACGCAGCACACCACCCCGGACACCGACACCGACAAGAACACCGGCACCGACAACAGCTCGGGCTCCGACTCGCCGACGGACCACTCGACGACCGACACCCGCTCGGACGACCCTTCCCACACCTCACCGTCCACCGAGCCGACGGCCGATCCGTCCACCAGGCAGTCCACCGACGAACCGCCCTCCCACGACACCCCGACCACCGAACAGAACACGGACAACCGCACCACCGACACAGCACCCCCGACGGCGACCCCGGATCCGGACGCCACCCCGAACCGGGCCCCGGACACCGGGGAACACTACGGCCGACCGACGGCCGCTCCCCGGAACACGCAGGACACCCGCGACACACCGGACGACCCCCGGGACGGCCAGGACACCCGGAACACGCGGGACACCGAGAACGGCCAGGACGGGCAGGACGGCCAGGACGGGCAGGACACCCCCCGGGACACCGAGGACTCCGACAACGCTCAGGACACCCACGAGTCCGACGAATCCCACGAGCCCCACGACGGCACGGACCCCCAGGACTCCCCGGACACCGACCACGAGCCGGAGTCGAGGGAGCCGGTCTTCCCGGCCACCGAGACCCGTCCCTACGGGCCGCCGGACGGCTACGACCGGCCCAACGACGAGGACTCCCGCGTACAGCAGGAGCGGTTCCCGCGCAACGAGGACGGTTCGTTCCAGCACGCCCCCGACCCGCATGAGGGCACCTGGGTGGACGACATCCGCGGCCAGCACCCGGACGAGTCGGGCCGCGACGTCAACTGCCCCGACGGAGCCCTGGCGTTCGCCGATGCGTACGCCGGAAACCCCACGGTCGCCGCCCGCCGCAGCCGGCATGAGGACGGCGCGCCCGCCGACACCCCCGAGCCCCACGGCCGGGACCGTATCGAACGCACCCTGGGCGCCGAGTTCCACGATTTCGGCGACGGCCACGACGCGTACCGCAACCTGGAGTCCACCCTCCGCGACGAGGGCCACGGCGCACAGGCCGTGATCATCACGCAGAACGCCGACGGCCGCGCCCACGCCTGGAACGTCGTCAACCACAACGGCCGGATCGTCTACGCCGACCCGCAGACGGGCCGACGCGGCACCACCCCGCTCCACAACGGCGACAACGGCGTCTTCGCCATCCCGCTCGACGCCAACCGCCGCCCCGTCGACACCACCCACCAGCCCGCCGCCCACCTCCAGAGCCCGCACACACCCCAGAGCCCGACCACGCCCCAGCGCCCGGCCGGTTCCCCCGCCGAGCCCCACGACCCCAGCCCGCAAGCCACCCGCGAGCAGCGCAACCAGAGCCTTCCCCACCCGGAAGCCGTGGACCAGCCGCAGGTGGAGCTGCCTCCGGACCAATCTCAGCAGGACCTCCGCGACGACCACCCGGTACGGCGGATCGATCTGAAGCCGGTCCAGCAGCAGATGCGAGCCTGGGCCGAGCCCCAGGGCGACCCGCCCAGGTCCCCCTTGGGCGATCTGCTGCAGGAGTCCCTGGACCGACGGCAGCGGCATGCGGAGTCCGCACAGCACATCCGCGATGCCAAGCAGGCGATTGACGACGCCAAGAAGGAGTTCGGCAGCGCCAAGAGAGAGCTGAAGAAGGCCGGTCAGGCGGAGCGGGCGGCTGCCGAACAGCGGCTGAAGGACGCCAAGAACGCCTTGGCGGAAGCGAAGAAAGAGCACAAGGAGACGCTGCGGGAGCACCGCGACAACGTCTCGATGCCTGCGACCAACTTCACGGACAGCGATCTGCGCCGTCATCTCGACCCGGCGTGGTCGCAGATGAACGACGGTGACCGGTCCGCCGCGCTCGCGACCTTGGGCCGGATGAGCCACTCCTTCCACGCGAACAACGCGGTGGGCGCGAGCCCGGAACCCGCACCCCGCAACGACCCGTACGCCGATGCCCCGCCCAAGAAGGGGCAGCGGGTGGACCCGGCGCACGACCATCACGAGTCCGTGGCGTCCACCCGACGGGAGGCATCCTCGCGCCCCAAGGACAACGTCCCTCCGGACGCCCGGGATGTGCTGGCCGAGACGGAGCGCAACTCCCCGGACTTCTCCGACAAGAACTACGCGGTGGTGGAGGTCGTCGACGAGCACGGCGAGAGCCACTACATCATCGACTCGTCCGTCCCGGCCGCCTCGGACGCCGTGAGTCCGCGGCACTCGGAAGGTCACATCCTGGAGTGGGTCGATCAGCTCAACAGAGGCAGGGAGGCCGAGGGGAAGCCCACCTACAAGATCGCCGGTCTGTACACGGAGCGGGAACCTTGCGGTCTGCGCAAAGCCAACTCCGGGCATGCGGACTGCTCCCGGACCATTCGCGCCTCCCTCGCCATGCGCGAAGTGCCCGTTTACTACAGCACGACGTACCGCGTCGACCCCCAGCGCAAGGAGTTGCTGGAGCAGGAACGCTCCGACCTGCGGGCCCAGGGCAAGACCGAGGCCGAGGCCAAGAAGGCGACAGAGGGCTACAAGACGCCCCGGCGCCTGCGCATGGACGAGGAGATCCAGCAGCACCTGAACTTCGTCGACAGCCTCATTTCGGCGATGCACAACGATCAGAGCCAGACTCCCCCCACCGCCCCGGACCCCCACCACACCCCACAGGCGGGCCCGGCCGGCATCGACCACACCCCGCCCGCGGATCCAGCAGGCACCGAACGTCGGCCCCCCGCCGCCCCCGCAGGCTCAGACCACAGGCACCAGGCCGATCTGGCGGGCACCGAGCGACGCCCTCCGGCCGCCCCGGAGGACTCCGACCGTGCGCCCACGGCCGACTCGCCCGAAAACGACCGCATGCCCTCGCACGCCCCCGAGCAGCACAGCGACCGTACGAACAGCGGAACCCAGCACAGCGCGCCGACTCACGAGCCGACCGCAACACGCGACGCGACCGGCAGCGTTCCACGGCCCCCTCGGCAGCAGGGCACCACGATCGGTGAACTGGAGACCTCTCTCGCCGGCGAGGGGCACGGCGCTCAGAGGGTCTTCCTCGCGCAGGACGCCAACGACCGAAGCCTCCCGGTGACCGCGACGAATCAGAACGGTCAGATCGTCTACACGGATCCGCTGACCGGGTCACAGAGCTTCGTCCCGCTGAACTCAAGCAGCAGCGCCACGCCTCTCCCGCCGATCCCGGGAGACCTGATCCGGGTGTTCCATGTCGGCCAGGACCTCGGGCTCAGTCCGCTCCAGATCGCGGATTTCGTCAACGTGGCAGCCATCAAGAACAAAAAGATAAAGGAAGGAGACACCCCTATAACCGATGCCAATATCATCGAGCAGATGCAGAACTGGTCCCACGAGGTAGAGCCTCGGGGCTACCCGTACCACTTCGAGAACAAGGAAGAGTTCGATCGGTTCACCACTCGACTGCGCGGTCTGGCACGAGAGTTCGGCCTACCCGACGGCAGCATCGTGGTGCAAGGGTCTTCGCTACGGAAGCCGGATGCCAAGGATGTCGACTTCGCGATCTTCGTATCGGACGAAGGCTTCGACGCGTACGTGGAGAAGTGCAAGCAAGGTCTCATCGATCGCAACACGTTGGAGGGCAGCCGCAAGCTGCGTAAGGACCTCCGCAGCTACAACAACAAGGGCTTCGTCCCCAGCTTCTTGCTGGACAGGATCCCTGGGGATCCTGATCGCACCTTCGCGAGCGAGGCATATAGACTGACTGAGGAATTCGGCCTGCCGGGAATCGATTTTTCAGTCATGCGCGAGAGCAGCAGGTACGCCATGTACCCGAGCATGGAAGTGTGAGGTCACGTGTCCAGTCAAATTCAGCGCTTCTACCTGGATTGGGGAATCTACCCCGGGGAAGAGGTCACTCGCGAGGAAGCTCTGGACGAGGGCGACTACACACGGGCCCAGTTCGACGAATCCCACGCACTCCTGTTTGCCGAATTCTACGATTCCGGCAGCCTCTTCCACATTGATTACTGGGCGACCGACCCGGAGAGCACCAGGGGTGAACACTTGGCGCGCCACCCAGGTGTCCCCTTCGGAATCCAGTCCACCGTGCAGCGCATCGGCAGCCATCAGTGGAGCATCTCCTACAGATACGCGGGCTCGGGTGACCTTGCCGGATACCTCGTCCACCTGGAGCGGATCAACACCTACGACGCTGCGCTGATGACGCTACAGATCGACCTTC
The DNA here is from genome assembly GCF_000718015.1 of Streptomyces catenulae. Classification (GTDB taxonomy): domain Bacteria; phylum Actinomycetota; class Actinomycetes; order Streptomycetales; family Streptomycetaceae; genus Streptomyces; species Streptomyces catenulae. The sequence continues at coordinate 259,585 of NZ_JODY01000001.1, read as the reverse complement.
AGCGGCAGTTGAAAAAAATTGAGAAGAATTCCTACGACGGTGACGGCCAACTGCACTACGCCTTCGAATACAACCCCGAGGGTGAGGTCGTCAGCATCCGTGACTCGCTCGAAGGCAGCACGCCACAGCTGGCGACGGCTCTTGATGACGTCGACATGCCGGACTTCTACCGCGAGGGCTTTTCCCTACCTGCGGGCATCGATCGCTCGTCGATCCCCTTCCTGGGTGAGTAGTCGGGGTCGAAGATCAGTGCATACACCCGCATGGAATGTGAACTCCGCAGAGGCACGCCGGAAAACGAAAGTAAGAGCAGCCCCCTGGTAATTCCCTGCTCCCCTGAGCATCGAGACCTGGTGACAGTCACGGTGGAGGGGCACTCCCCCGCACAGGCCAACTCTCCGGCAAGTCCTCTGCACAGCCCCCGGTCCCCCTCCGAACGCGTTCTCCCCCTACTGTGAGGGAATTCGTGAGCAGTGGCGACGAGGAGCGGTATGGCTGAGGGGTCGGTGGGCATTCCTGCGGAGGGGGTGCCCGGTCGGGTGGGGGCATGGTGGCGTGTCGGGGGGCGGGGTGGCAGTGCCGCCCATGTCGTCACTCCGGTCGGTGTCGATGCCGGGGATGTCATGCGGCGGGTACACGAGGGCGTACCGGGGAGTGTTCTTGTCGATGCCGCAGGGCTGACCGCCGAGCAAGTGATGCACAACGCCTTGGTTGCGCTGGGGTTCGACCTGTCTCCGGGGAAGCGGGACGACTGGCGGTTCGCGCTCGGTTCATGGCCCGAAGAGCGGTTGTTGGTGCTGGTCAACGCCGAGCGCGCCGGGCTCACCCGGCGGTCGTACGAGCCCGAGCGGTTGGTGACCTGGGTCCTTCCCCTGTTGGCCCGTGGCAAGTTGGCCGTGCTGACCGATACCGGTCCCGGACTCCTGCCCCGCAGTGCGCCTCCCGAGAACGTTTTCCGACTGGCCGATCCCGCCGGTGGCGTCCCCGCTCCCGACATGCCGGACGCGTTGCGCGCCCTCGCCCTGGCGGAGCCGCGCAACGTGCCCCTGCCCGTGTGGGGACAGCTCGTCTCTGCGCTGACCGGCGAGACCCGGTCAGCGGAGGAACTCACCGCGCTGACCCGGGAGCACGCAGAGCTGCTGGTCGTGGGCCCGCTCGGTGTGTCCTTCGCCGAGGAGCGTGTGGCCGAAGCCCTGCGACGGCAGGTCGATTCCGGGGAGCGCAAGCGCGTCAATCGGCATCTGGTCGACTGGCTGCTGCGGACGTCCGTCGACCTCCGGCACCCCGAGGGCTGGGCCAGGACCGGAGCTGTCGGGCTGTACGCCGCCGCCGGGCTCGCCATGCACGCCGTACAGGCGGGGGTGTACGAGGAGTTGCTGCGCGACGGGCGGATGGTGGCGCAGTTGCCGCAGACCGCCCTCATGGACTCGGCGCGAAGCCGCAGCTATCTCATCCCTGGCAACAGTCCCGCGGCAGACGCCATTCATCTGTGGGAATGGGGAGTTGTTCCGAAAAGCCAGCGGGAGTGGGCTTCCTGGCTGCATGTGATGGCCTGGTCGCGCGGTGACCAGGAATTCGCGCATTCCGTGGCTTCGTCCGGTGTCTCCCTTCTGTGGCGTACGAAGTGGGCCCACTGGCGGCCACCGGGTGGCTACCACCCGCGTTTTCTCGAAGCGGGCAGGTTCGTCAGGCTGGCGGAAGTGCGCTGGCAGGGACGGCCCGCCCTTGCCGGGCTGCAGCTGCGTACGGTGGACGGGGCGCCGGATGCGTATGTATCCGTCCGGGACATGGATACGGGTGAACTGATCGCCGGTCCCTGGGAAGAGGAAGAGATCCCGCCGGAAGATCGCACGGACCTGGCCCTTCCCCCGGCTTCACCGACCGCGTCGGACACAGAGAGCGACGACGACTGCTCCGGGCCTCCCACACGCCTCTCCCAGCTGTTTCCGTCACCGGCACCGCGACGGGAAAATCACGCTTTCCTCCTGCCCTGCGTACCGCTGGCCATGGGCAACACCCTCGTGTTCGGCGGCAGCCCGGGACTGATCGCCCTTCAGCCGACGGACGCCATGGATTTCTCGGGCACCTTCGGCTCCCTGCAACAGCCCCTGTCCCGGGATTACGCGGATGCGGGCCCGAGCAGCCCCGTTGATGCCACTCCCCCGAGCCACCGAGACCTGATCAGCCTGTTCGGCGAGGACGACATCTGGGAGTCCGAACCCGAGGACATTCCCGAGGAATTGACCCACCGGCCGACTCGCGAATTCCTCACCGAGTTCGGCCTGCCGGACATGAGAGAGGGCGCCATGGCGCTGCTGCCGTACGGGGACTGGGAGGTCGACCTCTTCGACGAGGTGGACTGGCCGAATGAGGTCGACCCCGTGGCGGAGCGCGGCCCCTTCTTCCAGATCGGCAGATGGATGGGGGGCGAGTTGGTCATCGACGGTCCCACCGGGCACATCCTGCGCATCCCGACCGGACCCGACGAGGAGCATCTGGCCGGGCTTCCCGCCGCGTGCGGCCTGGAGAAATTCCTCACCATGGTCGCGCTGTACGTCACCGGAATCCGTACCCGCGCTCTCCTCCCCCCGGGCAGCTCCGAGCGGGGGCAGATCCCGTACTGGGTCCTGTCGGAGCTGACCGCGATCGACGAGAAGGGCGGCGAACAGCCCGCCTGGGCGTACGTCCTCCACAACGAGTGACCTGACAGGGGCACGGGGGGGGGGAGAGCACCTCGGTGCCCGACATTTCTCCCTGGTGGCGGGAGCGCCCGTCCTGACGGCGGAAGCGCCCGCCACTGCACCGAGCCCGCAGCACACCTCCGGCGCAGAGCGCGACCGCCTGTCGTGGGCAGCCGCGCCCTGGGAGGCGGCTGGTGGGCCTGGGTGGTGCGGCGGCAGACGCGGAGTGCACCATGATGCGGGGCCCCGGATCGGCGGCGCGCGGATGGCCGCCGAAGGCCGGGACATCGGCCCCGTGAATGCGGCAGGCGAGGGGAGCGGCGGGCGAGGAAATGGCGCGGGATTACGACAGTCAGTTGCTGGAGTCGGTGGCGGTACGCCGGCGCAGGATGCGGGATGCCCTGTTGTTCGGTGCACAGCGGGGGCGCCGCACGGCGGATGAGCGGCTCGGGAAGGTGTTCGCGGGGATCGCCATCACCGCCGTCCTGTGCGCGGGGTGCGTCGGGTGGTCCTTCCTCCAGCACACCCTGGCTAACCAGAAGGCCGAGCAGGAAAAGCAGCAGCGTCAGATGCAGCAGTACGAGCAGCCGACGAAGTCGGCGAATCCCTAGAAGCGACCGGAAGAAGCGACCAGATTCAAGATCTCGCGATGCCGGGCGGAGACCTGAAGAACAGGCTGCTCCCTCGGCCCCGGAGTTCGTCAACACCGCGATGATAGGTTCCCGTAAGTGGTGAGCAGAGCAACGACTTCCCAGGCGCAATTGAGCCGAGTGACCTTGGTCGGCGAGCGACGCCGGGCTGACATCGTCCTGCTTTCCGATACGCCCATCGGGCAATTGCTCCCCGATATCCTGCGACTGCTGGGTGACCGCCCCGCGGCGGAGCCGATGTCGCGGCAGTTGATCACGTCTGACGGCTCCGTTCTCCCGCACGACAGCACGCTGGCATCGGCCGGGATCGTCGATGGTGCGGTACTCCGGCTCGTCCGGACGCACTCTGCGCCCCCGGCGCCCGTGGTGCATGACGTCACGGATCAGGTGGCTGACGATCTCGATCTGCGGGCCTGGCGCTGGCGTCCTGCCGCGCGCCGGGCGGCCGCGGGGGTGGCCACGGTCGCCTTCACGGTGATCGCCGCGCTGCTCGCCCGGCACGAGTTCGCGCTCGACGCGCTCGTCGGCCCTTGCTCGGCGCTCGCGCTGGTGCTCCTGGCGGCCGGTCTGCTCGTCACCAGGGTCGGGCAGGGGAACCGGGGTCTGACGACCGCGCTGCTCCTCGCCTCCGGCGGGCTCGGTGTCCTCACCGCGTGGACGGCTGCCGACGCGTACGCCTGGTCGGGCGCGGCACGGCTCGCCGCCGTCGCGGGGGTGCTGGTGGTGGCGCTCGGGTGTCTCGGCCACTTCTCGCCACTCGGCAAGGGCGGGCTCGTCGGCGCCGTGACGACGGCCGTACTCGCCGTAGTGTGGGAGGCGGTTGCCGCGGTCCAGAGCGATCCGGCCCGGCTCGGCGCGGTCATGGCCGTCTTCTCGCTGGTGTTGCTGGGCGTGCTGCCACGGCTCGCCCTGATGGCGTCGGGGCTGACCGCGCTCGACGACCGCCGCTCGGGTGGGGTCTCGGTCAGTCGGCACCAGGTGGGGACCGCTCTTGCGGCGACGCACCGGGGTCTTGTCCTGTCGACGGTCGTCACCGCGGTCTCGGCGGCCGCCGCCGGTTGGTTGCTCACGCTGGCCGGGAAGCCGACCGTGTGGACCGCGGTGCTGGCGTCGCTCGTCGCCGTGGTGCTGGTGTCCAGGGCGCGGGCCTTCCCCTTGGTCCCCGAGGTCGTGGCGCTTCTGGTCGCCGCGTCGTGTCTCGTCGTCCGCCTGGTGACGGTGTGGATGGCGCACGCGGGAGGTATCGGGCCGTTCGCCGTGCTCGGTGTGGCTGCGGTGGTGCCGCTGGTGGCGTTGGCGGTGCAGGTTCCCGAGCATGTGCAGGTGCGGCTGCGGCGCGTGGCCGATCTGGTCGAGTCCGTGGGCATGGTGGGGCTCTTCCCGCTCGCCTTCGGGGTGTTCGGGGTCTACGGGCAGCTGCTCAACCAGTTCTGAGTCGATGTGCAGGCGCTCCGGGCGGAGCAGGGTGGGGTGAAGGTCAGGCATGCCGAGCGGCGACAGCTGGCAGGGTGAGGTGCTGCGCGAGGTGAGGGGCGGCGCCCCGCAGGGCGCGCGGGGCCCCGGCGGAGGGGCACACCAGGTGTCCTCGTCCGTTCCGGGCCCGTCCGCACCACGCGCCCAGGTCCAGGAGCAGTACGGGCAGGCCGACCAACCGCAGCCGGGGCAGGAGCAGCAGGCGGGGCACCAGGGCGTCCGGCCGCAGCAGGCCGACCTTCGGAAGCAGGAGCAGCACGCACCCGCGGCATACCCGTCGGCTCCTCAGCCTTCCGGTGCGTCCGGCTCCCGCCCCGTGGTGGACGAGGCGCTGGCCGACGCCGTACGCCACAAGCCGCAGCACGGCGAGCCTTTTGCTGCGCGGGCCGCACGCGCTCTGCGCCACATGCTGTCCTCGTCGGCCGCACGCGAGGTCGCCGCGGTCACGCAGACCGCCGGGGTGCTTCAGCAGCCGGTGACGACCGGTCGGCAGATCGCCGTGACGTCCATCCGGGGCGGCTCGGGCAAGTCGACCGTCTCCTCGTTGCTGGGCACCACGTTCGCGCACTACCGGCAGGATCCGGTTCTCGTCCTGGAGGCCGATCCCGCGCTGGGCACGCTGCCGTTGCGGCTCGGCGCCCGGACGCGGCGCTGGACCACGAGCGAGATCGCGGACATCGTCAAGCCGGACATGTCGCTGCTCGACGTCACCGGCTATCTCGTCCAGCTCCCCGACAACGCCTGGCTGCTGCCGGCGAGCCAGGGGCAGATCGGCGCGATGCTGGACAGCCGGGCGTACGAGCGGGCCGTGGTGGCGCTGCGGCGCTACTTCGGTGTGATGGTCGTCGACTGCGAGACGCTGCCCGCCGAGGTGGCCCGGGTCGCGCTCGCCGCCGCCCACGGCCGCGTGCTGACCGCTCCGGCCACGCCGGAGGGCCTCACCAGCACATACGCGGTGCTCCAGTGGTTGCAAGGGCTGCCGCCACACGTGATCGCTGGCACCGTCGTCGTACTCACCGAATTGATGCCGCGCTCACGGATCGACGTCGACGAGGCCGCCGAGCGGCTCAAGGCCACCGGGGTGAGCGTCCAGGTCCTGCCGTTCGACCGGCATCTGGCAGCGGGCGGGCCGATCCGGACCGCACTGCTCGCCCACTCGACCAGGCAGGCGGCCACGCGCATCGCCGCGGACGCCTTCCGCCTCTCCCAGCAGCGTCACTGACCAGATGCCGAGCCCGACCGTGAACAACGGACGACGACTGTGATTGACGGACCCCGATGAGTACCCGACTGATCCACCGCCCGGCCCGGACCGTCAGGCCCCCGGCCGTCCCCGAAGCGCGCATCATCGAGGCACCGCCGAACCTTCCGGAGGGGAAGGCGGGCAATATCGCGATGTCGCTGCTGCCCGTCGCCGGTGTCATGTCCTCCGTGGTGATGATGACGGTCGTACGCAACAGTCAGTTCGCCGCGCTCGGCGCGATCATCCTCGTCGTCACCGTCATCGGCTCCCTCACGCTGGTCTTCTCGCAGCGCGGCAAGGCCCAGCGCACCCGCCGCACCCAGCGCGAGGCGTACCTCTCCTATCTTGAGGAACTGCGCGACGAGCTCTCCGCCGAGGAGCGCCGACGGGGCGAGCGCGCCGATGTTCTCAACCCGCCGCCGCCCGCCCTCTACGACCTCGTACGCGATCCGGCGCGTCTGTGGGAGCGCCGCCGCCGCGACGCCGACTTCCTGCACGTGCGCGTCGGCGCGGGCGAGATGCCGGTCCAGGACCTGAGGATCGCGCAGCAGGACTCGTCGGTCCTCACCCCGCCCGACCGTTTCATGCTCAACGAGGCGTCGGCGCTGATCACCCGCTTCCGCACCGGCACCGAACTCCCCCTCACCGTCCCGCTCGACCGGGTCGGCAACATCAGCGTCATCGGGCCCCGCGAGGACTGTCTGCGCATCGCGCGTGCTCTGCTCGTCCAGGCCGCGGCGCTGCACTCACCGGACGATGTGGCGCTGGCGCTGGCCGTGCCGGGCGACCGGCTCGCCGACTGGGAGTGGGCGAAGTGGCTGCCGCATCTGCTCGACGACGAGCAGTTCGACGGCCCCATCGCCGCCCGCCGGACAGCGCCCTCCACACCTCAGCTCGCCCGGCGGCTCGGTCCCGAACTGCGGCGCCGCGCGTCCTACGCGGCCGAGGTGCGCCGCGGACTGTCCGGCAACGATGCGTTGTCCATGGTGTCCCGGCTGCTCGTCGTCGCCGACGGACACGGCGAGGACGCCGTCGATCTGCCGCGCCCCGACGAGGCGGTCGGTCTGCGGGAGATGGGCGTCACCGTGCTGCACCTGCTCGAACAGCGGGTGCAGGAGCCGGGGCAGGTCAGCGTCCGGATCACCGTCGACGGCGGCGAGGTGGTCGTCGAGGACCTGCGCGCCCAGGAGCCGGTCGTCGCGCACGGCACCGCGGACGAGGTCGGCGTCTCCTTCGCCGAGGGGCTGGCCCGGATGCTGGCGCCGCTGCGGTTGTCCGCCGAGTCCCGCGTCGACGCTCCCCTGACCGGGCCCGTCGACTTCGCGGGGCTGCTCGGCATCGACGACATGGCGCACCTGGATCTGGCGCAGCTGTGGGCGCCGCGCGGCGAGCGCGCCTTCCTCCGGGTGCCCATCGGCGTCAACGACTCCCACGAGCCGGTGCTGCTGGACCTGAAGGAGTCCTCCGAGCTGGGCATGGGGCCGCACGGCCTCTGTGTCGGCGCCACCGGATCGGGCAAGTCCGAACTGCTGCGCACTCTCGTCCTCGCCCTGGTGGCCACCCACCCGCCGGAGGATCTCGCCCTGGTCCTGGTCGATTACAAGGGCGGCGCGACCTTCGCGCCGTTCGCGAACCTGCCGCACGTGGCGGGCGTGATCACCAACCTGGAGAACCAGGCAGGACTGGTCGAACGCGTCCACGCCTCGCTCGCGGGCGAGGTCAAGCGCCGCCAGCAGGTCCTCAAGGACGCGGGCAACATCGCCGACATCGGCCATTACGCCGCGCTGCGCGCCGACGGACGGCCTGATCTGGAGCCGCTGCCGCACCTCTTCGTCGTCATCGACGAGTTCGGCGAACTCCTCACCGCCAAGCCGGACTTCATCGATCTGTTCCTCTCCATAGGCCGCATCGGCCGCTCCATCGGCGTGCATCTGCTGCTCTCCAGCCAGCGCATCGAGGGCGGCAAGCTCAAGGGCCTGGACACCTACCTCTCCTACCGGCTCGGGCTGCGCACCTTCTCCGCCGACGAGTCCCGTACGGTCCTGGACACCACCGACGCCTTCCATCTGCCACCGCTGCCCGGCTTCGGCTACCTCAAGGTCGACACCAGCCACTACGACCGCTTCAAGGCCGGCTATGTCTCGGGCGCCTACCGAGGCCCCGTACAGCGCGAGGACGAAGAGGAGACCGCACCGCTCGCCCTCCCCTACGACACCTACAACACCGTGTCCTCCGAAGAGGTTGCGGACGCCCAGGGGCCGACGGTGCGGCGCCGTGAGACGGGGCCGACCGAGCTGGGCGTCATGGTGGAGCAGTTGGAGAACGCCGCGGGCCCGGTACGGCGGATCTGGCTGCCGCCGCTGCCCGACGCCATCGCCCTGGATACTGTCGCCGGAGCGCGCGGGATGCAGCTCTCGCGGCGCCGCGGTCCGCTGGAGATACCGCTCGGGGTCCTCGACGACCCGGCCAGGCAGTGGCAGGGGCAGTGGTACCTGGACCTGACGGTGGCGGGCGGCCATGCCGCGGTCATCGGCGGTCCGCAGTCCGGCAAGACCACGCTGCTGCGCACCCTCGTCCTCTCGCTGGCGCTGACCCACACCCCGCAGGAGGTCAGCGTCTACGGTCTCGACCTGGTCGGCGGCGGCCTGGCGGCGCTGGCCGGGCTTCCGCACGTGGGCGGCGTCGCGGGCCGCGCCGACCGGGAACGTATCGCCCGCACCGTCGAAGAGGTCCGGGCCATGCTCGCGGCGCGGGAGGGCGTCTTCCGCGAGCACGGCATCGACTCCGTCTCCCAGCTGCGCGACCTGCACGCGGCGGGTCGGCTGCCCCAGCTGGCCTCCGCCGAGATCGTGCTCGTCATCGACGGCTTCGGCGCGCTGCGGGACGACTTCGAGGAGCTGGACGACGAGGTCGCCGACATCCTCAAGCGCGGTGGCGGCTACGGCGTCCACGTGGTGGCGGGCATGCTCCGCTGGAACGACGCGCGCATCGCCGTCCAGTCGAACTTCGGCACCCGCGTCGAGCTGCGGCTGAACGACCCGAGCGAGTCCAGCATCGACCACAAGCTCGCCCAGACCCTCTCGCCGGACGAGCCCGGCCGCGTGCTCACGGACGGGAAACTCTTCGCACAGGTCGCGCTCCCCCGCACCGACTCGCTCACCGACGCCGCCGATGTGGGCACCGTCCTGGAGCGCACGGCCCGGACGATCCGGGCCACCTGGAGCGGCGAGGTCGCCCCACCGGTCCGGATGCTGCCGCACGTCCTTCAGCCCGACCTCCTGCCGGGTCCGGTCGCCGAGCCCCGGTGTGTGCCGATCGGTCTCGATCAGACCGCGCTCCGGCCCGTTCTGCTCGACCTCTTCCACCACGACCAGCACCTCCTGGTCCTGGGCGACAGCGAATGCGGCAAGACGAACCTGTTGAAGGCCGTCGCCGGTGGCCTGATCGAGCGGTACGGCGAGGACGAGTTGGTCTTCGCCGTGATGGACCCCAGGCGCTCCCTGCGCGGCGTGGTCCCCGAGGAGTTCAACGGCGGCTACGCGTACAACGCCGGTCTCTGCGCGGGCCTCGCCCACGGCATCGCCGACGTCCTGAGCAAACGGGTGCCCGACGGCACCACACACCCGCAGGACCTGGAGCCCGGCAGCTGGGGCGGCGGCCCACGGATCGTGGTACTCGTCGACGACTACGACGTCCTCACCACCGCAGGCCAGGAACCGCTCGCCCCGTTCCTGCCCTACCTCCCCTCCGCGGTGGACATCGGCCTCCACTTCGTCCTCACCCGCCGCGTCGCAGGCGCCTCCCGCGGCCTCTACGAACCCGTGGTCCAGGGGCTGCGCGAGTCGGGCTCCGCCGCCCTCGTCATGTCGGGCGACCGCGGCGAGGGCCAGCTGTTCTCCGGCGTGTACGCCTCCCCGCAACCGACCGGCCGCGGCGTCCTCATCCGCCGGGGCCACGCCAACCGCCTCATCCAGACCGTCCATTCCCCGGCGTGAGTCAACGGGGACCAGCCCGCGCAAGCGCACGGGCCACGAGACACACGGCACCCATGCCACGAACGACGAAGGACCGGACGACCCCATGACCAAGGACGTCATCGCCCTCACCCGGACCATGCCCACCCCGGGGGCCGTGCTCTCCGGACTGCTCTCCGCAGGCCCCGACACGCTCGTGGACACCACCGGTGAAGGCGCCGTGCTGCGACTCTGCGACGGCGAGGGCCGCCCCCTCGTCTCCGTCGAGGCCCCGCTGCTCGTCCAGGTCGCGGGCGAGGCGGAGCGGCTGCTCGGCGCCACACCGCCGCCGGTTCCGTACTGGTGGACGGAGGCCCGCGCCACCACCGGCGTCGAACACGCCGAACTCCTCGCGGGCACCTTCGCGGCGCGATTGGCGGCACTGGCCGACGGCTCCGCCTGGCCGCCGGAGGCCGCGCGCTCCCTGGCCGTGGTGAACACCGAGGGCACGCGAGTGGCGCCCGCGTCCGCCGCCGGGCAGCCCACCGTCGACGTCCTCACCGACAAGGTCGCCGTGGTCATCCAGGACCGCCCCGTGGCCGCCATGACCGCCTGGCTCTCCGATGCGTACCGCGCCGCCACCACCGCGGAGCTGGGCCTCCAGATCGTCACCCCGCCGGGCACCACGCTCTCCCCGGCCGTCCGCGAGAGCCTCAGCACCTGGCCCTCCCGCTGGGTCGTACGCGACGAACGCGACGGCTACTACGACGGGCTGACCGGGGCCGTACTGCACTGGCAGGACGGCATGTTCGCCCCCGTCGCATCGCCCGAGGCCACCGCTGACGACCCGCACACCCCGGTGGCCGCCTCCTACCAGGACGTGGTGGACAGTGGCGAGCGTCAACTGGCCGTGACCTTCCGCACCGTCCACCCCGCGGACGACCGCCTGGTCCTCGGCGGCGCCCTGGAGCCGGTGTGGCGTGAACTGACCGGCGCACCCCCGGCCGGGTGGGGAACCGCGGAACCTGCCAATCTCCCCTGGTCACCGCGGCAGATCAGCGACCTGGCCCGCGAACGGGCCCCTGAGCCGACATGGTGCGTGGTGGTCGGCAGCCCGGAACGGCCGGGCCTCGCCACGGTGCGTATCAGCCGGACGACGGCGGGCGTGGAGGAAGACGTCACGCTGATGTTCGGCTACGGGCCCGACGAAGAGCCGCCGGTGGACGCCGTGCCCCGGGCGGCGGAGCTGCTGGCCACCCGCCACCGCCTCCAGTCGATGCTCGTCCAGCTGCGCAAGGCCCGCCGCGATCTGGCGGTGCCGCCCCGCTTCGAAGGCCCTGGGGTCCCCTTCGCCTTCGTCCTGGGCGCGGAGGAGGTCCGCCAGATGCCGGACGACCGCGCCCGGCGCACCCCGCTGTCCGAGCCTCCCCTCCCCCTCGGCCCGAAGACCCGCCCCGCGATGTACTACCCGTTGCCGGGAGACCCGTCGGACCTGTCGGGCTGGCAGGACTTCGAGCGCCTGATGCGGCATCTGAAGGGCGAGTGAGAGGGCCCGGGCCGGAGTGGGCCTTCGGCCTCCACCGCAGCGACGGGGGACGGAAAACGGCGCTGAGCTGTTGTCACACCCCGGCCGTAGCATCGGAACAGCAGATTGCACCAGCGATCCGCAGTTGATAGGCATATCCGTACATACGATCGTCAAGTCCGCTGGGGGGAGCCCGATGAAGTTCGACATGGGAGCGCAGACGCTCTCGACGCTGAGGTCGCGGTCGCAGGGGTCGAGCACGGAGCTGGGGACGTTGATCCGCCAGCTCGTTCAGGCGGCCCAGCCGCTGGAGGGCAAGTTCAACGGCTCCGGCAAGGCGGCCTTCGACACGTTCAAGTCGCACGCGGACCAGATCACCGCCGAGTTGAACAGCGCACTGGCCGGGATCGTGGGCGGCCAGTCGGGCATGGAGTCCGCGTTCAGCTCCGGCGTCCAGGAACAGGCCGACAACGCCCGGACACAGATGTCGGCGGCGAACTTCGACGCGGCCCGCTTCTCGGGCCGCTGACCGCCCGATCAGGGACGCGTACTCAGCTCTCAACGGGGAGGATTGTGATGACTGCCGGCAAGGACCGCCGTTCGTACGACTCGGGCGCATCGGCCGAGGCGCAGGGCAACATCCAAGCGGTGATCGCGCGCCTGGAGCAGGTGATGGCGGCGCGCGACGCGCAGGTGAAGCAGGCCATGGCGGATTTCACCGCGGACGGTGTCGCGGAGGAGTACCACGGCAAGGAGATGCGCTGGAACCGCGCCTCGCAGGAGGTCAAGAGCATCATCCACCTGCTCAAGACGACGCTGGAGAAGAACGACGCGACCGCGCACCAGACACTGGCCCGCGCGAAGTCCGCGGTCGACAACATCGGCTGATCCCGGCCCGGGCGCCCCGGCTGAAGAGCAGTCTTCACCGTGCGCCAACGGGTTTCCGGCCGTAGGGGGGCACCGCCGCAGGTAGTAGTGGCGGTGCGGCAGAGAGGAATTCAGGGGGCGTTCATGGCGTCGTGGGACATTCAGCCGCAGGGCGTGCAGGGCCAGCTGAAGGTCGTCGGCACCCATGCCGAGGACCTCGGGAAAGTTCTCCGCACGCTGCTGGCGGACATACGGGAGGCGGCGCAGGCCGCGGGTACGGCCGTGCCGGGCTCCCAGGCCCAGGTGCTGCCGAGCGGGCAGCCGGTGGCCGCGGGGTACAAGCCGGTGGGGCCGGTGGCACCCGGCCTCATGCCGCACGGTGCGACGGGGCCGGTGGCCGCGGCATTGGGCGAGTACGCGAAAGCACGCCAGTCAGACTTCAAGGCGATGGCCGACCGTTGCCAAGCCGCCGTCCTGGGCGCGGCGAAAGCCACCAATGAGTACGTCCAGGGCGATCTGGAGGCGGCGAGGAACGCCCAGGTCGCTGCCCGAGAGGTGCGGGTGGATGCGTTGAAGGGCTTCGGGGGGAAGAAGTGAGTAACGCTCCGGTCGACCCGGCAGAGGTGCCGGTCTTCACCGGCGATCTGGACGTTCTCGAATCCAAGGTGAAGGCGCTGTCCCACAGCGGCCCCAAGGTCCAGACCGCCGGCTCGGACGTCCACACGTCCTTCGGCGGACTCTCCGCCTTCTACCAGGCGCCCGAGGCGGAGCAGCTGTTCGCCGTCACCAAGCCCGTGGCGGACAAGGCCCGCGACATCAGTGCGGACGTACAGGTCATCGCCAAGGCGCTGGGCACCTACGCCCGTGAAATCGCCCCGCTCGTCAAGCAGCTCGATCAACTCAAGCGGGACGCCGCCGCTTTCCGCCACAAGGTCGACGGTGACGACGACTGGGACGAGGACGGCGACCTGACCGACGAAAACCTCAACCGCCGCAACAAGATCGCCGAGGTCTGGACAGCCTTCCAGGCAGCCGAACGCGACTGCCACGCCAAGATCGTCGGCCTGGTCGGCGGCAAGAAACTGCACGCGATCGACGGCTCCCACAAAACGGGCTACGGCTACCACGCCGAAGACCTCAAGCAGTCCAAGCACCTGCCCTGGGGCGACGCCGTCGAAGAATCCGTGCCGTGGTGGAAGGTATGGCGGCACGCCTACGACTTCGGCAAGGGCGTCATCGTCGACGGCGTCTGGGGCACCATCAGGGGCCTGGGCACCCTGCTCTGCGTCGACGGGTGGGACGCCGCCGGCCAGGCATGGACCGGTCTCGCCAAGCTCGCCACCGGCATCTCGATCACCACCATGCCCCTCGTGGGCCCCGCCTTCCTCGCCATCCCCGGCGACAAACTCCCCTCCTGGCTCCGCGACTCCCGCACCGCGATGAAGGAAACCGGCAAGGCACTCGTGGCCTGGGACCAATGGGAATCCAACGCCCCCCGCGCCGCCGGTGCCGTCACCTTCAACGTCCTGACCGCCATCTTCACCGAAGGCGCAGGCGCCGCCGCATCAGGCGCAGGCAAGGCAGGCGCCGCAGCCAAGGTCATGTCCTTCGCAGGCAAGGCGGGCAAGGCCATCGACCCGATGACCTACATCTTCAAGGGCGCAGGCACGGGAGTATCGAAAATCGGCGCCGTCATGGCCCACCTCAAGGACACCGGCTACTTCAAAATCCCACAGATCTCCGAAGGCGCCTTCGCCCTACCCGAGGGCTCCCTCCACATGGCCGACGGCTCGATCCAACTCCCCAAGGACACCCCCATCCCGGAAGGCGCCACCAAACTCCCGGACGGCACCATCAAACTGCCCGAAGGCACCGTCACCCTCCCACCCCACACGGTGAAAGACCCCTTCACCGGCAACTACACAGACGCCACCGGCAACCTCTACAACAAGAACGGCAACCTCCTCCAAGACGCCCACCACGCCCCCAAGGACGCCTCTGCCTCGGGCGCAGACAACCCACCGGTCGAGACGCCGGTCCGCCAGGAGCAGCGGGTCCCGGTTGGCGTCGGCGGGCGGGGAGACGACGTCATACGTGACGGTTCGGGAATCCATGAGCTGGCCCATACCGCGGGCGGCCCCCCACCCGGTCACACCGGCACGGCGCCCGGTAGCACCGTGGGCCACTCCTCCGGCAGCCACGCAGCTGACCACATGCCCAGGAACAACCTGGACCACGGGGCAGGCAGCTCCGGCCATACCGACGCCCGGAACCCTGCGGACACCACGTCCACAGCCGACCCCCGCGACGTGCCGAGCAGTTCTACGGCCGACCACACTGTCTCAGGCGGCTCCTCGGCAAACACTGGCGTCCCGGGCGGTGACCATCCAGAGATTCCGCCGACCAGCACCACCCGCCCAGACGGCGTGGGTGACCCAGCTCGCGGCACCGACGACGCGGCCCGTCGGGCGGAGTACGAGGCCGCCCGCGAGAAGCCGGCCGGCGAGCGGACGCCCACTGAACGGGAGGCGATCACCCGCGAACACGTCCGGCTCGCCAACGAGGATCCCATCTGGCGCGCGCAGCACTACGACAAATGGGGGCCTGGCAAGCGCAACAGTTCCACTGAGCTGGTCGACGGCCAGCTCCTGCCAAAGCTCGTCGAGAAGCCTGACGGCAGTTGGATGGCGGCCGACAACCTGCCGTACGCGAATCCGGAGGCGTACCACCTCGACGACCTGGTGCGAGGCCGGGACACGGTCGATCCGCAAGGCATCGATCACCTCGACGAGGTCTCGGCCAAGCGTGTGGCCGGCATGGACCTGACCAATGCCGAGAGGGCCTACCAGACCAACCCGACCGATGAGACCGCGAAGGCGCTCACCGATGCGCAGGACCACTTCCACGCAACGGTCGGCGAGGGTGTCTCCAACAACAGCAAGCTCGGTGAAGCCCTCGGCGAGGAGGCCGCGCGCCGGCACATGCTCCTGCAGCATGAATTCGAAGGGGGCCGGGAGATCACTGACCTTCCGGAGACAGCAAACGGCTCGAAGAGGTTCGACCAGCTCTGGCGAGATAAGGAAGGTAACCTCATCATCGTCGAGGCGAAGGGCCCCAATGCGAGGCTCGACTGGCGCCAGGGCAACGGTAGGCTCGACAGTGGCACCTTGGTGAAGCAAGGAACTCTCGAGTACGTCCGCACGATCGTGGCTGATATGGAGCAACGTGCTTTCGTATCACCGAAAGACGCCAAGTACGCCAGAGAAATAAAAGCGGCTATTCAGAACAAGACCCTGCAATACGTTCTCGTGCAGGCCACCGAGAACACCGGTAAGTATGCTGGCGCCGAGCTCAAGCACTTCAAGCTCTTCTAAGGAGAAACGCGTTGGTCTCGATCATCCCCCGCCATCCCTTTCCTACGGGGAACGCGGAAGAAGGCCTCGCCGTGCTCCAGGAGAACGCACAGGAGCTGATTGACGGTCTGGAGGCGGGCTCCGCCAATCTGGGAGACGCCCTGGGCACCACGCTCACTCTGGCCGAGGCGCACTGTCTGATGGACCCGCAGGCATCGCTCTTCCCCACGTGGGATGCCTGGGTCAACGCCATGCAGGTCGGCTCTGCCGCATTCGCCGTGGCGACCACGGCAGAGGACCATGTCCAGTGCCGCATCGCGCACAAGGACCGCGTTCTTCAGGCCACCGGTCCGCAGTGGTATGTGCATCCGGGCTCGTGGATCACAGCGTTCTACCTGGCGTTGGTGTGCCGGGAGAAGGACAGGATCTCGGCCCTGTGCCAGGTACCCATATCGCTGCTGCGGGAGAATGGTCCACACTTCGAGGAATACCACTACACCTGGGTTGACACGCTCCAGACCTACTGGCGCGGCGGTCAGGATCTCGTCCCGAAGCTGGTTGCCGCAGTTGACGGCACCGACCCGCAAGCCGTCGCCGATCCGGAGACGGTGGGCAAGCTGCTGTACCCGCCGATGGAGATGTTCCACCGCTTCATCCGCAAGGACGCTCCCGGCTTCAACCGAGCGCTCGCCAATGCCCTCCAATGGCACAAGGAATACTGGAGCGAGGAGAGCAGGGCTTTCCAGATCTCGGGGCTCGTCGCTCTCGCCCCGCTCGCCATGGCCTGCCTCGCCCACGACGCAGGCATCCCCATCGAGGTCGAGTCCGAGTACCTGCCGACCGCCCTCCTGGGGCGCAACTGGTGCGGCGAGTTCCCTACGTAAAAACAAGTAGCCCCTCAGCGCCGACCGTCATCTCCCGGCAGGCGACACGCCCCCTGAGCCGAGCCGTTCGCCGAACTTCTCTTGCGCCAGTCGTAGGTCGTGATCTCGCTACTGAGGTAGGTCTGGGGTCCAGGTACAGCCACCGCTGATCATCGGTGTGCGAAGACTGTAGATCAGACGGTGGCCGTAGGCCGCAGCGTCACCCCTGCCCGATAGCGTCACCCCTGCCCGATGGCAGGAGGGCTCCGAAGGCCCCGATGGGCCGGACAGCGGGCCGGTTCGCGCTGGCTAGCCCCTCGGCGCCGGGTGAGGGGCTAGGTATTAGTGAGGTAGGAGACAGTGTCCGTGAACATGACGCGCCAGGACTACGACAAGGACGAGATGGCGGCGGTCGTGCCCGTCATGGAGGAGTCTCTGTCCTATTCGTTGGAGGAGATCGAGACCTCGCACAACTCCAGGTCAGATGCCGTCATGGAGTCGCTGAACGTCGCCCTCGTCCGCTGTGTCGGGGATCCCAGTGCCGGCATGCTGGAGACCTGGGAATCCTGGCTGCTGGCCATGCAGGTGCATTCGGCCGTCTTCGCCGCCACCGCTTCCGATCAGGAAACGGTCAGCTGCAAGATCCGCCAGGAGGAGCGCCACCTCGCCACCACCGGACCGCAGACCTACCTCAACGCGGACGCCTGGCTCGACGCCTTCTACCTCGCGGTCATCTGCCGTGAAGCGGCCCGCCTCGACATGCTGGCGCGGATCCCGGTGTCCCTGCTGCGCGACTTCGGCGGTGTCCTGGACGAGTACACCTACGCCTGGGTGGAGACCCTCCAGAGCTTCTGGCTCCGCCGGGACGACCTGCGCACACACCTGGTGAACGCCGTGGACCTGAGTGCTCCCGACCACGCCCGCGTCGTCGACGCGGAGGAGATGGGCAACCTCCGCTACCCGCCGATCATGATGCTCTACCGCTACCTGCGCAACGACGCCGCCGGTTTCAACGAGTCCCTGGCCGACGCCGTCCGCTGGCACAAGGCGTACTGGACTGCCGACGAGGACCGGGCCCACAACGTCCTGGGCGTCGTGGCCCTCGCCCCGCTGGCAATCGCCTGCCTGGCCAAGGCCAACGGCATCCCGGTCGAGGTCGAGACCGACTATCTCCCCGAGGCTCTCCTCGACTTCGCCTGGCGCGGCGAGTTCGACGCGTAACACCAACGCCTCGCCTACCTACGACCATTCGCGAGACGCTCGGGTAGGGGAAGTCCGCGGACGGATGCCCCGTGGCCGTGGTCGGTCTACCGATGGCTGGCGGGGAGCATTCCGAGGTCGGTCGAGGTCGTGACCCCGCTGCCGGTAGGCCGCCCACGCCTTGCCGAGAGCCTTCGACGGCGCACCCTGCGCACCTGGTGCTGTGACCGGAATGGTTCACCGTGATCGGGAGGCGGCTCGTGGTTCGAGTGTGCGTGAGGCGGCTGGTATTACTGGGGCATGCAGGAAGAGACCGCACGTTCCGCGATCGACACATTCATCTCCGCGTTCAACGCCTCGGACGACAGTTATGTGACCGCCCTGCTCTCCCAGGCCCTGACCTCGGACGTGGTCTTCTGGGGGCCGTTGGGTCGCAGCGAGGGAATCGCGGCGGTCGAGCGGTTCGTGCTGGACATCCGGCGCCACCCGGCGGGGACCGGCACGATGGTGCGCTGCTCGGCGGTGGACATGCCCGGCGAATGGGCCCGGTACCAGTGGGTCTTCACCACGCCTGACGGAGGCCCCCGCCTGGCGGGAACGGACGTCGTCCATCTGCGGCGGAGCCTCATCGACCAGGTCATCGTCTTCGCGGGGGAGATCGAGCCGTCCGCCTCCTGAGTAATGGGCAACCCTGATGCTGACGCACAGAGTTGCCCGTCATTCATGAAGGGTCCGCTGGCTCGGGCACCGTTCCGTCGAGGTCACGGTTGACCCGTACCCGAGGACGGGCGGGCCCCCAGCCGCCGGGCGGGGCTACTCCTCCGGTCCTCCGGGGCCGACCTCCCGCGGCGGAAGTCGGCCCGCCCGGCGGCGCGGGCGTCCTACCGGATCCCGACCTCCCGCAGCGCGGCGCGCTGAACCGGCCCCAAATCCACCGGGAAGTACAGGTAACACACTCCCCCGCTCCCGCTCCTGACCTTGCCCTCCGCGTCGTAGCGCTTGGTCCGGAGCCAGATGGTCTCGAATTCCCGGCGGTGGTAGACGCGGCGGACCGCGGGGTCGTCGGGGGAGGCGGGGTCGTTGGCGATGACGTCGCCGTCGGGGGTGAAGCCGATGACGGTCATGAGGTGGCCTGCGGTGCCGTAGCCCGCGCCGGTGAGTTCGGTGGCGAGGAAGGACTGGGAGGTGATGACGGGGATACCGGCGGCGATGAGGTGTTCGGCGTCGGTGAGGGAGGTCAGGCGGGTCACCACGGACTGGAGGCCGGGGTAGGTGGCGGCGTAGGCGGCGTTGAAGGGCCAGTTGCCGCAGCCCTGGTACTGGTTGTCGTAGGTGCGGCGGGCGGCCAGGCAGACCTGGGGGTCCTGGTACGAGGGGTCGACCCAGGTGAGGTCCTCGGGGGCGGGGTGGCGGCCCCAGTACTCGACGATCATCTGGGAGGAGGTGGGGCTGCACCATGCCTCGCCGCCGTTGTCGTACTCCGGGTACTGGCCCTTGTGGATCTCCTGGGAGTAGCGCGGGACGGGCAGCTCGCGGCCGGTGGCGGGGCCGGGGACGGAGGCCGGGACCTCGAAGCGGGCGGGGATGTCCGAGCCCATCGTGCCGAGCCGGTGGACGGTGGGGGTGGCGGTGGTGCCCGGGGTGCGGTGCAGGGTGACGCGGAGGGCGTAGGCGGTGAATCGGGTGCCGGACGCCGCGTCGTCGATCGCCAGGGTGTCGGTGGAGACGCTGCTGCGGCCGTCCTTCTGGCCGTCGACGGAGGTGCGGCGGATGTCCGCGTCGCCGTCGCCGGAGGTCCAGCGGCCCATGACGTACCAGGGCGTCCGGCCGCCGTCGGAGTAGTCGGCGCGTGCCTCGACGGTGATCCAGGTGCCGGGCGGGGTGTGGGCGTTCCAGGCGGCGACGAGTTCGGTGGCCGGGACGGCGAGGGGGTGGCGGGGGCCGGTCCAGGTGGCGTACTCCCAGGCGGCGGTGCGGCCGGTGTGCGGGTCGTGGTACTCGGCGGTCCCGGCGGGCCGCCGCAGCCGGATCCCGGCGCGGGCGGACGGCGCCGGGCCGGTCCCGTCGTGGGTGCCGCGCGCCCAGTCGGCGGCGGTGGTCCAGTCGTGGTGATCCACGGTTCTCCTCGGGCGGGCCGCCCGCGGCGCGGGCCCGGAGCCCGTGCGGCGCGGCGCGGCGGCCGCGACGGGGGCCGCGGTGGCCGCGGCCGCGGCGAGTGCGGCGGCGAGGACGGTGCGGCGGGACGCGGAAGGTGTCATCGGGATTCCCCCAGTCGGGTGCGGCGTACGGGAACGCGGGCGGTGCGGACGGCGGGCGGAACACGGTCGGGTGACTCCCGGACGGCGTATCCGCGCCGGGCGCCACGGAGGGCGGGCGCCGGGCACGGCCGCGGCGCCCGTTCGGGCAGGGATCAACTATCGCGGGTGCCCCCACATTTCGGCCAGCGGTCGGACGCGCGTCGCCGGGCCGATGTGGGCGGCGGCCGCGGGGTACGTACGCTGGCGCGATGAACGACACCCTGGCCCCGCTCGCCGCCCGCCTCGCCGCGCTCCCGCCGTCCTGCGGTCCGGTGCGGCTGATCGGGGTGGACGGGCACGCGGGGTCGGGGAAGAGCACCTTCGCCCGGCGGCTGGCCGCGGCGCTGGGCGGCGCGCCGGTCGTCCGCACCGACGACCTGGCCTGCCACGCCTGGCTCTTCGGCTGGGCGGAGCGGTTCCGGGAGCAGGTGCTGGCGCCGCTGTCCCGGGGCGAGCGGGCGCGGTACGAGGTGTACGACTGGGTGCGCCGGGAGTACGGCGAGGTGCGGGAGGTGGCGCCGGAGCCGGTGGTGCTGGTGGAGGGCGTGGGGGTCGGGCGCCGGGCGGTGCGGCCGCAGCTGGCCTGTCTGTTGTGGATGGAGCTGGCGGACGAGCCGTCCTGGGAGCGGGGGCGGCTCCGGGACGGACCGGCTCTCACCGAGTTCTGGGATGGCTGGATCCCGGCGGAGCGGACGCACTTCGCGGGAGATCCGTCACGTCCGTACGCCGACCTTCTGGTGCGGCAGGGAGCGGTGGGGTACGAGGTGTCCGCGGGGCCCGGTTCGGCGACCTGAAGGAACGTCACCTTTACGCTGTGTCACCGGACTTGGGGGCGGCGCGGGTGCCGGGTGGTGAGGACCCGCCGACTGTCCAACTCGGCTTGACCTGGGGGGCGTACAGGACTTACGTTCTCATTGTGCGGCTCACGGAGTCGCCCGCAGACGCGAAGCCCCCGGTTGTTCCCCCGTGATCGGGGGCTTCGTTCTGCCCTGACACCCCCATTCGCCGCTTCGGCGCCTCTCTTCCCCTCACCGTGGGTCACCGCCCCGTTCGCGCCGTGTGCGCCCCTCTCTGCCCCCTTCCGCGCATCCCCTGTCGCCCCCTACGGCCTGCGGCGACACCCCGGGTACCATGCGAGTCGGTGCCACGGCAGGGGCGTGCGAGGGGCCGGTGACGGCTGCGGGGCGGCGGCAACTCCCGTACGGCGTACGGTGCTTCGGCGACGGCGTGGCAGCCGGTCGGCGGGACACCGGGGCACGTTCTGTGGGGGATGCGATGGACTTGGGTACACCGGGCGCGCCGCCCGCCCCGGCCGAACTCGCCTGGCTGCGCGCGGTCGACGCGTACACCGTCGGCGCGTATCCGCAGGCCGAGGAGGAGTTCCGGGCCGCGGTACGGATGGATCCGACGATGGCCGACGCCTGGCTCGGTCTGCACGCGCTGCGCGCCGACACCTCGACCGCCCTGCTGCGGATGCACCGCCACCGCGACCGCTTCGGCGAACAGCGCACCCGCCACCGACGCCCCCTCAACTCCTGGTACTGGCTGGGCTGGTGGGTGCAGCCGGTGTTGGAGAGCCGCCGCGATCTGCTGCTCGCGCACGCCTCGCACTGGCTCGACGGCCGCCATGTCGCGGAGTTGGACCAGGCGCTGGCCGGGTGCCCGCCGGTCGAGGCCGATCCGCAGGTCCGCTTCCTGCACGCCTGCCGCGCCTATCTCGTCAAGGACTGGGAGCAGCTCGTCCGCCACACCGAACCGCTGCTGGACGATCCGGTGCTGGGCATCGAGGCGGGGCTGTTCGGCGGGATGGCGCGGGTGCGGCTGGAGATGTACGGGCAGGCGGCGCCGCTGCTGTCGGCCGCGCTGATGCGGTGCCGCAGCGAGCAGCCGCAGCGCAAGGAGCTGCGGTACTGGCTCGCCCGCGCCCACGAGGGCACCGGCCGCAGCGCCGCCGCGCTCCCCCTGTACCGCGCGGTGCACCGCGTCGACCGGTCGTTCATGGACACCGCGGCGCGGCTGGCCACCATCACCCAGGCCGACGGGTTGGAGGAGGGCGGCGATCTCGCGACCGTGCCCGCCGCGGGTCAGGAGGCCGGGCGGGACCCCGATCCGCTCGCCCCGCTCGACGCCGTCGACGGCTGGGAGACGGGCGCCGGTGAGGCGGGCTTCCCGGAGGCGGCGGGTGCGGTGCCCGATGCGGCGTCCGCTGCCCGGCGCAAGGCGGCGGTGCCCGGGCAGCGGGCCGCCGGGCGGGCGGCCGGGCCCGCCGACCCCGTGCTGCTGGAGCAGGCGCTGGCGGAGCTGGAGCGGATGGTCGGCATGGAGCCGGTGAAGCGGCAGGTGCGGGCGCTCTCCGCGCAGCTGCGGATGGCCGGGTTGCGGGCCGGGCAGGGGCTGCCGGTGCAGCCGCCCAAGCGGCACTTCGTCTTCTCCGGCCCGTCCGGCACCGGCAAGACGACGGTGGCCCGCATCCTCGGCCGGGTCTTCTACGCGCTGGGGCTGCTGGGCGGCGACCATCTGGTGGAGGCGCAACGCGCCGATCTGGTCGGCGAGTTCCTCGGCCAGACCGCCGTCAAGGCCAACGATCTGATCGACTCGGCGCTCGGCGGCGTCCTCTTCGTCGACGAGGCGTACAGCCTCTCCAACACCGGCTACAGCAAGGGCGACGCCTACGGCGACGAGGCGTTGCAGGTGCTGCTCAAGCGGGCCGAGGACAACCGCGACCGGCTCGTCGTCATCCTGGCCGGTTATCCCGAGGGCATGGACCGGCTGCTGGCGACCAACCCGGGGCTGTCGTCGCGGTTCACCAGCCGGGTCGACTTCCCCAGCTACCGGCCGGGCGAGCTGACCGCGATCGGCGAGGTGCTGGCCGAGGAGAACGGCGACCGCTGGGACGACGAGGCCCGCGACGAGCTGCGCAGCATCAGCGGCCACGTCGTCGACCAGGGCTGGATCGACGAACTGGGCAACGGCCGCTTCCTGCGCACCCTGTACGAGAAGAGCTGCGCCTACCGCGATCTGCGGCTCTCCACCTGGCGCGGCACCCCGGGCCGCGAGGACCTCGCCACCCTCCGGCTGCCCGATCTGATCCAGGCGTACGGCGAGGTGCGCTCGGGGCGCGGCCCGGACGCGGCGGGGCCCGCCCCGCTCTGAACCGCGCGGTGCGCGGCGGCGGGACGGGCCCCTGGGCCGGTCGGGTCAGCCGGTCGGATCAGCCGGTCAGCGCGCGGTCCCCGTCGGGGAGCCCGGCGCCCCCGGCCACCTCGGCGCCGGTGGCGTCCGGGACGGCGGCCGGAACGGGCGCGGCCGTGTCGCGGGCGCCGTGCGAGGGCGACTCGGTGCGGTGCGCCGGGTCGTGGACCTCCCCGACCAGCATCTCCAGGACGTCCTCCAGTGCGACGAGGCCGAGCACCCGGCCGGTCGGACCGGCGACCGCGGCGAGGTGCGAGGCGGCCCGGCGCATCGCGGTCAGCGCGTCGTCCAGGGGGAGTTCGGCGCGGAGCGTCGTCATCGGGTGCCAGATCCGCTGCGGCACCGCCCGGTCCCGCTCCTCCAGGTCCAGGACGTCCTTGACGTGCAGATAGCCCATGTACGCGCCGCCCGGCGCGCAGACCGGGAAGCGGGAGTAGCCGGTGGCGACGGTCAGCTCCTCCACCTGGCGCGGGGTGACCGTCGCGTCGACCGTCACCAGCCGGGCCCGGTCGAGGAGGACGTCGGTGACCGGGCGGCTGCCCAGCTCCAGGGCGTCGGACAGCCGCTCCTGTTCGGCGGGGGCGAGCAGTCCGGCCTGTCCGGCGTCCTCGACGAGGTGGGTGAGCTGTTCGCTGGTGAAGACCGCCTCGACCTCGTCCTTCGGCTCGACGCGGAAGAGCCGCAGCACTCCCCTGGCGCAGGCGCCGAGCAGTGCGGTGACCGGGCGGCAGAGCCGGGCGAAGGCGACCAGGCCCGGGCTGAACCACAGCGCGGTCCGCTCGGGCGCCGCCATCGCCAGGTTCTTCGGCACCATCTCGCCGATGACGAGGTGGAGGAAGACCACCACGGCCAGCGCGATGGCGTAGCCGAGCGGATGGATCAGCGGGGCGGGCAGATGGACCGCGGCGAAGAGCGGTTCCAGCAGCCGGGCGACGGTCGGTTCGGCGACGGCGCCCAGGGTCAGCGAGCAGACGGTGATGCCGAACTGTGCGGCGGCCATCATCTGCGGCAGGTTCTCCAGCCCGTGCAGCACCTGCCGGGCCCGCTTGGAGCCCTCGGTGGCCAGCGGCTCGATCTGGCTGCGGCGCACGGAGACGAGGGCGAACTCGGCGCCGACGAAGAAGCCGTTGGCGAGGACGAGGAGAACGGCGAGGAGGAGTTGCGCGAAGGTCACCGGGCCGCCTCCGCCCCGGCGCCGACGGCCTCCCGGGCGACGCCCACGGGAGCCGTGCGGACGATCCTTATCCGCTCGGCGCGATGGTGCGCGACCAGCCGCACCCGCAGCCGCCAGCCGTCGAGTTCGGCGGTGTCGCCCGGGGCCGGGATCCGGCCGAGTATGTGGGCGACCAGCCCGGCGACCGTCTCGTACGGACCGTCGGGGGCCGCCAGGCCGATCCGCCGCAGCGTGTCGACGCGGCAGCCGCCGTCGG
Organism: Streptomyces catenulae; assembly: GCF_000718015.1. GTDB lineage: Bacteria > Actinomycetota > Actinomycetes > Streptomycetales > Streptomycetaceae > Streptomyces > Streptomyces catenulae. The sequence goes on along the minus strand of NZ_JODY01000001.1, from coordinate 234,858 downwards.
CGTCCCAGGTGGGGCGGCCGTCCTCGGCGGGTGCCTGGGCCAGCTCGGGCAGGTCCACCCCGTCGTGCTCGTCGCGGACCTCGCCGACCAGTTCCTCGATGATGTCCTCCAGGGTGACGACGCCCGCGGTGCCGCCGTACTCGTCGACGACGACGGCTATCGGCGCCTCGCTGCGCAGCCGCTCCAGCAGCGGGGCGACGGGGAGCGTCGCCGGTACCTGGAGCGGCGGCACGGCGATCCGTGCGGCGGGCGTACGCAGCCGGTCGTGCGCCGGGACGGCCAGCGCGTCCTTGAGGTGCACCATGCCGACGACCTCGTCGAGGCGGGCGCGGTAGACCGGGAAGCGGGACAGGCCCGTGGCGCGGGTGAGGTTGACGACGTCCTCGGCGGTCGCGGACGCCTGGAGGGCGCTGACCCGCACCCGGGGCGTCATGACGTTCTCCGCCGTCAGCTCGCCGAGCGCGAGGGTGCGGACGAAGAGGTCGGCGGTGTCCTGCTCGATGGCACCTGCCTGTGCGGAGTGCCGGGCGAGGGAGACCAGCTCGCCGGGGGTGCGGGCGGAGGCCAGTTCGTCGGTGGGCTCCACGCCGAGGGCGCGGACCAGGCGGTTGGCGACGGTGTTCAGCAGGGTGATCACCGGGCGGAAGAAGCGCGAGAAGGCGTTCTGCGGTCCGGCGACGAAGCGGGCCACCTGGAGCGGCTTGGAGACCGCCCAGTTCTTCGGCACCAGTTCGCCGACGACCATCTGGACGGCGGAGGCGAGGAGCATGCCGGTCACCACCGAGATGCCGGACACGGCGCCGCGGGGCAGCCCGGTCGCGGTCAGCGGCCCGTCGAGGACGGCGGCGAGCGCCGGTTCGGCGAGCATGCCGACGACGAGGGAGGTGATGGTGATGCCCAGCTGGGTGCCGGAGAGCTGGAAGGACAGCTCGCGCAGGGCGGCGACGACGGTGGCGGCGCGGCGGTCGCCGTCGTCGGCGGCCCGCTCGGCGTCGGCCTTCTCCACGGTGACGAGTCCGAACTCCGCGGCCACGAAGAAGCCGTTGGCCAGGATGAGGACGAGCGCTGCGGTGAGCAGCAGGAGGGGGCCGGTCATGCCGCCGCCTCCGTCGTATCCGGGGGGTCCAAGGGGGCGGCGCAGGTACTACAGGACGATCCGTCCATTGCTGGAGGGAGTCACTCCTCAGGTCGCAGTGGCCCCGGGCAGGGGCGGGCGCGGGAGCGCGCCGTGGGGAACAGGGTAAACAGGCGGGAGCCGGTTACGGCAGGGCCACCGGACGGCGGGTCAGGCCGTGGCGGAGGCGCCGGTGCCGTGGATTTCGGCGAGGTCGCGCAGGGCGCGGGCGTCGCGGATGGCCTGCTGGCGGGCGATGCCGGGCTGGATACCCATCGCGGGCAGGCTGGTGCCGTCGGCGAGGTCGAGGTGGACCCACGCGTCGCCCTGCCGGAGGTTGACGCGCAGCACCTGGGCCCAGGCCAGTTCGCGGCGGGTGGTGAGGTTGACGACGGTGACGCCCTCCTGCCGGGCGACCACCTTGGGGCGGGCGAGCAGCAGGAGGACGGCGAACACCAGCAGACCGGTGAAGACGAAGCTGATCCGCTCCCCGCCGGACAGCTTGGGCAGCGCCACACCGATCGCGGTGAGGGCCGCGAGCTGGGCGAGGCCGACGAGGTACAGGACGACCCGGGTGCGGGTCGGCCGGAAGGTCACCGGCAGGCTGGGCAGGGGCGCGGACACGTCGTGGGTCTTCCGTCGGAGGGGAGGGTGCGGGGGCTGCGGGCCGTCAGAGGCGGCAGGCGTGGATGCCGGTGGTGAGGATGGCGCGGGCGCCGAGGTCGTACAGCTCGTCCATGATGCGCTGGGCCTCCTTGGACGGGACCATCGAGCGGACCGCGACCCAGCCCTCGTGGTGCAGCGGGGAGACGGTCGGCGACTCCAGGCCCGGGGTGAGCGAGACGGCCTTCTCGACGTGCTCGACGCGGATGTCGTAGTCCATCATCACGTAACGGCGGGCGACGAGGACGCCCTGCATCCGGCGGAGGAACTGACGGACCTTCGGGTCGTCGGCGGGGGCGCCGGTGCGGCGGATGACGACCGCCTCGGAGGTGAGGATCGGCTCGCCGATGATCTCCAGTCCGGCGTTGCGCAGCGTGGTGCCGGTCTCGACGACGTCCGCGATGATCTGCGCGACGCCCAGCTGGATGGCGGTCTCGACGGCGCCGTCGAGGTGGACGACGTCGGCGTCCACGCCGTTGTCCGCGAGGTGCTTCTTGACCAGACCGGAGAAGGAGGTGGCGACGGTCATGCCGCCGAACTCCTTGACGTCGGTGGCGGTGCCCGGGCGGGTCGCGTACCGGAAGGTGGAACCGGCGAAGCCGAGCTGGAGGATCTCCTCGGCCTGCGAGCCGGAGTCCAGCAGCAGGTCGCGGCCGGTGATGCCGATGTCGAGCTTGCCGGAGCCGACGTAGACGGCGATGTCGCGGGGGCGCAGGAAGAAGAACTCGACCTCGTTCTGCGCGTCGACGAGGACCAGTTCCCGGCGGTCCTTGCGCTGGCGGTACCCGGCCTCATGGAGCATCGCCGACGCAGGCTCGGACAGTGAACCCTTGTTGGGGACAGCGATGCGCAGCATGAGGTGCTCTTCTTCCTTCGGTGGGTGAGGTGTGACGGGGTGAGCGGGGCTCAGAGGTGGGCGTAGACGTCGTCGAGGGAGATGCCCTTGGCGATCATCATCACCTGGAGGTGGTAGAGGAGCTGGGAGATCTCCTCGGCGGCGGCGTCGTCGGATTCGTGCTCCGCGGCCATCCACACCTCGGCGGCCTCTTCGACGACCTTCTTGCCGATCGTATGGACACCGGACTGCACCAGCTCGGCGGTACGGGAGGTCACGGGGTCGCCGGTGGCGGCCTTCTGCTGGAGCTCGGCGAAGAGCTCCTCGAACGTCTTCTTGGACATGGTGCTCCATACCCTAGCGGGCAATGTCGCTGCGGCGCGCAGCGCCTCGGGTGAAGGGTGGTGGCGGGCGACGGGCGGGGGCGCAGCGCCTCGGGTGAAGGGTGGTGGTGGGCGACGGGCGGGGGCGCAGCGCCTCGGGTGAAGGGTGGTGGTGGGCGACGGGTGGGCGCGTTCCCGTCAGCGCCAGGGTTCGGAGACCGTGCGGAGGGTGGCGGCGGTGGCGACGGCGGCGGTGACCGCCTCGTGGCCCTTGTCCTCGGTGGAGCCGGCCAGACCGGCGCGGTCCAGGGCCTGCTGATCGGTGTCGCAGGTCAGCACGCCGAAGCCGATGGGGACGCCGGTGTCGACGGCGACCTGGGTCAGGCCCTGGGTGACGCCCTGGCAGACGTAGTCGAAGTGCGGGGTGCCGCCGCGGATGACGACGCCGAGCGCGACGACCGCGTCGTAGCCGCGTCCGGCGAGGACCTTCGCGACGACCGGCAGCTCGAAGGCGCCGGGGACCCGCAGCAGGGTCGGCTCGTCGATGCCGAGGTCGGTCAGGGCGCGCAGGGCGCCGCTCACCAGGCCGTCCATCACCTGCTCGTGCCACTGCGCGGCGATCACGGCGACCCGCAGGTCCCGGCAGTTCTTCACGGTCAGTTCGGGTGCGCCCTTGCCGCTCACGGTTCTCCTCGTACTGGTGGTGGTGTCGTCGGGGACGGTCGGGAGGTGCGTTACCGCTGGTCCTGGTGGTCGAGCCAGGGCAGGTCGTGGCCCATGCGGTCGCGCTTGGTGCGCAGATAGCGGAGGTTGTGCTCCCCCGCCTGGACGGGCATCGGCTCACGTCCGGCGACGGTGAGGCCGTGGCGCGCCAGGGCGGTGGTCTTGTCGGGGTTGTTGGTCAGCAGCCGGACCGAGCGGACGCCGAGGTCCTGGAGCATCTGGGCGCCCGCCGCGTAGTCGCGGGAGTCGGCGGGCAGGCCCAGTTCGAGGTTGGCGTCGAGGGTGTCGCGGCCGCGCTCCTGGAGTTCGTAGGCGCGCAGCTTGGAGAGCAGGCCGATGCCGCGTCCCTCGTGGCCGCGGAGGTAGATGACGACGCCGCGCCCGGCGGCGCTGATCCGCGCCAGCGACGCCTGGAGCTGCGGGCCGCAGTCACAGCGCAGCGAGTGGAAGACGTCGCCGGTCAGGCACTCGGAGTGGACGCGGACCAGGACGTCCTCGCCGTCGCCCAGCTCCCCGGCGACCAGCGCGATGTGCTCGACGCCGTCGACGGTGGAGCGGTAGCCGTACGCGGTGAAGTCGCCGTGCGCGGTGGGCAGCCGGGTGGTGGCCTCGCGGCGGACGGTGGGGGTGGAGCGGCGGCGGTAGGCGATCAGGTCCTCGATGGAGATGATCGCGAGGCCGTGCCTGCGGGCGAACGGCACCAGCTCGGGCAGGCGCAGCATGGTGCCGTCCTCCCCGGCGATCTCCACGATGGCGGCGGCCGGGCGGAGTCCGGCGAGGCGGGCGAGGTCGACCCCGGCCTCGGTGTGGCCGCTGCGGACGAGGACGCCGCCGGGGCGGGCGCGCAGCGGGAAGATGTGGCCGGGGCGGACGAAGTCGCCGGGCTGCGATGCGCCGGAGGCGAGCAGCCGCAGGGTGGTGGCGCGGTCGGCGGCGGAGATGCCGGTGCTCACGCCGTGGGCGCCGGTGGCGTCGACGGAGACGGTGAAGGCGGTCCGCATCGACTCGGTGTTGTGCTCGACCATCTGCGGCAGCGCGAGGCGGTCGAGTGCGTCGCCCTCCATGGGCGCGCAGATCAGACCGCGGCACTCGCTCATCATGAACGCGACGATCTCGGGCGTGGCCTTCTCCGCGGCGAGGACCAGATCGCCCTCGTTCTCCCGGTCCTCGTCGTCGACGACCACGACGGGGCGTCCGGCGGCGATGTCGGCAACGGCCCGCTCGACGGGGTCGAGGGTGAGGTCCGCGGCGTCGTCCGCCGCCCCGGGCTCGTACCAGCTCTGCAGTGCGGTCATGCCGCGGCTCCTTCCAGGGCGGTGGCGGCGCCGGTGCGCGAGCGCAGCCACCAGTCGCGCAGGCCCCACATGACGAGCGCGAAGTAGACGACGTAGACGAGGCCGGAGAAGGCGAGGCCGCTGCCGAAGGCGAGCGGGACGCCCACCAGGTCGACCAGGAGCCAGGCGAACCAGAACTCGACGAGCCCGCGGGCCTGGGCGACCATCGCGGCGAGCGTGCCGACGAAGATGTACGCGTCCGGCCAGGGGTTCCAGGACAGCTGCGGGACGAGGGCGAAGAGGCCGCCGACGGCGGCGGTACCGGCGGCGGTACCGGCCAGCAGCACTCCGCGCTCGCGCCAGCTGGCGAAGCGGACGGCGATGGAGCCGTCCTGCGCCTGGCGGCGGCCGCGGCGCCAGGACCGCCAGCCCCACAGGGCGACGACGATGACCAGCAGCTGCTTGCCGACGCCGCCGCTGAGGTGGGCGGAGGCGTAGGCGGCGACGAGGATGACGCCGGAGAGGAACTGCGCGGGCCAGGTCCAGATGGAGCGGCGCCAGCCGAGGGCGAGGGCGGCGAGACCGATGGTGTTGCCGATCATGTCGGACCAGATGACGTGCTGTCCGAAGAGGGTGAACGCCTCGCCGTTGAGCCAGGTCACCGCGGTCACCGGACGGCTCCTTCGGGTGTGGTGCCGCCCTGCCCGAGCAGCCGCTCGACGTACTTGGCGAGGACGTCGACCTCCAGGTTGACCGGGTCGCCGACCTGCTTGATGCCGAGGGTGGTCAGGGCGAGGGTGGTGGGGATGAGGCTGATGGTGAAGTGGTCGTCGGCGGCGTCGACGACGGTGAGGCTGACCCCGTCGACGGTGATCGAGCCCTTCTCGACGACGTAGCGCGCCAGCTGCGGCGGCAGGGCGATCTTCACGATCTCCCAGTGTTCGCCGGGGATCCGCTCGGTGATCGTGCCGGTGCCGTCGACATGCCCCTGGACGAGGTGGCCGCCGAGGCGTCCGCCGAGGGCCGTCGGGCGCTCCAGGTTGACCCGGGAGCCGGTGGTCAGCGCGCCGAGGCTGGAGCGCTGGAGCGTCTCGGCCATCACATCCGCGGTGAACTCGCCGTCCGCGGTGTCCACGACCGTGAGACAGACGCCGTTGACGGCGATCGAGTCGCCGTGCCGGGCGCCGTCGGTGACGACGGGGCCGCGCAGCCGGAAGCGGGAGGAGTCGCCGAGGTTCTCGACGGCGGTGACCTCACCCAGTTCTTCGACGATTCCGGTGAACACGTCAGATCTCCTCGTGCGGGGTGTGGCGGACGGGGGTGGCGGTGATCCGCAGATCGGGGCCGAGGCGCACGGTCTCGCTCATGTCGAGGCGCAACGCATCGGTGAGGGTGGTGATTCCGGCGTCGCCGACGGCGGCGGGCCCGGCGCCGAGCAGGACCGGCGCGAGGTAGGCGACGACCTTGTCGACGGCGCCCGCGGCGAGGAACGCCCCGGCGAGCGTCGGCCCGCCCTCCAGCAGGACGGAGCGGACGTCGCGGGCGTACAGCTCGTGGAGCAGGGCGGTGATGCGCAGTCCGCGGCCGGTGGCGGCGCGGGGCAGCCGTACCAGGGGCGCGAGCCCTTCGAGGTGGGCGGCGTCGGCGTCCTCGGCGACGGCGATCAGGGTGGGCGCGGTGCCGTCCAGGACCCGGGCGCCGGGCTTGACCGCCGTGGCGCCGGAGTCGACGACGACCCGCAGCGGCTGGGTGACCTCGTCATCGGTGAGGCCGGTGACGCGGGCGCCGAGCTGCGGGTCGTCGGCGCGGGCGGTGCCGGAGCCGACGACGACGGCGTCCGCCTGGGCGCGCAGCCGGTGGACGTCGGCGCGGGACTCGGCCGAGGAGATCCAGCGGCTGGTGCCGTCGGCGGCGGCGATCCGGCCGTCGAGGGTGGCGGCGTACTTCCACAGGACGAAGGGGCGGCGGAGCCGGACGGAGGTCAGCCACGCCTCGTTGACGGCGGTGGCCTCGTCGGCGAGGAGCCCGGCCGCGACGTCGACCCCGGCGGCCGTGAGGGTGGCGGCGCCGCCGGTCGCGGTGGGGTTGGGGTCGGGGACGGCGTAGACGACGCGGGCCACCCCGGCGTCGATGAGGGCGCGGGCGCAGGGTCCGGTGCGGCCGGAGTGGTTGCAGGGCTCCAGCGTGACGAGCGCGGTGCCGCCGCGGGCCCGCTCACCGGCTTGCGCCAGGGCGTGGATCTCGGCGTGCGGGCCACCGGCGCGCCGGTGCCAACCTTCGCCCGCGGTACGGCCTTCGGCATCGAGGATGACGCAGCCGACGACGGGGTTGGGGCTGGTGTGCCCGAGCCCGTGGGCGGCGAGTGCGATGGCGCGGCGCATCGCCGCGGTCTCGACGGGGGCTTGAGTGGCCACCGGGTCCTCCTGCCTCTTCGGGCACGGACTCCGGGGCTGCCTGGACGGCAGAAGCGGAAACGAACGACGGCGGACCCGCCGTGGAAAAAGGGAAAGCCCGCCCGGAAAACGCACCGGACGCACCACCTGCGGCGGTCACCGAAGCTCGCCCGCCGCGCACTGCCTCCCATCCGGACTTTCACCGTCGGTGCAGGAATTTCACCTGCTCAACCGGCCGCTGGCTGCGGACGGGTCGCGGACTGTTACCGCCGGTTCGGAATTACACCGACCCCGGAGTGCGCTGCTGCTTGTTTCAGTACAGGGCCAGTGTGCCACGGCTGATCGTCGGCCATGCGGGCGAACCCTGTGGGGTGCCTCACAGGCTTCGGGGGCCACCGGTTTCCGGGGCGTGCCGGGCCTGGAATGGATGTCACACCTACGACGGACCCGCCGTGGGTACGGCGCTCCTCACCCTTACGACCTCAAGGAATGATCCGCGATGGCGACTCTTCTGGTGACCGGCGGTACGGGCACGCTCGGCCGGGCCGTCGTCGGCCGACTGCTCGACGCCGGTCACGACGTCCGCTCGCTGAGCCGGCGGCTCCCCGCCGGACCGACCGCCCCCGGGCTCCATCCGTACGCGGTGGACCTGCGTGACGGTGTCGGGCTGGCGGAGGCGGTGGCGGGGGTGGACACGGTGGTGCACTGCGCGTCGGCCCCGGCGGGCGGGGACGAGGAGGCGGCGGACCATCTGCTGGCCGCGGCGGAGGGCGCCGGGGTGAAGCATCTGGTCTACATCTCGATCGTCGGGGTGGGCGGCATCCCGCTCGGCTACTACCGCACCAAGCGGGTGGTGGAGCGGATGGTCGAGCAGTACCGGCCCGGCTGGACGGTCCTGCGGACGACGCAGTTCCACGATCTGGTGCTCCGGGTGGTGAAGGCGGGCGCCCGCTCCCCGCTGCTGCCGTACCCGTCGGGGGTGCGCGTCCAGCCGATCGAGGTGCGCGAAGTGGCGGCGCGGCTGGCCGGGTTGGCGCTCGGCGACCCCGCCGGGCGGGCCACCGACATGGGCGGCCCGCAGATCCTCGACGCCCGGGACCTGGTCCGGCTCACCCTGCGGTACGGCGGCCGACGCCGCCTCGCGGTCCCGCTGTGGCTCCCGGGCCGCACGATGGCGGGCTTCCGCGCGGGCGAGAACCTGGCCCCGGGCCATGCGGTCGGGGTCCGGACGTACGAGGAGTTCCTGAAGGAGCGGGCGGGGTGGCGGGTGTGAGGGCGGACGGGGCCGGGGCCTGCGGGGACGGGCCGGGTGGGGTCAGTGGTGCGGTTCGGCGGGGCCCGGGAAGAGGGTGTTCTGGGCGGCGTCCCGCGCCGTGAGGACGGCGCCGCGCAGCACACCGCGGCCGCCCACCGTCCCGGCCCGTACCTCGGTGGCGAGCGGGGAGACCCGGGCGAGCTGCGCGGCGACCCGCCGGGCGAATTCCGGCCCCCCGGCCTGGCCGACCTCGCCGCCCAGCACCACACAGCCGGGGTCCAGGACGGCGCTCACCGCGGCCACCCCGAGGGCGACCCGGGCGGCGAGGTCGTCGAGGAACGCGGCGCCGCCGGGCCGTTCGACGGCGGCGCGCATCAGGGCCTCGGCGGCGGTGACGTAGGCATCGGGGCCGTCGGCCCCGGGGGCGGCGGCCGGGGGGTGTGCCCCGGTGTCGGGTGTGCGGACCGGCGCCGGGTCCGGCGGTTCGATGCCGTACTCCGCGGCCAGGCGGACCACCGCCCTCGATCCGGCGAGGGAGTGGAAACCGCCGGTGCAGCCGTGTGCGGAGGGCAGGCCGCCGGTGCCGGGGACGGGCAGGAAGCCGATCTCGCCGGTGCCTCCGGAGGCGCCGCGGCGCAGGCGGCCGTCGAGGACCACGGCGGCGCCGGTGCCCTGCCCCAGCCACAGCAGGACGAAGGTGTCCCGCGCGCGGGCCGCGCCGTCGCGCGCCTCGGCCACGGCGGCGAGGTTGACCTCGTTCTCCAGCAGGACCGGCGCCCCGGACTCCTCCAGCGCGGTCACCACCGCGTGGTGCCAGCGGGGGACCCAGTCCGTGCCGCCGATACGGCCGCTCTCCGGGTCGATCAGGCCGGGCGCGCCGACGGCGACGGTGTGCGGCTCGGTGGCGCCCGCGGCGGTCAGCGCCTCGTCGATCGCGCGGCGGGTGGCCCGGACGGCGTGCAACGGCGGGGTGTGCTCCGCGAGAGGGACGGTGCGCTCGGCACGGATCTCGCCGAGCAGATCGGCCACGGCGATGCTGACGCCGTGGTCGCGCAGGTCGAGGGCGAGGAGATGGGCGCGGTCGGCGACGATGCCGAAGAGCCGGGCGTTGGGGCCGCGCCGCTGGGCGCCGCTCTCCCCGACGACGGCGATCAGACCGGCGGCCCGGAGCCGTTCGACGAGGTCGGCGACGGTCGGGCGGGAGAGTCCGGTCAGCTCCCTGAGCCGGGTCGCCGTCAACGGGCCCTCGTCCTGGAGAAGTTGCAGGGCGAGACGGTCGTTGATCCGCCGTGCGGTGGTGGGAGAGGCGGTCCGGCCGACGGCCTCGCTGCGCGGTGCATGCATGGCCGGGATCCTTCCAGACCCCGTCAACCCGGCGAACGGCCTGTGGACAACTCGCCGTTGGTTGACGGCCGTACCGCCGGGGCGCCGCACGGGCGGCCGGGCCGGGGTCCGCGGTGGGTGTTCCGGCGGCGCTCCACGGGCGGTGGCGCGGCCCCGCGTAGCTGCCCAACAGCCGGTGTTCGCGGCGCTCTTATTAACAGGCAGGGTTCCTGATAGTTTGCGCGCCATGGTCGGCAACGGTGCCCGCAACGACGTCCCTCCACCGGCCGCGGCACTCCGCCGCGCCCGGTGGGCCATCTCTCTGGTCTTTCTCGTACACGGCTCGGTGACCGGCAGCTTCGCCACCCGGGTGCCCTGGATCCAGGAGCACACCGGTATCGGCGCGGGGCAGCTCGGCCTCGCGCTGGCCTTCCCCGCGATCGGCGCCTCGTTGGCGATGCCGCTCGCCGGACGGATCAGCCACCGCTTCGGCGCCCGTACGGCGCTGCGCGGTCTGCTCGCCCTGTGGACCCTCTCGCTGATCCTCCCGGCCCTCTCCCCCGGTCTGTACGCGCTCTGCCCGGCGCTGCTGGTCTACGGCGCGAGCGCGGGCACGTCGGATGTGGCGATGAACGCGCTGGGGGTGGAGACGGAGGACCGGTTGGGGCGGCCGATCATGTCGGGGCTGCACGGCATGTGGAGCGTGGGCGCGCTGCTCGGCTCGGCGGCGGGCACGGTGGCCGCGCACGCCGGTACGGACGCCCGGCTGCACCTGGGCGTCACGGCTCTCGTCCTGACCCTGGTGGGCGCGGTGGCGTGCGGCGGGGTGCTGGATCTGCGGGGTGCGGCCGATGCGCCCGCGCCGCCGCGCTTCGCGCTGCCGCCGAAGTCGGCGCTGGTCATCGGGGCCGTCGGGTTCTGCGCGGTGTTCGCCGAGGGCGCCAGTCTGGACTGGTCCGCGGTCTATCTGCGGGACGTCCTGGGGACGGGCGCGGGCCCGGCGGCCGCCTCCACCACGGCGTTCGCCTGCACGATGGCCGCGGCGCGGCTGGCGGGCGACCGGGTGGTGGCCCGCTTCGGCCCGGTGCGGACCGTGCGGTGCGGCGGGGTCCTCGCGACGGCGGGCGGTCTGCTGGTGGTGGCCGCCCGTCACCCGGTGGTGGCGATGGCGGGGTTCGCGCTGGTCGGGATGGGGATCGCGGTGGTGGTGCCGCTGGCGTTCGCGGCCGCGGGCCGCAGCGGTCCGGCCCCCAGTCAGGCCATCGCCGGTGTCGCGACGATCACCTATGCCTCGGGGCTGATCGCACCGTCCACCATCGGCGGCATCGCTCAGGCAACCTCCCTGACGATTTCGTTCGCCCTGGTGACGGCGCTGGCCGTCGGGTTGATCGCGGGCGCCCGGGTGCTGCGCCTCCCGCCCCTTCCGGCACCGGCGGCGACGGCGGAGGCGCACACCGCGGCGCAGCCCCCGGCCGCGACCGGGAACCCGCCCGCGGCGGAGGCGCCGCCCCGTCCGTGACACGGCCGAGGGCCGCCCGCGGCGGGACGGCCCTCGGCACCGGCGTCCGGCCCGGCCGGATCAGGCCCGGTCCGGGCAGCTCAGGCCGCATCAGCCGGTCAGGTCACGTCCGCCGGTCAGGCCGCTTCAGCCGGTCAGGCCGCTTCGCCCTCCGGTGTCTCGTCCGCCGTGGGGCGGAGGAGTTCCGCGGCGAGGGTGCGGGCGTGGTCCGACCACGGGGTGGGGCGGAGGGCCTGCGGGTCGACGCGGACGATCACACGGTGACCGTGGGCGTAGGTCTCGGTGCCGTCGGCGGCGCAGATCCGGAAGCCGTAGGTCATTCCGGTCCGGCCGAGGCGTTCGATCCAGAGATGGGCGGCGTAGCGACCGGGGCGGGTGATCGGGCGCTCGTAGGAGACCTTCATCTCCTTGATCACGTTGCACATGTCGCTGGCGGCGGCCCAGTCGCCCTCGAAGGTGAAGCCGTGGCGGTGCCAGTGGTCGGCCCAGGCGCGTTCGGCCAGCACCGGGTAGCGCGAGTTGTGCAGCATCCCCAGGGCGTCGAGGTCGTCGAAGTGGACGATGACGGGGACCAGTTGCCCGAACGGGACGGGGCGGGCGGACTGGAGGGGTTCGACGCTCACGGGTGATGCTCCTGGGTGGTGCTGTGCAAAATGGCAGGAAACCATCGTAAGCGGCTGCTTACGGTGCCCGGTCCGGCGGGCACCTCGACGCCTCCGGGGCGGCTGTCTCGCCCGCCGTGACGCCCGGGAACACCGGGCCGGAGCGCCCTGCCGGTCCGCTGCGCCGAGGCACGGCACCGGTCCGCGGCGGCGTTCCCGTACGGATCCGCCGCCCGGAGGCGGTGGCGAGATCCCGACTCTCCCGGTGCGCCGCCCGCCGCGGAGGCGCACCGGGTGCCGTCCGGCGGATCAGTCCGCGCGGCCGGTCGCCGCCACCGTGACGCCCAGGCCGATCATCGCCAGGCCGCCCGCGCCGCCGACCAGCGACAGGCGGCGCTCCGAGCGGGTGAACCAGGTGCGGGCAGCGGAGGCGCCCAGGCCCCACAGGGTGTCCGTGACCAGGGCGATGGTCACCGGGACCAGCCCCAGCACCATCATCTGTACGGGGATGTGCGCCGCCGCGTGGTTGACGAACTGCGGGAGGACGGCGGCGAAGAAGACGAGACCCTTCGGGTTGGTGACGCCGACGAGCGCGCCGTCCAGGACCGTGCGCAGCGGGCCGCGCCGGGCACCGGCCGGGGCGTCGATGTCCGCCGCGTGCATCTCCTTGCGGTGCCGGAACGCCTGGATGCCCAGGTGGACGAGGTACACCGCGCCCGCCAGCTTCACGACGGTGAACACCACCGCGGACCGCTCCACCACCGCGCCCAGCCCCCAGGCCACGGCGACGATCAGCGCGTACGAGCCGAGGATGTTGCCGAGGGCGGTCTCCAGCGCCGCGCGGCGGCCGTGGGCGAGGGCTCTGCCGACGACGAACAGCACGCTCGGGCCGGGGATCACGATCACCACCAGCGACATCACCGCGAACGCCAGCAAACTCTCCGTGGACACCATCTGTCGGCCACCTCCTGGTCCGTCGGGCCGCACCGTCCGGTCTCTGGCCCCCGCCGACCCTCGGGCCATCCTCACGTATGCGCGCACGGGGCGCGGACGGACACGGCGACCCCGGGGAGAACCGGCCACAGGGGGAACGCGCCCCTCCGCGTACGGCCCCTCCGACGCCGGGCCACCGACCGGCCGCCGACCGGGAGCCGACCGGGATCTGTGCGCCGCCGACCGCCCTCCCGGCCGGTCCGGAGCGCGGTTTCCTCGGCGGCGGCGAGGAGTGCGGCGAGGGTGCGGCGCGGGGACCGTGGCCCGTCCGGAGCCGGAGGCGTTCCGCGTCGGGACGACCGGCCCGTCCGGGGCGCCCCGGGGCCGGTCACTAGGGTGGCCCCATGCCCCTCGTCGAGATCACCTACGCGCCCGAGGTCGCCGAGGCGACGCTCCGTCACCTCGGTTCGGTCCTGCCCCACTTGGTGTCGGAGGCGGTGGAGTGCCCCGAGGAGCCCTACGACGGGGACCTGCAGCCCGGCGACATCGAACTGCGCTTCCGGCCGCTCGGTCCGTACGACCGCAGCGGGCTGGACGTCGTCATCGAGGTGCGATCGAAGTGGTTCGAGAGCCGGGCCGCCGACCGGCAGGAGCGGGTGGACCGGCTGTACGAGGGCGTCGCCGCCACGACGGGGCTGGAGGACGTCGGCATCTATCTGTCGCTGCCGGTCGCGGCGTGGTCCCAGGGGGACTGAACGGCGGACGGGCCCGGTCCGGGGAGGCCGCGGGATCAGGAAGCCTTCCTGAAGGAAACCGTCCCGCCGGGCCACCCCACCGGCCCGCCCCTCCCCCGCCCGCGGATGCGGCCCCAAGGCGCGTACGTACCATGAATCTGTGGCACGCATCGTGCTTGTGGAGGACGACGAGACCATCGGTGACCGCCTCGCCGGGACGCTGCGCGGGCTGGGACACGAGAGCACCTGGTGTCCCGACGCGGCCTCGGCGCGGGCCCGGGCGGCGCGCGGCCCGGCCGATCTGGTGCTGCTGGACCTGGGGCTGCCGGACGCCGACGGCTTCGAACTCTGCCGGGAGCTGCGCGAGCGGCTGCCGGGCGCGGTCCTGGTGGTGCTGAGCGCCCGTACCGGCGAGATGGATGTCATCCAGGCGCTGGAGTCGGGCGCGGACGACTACCTCACCAAACCGTTCCGCCTCGCCGAGTTGCAGGCCCGGCTCGCCGCGCATCTACGGCGCGCCGCACCGGACGGTCCGGTCGGGGCGGCCCGGCCGCTGCGCCACGGGAAGCTGGAGATCGACCGGGCGGCCCGGCGGTGTCTGACCCCGGAGGGCGAGACGGAGCTGCGGCCCAAGGAGTTCGATCTGCTGGTCCGCCTCGTCACCTCCAGCGGGCGGGCGGTGAGCCGGGAGGAGCTGATGAGCGACGTGTGGGACGAGAACTGGTTCGGCCCCACCAAGACGCTCGACGTCCATGTCGCCGCGCTCCGCCGCAAGCTCGGCGGGATGATCCGGATCACCACCCTGCGCCACTACGGCTACCGCCTCGAACCGCCGACGGGCTGACCGTGCGCCGCCGCATCCTCCAGGCGAGCGTCATCGCGGTGGTCTGCGCGATCCTGCTGTTCTCGGTGCCCCTGGGGGTGGCGATCCTGCGGCTGTACCAACAGGACGAGGTGCAGCACCTCCAGCAGGTGGCCGCCCGGGTGGCGATCAACGTACCGGCCGATGTGCGGGGCCGCTGGGACCCGCTGGAGCTGCCGCCGCTGCGGCCCGGTACCCATGTCGGGGTCTACGACTCCGACGCCCGTCTCGTGCGGGCGTCCGGTCCGTTGCGCGCCGCCGGTCCGCCCGCCGGCGATCTGCCGGTACAGGAGGCCCTGGAGGGCTCGGTCTCCTCGCACCGGGTCGGGAGCAGGCTGGTCGCCGCCGTCCCGGTGGGCACCTCGGAGCAGGTCCGGGCCGTGGTGCGGGTCAGTTCCCCGGCCGACGGGCCGCTGCGCCGGGCGGCCGTGACCTGGGCCGGGATGCTGGCGCTCGCGGCGGTGGCGGTCGGCGTCGCGGTCGCGCTGTCGTTCCGCTCCAGCCGGAGCCTGGCCCGGCCGCTGGAGGAGCTGGCGACGACGGCGGCGCGGCTGGAGGAGGGCGATCTGACCGCGCGGGCCACCGTGACCGGGCTGCCCGAGGCGGACGAGGTGGCCCGGGCGCTCAACCGGGCCGCGCAGCGGGTGGCGGAGCTGCTGCGCCGGGAGCGGTCGTTCAGCGCCGACGCCTCGCACCAGCTGCGGACCGCGCTGACCCGGGTGCGGCTGGAGCTGGAGTCCGTACCGGCCGAGGCGCCGCGGGAGGTCGCGCGGGCGGCGACGGACGCCGCGCTGGCCGCGCTGAGCGACATGGAGGCGACCCTCGGCGCGCTGCTCGACCTGGCGCGGGACGTGCCCGAGCGGGCGCCGCTGGACGTGGGCGCGCTGCTGGCCGAGGCGGAGCGGCGGTGGCGGGGTGAGCTGCGGGCCGCGGACCGTCCGCTGCGGGTGACGGCGGAGGAGGAGTTGCCCGAGGCGGTCGGTTCGGCGCGCGCCGGGCGGCAGGTGCTCGATGTGCTGCTGGCCAACGCGGTGGCGCACGGCACCGGCGCGGTGACGGTCGTGGCGCGCGACGCCTCCGGGGTCGTGGCGGTGGATGTGGCGGACGAGGGCCCGGGGCTGCCCGAGGGGCTGGACGTGTTCGCCCGGCGCCGGGAGAACGACTCGGCCACCGGCCACGGCATCGGGCTCACCCTCGCCCGCTCCCTGGTGGAGGCCGAGGGCGGCCGTCTGATGGTCACCCGGCGGACCCCGTACGCCCGCTTCACCTGGCTGATCGCCCGCGGGGGCACGGACCCGGCGGAGTGAGGGGGGCGGCGCCCCGGGGCGCCGTCGCCCGGCGCCCTCCTTGACGCACCTCACACCCCTCGCACCGGGCAGGTGGCGCACCTCACCCCGCCGAGCTGCACCGATCGCCCCGTTTGCCCCTTATCGTCGGCCGTGACCGGTCGTGGATGTGCACCGCTCCGTCTCCGTGTACATCGCGCCGTACGGCCTCCGTGCGGACCGCCGGTGTCCGTCGTCTCCCGGTGTGGCCGGGCAGGCGTCTGTTCCGGGCGGCCCCGTCCGCCGGTCCGATCCGGCCGGTGCGGCGCCGGTTCCTGGCTCCCGCACGGTGCGTGGGTGTGCCCGGCCCTCAGCGAACAGGACTTCTCCATGCCCCGCTCCCGTCCCTCCCGTCGCGCCCGGGCCGTCGCCGTGACGGCCGGCGTACTGCTCACCGCGCTCGGCGCCGCCGCCCCCGCCCTCGCCGTCACCGGGGTCTACCCGTCCGGCGGCGGACGGCACGGCTCGACCGCCGTGGGCGGTGAGCGGGTCGTGTGCACCTCCGGGACGCCCGGCCTCGCGCCGACGCTCTCCCGGGACATCGCGGACGCGTTCCGCGGGCGCGCGGACACCCAGGCGCTGGCCCTCTACGACGCGTCCACGCGGACCAGCTGCCGCTTCCGGGCCGATGACGCCTTCGACTCGGCGAGCGTGGTGAAGGTGACCGTGCTGGGGGCGCTGCTGCGGCAGGCCCAGGAGGCGCACCGGCCGCTCACCGCGGAGGAGGGACGGCTGGCCACCGCGATGATCACCAAGTCGGACAACGCCGCGACCAACGCACTGTGGCGGCAGGTCGGACCCGACGGCATCCGGCACTTCCTCACCCTCGCCAAGATGGCGCACACCGAACCGGGCGACGGTCCGGCCTGGGGGCTGACCCAGATCACCGCCGACGACCAGCTCACCCTGATGCGGCTGCTGACGCACGACAACGACGTCCTCGGGCCGGGCGCCCGCGCGTACGCGCTCGGGCTGATGCGGCACGTCGCCCCCGACCAGCGGTGGGGCGCCCCCGCCGGGCATCCCGCCGACGCCACCTCCCAGGTCAAGAACGGCTGGCTGCCGCGGACCACCGACGGGTGGCGGGTGCACAGCGTCGCCGCGTTCACCGGCGGCGGCCACGACTACGGTCTCGCCGTCCTCTCCCGCGCCAACCGGACCATGGACTACGGCGTCGCCACCATCGAGGCGGCGTCCCGCGTCATCCACCGCGACCTGGACGCCGCCAGCGGCTGACCGCCCGCTCCCGGTACGCGCAGGCGGCGACGGCCGCCGGTGCGCCGCCGGGCGCCGCGAGCGGCAGATCCACCACCCGCCACGGGCCGCTCCGTACCGGCCGCGGGCCCGCGCCCACGCGCACCTCGGCGGGCCCGGAGACGAAGCCGGTACCGACGCCCTTGAGGTACGCCTCCTTACGGGTCCAGCAGCGGGCGCACGCCGTGGGGCGCTCCGCGGCGGGCAGGGCGGCCAGTTCCGCGCGCTCGCCCGGGTGCAGCAGCCGGGCGACCTCCTCGGCGCCGGACGCGGACGGCACCGCCTCCGCGTCGACGCCCACCGGCGCGTCCCCGAAGGCGAGCAGGACGGGCCCGCCGCCGCGGGAGAGCGAGAAGTGCAGCGGGGCGTCGGCCACCAGCGGTCTGCCGTGCGGGGCGCCGCAGCGCGGACACCGCTCCCGTACGAAGGTCACCGCGGCCGGATCGCGGCCCAGGTAGGCGCCGAGGAGTTCGCGCAGGAGCAGATGGGCGGCGGTGTAGCGGGTGCGGGCCGGGGCCGGGCGGAGGGCGGCGGCGCGGCGGCGTTCGTCGGCGGCGAGGACCGCGGCGGCCACGTCCGGGCCGCGGGCGCGCAGATACCCGGCGGCGTCCGGCAGCAGCCACACCTCGGGGGCGCCCGGGGGCGGTGCGCCGCCGGGGAGCGGGTCGCGGCCGACGGTGCGGACCGCCGGGGTCCGGCTCATCCGGCCGCCTTCCGGTCGCCGGTGTGTGCGGGGGCCAGCGGTCGGGGCGCCGGGGCCGGGCGGCCGGGGCCCGCCGGGACGCCCGGCAGCGGCTCGGCGCCGCCCCCGGCCGGACCGGCGTACGCCCGGCCGACCACGGTCCGCGGCACCTTCCGGCCGGACGGCGCCGTCGCGGCGGGGACCGGCGAGGCGGACATCACCGTGCCGGGCCGGTCGTGGAAGGACGATCGGACGTGCACGGTCACCCCGTACCGGGCCGCGTACTCCACGCTGCGCAGCGCCAGCACCTCGGCGCCGTCGGCGGCCAGCCGCCGCATCGCCTCGTAGGTGACATGGCGCAGCAGCCGGGCCGACGGGTCGGTGCGGGGGTCGGCGGTGCAGACGCCGTCGACGTCGGTGCAGATCTCGCAGACGTCGGCCTTCAGCGCCGCGGCGAGGGCGATGGCCGTGGTGTCGGAGCCGCCCCGGCCCAACGTGGTGACCTCGCCGGTCTCCCGGCAGCGGCCCTGGAACCCGGCGACGAACGGGATCTCCCCGCGGTCGAGCGCCAGCCGGATCCGGCGGGGTTCGACCGCGACGATCCGGGCGTCGCCGTGGACGGTGGTCGTCAGGACACCGGCCTGCGGTCCGGTGAACGAGCGGGCCGGGACGCCGAGCGCGGTGACGGCCATCGCGGTCAGCGCGTTGGCGATCTGTTCGCCCGCCGTCAGGACGAGGTCGAGTTCGCGGGGGACGGGGTCGGGGCTGACCTCGCCCGCCAGGTGGAGCAGTTCCTCGGTGGTGGCGCCCATCGCGGAGACCACCACGACGACGTCGTTGCCCGCGCGGTGCGCCGCGACGACACGGGCGGCGACCCGGCGGATCCGTTCCGGACTCCCCACCGAGGTCCCGCCGTACTTCTGGACGATGAGCGCCATGGTGGCTCCTTCCGGGGCGGTTCAGAACGCCGCGCCCGGGCGGGGGCGGCAGGCGACGGTGACGGCGTCGCGGAGGATCGCACAGGCCGTGTCCACGACCTCCGCGGTGACGTTGAGCGGCGGCAGCAGCCGGACGACGGCGTCGTCACGGCCGCCGAGTTCGACGATCAGACCGTGCCGCAGCGCGAGGGACTGGACGGCGGCCGCGGCTTCCGTCGCGGGGCGGCCGTCGGCCGGGTCGGCGAGTTCGACGCCGCGGATCAGGCCACTGCCGCGGACGTCGCGGACCCAGGGGTGGTCGGCGAGCGGCGCCAGCAGCTCCGCGCACTGCCGCCCGCGCGCCCGGACGTTGCCGAGGACGTCGTCGCGGCGCATGATCCGGACCGTCTCCACGCCCGCGGCGAACGCCGGCTGGTCGCCGCGGAAGGTGCCGATGTGCGCGCCCGGCTCCCAGACGTCCAGCGCCGCGTCGTAGAGGATCAGGGCGACCGGCAGGCCGACGCCGCTGAGCGCCTTGGACGCCACGATCACGTCGGGTTCGATGCCGTACTGCTCGAACGCGAACCAGGTGCCGGTACGGCCGCAGCCGGTCTGCACCTCGTCGGCGATGAGCGGGATGCCCAGGGCGCGGGTCAGCTCCCGCACCCGGCGGACGAACGCGGGCCGCGCCGGGACGCTGCCGCCCTCGCCCTGGACCAGCTCGATCAGGACGGCGGCGGGCAGCGGGACGCCGCTGGTCCGGTCGGTCAGGGCCCGCTCCAACTGGTCGGCGCAGCGCCGGGAGCAGCCGTCGGGGCCGGGCCCCTCGGGGCAGCGGCCGGGTCCGCAGTACGGGAAGAAGTGGACACCGGGCATGCCGCCCTGGACGGCTTCCTTCCGGCCGACCGGGCCGCTGAGCGCCGTCGTGGCGTAGGTGGTGCCGTGGAAGGCGCCCTGGAAGGCGACGACGTCGGAGCGGCCGGTGGCGATCTTGCAGAGCTTGACGGCCGCCTCGACCGCGTTGGCGCCGGTCGGCCCGCAGAAGTGGAGCTTCGTACGGTGGCGCATCCCGGGCGCCAGCATGGACAGCTGGGCCTGGGTGAAGGCGTCCTTGACCGGGGTGGGGAAGTCCAGGCCGTGGGTGAGGACGCCGAGTTGGCGGGCGGCGGCGTGCAGGAGTTCGGGGTGGTTGTGGCCGAGCGGGAGCACCCCGGCGCCGTCGAGGAAGTCGATGAAGACGTTGCCGTCGACGTCGCGGACGTAGGGGCCGTCGCCGTCGGCGAGGGCGATCGGCAGATGGCGCGGGTAGACGCGGGCCGCGGACTCCCGGCGTTCCTGGCGGGCGAGGAGTTCGGCGGAGCGCGGGCCGGGCAGGTCCCCGGCGACGTGCGGGCCGGTCACCGCGCCGGACGGCGAGAAGGTGATCAGCGGGGGTGTGGTGAGCGTGGTCATGGACGTGCTCCACGGGGGTTGCGGGGCGGATCGGCGGGCCGGGCGGCGGGGCGGAGGGTGGCCGGGATGCCCCGCCACCGGGTCGCCCCGGGCAGCTCCTCGCCCTTCATCACCAGGGACAGAGCGTCCAGGGACGCGCCTTCGGCGACCCGGGAGTCGTAGAGGACGACGGAGCGGATGCCCACGGAAGCGCCGCGTTCGACGGTGACGTGCGACATCTTCATCACCCGGTCCTCGAAGAGGTGGGTCTGCAGAGAGGTGAACTGGCCGACGGCGGCGTCGTCCGCCACGCCCACCAGGTCGAACTCGGTGAGGAAGGTGGTGGACAGCCACACCCGGCGGCCCATCCGGGCGCCGAAGAGGCGCAGCAGCAGCGGCGCCCAGGGGGTGCCGAGCAGGAAGTTCATGACGGTCGGCACCACGAGGTTCTCGTAGAGACCGGTGACGAGTTCGGTGCGGCGCACCCACATGCTCCACAGCGGTTCGACGCGGGGCCGGTAGCCGCCGACGACCAGCCACTTCACGGCGACCGCGGCGAGCGCACCGGCCAGCCCGGTGGCCATCAGCACCAGCGGTACGACGAGGAAGAGCGCCACCGGCGGGAGGGCCGCGGCGAGGGCGAGGGAGACGTAGTAGGCGCCGAGGAGGGAGAGCAGGCCGAGGGTGGGCGGCAGCGTTACCCGGACGTACTCGACGGCGAGGCGGGCGAGCACCCGGCCCCGGCTCGGGGCGTAGGTCAGCCGCTCGGGGAAGCCGGGGCTGGCCTCGCGGTGCGGCAGGAAGATGGCGGGCGAGCCGAGCCAGGTCGTCTCGGGGGCGATCGGTTCGGCGGGGGCGACGGAGTGGACGCCGAGGAGGCTGTTGTCGCCCATCCGGCCGGAGCCGGGCAGCAGGGCGCCGTTGCCGACGAAGCTGCGGCGGCCGACGCGGGCGGGCGCCAGCGCGAGGTGCCCGTGGTGGAAGACGGCCGGGCCCACCACGCTGACGTCGGCGAGGAAGCTCTCCGGGCCGACGCGGAGCATGTCGGGGTCGACGAAGGTGACGGTGGCGACCTCCGCCCGGTGCCCGGTGCGGGCCCCGAGTCCGCGCAGGAACGGGATCACGTAGAGGGTGGAGTAGAGCGCCTGGGTGAAGGTCAGGCTCATCGTCATCATGCCGTCGCCCAGCCATTTGCGGAGCCCGAAGGCGCTGCGCTCGGGGTGGATGCCGGGGCGGGCGACGGGCATCACGGCGCGTTTGACGGCGAGGACGGCGGCGCAGCTGGTGAGGACCATCAGCGGGGCGGCGCCGACGGCGGCGAGGCAGCCCCAGACGACGCCGTCGCTGTGGGCGGTGGCGATGGCGAGCCAGGCCCCGCACTCGATGATCAGCAGCGGCAGGAGCAGCAGGAACACCGCGCCGAGCGCGAACCCGGCCACCACCGGGAGCGGCCAGCGGCGGTCGTCCGGGCGGGCGCCGAGGTCCGCGACGAGGGGCGGCGGTGCGGCCTGCCGGGTGGCCGGGGAGCCCGCCCAGTGCTCCCCCGCCGGGATCTCGGTGTCCTCGGGGACGAGGGACTGCTCCCCCACCGTGGCGCCGTCGCCGAGGACCGCGCCGGGCAGCACCACACTGTTGGTGCCGACGCCGCAGCCCGCGCCGATCCGGACGGGGGCGAGCCGCAGCCAGCCGCCCTCGACGGTGTGCACCTCGACGCGGGTGCCGTAGCCGAGGGTGGTGCCCGCGCCGATCGTCACCAGGGACGGCGGGGCGACGACCGTCGTCAGATGGCAGTGGCGGCCGATGCGCGCGCCGAGCAGCCGCAGCAGCGGCGGCAGCAGCGGCGAGCCGGACAGCAGGACCAGCGGCGAGACCACGAGCAGCTTGTGGGCCAGCCAGAACCGCAGGTAGACCACG
Source organism: Streptomyces catenulae (assembly GCF_000718015.1). Classification (GTDB taxonomy): domain Bacteria; phylum Actinomycetota; class Actinomycetes; order Streptomycetales; family Streptomycetaceae; genus Streptomyces; species Streptomyces catenulae. The sequence continues at coordinate 212,782 of NZ_JODY01000001.1, read as the reverse complement.
CCCCACAGCGGATAACGGCCCGGCCGGACGCCTGCCGTCAGCACTCTGCTGAGGACCATCGGCACCACCAGCAGGCTCAGGACCAGCCACCCCGCCTCCATCGGGATCAGCGCGGCCAGCGGCAGCCCGGCGACGGTGGCCAGCGCGCTGCCCGCCGGCGGCGCGTGGACCGGCAGGTGCCAGATCTCGCCGAGCCGGTACAGCGCGACGAGCGCGGCGAGCGCGGGCAGCAGCAGCCAGAGGTAGAGCCCGGCCACCTGGGCGACGCCGCAGGCCAGCACCCGGAGGGTGGAGTGGCGCAGCGGGGCGGGCGGCGGGGCGCCGGTCGCCGCGGGCTCCTCCTCGGGCGCGGTGGCCGTCGCGGTGGCGTACGCGGCGAGGTCTTGGACGGTGGGGTGGGCGTAGAGGTCGCCCATGGCGAGGTGGCGCAGGTCCGTGTCGCACCGCAGCCGGGAGATCAGCCGGGCGGCGGTCATGGAGTGGCCGCCCAGGTCGGTGAAGAAGTCGTCGTCGGTGGAGACCGGGCCGCCGCCCAGGACGTCCTGCCACAGTGCGGCCATCCGGCGCTCCAGCGGGGTGCGGGGCGCGGTGGGCGGCCGGGCGCGGCGGCCCAGCGGCGGGGAGGTCGGCGGCGGGAGGGCGGCGCGGTCCACCTTGTCGGCGGTGAGCAGCGGGAACGCGGCCAGCACCTCGACGAAGGTCGGGATCATGTAGCCGGGCAGCTTGCGGCGGAGCGCCGTGTGCAGCCGCTCGCGCAGGGTGTCGTCGTCCTCGGCGGCCACCGGCGGCCTGCGGGTGACGTAGCCGGTCAGGTCCTGGGCGGTGCCGTCGCGGGCGCGCGGGACGACGACGGCGTTCTCGACGGCGGCGTCCTCCCGCAGCACCTCCTCGATCTCGCCGAGTTCGATGCGGTAGCCGCGGATCTTGACCTGGTTGTCGATCCGGCCGAGGTACTCGATCTCCCCGGAGGGGGCGTAGCGGCCACGGTCGCCGGTGCGGTAGATGCGGGGCGCCGTGGTGCGGTCGCGGGTCACCGGGTTGGGGCGGAAGCGGTCCTCGGTGAGGTCGGCGCGGCGGACGTAGCCGAGGGCGACGCCCGGCCCGCCGATGCAGATCTCGCCGCTCTCACCGCGGGCGACGGGCCGCAGCTCCTCGTCGAGGAGGTAGACGAGGTAGCCGGGCAGCGGGGTGCCGATGGTGACCGGCCGGTCCGGGGTGAGTTCGGCGCAGGTGGCGGTCACCGTCGTCTCGGTGGGGCCGTACGCGTTGAGGATCCGGCGGCCGGGCCGTGACCAGCTGCGGACGAGTCCGGGCGGACACGCCTCCCCGCTGACGAGGAGGGTGCGCAGCGCCGGGAGGTCCGGGTCGAGGGTGGTGAGCAGCGTGGGGACGCAGCAGAGCACGGTGATGGCGCGTTCGGTGAGGAAGGCGGTGAGTTCCGGTCCGGCGCGGCGGGCCTCGTCCGGCCCGGCGACCAGGGTGGCGCCCGCCATCCAGGCGGGCCAGATCTCCTCCAGCGCGAAGTCGAAGGCGAGGGAGAGTCCCTGGTGGACGCGGTCGTGGTCGGTGACGCCGTAGAGCGGGGCGGCGGCGCGCAGGAAGGCGACGATGTTCGCCCGGGAGACGGCGACGCCCTTGGGGCGGCCGGTGGTGCCGGAGGTGTAGATGACGTAGCACTCGCCGGAGGGGTCCCCGGTGTCCTCGGGGCGGGTCTCCGGGGCGCGGGCGAGGGCGTCGGTGGCACGGTCCAGTGCCAGCACCCGGCAGGGCAGCTCGCGGGTGCGGTCGTCGAGCGAGGCGGTGGTGACCAGGTCGTGCAGTCCGCAGTCGGCGGCGATGAAGGCGAGCCGGTCGGCGGGGAACGACACGTCGAGCGGGACGTAGGAGGCGCCGCTCTTGAGGACGGCGAGCAGGGTGACGTAGGTGTCCGGGGAGCGCTCCAGCAGGATGCCGACGCGGCGACCGGGTCCGGCGCCGCGGCTGCGCAGCAGGTGGGCGAGGCGGTTGGCGCGCCGGTCCAGCTCCGCGTAGGTGAGGGTCTCGGCGCCGCACTCGACGGCGGGGTGGGAGGGGTTGCGGTCGCAGGAGCGGGTGAAGAAGCCGTCCGGTCCGCCGCCGCCGGGGTAGGGCGGTGTGGGTCCCTCGGTGCCGTGCGGGGTGCCCGTCGCGGTGGTGGTGGGGTGCGCGGTGGACACCGACATGGGTTCCCTCTTCTGCGCGGCGGCTGCGGATGCCGGACCGCCGCCCGTCGGCCCGCCGACCGGGCCCGGGCACCGGATCCGGTCCGGAATCCCTTGACGCTGCCCAGGCTACGGAGGGGCAGGCCAGGGGCTGGTGCGGCGCCGGTTAGGGCGGCGTAAACGTCCGGACGGGCGGGCGGCGGGACGCGGCGCGGGCGGGCGGCCGTGGGCCCGGAAAAGGGCGGGAAAAGGAGAGGGCGGGGCGGGCGCCGGGCAGCACGCCCGGGCCCGCCCCGCCCTTCCCGTCGGGGTCGGCGCCGTCAGTCGTCCTTGCCCGTGGTCCCGTCGTCGTACCCCGTGGTCCCCGCGTCGAGGAGCGGCGCACCGCGCTGACCGGCGGCGCGGGAGAGCCAGCGCAGGCTGTGGTAGCCGGTGAGGACGATGAGCGTGCCCAAGGCGATGCCGCCCAGCTCGAAGTTGTCGCTGATCTTCAGGGAGACGCCGCCGATGGCGATGACGATGCCCGCCGCCGCCGGGATGAGGTTCAGCGGGACGGTGAAGTCCACCTTGTTACGGATCCAGATCTGCGCGCCGAGCAGGCCGATCATGCCGTAGAGGATGACGGTGATACCGCCGAGGACGCCGCCGGGGATCGCGGCGACCACCGCGCCGAACTTCGGGCAGAGGCCGAAGAGCAGGGCGAAGACCGCGGCAGCCGTGTACGCGGCGGTGGAGTAGACGCGGGTCGCGGCCATCACGCCGATGTTCTCCGCGTAGGTGGTGGTGGCCGGGCCGCCGACCGCGGTGGACAGGACGGTGGCGGTGCCGTCGGCGACGATCGCCATGCCCATCTTGTCGTCCAGCGGGTCGCCGGTCATCTCCCCGACCGCCTTGACGTGCCCGGCGTTCTCGGCGACCAGCGCCACCAGGACGGGGAGCGCGACGAGGATCGCGGAGGCGGAGAAGTTCGGGCCGTGGAAGGTGGGCAGGCCGATCCAGTCGGCGTGGGCGACGCCGGAGAAGTCGATCCGGAAGTGGTCGGTGACCTTGCCGGAGCCGTCGGCGGAGTGGATCTGTCCGGCGGTGCGGTCCAGGACCCAGGAGAGGACATAGCCGAAGAGCAGCCCGAGGAAGATCGCGATCCGCGACCAGAACCCGCGGAGCGCCACCAGCGCGAGACCGGTGAAGAGCATCGTGGCGAGCGCCGTCCACTGGTCCTGCGGCCAGTACGTCTGCGCGGTGACGGGCGCGAGGTTGAAGCCGATGAGCATGACGACCGCGCCGGTCACCGGCGGCGGCAGCACCGCGTGGATCACACGGGCGCCGAGGATGTGGATGGCGATACCGCACCCGGCCAGGCAGGCGCCGACCACCAGCATCGCGCCGGTGAGGGTGCCCGCGTCACCGCCCTGACCCGCGATGACCGCGGAGACGCCGACGAAGGAGAGGGAGGAGCCGAGGTAGCTGGGGATCCGGCCGCGGGTCATGAGCATGAAGAGCATGGTGGCGACGCCGGACGCCATCAGCGCGAGCCCCGGATCCAGGCCCATCAGCACCGGCGCGACGAAGCACGCCCCGATCATCGACACCACATGCTGGGCGCCGAGCCCGATCGTCCGCCCCCAGGTGAGGCGTTCCCCGGGTTTGACCACCTCCCCCGGCTCCAGGTGACGCCCGTCTCCGTGCAGCTTCCACCCGAAACCAGCCATGATCACTCTCCACTCTGCGACGCCCTGCACGTCACAGAGCCGAGGTGATTCATAGTCGAACGATCGCTTCTGGACAAACTGAACGCGGAATGTGTCCGGACGCCCACCGGGTGGTACCGCGCACGGCGGGCGGCCCGGGCGCTCCCGGACCGCCCGTGGCGGATCAGTGCCCGAACCGCTTCACGGCCTCGTAGTACGTCCACGCCAGCGCGTCGCAGGACTTCTTCTTGGTGCCCCGGTAGCGCGTGCAGGCGCGGCGGAGGTCGGCGTGGAACATCGAGTCGAGCCGGGGCTTGTTCGCGGCGAAGGTGCCGGCCGCCTTGTAGTTGCGGTAGCCGAAGTCGTGGTGGGCGCAGGACATCCGGAAGGGGAAGCCGAAGGGGTTGTCGGGCGAGTGCGAGCAGTAGTCGGTGGACCAGTCGAAGCCGTACGCGGACCACTTCGCCCGGTGCGCGCGGGCGTCGGCCCACTGGGTGTAGCTCGCCGGGGCGGTCTGCGTCCAGCGCGTGAGGATCTGCGGTTTGTCGGCCGGTACGGCCTGTGCGGGGGCCGCCGCGACCAGCGTCGCGGCCAGGGCCAGAAGCGGGGCGGTCAGGGCGGCGGTGCGCCGTCGGAACATGCCAACCTCCGGGGTCCGGCGCCGCGTTGACCCGCGGTGCGGTCGCGGGCGCCGGAAGTATGCGGTTCTCAAGGGCCGTTGCCCTCCCCGCCACGGTGGCCGCGGTCACAAGAGGGCGCGCCGGTAATTACCCCGTTCCGGTCAAAGCCACACAGCATCGCGCATAGTTCCCCCGGACGGTGCCACGCTGAGCCGATGACGACCACTCAGCACCGCACCGCGGCCCTCCCGTCCGCGCGGACGCCCCGCGGTCCGGCGACCGTCCGGGCGCGGCTGCGGGCGTCGGTACGGGCGCTGCCGGACGGCGACGGCGTGGCCGTCTTCACCCGCGCCTGCCTGACGGCGGCGCGGCGGACGGACGGGGCGGACGGCGCGGACGGCGGGCTCTTCCCGGGGGCGGCGGGCGCGGGCGAGCTGGAGCTGCGGCTGGCCCGGCGGCTGGCGGCGGCGGTGGAGGCGGCGGACGCCGGGCTGCCGGTCCCGGCCTGCTGGCGGCCGCTCTTCCAGCTGCGCCACCACCCGGGCATCCGTCCGCTGCAGTTCGCGCTGGCCGGGCTGAACGCGCAGGTCGGGCACGATCTCGTGCTGGCGGTGGTGGACGCCTGCCGGGCGCTGGGCTGTGAACCGGCCCGGCTGGAGGGCGACTTCGACCGGCTGGGCGCGGGGCTCGCCGGGCTGGAGGAGCAGTTCCGCGAAAGCCTCGCGCCCGGCCCCGACACGCTGGACGTCACCGATCCGCTGGCGCATCTGGCCGGGGCGTGGAGTCTGGAGCGGGCCCGGGAGGGCGCCTGGGCCGCGGCGCGGCTGCTGTGGGGTGCGCGGCGGGCGCCGGAGCTGGCGCGGGAGTGCGCCGAGCGGCTGGACGCGGGCACCGGGCTGGTGGGCCGCTGTCTGCTGACGCCGCTGGGCTGACACACCACCGCCCGGACCGCTGGGCAGACGGTCCGGGCGGGGCGGATCGGGGGTCACCGGGAATCGTTCAGGACGGGTTCCTGACAGTTTCCCGGCGGCACCGGTGGCGGGCGGGGGGTCAGTCCTCCGGGAGTTCCACCGGCGCGATCGTGTCGTAGAGGTCGCCGGGACCGGGGTTGGTGGCGTCGGTGGCGCCGCCGAAGTGGTGCATGACGCCCCACACCGCGTTCAGCGCGGTCTGGACGGCGCCCTCGGCCCAGCCCGCCGTCCAGGAGATGTCGTCCCCGGCGAGGAAGAGCCCGCGCTTGTCCTCGGGCAGGCGGTCCTGCATGAAGTGGGTGAACAGGCGTCGCTGGTAGCGGTAGTGGCCGGGCAGGTTGGCCTTGAACGCGCCCATGAAGTAGGGCTCGTTCTCCCAGGAGACGGTGACCGGGTTGCCGATGATGTGCTTGCGGATGTCGACCTTCGGATAGATCTCGGCCAGCGACTTCAGCATGACCTCCATCCGCTCGTTGGCATCGAGCGGCAGCCACTTCAGGCTGTCGTCGCACCAGGTGTACGAGAGGCAGATGACGGCGGGCGCGTCCGGACCGTTGTCGAGGAGGTAGGTGCCGCGGGTCATCCGGTCGGTGAGCGTCATCGACATGACGTCCCGGCCCGTCTCCTCGTCCGTGTCCAGCCAGAACGGCCGGTCCACCGGGACGAAGAGCTTGGACGACTCCATGTAGTGGGTGCGCTCCACCGCCGTCCAGTGGTCGATGGGGAGCAGCGCGTCATCGCAGTCGATCTTCGACAGCAGCATCCAGGACTGCGCGGTGAAGACCGCCGCCTCGTAGGTGCGGATGTCGCCGGTGGCGTCGGTGACGGTGATGCGGTTCCCGGCGGTGCGGTGCAGCCGGGTCACGGCCGGGCGGGGCGCGCCGCCGTGCAGCGAGGCGAGCGAGGTGCCCGGTGCCCAGTGGAGGATCTTGCCGGGCTCGCGCTCCCACAGCCGCAGCGGGAGTTGCTGGCTGCCGCCGACGATGCCGCGGTGGTGGTCGTCCGCCTCGGTGTAGACGACGCGGAGGATCTCCAGGATGGAGTTGGGGAAGTCGGTGTCCCAGCCGCCGGTGCCGAAGCCGACCTGGCCGAAGATCTCCCGGTGGCGGAAGGACCGGAACGCCGCGGAGTCGCAGAGGTAGCCGTAGAAGGTCTGGTTGTCGAGCTTCTCGACGAGGCGGGACCAGATCTCCCGGATGCGGGGCACGTCCCGCTCCCGGATGGCGCGGTTCATGTCGGAGAAGTCCGCGCCCTCCTCCAGGCAGGCGTTCCAGGCGTCCATGACCTGGTGGTAGACCTCGGGCAGCTCCTCGACGGTGCGCGCGTAGTGCGACTCGCCCTTGAGGTCGACGACGGTGGAGGGGGTGTCCGGCGCCAGCGGGTTGGGGAACGGCCGGGTGGTCAGGCCCACCAGGTCGATGTAGTGCTGGAGCGCGGTGGACGACGGCGGGAACCGCATCGCGCCCATCTCGGCGGTCAGCGAGGGGTCGCAGCCCTCGAAGCCGACGGTCCGCAGCCGCCCGCCGATCTCGTCCGCCTCGTAGACGACGGGCCTCAGGCCCATCTTCATCAGCTCGTAGGCGGTGACGATGCCGGAGAGACCGCCGCCGATGACCGCGACCTCCTTGCCGTGCTCGGTCGCCGGGACCTGGCCGAGACCCGCCGGATGCGCGAGGAAGTCGTCGTACGCGTACGGGAAGTCCGGGCCGAACATGGTGATCGGCGGCTGGGCGTCCGCGTGGTGGGCGGCGGTGGGCACCGTGGACGTCATCGGGTACGGCTCCTTGCAAGGGGGGAATACGGGTGGTGCGGGGGGGGCGGGCGCGGGCGTCAGCCGAGGGCGCCGTAGAGCCCCGGGCGCCGGTCGGCGAGGTAGGGGTTGGCCTCCCGCGACGCCCGCAGGAAGGCGGCGTCCACCTCGGCGGTGACCAGCTGTTCACCGCGTCCGGCGCGGGTGCGGACGATGCCGTCGGGCCCGGCCAGACAGCTCAGCCCGACGAACTCGAACGCGCCCTCGGGGCCGGTGCGGTTGACGTACGCGACGTAGAGCTGACTCTCGAAGGCGCGCACCGGGACGACCGATTCGGCGACGAACTGGAAGGGGTGCATCTGGGCGGTGGGCACCAGCAGCAGATCGGTACCGGCCAGCGCATGGGCCCGGACGTTCTCCGGGAACTCCACGTCGTAGCAGATCAGCAGGCCGATCCGGAGACCGTCCAGCTCCGCCTGGACAACCGGTTCGGCGCCCGGCGTGAAGTGCGCGTGCTCGAAGTCGCCGAAGAGGTGGGTCTTGCGGTACGTGGCGAGCCGGGCGCCGTCGGGGCCGGTGAGCTGCACGGAGTTGTACACCTCGGGGCCCTCGGGGGCGCGCTCCGGGTAGCCGTGGGCGATCGCGATGCGGTGTTCCGCGGCGATCTCGGAGACCCGGCGGGCGGCGGGCCCGTGGGCGGTCTCGGCGAGGCGGTGGAGGTCGTCGCCGATGGCGTAGCCGGTGAGGAACAGCTCGGAGGTGACCAGCAGTCCGGCACCGGCGGCGGCCGCTTCACCGGCCGCCGACGCCAGGAGCGCCAGGTTGTGCGCCGGGTCGCCGGGCCTGCCCGAACTCTGGAACAGGGCGGTGCGCAGCGACGACATGGGACCCCTCGGCGGACGGTTCGCGGTGGACGCAATGACCGTACGGTCCGGCGCTGACCTGCGACAAGGCGCCTCCGTTGCGTCCCGATGAGCGATTTGTTGCGCGTATCGGGGACGGTGCGGCGATTCGTTGCGGGGGCGGTTTCCGGGGCGCGGGCCGCCGCCCGGCCCGTCCGTCCTCAGCCCGGCGAGCCGGAGCTGAAGCGGCGCAGCAGCGGGGAGAGGACCAGGACGGACTTGGTGCGCTCCACGAACGGTTCGCCCGCGATACGTTCCAGGACCCGTTCGAAGTGGCGCATGTCGGCGGCGAAGACCTGGACGAGGGCGTCCGCCTCACCGGTGACGGTGGAGGCGGACGCCACTTCCGGGTAGCGCGACAGACCGCGGTGGATCGCCTCGGGCGAGGTGTTGCGGCTGCAGTACAGCTCGATGTAGCCCTCGGTCTCCCAGCCCAGCGCCGCCGGGTCGACCCGCACCGTGAAGCCGGTGATGGCCCCCTCGGCGCGCAGCCGGTCCACCCGGCGTTTGACGGCCGGGGCGGAGAGCCCGACCTCCTGGCCGATGTCGGCGTAGCTGCGCCGGGCGTCCTCGGCGAGGGCGTGGACGATGCGTTCGTCGAGGTCGTTCAGTCGCACTGCGGGTGGATCACTTCTCTGACGGGGCCAGCCGGGAGCGGCGCATGCCGTACCCGAAGTAGACCACAAGGCCGACGGCCATCCAGATTCCGAAGACCGCCCAGGTCACCGGGGAGAGGCTGCCCATCATGTAGACGCAGAGCACGAAGCCGATCGCCGGGAAGAGCGGTGCCAGCGGGGTGCGGAAGGTGCGGTGCATCTCGGGGCGGGTCCGGCGCAGCACGATCACCGCGACATTGACCAGGGCGAAGGCGAAGAGCGTGCCGATGCTGGTGGCGTCGGCGAGCTGACCGAGCGGGACGGCGGCGGCCAGCACCCCGCAGAAGAGCGAGACGATGACGGTGTTGGCGCGCGGCGCCCCGGACCTGGGGTGCACCTTGGAGAAGACCCGGGGCACCAGCCCGTCGCGGGACATCGCGAAGAGGATGCGGGTCTGGCCGTAGAGCACGGTCAGCACGACGCTGGCGATGGCGACGACGGCACCGGCGGCGAGCAGCACGGCCCAGATGTCCTGGCCGGTGACCTCCTTGAGGATCCCGGCGAGCGCCGCCTCCGACCCCTTGAACCGCTGCCAGGGCAGCGCGCCCACCGCGACCGCGGCGACCAGGCAGTACAGCGTGGTGACGATGAGCAGCGACAGCATGATCGCGCGCGGCAGGTCGCGCTGCGGGTTGCGGGCCTCCTCGCCCGCGGTGGAGGCGGCGTCGAAGCCGATGTAGGAGAAGAAGAGGGTGGCCCCGGCGGCGCTGACGCCCGCCATGCCCATCGGCATGAAGTTCGCGTAGTTGCCGGACTTCACGCCCTGGAGCGCCACGCCGCAGAAGAGCAGCAGCGCGACGATCTTGACGGAGACCATGATCGTGTTGGCCCGGGCGCTCTCCTTGGCGCCGCCCAGCAGGAAGACCATGGCGAGCATCACGACCAGCAACGCCGGGAGGTTGAAGATCCCGCCGCTGCCGGGCGGCTGGGAGAGCGCGGCGGGGATGGTGACGCCGATCGTCCCGGAGAGCAGTTCGTTGAGGTACTGCCCCCAGCCGACCGCGACCGCCGCGACGGAGACGCCGTACTCCAGGATCAGACACCAGCCGCAGACCCAGGCGACCAGCTCGCCGAGGGTGGCGTAGGCGTAGGAGTACGAGGAGCCGGAGACCGGGATGGTACCGGCCAGCTCCGCGTAGGAGAGGGCCGAGAAGAGGGCCGTGATGCCCGCGATGACGAAGGAGAGGATCACCGCCGGTCCGGCGTCGGGCACCGCCTCGCCGAGGACGACGAAGATGCCGGTGCCGAGGGTGGCGCCGATGCTGATCATCGTCAGCTGCCACATGCCCATCGAGCGGCGCAGCGAGCCGCCCTCGCCCTGCCCGCCCTCGGCGACGAGCCGTTCGACGGGCTTGCGCCGCATCAGCCGGGTGCCGAGGCCACCTGCGGACGGGGGCCGGGGATCGCTGCCCCCGGGGGACGCGCCGTGCTCCAACACTGGGGTGGCTCCTTCATCGCTGCCGGTCGGGGAACGGGCGACGGCGACCGGCGGCGGTCGGCGTGCGGGCAGGCGGAACGCACCCGCAGCAGGAGACCGCCGAGCTGACGGTCCCCGCCACTCCACGTACAGCGCATGACCTTACGGCCCGCTCCTGACCTGCCGTAATGCAGGTTCCTTGCGCAACCGCGGCGGAACGTTGCGCACCGCGCCGGGCACCGGTCGTTCGTTGCGCGCCCACCACCCGATCGTACGGGCGCCCCGCACCGGCACGAGCTGCGAAAACGCCGCAGGGGCCGCGCACCGAAGCGTTTCGGCGCGGGCCCCTGCGGGTGGTGCGGGTGTCAGCTCCAGCTGTCGTGGAGCGGCTTGCCCTCGGCGTAACCGGCGGCGCTCTGCACCCCGACCACGGCCTTCTCGGCGAACTCGGCGAGCGAGGCGGCGCCCGCGTAGGTGCAGGAGCTGCGGACCCCCGCGATGATCGAGTCGATCAGGTCCTCGACACCGGGACGCGCCGGGTCGACGAACATCCGCGAGGTGGAGATGCCCTCCTCGAAGAGCGCCTTGCGGGCCCGGTCGTACGACGACTCCTCGCTGGTGCGGTTGCGCACCGCACGGGCCGAGGCCATGCCGAAGCTCTCCTTGTACGGACGGCCGTCGGCGGTGTGCTGGAGGTCGCCGGGCGACTCCAGCGTCCCGGCGAACCACGAGCCGATCATGACGTTGGAGGCACCGGCGGCCAGCGCCATCGCCACGTCACGGGGGTGGCGGACGCCGCCGTCGGCCCAGACGTGCTTGCCGTACTTCTTCGCCTCGGCGGCGCACTCCAGGACCGCGGAGAACTGCGGGCGGCCCACGCCGGTCATCATCCGGGTGGTGCACATCGCGCCCGGACCGACACCGACCTTGATGATGTCCGCCCCCGCCTCGATCAGATCGCGGACGCCCGCGGCGGCGACGATGTTGCCCGCCACGATCGGGACCTGCGGGTCGAGCGCCCGGACGGCCCGGACCGCGCTGATCATGGACTCCTGGTGGCCGTGCGCGGTGTCCACGACGAGGGTGTCCACCCCGGCGTCGAGCAGCGCCTTCGCCTTACCGGCCACATCGCCGTTGATGCCGACGGCGGCGGCGATCCGCAGCTTGCCCCCGGCGTCGGTGGCGGGCGTGTAGAGGGTGGCGCGGAGCGCGCCCTTGCGGGTGAGGATGCCGACCAGCATGCCGTCCTCGTCGACCGCGGGTGCCAGCTTGCGGTTGGCGGCGTCCAGGCGGTTGAACGCCTCGCGCGGGTCGATGTCGGCGTCCAGGACCAGCAGGTCCTTGGACATGACCTCGGAGACCTGCGTGAAGCGGTCGACCCCGGCGAGGTCGTGTTCGGTGACCACACCGAGCGGGCGACCGCCCTCGACGACGATGCCCGCACCGTGCGCCCGCTTGGGCAGCAGCGCCAGCGCATCGGCGACGGTCGCGACGGGCGACAGCACGATGGGGGTGTCCAGCACGAGGTGGCGGCGCTTTATCCAGGTGACGACGTCGGTGACGACCTCGATCGGGATGTCCTGCGGGATGACGACGAGCCCGCCGCGGCGGGCCACGGTCTCGGCCATCCGGCGGCCGGCGATGGCGGTCATGTTGGCGACGACCAGCGGGATCGTGGTGCCGCTGCCGTCCGGCGAGGAGAGATCCACGCCCTGCCGGGAGCCCACGGCCGAGCGGCCGGGCACCATGAACACATCGTCGTACGTCAGGTCGTACGGCACCGAAGAACACTCTTCGAGGGCGCCGTTCTTCGGGTTCAGGAATCGCATACCCGCCAGGATACGGGCCACCACCTGCGGTGATGCGATCATCCGACGAGCCGCCGCGGCGGGCTGTGCAAAGCGACGAACGGCGGCCCGGCGGATCGCCCGGCGGCGGCTCAGGCGGGCCGGGCCGGGCCCCGGGCGAGGATCACGGCGAGGCCGGTGGCGGTGTCGCGCCAGTGGGCGACCGCATCGGCGATGACGTTCTCGACCACATGCCAGTCCTCGGGCGCGGCCGCGGCGAACTCCTGCCAGCCGGTGATCACCAGCAGCCGTCCGCGGGCCGCCGGGCACCACGACAGATCGGTCAGACAGTCGGCCAGCGCGTCCCAGTTGTGCCCGAACCAGTCCGGGAACCGCAGCGCACGGGCGCAGCGGTCGAGGAAGGCGGCCTTGTCCCGGGCGCCGGTGAGGTCGAGGTCCACACCCTGCCACCCGGCCGCGGCGGCCGCGGTGAGCGCGTCGGACACCGGGCGCCCGGCGGGCCAGGACAGCACTCCGGGCGGGGTGGAGCCGCCGAGCACGTTCGCCAACGGCCGCGGCACGGGGGCGGTCACCGCAGCACCGCCTTGAAGCTCCGGTAGTGGTCGGCGGTGTAGAAGGTCTCGTGGTGCTGCCCGGTGATCAGCCGCCGCGCACCGCGGTCCCGGGCGCCCGGCGTGGGCACGGTGAACTCGTGGTAGTAGCCCCGCGCCTGCCCCGGCAGCCGCTTCTCGTAGTTCCCGAAGACGGTGCCGTCCTTGCGGTACGGGTACGGGCCTCCGGCGTCGATCAGCCGCAGCGTCTCGCGCGCCTCGTGCGGCAGCTCCCGCTCCGTGACCGTCGCCATGCCGTGCGCCCAGCCGGGGGCACCGGCCGGACGGGAGGCGGCGGTGCGGGTGGCGGACGGGCCCGGGGAGGCGGCGGAGCCGTGGCCCGGACCGCAGCCGGTCAGGACCAGCAGCAGCCCGGAGAGCAGGGCCGCGAGGGCGGTGGCGGCCGGGCGGACGGAGAAGCGGATCTTCATGCGCCGATGCTGTCACAGCGGGGGCCGGGCCGCCGCGCCGGTTCCCCCGCTGCGGTGGGACGGCGGCGCCTGCCACCGGGCGCCGTCCCTCAGGCGCCGTCCGGGTCGGTGCGCTCCAGGGCCGGGCGCGGGCCCGGACCGGTCTCCAGCAGCAGGTGATCGGCGGCGGCGGTGTCCGTGACCAGGCTGGTGACCAGGCCGGAGCGGAGCACCGCACCGATCGCGGCGGCCTTGCGGCGGCCCCCCGCGATGGCGACGACCTCGGGGATCCGGCGCAGCCGGTCCGCCTCCACCGTGATGCACCGCTCGCCCAGATCCCGGCCGATACGGCGGCCCTCGGCGTCGAAGAGGTGCGCGGACATCTCGGCGGCGGCGCCCAGCGAGGCGTAGTGCGCGCGCTCGTCGTCACTGAGCATGTCGTAGACGGTCGAGACGCCGGGCTCCCAGGAGCCGATGGAGACACAGGCGACGGTGACCTTGTCGAAGTGCTCGAAGGCGCGGGCGATACCGGTCTGGCCGCGCAGCGCGGCGGCGGTCGCCGGGTCCGGCAGCAGCATCGGCGCGTAGATCGGGTGCGCCTCGCCGCCGGAGACCTCGGCGGCCCGGCGGACCGCCTCGACGGAGCCGCGGTCGGCGGTCCCCGCGTCGTAGACGCCGGTGAGCTGGACGACGGTGCACGGCGGGAGGCGGTGCAGCGCCGCCGCCATGTGGATGGTGGAGCGGCCCCAGGCCAGGCCGAGCACATCGCCCTCGGTGACCAGCTCGCCGAGCAGGTCGGCGGCGACCTCGCCGAGGTTCTCCGGGTCGGCGGCCTCCTCGGAGGCGTCGGCCGGGGACTCGACGACGACGGCGTGCCGCAGGCCGTAGCGGGCGCGCAGCGCGTCGGAGCGTTCGGCGTCCAGCTCGGACGGCACCCTGATCTCGATCCGTACGAGATCCCGCTCCAGCGCCGTCTCCAGCACCCGGGCGACCTTGAAGCGGCTGACGCCGAACTCCTCGGCGATCTGGATTTTGGACTTGCCCTCCAGATAGAAACGGCGGGCCATGGCCGCGGCCTGCACCAGCTCGGCGGGGCCCATACCGGACTGCGGGCGGCTGGCTACCACGAAAATCTCCCCTGTGCGCATCTGATCGAGTCTTTGCTCATCCTTGCAGAAACCCGCGGCGGACGGGGACCACGACCACCCCGGGGCCGTGAACGGCCGGTGGCGGCGCGGACAACCGGGGGCGGGGCGAGGATGAAAGGAGCGGCGGCGGGCCGGAGTTCGGCCCGCCGCCCGGGATCAGTGGGTGCAGCCCCAGCCCGCCGGGGTCGCGGCCGCCGCCTGCTCCCGCAGCTCGCGGACGGCCTTGGCCGGATCGTCGGCGCCATAGACGGCGGATCCGGCGACGAAGACGTCGGCACCGGCCTCGGCGCACCGCTCGATGGTGGACGCCGACACCCCGCCGTCCACCTGGAGCCACATCTGGAGCCCGTGCCGGGAGATCAGCTCACGGGTGCGCCGGATCTTCGGCAGCATGATGTCGAGGAACGCCTGCCCGCCGAAGCCCGGCTCCACGGTCATGATCAGCACCATGTCCAGCTCGGGCAGCAGGTCCTCGTACGGCTCGATCGGTGTGGCCGGCTTGAGGGCCATCGACGCCCGTGCGCCCTTGGCCCGGATCTCCCGCGCCAGCCGGACGGGGGCGGCCGCCGCCTCCGCGTGGAAGGTCACCGAGCCCGCGCCCGCCTCGATGTACTGCGGGGCCCACCGGTCCGGGTCCTCGATCATCAGATGGAGGTCGAGCGGGGTGTCCGTCGCGCGGCTCAGCGACTCGACGACCGGCACCCCGAGCGTGAGATTGGGCACGAAGTGGTTGTCCATCACGTCGACATGGAGCCAGTCGGCGCCCTCGACGGCCCGCGCCTCCTCGGCGAGCCGGGAGAAGTCCGCGGACAGGATGCTGGGGTTGATCAAGGCCATGTGACCAGTATGACCTGACCCCCGCGGCGGCTTCGCGGAGTGCCCCGGGGAGCGCCCGGGCGGGGCCGCCGACCGGGCCCGCGGCCCCGCGGACCGGGCCCGTTCGCCGCGCTCCCCCTCGGACACCGGCCGGAGTATCGAATTTGCGTCGGGTTAGCATATGAGCACCGCCTAGCTCGATCGAGAGATAAGCCTGTGACTGTCAACGACGACTCGTTCACCAACTGGAAGAACCGCGAGGAGATCGCGGAGTCGATGATCCCGATCATCGGGAAGCTGCACCGCGAGCGGGACGTGACCGTCCTGCTGCACAGCCGCTCCTTGGTGAACAAGTCGGTGGTCAGCATCCTCAAGACCCACCGCTTCGCCCGGCAGATCGCCGGTGAGGAGCTGTCGGTCACCGACACCCTGCCGTTCCTCCAGGCGCTCACCACGCTCGACCTCGGCCCCTCCCAGATCGACCTCGGCATGCTCGCCGCGACGTACAAGGCCGACGAGCGCGGTCTGAGCATCGAGGAGTTCACCGCCGAGGCGGTCTCCGGCGCCACCGGCGCCAACAAGATCGAGTGCCGCCAGGGCCGGGACGTCGTCCTGTACGGCTTCGGCCGCATCGGCCGCCTCGTGGCCCGCCTGCTCATCGAGAAGGCCGGCTCCGGCAACGGTCTGCGGCTGCGCGCCATCGTGGTGCGCGGCGGCGGCGCCGACGACCTGGTCAAGCGCGCCTCGCTGCTGCGGCGCGACTCCATCCACGGTCAGTTCCAGGGCACGATCACCGTGGACGAGGCGAACGGCACCATCGTCGCCAACGGCAACGAGATCAAGGTGATCTACGCCAACGACCCGTCCGAGATCGACTACACCGAGTACGGCATCAAGGACGCCATCCTCATCGACAACACCGGCAAGTGGCGCGACCGCGAGGGGCTCTCGAAGCACCTGCGCCCCGGTGTCGACAAGGTCGTCCTGACCGCCCCGGGCAAGGGCGACGTCCCGAACATCGTCCACGGCGTCAACCACGACATGATCAAGCCGGACGAGCAGATCCTGTCCTGCGCCTCCTGCACCACCAACGCGATCGTCCCGCCGCTGAAGGCGATGGAGGACGAGTACGGCGTCGTGCGCGGCCACGTCGAGACCGTCCACTCGTTCACCAACGACCAGAACCTGCTGGACAATTACCACAAGTCGGAGCGGCGCGGCCGGTCGGCGCCGCTCAACATGGTGATCACGGAGACGGGTGCCGCCTCCGCCGTCGCCAAGGCGCTGCCCGACCTGAAGGCGAAGATCACCGGCAGCTCGATCCGGGTGCCCGTGCCGGACGTCTCCATCGCGATCCTCAACCTCCAGCTGGCCCGCGAGACCACCCGCGAGGAGGTCCTCGACCACCTCCGCGAGGTCTCGCTGACCTCCCCGCTGAAGCGTCAGATCGACTTCACCAGCGCCCCCGACGCCGTCTCGAACGACTTCATCGGCTCGCGCCACGCCTCGATCGTCGACGCCGGTGCCACCAAGGTCGAGGGCGACAACGCCATCCTCTACCTCTGGTACGACAACGAGTTCGGCTACTCCTGCCAGGTCATCCGCGTCGTGCAGTACGTCTCCGGCGTCGAGTACCCGACGTACCCGGCACCGGCGGTCTGACCGACACCGCCCGCACCCGGCACAGCGGCCGACGAGCGGCCGTGGCCGGTGCCCGATCCCCCAGGGGGTCGGACACCGGCCACGGCGGCCGTCGGCCGCGGGTGTTTCCGGCGGCGTCCGCTCAGGCGGTACGCCGCAGCAGCGCCAGGTACATCGCGTCCGTACCGTGCAGATGCGGCCACAGCTGAACATCGGGACCGTCACCGAGCGCCGGGACGCCGGGCATCAGCGGGCGGGCGTCGATCCACTCCGCGCCGACCGGCACACCGCCGCGGCCCTTGAGGACGTCGTCCACGACGGCGCGGGTCTCGGCGAGGTGCGGCGAGCAGGTCGCGTAGCCGACGACGCCGCCGACCCGGACCGCGGCCAGCGCCTGGCGCAGCAGCTCCCGCTGGAGCGGCGCGAAACCGTCCAGGTCCTCCGGGCGGCGGCGCCAGCGGGCCTCGGGGCGGCGGCGCAGCGCGCCCAGACCGGTGCACGGCACGTCGACCAGCACCCGGTCGAAGGCGCCGGGCCGCCACGCGGGGCGGGTGCCGTCGGCGGCGATCACCGCGTACGGGCCGGGGTTGCCCTCCAGGGCGCGGGCCACCAGACCGGCACGGTGCGGCTGCTTCTCGGAGGCGAGCAGCGCCGCCCCGCGCTCCGCCGCCAGCGCGGCCAGCAGCGCCGCCTTGCCGCCGGGGCCGGCACAGCCGTCCAGCCAGCGCCGGTCGTCGCCCTCGACGGGCGCGTTCGCCAGCGCCAGCGCGACCAGCTGACTCCCCTCGTCCTGCACCCCGGCACGCCCCTCGCGCACCGCGTCCAGCGCCCCGGGCTCACCGCCCTCGGCCAGCCGGACCGCGTACGGCGACCAGCGGCCGGGCAGCGCGCGGTCCTCGCCCGCGGCGGTCAGCAACTCCTCGGCGGTGGACCGGCCGGGGCGGGCGACCAGCGTGACCTCGGGCCGTTCGTTGTCGGCCTCCAGCAGGTCCTCGATGCCCGCGCGGCCGCCGCCGAGCGCGTCCCACAGGGCGGAGACGATCCAGCGGGGGTGGGCGTGGACCAGCCCGAGGTGCTCCTCGGCGGCCTCGTCGTAATCGGGGGCGATCCGCTCCAGCCAGGTGTCCATGTCGGCCGCCGCGACCTTGCGCAGCACCGCGTTGACGAACTTGGCGCGGCCGTCGCCGAGCACCACCCGGGCCAGCTCCACGCTGGCGCTGACCGCCGCGTGGGTGGGGATACGGGTGCCGAGCAGCTGGTGGGCGCCGAGGGTGAGGACGTCGAGGACCGGCGGGTCCACCTCGCGCAGCGGGCGGTCCACGCACTGCGCGACGATCGCGTCGTAGGTGCCCTGGCGGCGCAGCGTGCCGTAGACCAGCTCGGTGGCGAGCGCCGCGTCCCGGCTGTCGAAGTCCGGGTTCTCGCGTGCCCTGCGCAGCAGCGGCGGCAGGACGAGGTTGGCGTAGGCGTCCCGCTCGTCGACGGCCCGCAGCGCCTCGAACGCGAGGATCCGGACCGGGTCCTTCTGCGGGCGGCGGTAGGGCTTGCTGGGACGGCGACGCGGCTGCTGGCTCACGAAAAGGTGCTCCGGGTACGAGAGGGAAAGGCGAGCGGAAAGGGTGTGTGACCAGCGTACGCGCGGTGCGGGGAGCCCGGGGCGGCGGCGGGCGGCGGCCGTCGGCGGACCACCGGCCGCCGTCCCCGGACGCCGGGCCGGGCGCTACTCCCCGATGACCTCGCCCGCCTCGATACGGACACCGCGCGCCCAGTCGGCGCCCTTCATCGGCTTCTTGCCCTGCGGCTGGACCCAGAGCAGCTCGACGGCGTGGCTGCCGGTGCCGACGTACACCGCCTTCTTGGTGACGGCCAGCTCACCGGGGGCGAGGTGCAGATCGGCGTCCGGGCCGACCGACGCGGTGGCCATCAGCTTCAGCCGCTCGCCGCGGAAGAGCGTCCAGGCGCCGGGGGACGGCGCACAGCCGCGGACCACCCGCTCCACCCGCAGCGCGGGCGCCGCCCAGTCCACCCGGGCGTCCTCGACCTCGATCTTCGGGGCGAGCGAGACGCCCTCGGCGGGCTGCGGGACGGCGTGCAGGGTGCCGTCCTGGATGCCGTCCATCGTCGCGGCGAGCAGCCCGGCACCGGCGAACGCGAGCCGGGTGAGCAGGTCACCGGCGGTGTCGGTGGGCCGGATCTCCTCGGTGAGCACGCCGAAGACCGGGCCGGAGTCGAGCCCCTTCTCGATCTGGAAGGTCGAGGCGCCGGTGACCTCGTCCCCGGCGAGCACGGCGTGCTGCACGGGTGCGGCGCCGCGCCAGGCAGGGAGCAGCGAGAAGTGGAGGTTGACCCAGCCCTCGGCGGGGATGTCCAGCGCGGACTGCGGCAGCAGCGCGCCGTAGGCGACGACCGGGCAGCAGTCGGGGGCGATCTCCCGCAGCCGGGCCAGGAACTCGGGGTCGCCGGGCTTCGCGGGCTTGAGCACCTCGATACCCGCCTCCTCGGCCCGCTCGGCGACGGGGCTCGCGACCAGCCGTCGGCCGCGACCGGCCGGGGCGTCCGGCCGGGTCACCACGGCCACCACCTCATGCCGGTCGGAGGCGATCAGGGCATCCAGGGCAGGTACGGCGACCTCGGGGGTACCGGCGAAGACGAGCCTCATGGGTGGCGCACTACCTCTCACACGCTGCGGAACGGCGCACCAGTCTACGGCCGGACGCCGCCCCCACCGGGTGCACGGGGCCCGGACCGGCGCCGGGCGCCCCCGTCCGCGCGCCGTCCGGCGGCGGACCGCTGCGGCGCTGGTCCGTCCGGGGGCGTGCGGGGCGCGCCGCGCCGTCCTGACGAGCCGTTACGCCCCCACACCGTGACCAGAGGCGCCGCTGTCGCGTTGGTCAAACAGCATTGACCATCCCCACCCGGGTCGCAGGCGCGGCCCACCCTTGTCATCTTCCCTTTCCACGCCGGTTCGAGAGGCTTTCACATGGCCGACCACGCAACCCACGACGCCCAGGCGCGCGCCAGCCTGCATCTCCTGGTACGCGACATCGAGCGGGTACGCCGGCAGGTGGACGCGTTGCGCACCCTGACCGCCCAGCTCGGCAACGTCTACCGGCCGCGCCGCACCGGCCCCTCCGCCGGATTCGTCGTCTACGGCCGCGCGCCCGCCCCCACGGTCCGCCTCGCCCAGGAACTGCGGGACAGCGTCGAGACGCTCGTCACCGCCGCCGTCGACTTCGACCGTTCGCTGGGCTTCTCCTGGGACGCGGTGGGCTCCGCGCTCGGCGTCACCAAGCAGGCGGTGCACCGCCGTTACGGTGGCCGCCGGGCCGACCGGCACACCGCCGAGGGCGCCGACGCCGCGCACCGCTCCCCCGAGGCGACCACCTCCCGCGCGGTGGCCGTCGCCGCGGGCCTGTCCGGTACGCCGTCGGTGCCCGCGGCCCGCCAGATGCCCGCGCAGCCCGCCACCGCCCCCCGCGAGGAGCCCCGGACCGGCGCGTTCCCCACACCCCGCAACGGCTGACGCCGCCCCTCCCGGCCGCCGGGCGCCCGGCGCGACCCGGAAGCGCGCGCCCGCGGGCCGGGTGTACGAGACCGGCCGACGGCGGAGCGCCGGGCGCCCGCGGGCCGAAGCCGCGGCCGTCAACGGCCCGTGGTCAGCCCAGGTCGGGCGGGTCGATCCGGACCCGGACCGCCTCCCCCTCCCGCTTGACCAGGCGGGCCGCGCGGGCCGCCTTCAGGGCCGCCGCCAGCGCCGCGCCCTGACCGGGCCGCACCCGGACCAGCGCCCGCTCCCAGCTCTCGCCCGGCGGCGGATCGCCGGGGCGGCGCGGCCGCCCGGGGTCGGGGACCGGCAGCGGCACCGGGCCCAACACCTCGGCGCCGGGCGGGAGTCCGGCGGATGCCAGCAGCGCGGCGATGTCGTCGGGGCGGCCGGTGACCGCCGCCATCCGGGAGACCGGCGGAAAGCCCAGCTCGGCCCGCTCCGCCAGCTCGCGGACGGCGTGGCCCACCGGATCCCAGCGCACCAGCGCCTGCACCGGCCGCAGCGTCGGCTCCGCGATCACCGCGACCGTGCCGCCCGCCTCCTGCCCGCGGACCAGCGCGGCGGCGGTCAGCCAGCGGCGCAGCGCCTCCTCCCCGGCGCGCAGATCCGGGCGGCCGAGCAGTGCCCAGCCGTCCAGCAACAGCCCGGCGGCGTACCCGGGGCCCTCCGCGACCGGCTCGGCGCCCGGGGTGGAGACCACCAGGGCGGGGGTGTCCGGCACCGTCGCCAGGACGTGGTCGCGGCCCGAGGTGCGCACGGGGACGGCGGGGAACGCCCGGCCCAGCTCCTCGGCCGTGCGCCGGGCGCCCACCACCTGGGCGCGCAGCCGGGCGCCGCCGCACTCCGCGCAGTGCCAGTCCGGCTCGGCCCGTCCGCACCAGGCGCACACCAGGTCGTCGGCGCCGGGCGACTCCAGCGGGCCCGCGCAGGCGCGGCAGCGGGCCGGGGTCCGGCAGCGGGCGCAGGCCAGCCGGGGCGCGTAGCCGCGCCGGGGCACCTGGACGAGGACCGGGCCGTGCCGGAGCCCTTCGCGCACCACCTGCCAGGCCATCGACGGCAGCCGCGCGGCGCGGGCCGCCTCGTCGCGCGCCTCGTCGCCCTCGCCGACCGTACGGATACGGGGGGCGGTGGCGCGGACCCGCTCGCGGTCGGCGGTGAGCGGGTGCGCCCAGCCCGTCTCGACCAGCTGCGCCGCCTCGACCGTGCAGCTCACGCCGCCGAGCAGGAACCCGGCCCGCTCCCCCACCGCGCGCTGGATCAGCACCTCGCGGGCGTGCGGCTGCGGGGCGTGCGGGTCGCTGTGCGCGGCGTCGCCGTCGTCCCAGAGGGCGACCAGACCGAGGCGGTCGACGGGGGCGAACATCGCGGCGCGGGTGCCGATCACGGCGCGCACCGAGCCGCGGCTGACGGCGAGCCAGCGGCGGTAGCGCTCCTCGGGCCCGGCGTCGGCGGTGAGCAGGACGTGGCGACCGGAGCCGACGAGGGCGGTGAGGGCGGCGTCCACCCGGGCGGCGGCCCGGCCGTCGGGCACCACGAGGAGTGCGCCGCGGCCCCCGGCGAGGGTGGCGGCGGCGGCGCGGGCCAGTTCGTCGGGCCAGGTGGCGCCGGGCAGCGCCGTCCACACCGCACGCGGTGCGTCGCCCCGTGTCAGGGCGGCGAGGAAGCCGGGCCCGGCCGCGTACCGCTGCCAGCTGCCGGGCTCCGGCGGGGCGTTGGGCGGCAGCGGGGGCGGGGACTCCTTGGCCTCGGCGCGGGCGCGGCGGGGCGGGACGGCGAGCTGGACGACGTCGGCGAGGCTGCCCGCGTACCGGTCGGCGACCGCGCGGCACAGGGCGAGCAGTCCGGGGGTGAGCACCGGCTCCGGGGAGAGGACCTGGGCGAGCGGGGCGAGGACGCCGCGGAAGTCGCTCTCCGCGACGCGGTCGACGATGAAGCCGCTGACCAGCTTGCCGCCCTCGCGCCGCCCGCCCTTCTCACCCGCGCCGAAGCGGACGCGCACCCGCACGCCGGGGCGCGCCTCGGCGTCCATGGCGGCGGGGACGACGTAGTCGAAGTAGCGGTCGAGGTGGACGAGACCCTTGTCGACGAGGACGCGGGCCACGGGCAGCTCGGCGGCGGGCTCGGCGCCGCGCCAGGTGCGCGGCTTGGCGCGGGTCGCCTTCGTCTCCCGCACGCTCGCCCGGATGAGGGCCAGCTGCTCGCCCGCATCCGCCCCTGCCCCCTGGCGCCCGTCTTCCCTGCTCACGGCATCCAGTCTTAGCAGACACCACCGACAACGGCGGGTGGGTGCGCCCCGCCCCGGAGGCCGGGCGGCGGGGCGGGCGCCGCGGGTTCCGCGCGCGGGCGGGGGCCCTCGCGCGCGGGGGCCCGCCCGGGCGCCCGCGGCACCGGTTCACACACAGGAGCGAATTCGAGTCGTTCCCCGACGCCGGAAACACAAGCTGATCGCCCTCCGCGCACCGAAATCACCAGGCCGAAGCCGTGCGGCGCTCCGGGGAAGTCGGCCGGAAATGACGCAACGCCCCCATGGGGAGACTTGCCGCACAGACAGCCGCTTCATACTGCCGAAATACTGCTGCAATATTCGTCGCAGCTTGTAAGGAGGTAACTCCCTCAGCAGCATCGACACAAACGGAAGGCGCTCCTCCCCTTCTTTTCACCAGGGGATCTGGCCCAATAGCGAGACAGAGCGCTAAAGTCTCCGGCGGGCATTCGACGCCACTGACTCCCCGCCGTCCGACCGCCGTCACCTCCCCGTACGCATTCCCACCCCCACTTCCCCATTACGGCCACCCGCGCCGACCGATCACCTCGGGCAGCCCCCTGCCCGCCCGCGGTCCCGCTTTCACCGATCGTCGAAAGGGAATTGAATGCTGTCGACCACCACACCCAGACCGGAGCGGGAACAGCGTTTCGTCGAGATACTCCAGCGGCTCGTCGACAAGTCGGTCGACGAGTACTACAACCCGTACCGCGAGTTCGACTGGCCCGAGACGCTGCCGTCCGAAATGATGTGGATGAGTGACGACCTCACCTCCACCTACGGCACGGAAATCGTCAATGAACTCACCGAGGCGCAGCGGCAGCAACTCTCGCGGTGGGAGAGTATCAATTTCTACAGCCTGAACGTCGAAGGCATCCGGGAACTCCTGGTGGAGGTGGTGCGCCGCATCCACACCCGCGGGTTCGAGATCCCGTCGGACTTCTTCCACCACTTCGTCGGCGAAGAGAACGAACACATGTGGTTCTTCGCCGAATTCTGTCTGCGCTACGGCGGGAAGATCTACTCGGGGCCGAAGCTGAACTCCATCGCCCACGAGGACCCCCGCGTCGAGAACCTTCTGGTGTTCTGCCGGGTGCTCCTCTTCGAGGAGATCGTCGACCACTACAACATGCGGATGGCGGGCGACACCTCGCTCCACGAGACGATCCGCCAGGTCAACCGGGTGCACCACGAGGACGAGTCCCGGCACATCGCCTTCGGTCGGGAGCTGGTCTCGCTGCTCCACGCCGACCTCGTCGGAGATCTCACCCCCGGGCAGCGCGAGGAGATCGAGCAGTACCTCAAGCGCTACATCGCCTTCAGTCTGCGCGCTTTCTACAATCCGCAGATCTACCGCGACGCCGGAATTCCCGACCCGCTCGGATTCCGGGAGAGGCTGCTCGCCGAGCCCTCGCGCCGGGATGCCGAACGCCGCGCCGTGCGGAAGCCGCTTGCTTTCATGTGCAAGACCGGCATCTTCGCCGACGACGTCCTGCCCGGCATCTGAGCGGGCGGGAGGCCATTTCCGTGGAACCCAACGGTCTGCTGTTCCTGCGCGCCGACGAAGCCGCCGCGCTCCACCGCCTCGATCGCACGTTCGCCGAATGGGGCACCGCCCGCGGCGCCGAGCCCGTCGTCGGACCGGCCCTGCTCCCGGTCGCCGGTCTGGCCAAGCTCGACTACTACCAGAACTTCCCCCACCAGGCGCTGACCGTCAGCAGCCTGGACCTGGAGCGGCGTCCCCAGGGCGAGGCGGCGACGGCGACCACCGCCTTCCCGCCCGACCAGCTGATGCCCGCCGAGGTCGCCCCGCCGCCCGCCACCTGCTACGCCGTCTACCTCGGCCTGGAGGGCACGGAGCTGGAGCGCAACACCCTGGTCACCCTCGTCGGCCGGTGCTTCCGCCGCGAGGAGAAGTACACCGGGCTCCGTCGGCTGCTCGGCTTCCACATGCGCGAGATCGTCGCACTGGGCAGCCAGGAGTTCGTCGAGGACCATCTGGAACGCTCCTCGCAGCGCATCCTCGCCTTCGCCGAGGCGCTCGGCCTGGAGATGCGCAAGGAGCCCGCGTCCGACCCGTTCTTCGACGGCGAGGGGCCGCGCGCCAAGCTCCAGATGCTGTCGCCGGTGAAGTACGAATTCCTCGTCGGCGACCTCGCCATCGGCTCCGTGAACAAGCACCGCAACTTCTTCGGCGAGCGCTGCGACATCCGTGTCGCCGGCACCGGCCGACCGGTGTTCACCAGCTGTGTCGCCTTCGGTCTGGAGCGCTGGCTCGCCGTGCTGCACGAGAAGCACGGCGACTGGGCGGCCGTCGCCTCGGCCCTCGACAAGGCCGCCGTGGCCTGATCCGCCGCGCGGGCGTCCGCGCCCGCCGCGTCCGCTCGTCCTTCCCTCCCCCGCCCCACCCTTCGAAGGAGTCCGCCATGCAGTCCGCCACCGACCAGATCAAACAGTGGATCCTCGACCGGCACGCCGAGGTCAGCGACATCGAGCCGGACTTCGACCTGCTGGAGAGCCGTCTGATCGACTCCCTCGCGTTCGTCGAGTTCATGGTCCTGGTCTCCCGCCTCAGCGGTGAGGACATCGACATGGAGAGCATCGACATCGACGACTTCCGCACCCTGCGCCGCATCGAGGCGCGCTACTTCGGGGCGGGGGTGCGATGACGGGCCCGCAGAACCCCGCCGCCACCGATGTGGTGCTCCGCGCCGAACGCGACACCCTCGTCCCGCGGTTACGCACCCTGCCCGAGGCCGATCTGAAGCGCCCCACGGTCTGCTCCGCCTGGACGGTCCGCGACATCGTCGCGCACTGCGGCGCCGCGCTCACCGGCCTCGCCGCCGGGCCCGCGTACCGCGCCAGCCACGAGCAGAACCAGCGGGACGTCGAGGAGCGCCGCTCCTGGCCGCTCAAGCAGGTCATCGACGAGTTCGAGCAGGGCCTCACGGACGCGGGCCCCGCGATCCGGGCCGCGGGCGGCGCCAAGGACCTGGCGGCGCTCGGCACCTGGATCCACGGCGGCGACGTCCGCGACGCGATCGGCCTGGACGACCCGTACCACAGCCGTGGCCACCAGGCGGCGCTCACGCTGCTCGGCCGCTGCGACCGCGTGGTGCGCACCCCCCTGGTGGAGATCCAGCTGCCCACCCGGCGGCTCACCCTGGGCACCGCCGTGCCCGGGCGGCCCACGGCGCAGCTGACCGCGGACGTCCCGGACGTGCTGCGGATCTACACCGGACGCCCGGTGGACCCGGACCGCTACCAGCTGTCCGGCGCCACGCCCGAAGAACTCGTCAGCGCGGAATGGTGAGGTGGCCGTGAGCACCCGGTACCTGGAGGACTTCCCCGTCGGAGAGGTCTACGACCTCGGCGAGGTGAAGGTGACGGAGGAAGAGGTGCTGTCCTTCGGACGCGCCTACGACCCGCAGATGTTCCACACCGACCCCGAGCGGGCCCGCGAGTCGCACTTCGGCGGCCTCGTCGCCAGCGGCTGGCTGACCGCCTCGCTCTTCATGCGCCGCTACGTCGAGGAGATCCTCGCCGACTCCGCCGGTGAGGGCTCGCCGGGCGTGGACGAGCTCCGCTTCCACCGGCCGGTACGCCCCGGCGACGTCCTGCGGGCGCGCCTGACCGTGCTGGGCGTGGCTCCCGTACTGCACAGCAAGCAATCCGGAATACTGCGCCCGCGGTGCGAACTCCTCGACGAGGAGGGCACGGTGGTCTTCAGCATGGTGCTGCACAGCATCTTCCGCCGCAGACCCGCCGGGCAGGACACATGAACCGGACCTCCGGCACCGGCGGACACCCCGCGCCGGTCAGCCGCCGCCCCGAGAGGAGTAACCGCTCATGACGAGCGCGGAAATGCAGATGGAGCCGGTGTCCCGGACCGCCCAGTGGACGGCCGCCGCACGCGCCCTGGAGTCCGAGCGCCCGGACCGTATCTTCGACGACCCGCTGGCCCGCGCCGTCGCCGGGGACACCGGCTTCGCCCTGCTGGAGCGGTACCGCGGCTCGGCCGTCGCCCCCTTCGTCCTGGTCCGCACCCGCTACCTCGACGACGCCCTCGTCCGCGCCGTCCGCGACCGCGGGCTGCGCCAGGTGGTCTCCGTGGCCGCCGGGATGGACATGCGCTCCGCCCGGCTGACCTGGCCCGACGGCGTCACCCTCTACGAACTCGACCGCCCGGCGCTGCTCGACGCCAAGGCCGAACTCCTCGCCGAGCACGGCGTCGACACCTCCGGCGGGCCGCACCGCCGCGCCGTCGCGGTCGACCTCGCCGAGCAGTGGCAGGACGATCTGCACGCCGCCGGGTTCGACCCGCGGCAGCCCACCTTATGGGTGGCCGAGGGCCTCTTCTTCTTCCTCCCCGAGGACGTCGTACGGCGGCTGCTGGGCACCCTGCGGGAGCTGTCCGCGCCCGGCTCCGTCCTCCTCGGCGACATGACGAGCCGCACCACGCTCACCAACCCGCTCGCCCGCGGCTTCCTCAACATCCTGGCCGAGGACGGCAACCCCTGGCTCTTCGGCACCGACACCCCCGAGGAGTTCCTGCCCGACTGCGGCTGGTCGGTCACCGACCTCAAGCAACCGGGCGAGGACGGCGCCGACTTCGGGCGCTGGCCGCACCCGGTGCCGCCCCGCACGATGACCGGCGTACCCCGGTCGTTCCTCTTCACCGCCGAGGTGCGCACGGCGTGAGCGGCACGGATTCCCCGGACGGCGCGCTGCGGGTGCTGGCCGTCGCGGCCCACCCCGACGACACGGACTTCACCGCCGGCGGCACCGTCGCGTCCTGGACCGCCGCGGGCGCCGAGGTGACGTATCTGGTCCTGACGGACGGCTCGGGCGGCGGCGAGGACCCGGCCGTCCCCCGGGCCGAACTCGCGGCACGGCGGGAGCGGGAGCAGCGCGACGCCGCCGCCGTCCTCGGGGTCGAGGACGTGCTGTTCCTCGGCCACCAGGACGGGATGCTGCGACCCGATGCCGCGCTGCGGCGGCAGATCGTCCGGGTGATCCGGCAGACCCGGCCGCACCGCGCGGTGATCCAGAGCCCGGAGATCAACTGGGCGTTCCTGCCCGATCTCCACCCCGATCACCGCGCGGCCGGGGAGGCGTCGCTGGCGGCGCTCTACCCGGACGCGGGCAATCCGCGGGCCTTCCCCGAGCTGCTGCTGGAGGAGGGGTTGGCGCCCTGGAGCGTCCCGGAGATATGGGTGACGACCGGGCCGCGCCCGGACACCCGGATCGATGTGACGGAGACCTTCGAGCGGAAGCTCGCCGCGCTGCGCGCCCATGTCTCGCAGACCGCCCACCGCGACCGGCTCCGCGAGGACGTCCGCGCGAAGCTGGCCGGACAGGCGGCCCTCGGCGGGCTCCCCACCGGGCGGCTCGCCGAGGCGTTCCAGGTCGTCCGCACCGACGCCGCCGCGCCCGCGGCCCCCTCACAACCCTGAAGAGGAGCGTTCTTGCCACTGTCCAAATTCCTGGGTGCCGTCCTGGTGATGGTCATCTGGGGAGTGAACTTCGCCATCATCGACATCGGGCTGCGCTCGTTCGACCCCTATCTCCTGGCGTCGCTCCGCTTCCTCCTCGCGGCCGTCCCCGCGGTCTTCTTCTTCAAGCGGCCGAACGTGCCGTGGCGCTATCTCCTGCTGTACGGGGTCTTCTTCGGCATCGGCCAGTTCGGGCTGCTCTTCGCCGGGATGGACCTGGGCTTCTCGGCGGGTCTGGCCTCGGTCGTGATGCAGCTCCAGGCGTTCTGGACGATCGGCCTGGCGGCGGGGCTGATGGGCGAACGCATCAGCCCCCGCTATCTGGTGGGGTTCGTGGTGGCGGCGGTCGGCATGGGGCTGGTCGCCGCCGTCACCGACGGTTCGGTCACCGCGGCCGGTACGGTCATGGTCGTCGGCGCCTCGCTGTCCTGGGCCGTCGCCAACCTGATCATCAAGAAGGCCAAGCCGGAGAACGCGCTGGCGTTCACGGTCTGGGCGAGCCTGGTGCCGCCGATCCCGATGTTCCTGCTGTCGCTGGGGCTCGGCGGCTGGGGCACCGTCGAGCACTCCTTCACCACCATGGGCTGGACCGGCCTCGGCTCGCTGCTCTACATGGTCTACCCGACGATCCTCTTCGGCTTCGCGCTCTGGGGCCATCTGATGCGGACCTACCGCACCTCGCGGGTCGCGCCGTTGACGCTGCTGGTGCCGATCTTCGGCATGGCGTCGTCGATGCTGCTCCTCGGTGAGCCCCTGGGCACGATGAAGGCGACGGCCATCACACTGGTGATCCTCGGGCTGGTCCTCAACCAGTTCGATGTGATCGGCAAGGTGCGCGCCCGGTGGGCCCTGCGCCACCCCGGGCCCGTGCCGAGCGCAGTCCCCGGCGGCGAGAAGCCCGCCGACGCCACGAAAGCGAGTTGACACCGATGCACATCCGGCTGCTGCACGACGACGCCAGGGCGACCCGCCAGTTCGCCGTCGTCCTGGAAGCGGGCGACGAGGTGGTGCCCGCGCTGGAGAAGTTCGCCGCCGAACAGCAGGTGACCGCGGGTTCCCTGACCGGGATCGGCGCGTTCCGCGCCGCCGGGCTGTCCCTCTTCGACCCGGTCGCCAAGGCCCATGTGCCGATCCCGGTGACGGAACACACCGAGGTGCTGGGCCTGACCGGCAACATCGCGCTGAAGGACGGCCGCCCGCACGTCCACGCCCATGTGGTGCTGGGCCGCCGCGACGGCACGACGGTCGGCGGCCACCTCCAACAGGCCGTCGCCCACCCCGCGTTGGAGGTGTTCGTCACCGCGTACCCCACCGCGCTCACCCGGCGGCTCGACACCACGCTGGGGCTGCCCGTCATCGCACCCGATACGGACCGATAGCACGCTCCGGGAGGGAGCCCGCTCATGCGCCTGGCGGTCATAGGCGGCGGCGCCGCGGCGGTCAGCCTGCTCGACAGCATGCTGCGCCACGCCGGGAGAGACGCCGCGTTCGACATCACGGTCCACGAAGGGGCGCGGCAACTGGCCACCGGCCGCGCCTACCGCCCCGACCTGGACTGCGCACTGGTCAACCGCGAGGCCGGATTCATGTCGGTACGGTGCGCCGAGCGGGATCACTTCCTGCGCTGGCTGCACCGCCAACCCCGGTACGCGGCAACGCCGTTGGCGAACCTGCCGCCCGACGCGTACGTCCCGCGGCGGGTCTACGGCGAGTATCTGGTGGACCACTGGGCGGCCTGTCTGCGCGAGGCCCGGCGCCGGGGCTGGACGGTGACGGTGGTGCCGGAGTTCGCCACCGTCGCCAAGGCGTCCGCCGCGGAGGTCATGATCCGCGGCGCCGCCTCCCTCACCCACGCCGACCGGGTGGTGCTCTGCCCGGGCAGCGGACCACCGGCCGACCCCTACGGGCTGGCCGGTGCCCCCGGCTTCCACCCCGACCCGTACCCGCTCTCCGCGGTGCTGCCCGAGATCGCCGAGGACGCCCATGTCATGGTCCTCGGCACCGGGCTGTCCGGCGTGGACGTCGCGCTGGGGCTGCTGCACCGGGGGCACCGCGGCCGGATCACGATGACCTCACGGCACGGTCTGCTGCCCGGCGTCCGCGCCCGGCACCGCCCGTTCACCCTCACCCATCTGACGCCGGAGGCGATATCCCGCCAACTGGAGCGCTCCGGCTCGCTCGGGCTGCGCGACACCTTCGCGCTGCTCCGGGACGAACTGGCCGCGGCGGGCACCGATCTGGCCGCCGAGACCGCGCCCCGCCCGGCGCACGACCGGCTCCGCTCCGAACTGGCCCGGCTGGACGGCAATCCGTACCAGACGATCGCCACGACGGCGCTGCGCGATGTCCGCGAGAGTGTGTGGACGGCGTGGGGCGACCGTGAGAAGCGGGTGTTCCTGCGCCGCTTCCACCCGCTCGCCAAACCGCTGTACAACCCGATGCCGCCGCCGACCGGCCGACGGCTGCTGGCGGCGATGGAGAGCGGCCAGCTGACGGTCCGCCACGGAACGGCCGGGGTCCGCGCCCGGGCGGGCGGCGGCTTCGAGGTGGTCCACGAGGGCAGGGCCGGACGCGCCGACGTCGTGGTCGACGCCACCCGCACCGGGCTCGCCACCACCGGCCCGCGCGCCGCCCCGCTGCTGCGCTCGCTGGCGGAGGCGGGCCTGGTGGTCCGCAATCCGCACGGCGGGCTGCTGATCGACCCGGCGACGAACGCCCTGCGCCCGGCCGCCGGGCAGTCCCCGGGGCGGCTGTACGCGCTGGGCGACCTCACCTCCGGCGATCTCTTCTACGCCGGATCCATGTACATGATCAACGTCCGGGCGGAGCTGATCGCCCGCGAACTGGTCGCCACCGCGCTCTGAGCGGGCGTCCCCACGCCGAACGGCCCCGCACCGGAAGATTCCGGTGCGGGGCCGCTGCGGTGTCCGGGGCGCCCCGGACGGGAGGTTCTAGAGACCCGCCGCCTTGCGGAGCGCGTCGACGCGGTCGGTGCGCTCCCAGGTGAAGTCGGCGTCCGCGCGGCCGAAGTGGCCGTACGCCGCGGTCTCCGCGTAGATCGGACGGAGCAGGTCGAGGTCGCGGATGATCGCGGCCGGACGGAGGTCGAAGACCTCGCCGATGGCCTGCTCGATCTTGTCGGTGTCGACCGTGGCGGTACCGAAGGTCTCGACGAAGAGACCGACCGGCTCGGCCTTGCCGATGGCGTACGCCACCTGGACCTCGCAGCGGGCCGCGAGACCGGCCGCGACGACGTTCTTGGCCACCCAGCGCATCGCGTACGCGGCGGAACGGTCGACCTTCGACGGGTCCTTGCCGGAGAACGCGCCACCGCCGTGGCGGGCCATGCCGCCGTAGGTGTCGATGATGATCTTGCGGCCGGTCAGCCCGGCGTCACCCATCGGGCCGCCGATCTCGAAGCGGCCGGTCGGGTTCACCAGCAGGCGGTAGCCGTCGGTGTCCAGCTTGATGCCGTCCTCGACCAGCTCCTTGAGGACGTGCTCGACGACGAACTCGCGGATGTCGGGTGCGAGCAGCGAGTCGAGGTCGATGTCGCTGGCGTGCTGCGAGGAGACCACGACGGTGTCGAGGCGGACGGCCTTGTGACCGTCGTACTCGATGGTGACCTGGGTCTTCCCGTCGGGGCGCAGGTAGGGGATGGTGCCGTTCTTGCGGACCTCGGACAGGCGGCGGGAGAGCCGGTGCGCGAGGAAGATCGGCAGCGGGAGCAGCTCCGGCGTCTCGTCGCACGCGAAGCCGAACATCAGGCCCTGGTCGCCCGCGCCCTGCTTGTCCAGCTCGTCTTCCTGGTCACCGGCGGCACCCTCGACGCGGGCCTCGTACGCCGTGTCGACACCCTGGGCGATGTCCGCGGACTGCGCGCCGATGGAGACCGAGACGCCGCAGGAGGCGCCGTCGAAGCCCTTCTTCGACGAGTCGTAGCCGATGTCGAGGATCTTGTTGCGCACAAGGCTGGGGATGTCGGCGTACGCCTTCGTCGTCACCTCGCCGGCCACATGGACCAGGCCGGTGGTGATCAACGTCTCGACGGCGACCCGGGAGGTGGGGTCCTCCTTGAGGAGGGCGTCGAGAATCGTGTCGCTGATCTGGTCAGCGATCTTGTCGGGGTGGCCCTCGGTGACGGACTCCGAGGTGAAGAGGCGGCGGGACACATCGCTCCCTGGGGTTGCAGCGGCTGCTGGCTGATCATTTGGCGGAGGGGCTCGAGAGCTGCGCTCGGCCCGATCCGCTGGCCAGTTTATCGGTCGTGTGCGAGGTTCGGACACTCAGTCTCGATTTGTGGATCCGTCGCGACCTGGCACACCACGGCCCACAGAGGGACGATCAGCCGTACGGCCCCGCTGGTCAAGAGGGCCCGCACCGGTCCCGCGGGCCCACGGGACCGGTGCGGCAGGCGTCTCAGGAGCCGTCGGCGGTGGCCGCGAACCGGCCCGCGACGAGGTCCCACACCGTGTCTGCCAGCGCTTCCTTCGGTCCGTGCGGCACCGGTGTCTCGGAACCGTCCGTGGCGAGGATCACGGCCTCGTTCTCGGCCGACCCGAAGGTCTTGTGCTCCCCCACCTCGTTGACGACCAGCAGGTCACAGCCCTTGCGGGCGAGTTTGGTGCGGCCGTTGGCGAGAACGTCGTCGGTCTCGGCGGCGAATCCGACAACAATCTGGCCGCGGTTGGGCCGGTCGGCGGACAGCTCGGCGAGGATGTCCGGATTGCGGACCAGGGTGACCGGTTCCGGCTCCTGCCCGTCCTTCTTCTTGATCTTCCCGGTGGCGTACTCCGACGGCCGGAAATCGGCCACCGCCGCCGCCATCACGACCGCGTCGGCGTCGCCCGCCGCCGCCAGCACCGCCTCCCGGAGCTGGACGGCGGTGCCGATCCGTACGACGTCCACGCCCGCCGGGTCCGGCAGCTCGGTGTTGCCCGCGACCAGCGTGACCCGCGCCCCGCGCGCGGCAGCCGTCGCGGCGAGGGCGTAGCCCTGCCGCCCCGAGGAGCGGTTGCCCAGATAGCGGACCGGGTCCAGCGGCTCGCGGGTGCCGCCCGCGCTGACGACGACATGCCGCCCGGCCAGGTCCGCGGTGGCCGCCCGCGGGCCGCGGGCCAGCACCCGGCGGCACAGCTCGAAGATCTGGGCCGGGTCCGGGAAGCGGCCCTTGCCGGTGTCGACGCCAGTGAGACGGCCGACCGCGGGCTCGATGACCAGCGCGCCGCGGCGCCGCAGCGTGGCGACGTTCTCCTGGGTCGCGGGGTTCTCCCACATCTCGGTGTGCATCGCGGGCGCGAAGACCACCGGGCAGCGCGCGGTGAGCAGGGTGTTGGTCAGCAGGTCGTCGGCGATGCCGTGGGCCGCCTTGGCCAGCATGTCGGCGGTGGCGGGCGCGACCACCACGAGGTCGGCGCCCTGCCCGATGCGGACGTGCGGGACCTCGTGGACCGACTCCCACACCTCGGTGGTGGCCGGGTTGCCGGAGAGGGCCGACCAGGTGGCCTCGCCGACGAAGTTCAGACTGGCGGCAGTCGGCACGACCCGGACGTCGTGCCCCGACTCGGTCAGCCGCCGCAGCAGCTCACAGGCTTTGTACGCGGCGATGCCACCGCTGACGCCCAGTACGACCCTGGGCTTCGCACGCTCCTGCTTGTCCATCGCTTCGCTGCTCCCCGAGCTAGGTCCGGATCGCCCCGTGGCGGCGGCCGGACGCCGTCCGCCCGCGGCGGGTGTGCCCCTATGACACACCAAGGGCCCGGCAGTCGCGCTGCCGGGCCCTTCGTGGTGGTGCGGTGCTTACTGCGCGGGGCCCTCGATGGCCTCGGAGGTCAGCAGACCCGCGTTGATCTCGCGGAGCGCGATCGACAGGGGCTTCTCGTGGACGTGGGTGTCGACGAGCGGACCGACGTACTCGAGCAGACCCTCGCCGAGCTGCGAGTAGTACGCGTTGATCTGACGCGCACGCTTCGCCGCGTAGATCACGAGGCTGTACTTCGAGTCGGTGGCCTCAAGGAGCTCATCAATCGGCGGGTTGATGATGCCCTCGGGCGCGGTGATGGAAGAGGACACTCTCTGCCTTCCGAAGGGGTGTGAAGCCGGTGGTGAAGCAAAAACTCTGGCGGGTGTCGGGGAGATCCGCGGTGTCAGCCTGCGGTCTTTCCGTCCCCATTACGCCGCAGCATCAAGGCTAGCAGCTCACGGCTGACGCCCTCGACGGAGGTGTTGACGAGCGTCACATCGAATTCCTTCTCCGCGGCCAGCTCGATACGCGCGGCGTCCAGTCGGCATTCGATCACGTCGGGAGCCTCGGTGCCGCGCCCGGTGAGGCGGCGGACCAGCTCGTCCCAGCTCGGCGGGGCGAGAAAGACGAGCTGCGCCTCCGCCATCGATTCGCGCACCTGGCGGGCGCCCTGGAGATCGATTTCCAGCAGGACGGGCTCGCCCGACTCCAGCCGGTCGAGCACCGCGCGGCGCGGGGTGCCGTAGCGATTACCCGCGAATTCCGCCCATTCCAGGAGTTCACCGTTGGCGATCATCTTGTCGAATTCCTCGTCGTCGACGAAGAAGTACTGAACGCCGTGCTGTTCTCCGGGACGGGGCTTACGGGTCGTCGCCGAAACCGAGAGCCAGATCTCGGGGTGCACCTTGCGCAGATGGGCGACGACCGTGCTCTTACCGACCCCCGAGGGGCCGGAGAGCACGGTCAGTCGCGGACGAGCGTCCGGGGGCACGGGGGTCGTCCCCCGGGATGTTGCAGCCATGCAGCGATTATTCCAGCTTCCGGGCTGTGCCGGAAAACTCAGGAAGCCGAGCCGCTGAACTCCCGCTCCAGAGCGGCGATCTGGTTGGAGCCCAGACCGCGTACGCGGCGGCTCTCGGAAATACCCAGGCGCTCCATGAGCTGCTTGGCGCGGACCTTGCCCACGCCGGGCAGCGATTCGAGGAGCGCCGAGACCTTCATCTTGCCGATGACCTCGTTGCCCTGGCCCGCCTCGATGACCTCGTGGAGGGTGACGCCGGAGTTTTTGAGCCGATTCTTGACCTCTGCGCGCTCCCGGCGAGCCGCGGCGGCCTTCTCAAGCGCAGCTGCGCGCTGTTCAGGGGTAAGGGGCGGAAGAGCCACGCCTACGTCACCTCGGATGTAGAACTGTCGGATACGGACCGGTGTGGAACCTAGTCGCCCCGCACGGGCGGAGCAACGAGCAACGCTCTTACGTGCGGTGCTCTCGTCGGAGACTAGCGGCCGACAGCGCTTGAGTCAGCGAGAACAAGCGAAAAGTCCTGGTCAGACTCTGCTGACCAGGACAAATCCGGACTAAACCTACCGCTGGGCCTCCTGCTGATCGATTGCCGCCCGCACCTCGTCGGCGCACCGGGCCGCCGCGTCCCGCAGCGCGCCGGTGTCCGGACCGTGCCGCAGCACCCCCCGGCTGACGCTCGGCAGCACGTTGCGGACCGCGTCCCCGAAGACCGTGGGCAGGTCGGCGGGGGTCGCGCCCTGGGCGCCGATGCCGGGCGCCAGCAGCGGACCGTTGATCGCCAGATCGAAGGCGGAGAGATCGCCGAGGGTCGCCCCGACGACCGCGCCGTACGAGCCCAGGCCCTCGGCCGTGGCGTTCTCCTCGGCGAGGTGGCCCAGGACGGTGGCGGCGACGCTCCGGCCGTCCTCGCGCACCGCCCGCTGGAACTCCGCGCCCTCCGGGTTGGAGGTCAGCGCGAGCGCGAAGACGCCGCAGCCGTGGGTGGCGGCCAGGTCCAGGGCCGGGCGGAGCGAGCCGTAGCCGAGGTACGGGCTGACCGTGACCGCGTCCGAGAAGAGCGGCGACGCCGGGTCGAGGTGGGTGGCGGCGTAGGCGGCCATGGTGGAACCGATGTCGCCGCGCTTGGCGTCCATCAGGACGAGCGCACCGCGCTCGCGCGCCTCGGCGACGGCGGTCTCCAGGACGGCGAGCCCGCGGGAGCCGAAGCGCTCGAAGAACGCGGACTGCGGCTTGAGGACCGCGACGCGGTCGCCGAGCGCCTCGACGACGGTGCGGGTGAAGCGGGCCAGCCCGGCGACGTCGTCGTTGAGCCCCCAGTCGGTGAGGAGGGAGGCGTGCGGGTCGATCCCGACGCAGAGCGGGCCGCGCTCGTCCATGGCGCGGCGCAGGCGCGCGCCGAAGGGGGTGGGTGCCTGGGTCATGCGGTCACCTGCTTGTGCTCGGCGCCGACCGCGTCGGCGAGGGTGGCGTAGGGGCTGTTGCGCAGCCGGGCGGCGAGCCCCTTGTGGAGCGCGCGGCACCAGAAGGGACCCTCGTAGATGAAGGCGCTGTAGCCCTGGATCAGGGTGGCGCCGGCGAGGATGCGCTGCCAGGCGTCCTCGGCGGTGGTGATGCCGCCGACGCCGACGAGGGTGATGCGGTCGCCGACGCGGGCGTAGAGGCGGCGCAGCACCTCCAGGGAGCGGTCCCCGACGGGCGCGCCGGAGAGCCCGCCGACCTCGTTGACCAGCGCCGGGTCGGACTTCAGGGCCGGGTCGCGGGCGATGGTGGTGTTGGTGGCGATGATGCCGTCCAGGCCCAGTTCGAGGGCGAGGTCGGCGACCGCGTCGATGTCCGCGTCGGCGAGGTCCGGGGCGATCTTGACCAGCAGCGGGACCCGGCGGTCGGTGACCGTACGGTCGGCGGCCTCGCGGACGGCGGTCAGCAGCGGGCGGAGGTGGTCGACCGCCTGGAGGTTGCGCAGCCCCGGGGTGTTCGGGGACGAGACGTTGACGACGAGGTAGTCGGCGTGGGCGGCGAGGCGTTCGGTGGAGGTGACGTAGTCGCCGATCGCCTCCTCCTCGGGGACCACCTTGGTCTTGCCGATGTTGACGCCGAGGGTGGTGCGGAAGACCGGGGTGCGGGCGGCGAGGCGGTCCGCGACGGCGGCCGAACCGTCGTTGTTGAAGCCCATGCGGTTGATCAGCGCGCGGTCCGGGACGAGCCGGAAGAGGCGCTTCTTCGGGTTGCCGGGCTGCGGCTGCGCGGTGACGGTGCCGATCTCGACGTGGTCGAAGCCGAGCATCGCCATGCCGTCGATGGCGGTGGCGTTCTTGTCGAAACCGGCGGCGAGGCCGAACGGGCCGTGCATCCGGCGGCCGAGCGCCTCGGTGCGCAGCTCCTGGTAACGGGGCGCGAGCGCCGCCGCCACGAAGGTCCGCAGGACGGGTGTGCGGGCGGCGCGGCGGATCCAGCCGAAGGCCAGGTGGTGGGCCTTCTCGGGGTCCATGTGCTGGAAGATCAGGCGGAAGAAGGTGCGGTACATGGTGGTGTCCTCGTGGGGCTCCGGAGCGGCGGCGGTCATGACGAGGGGGACACCGGTGTGCGGTGTCCCCCTCGTGGGCCCGGCGTCAGTCGCGGGCGGCGGTCAGATGCTCCGCGTGCTCCTGGAGGGAGCGGACCCCGATGTCGCCGCGGGACATCGCCTCGATGCCCTGGACGGCGGCGGCGAGCGCCTGGACGGTGGTCAGGCAGGGCACGCCCCGGGAGACCGCCGCGGTGCGGATGTCGTAGCCGTCGAGGCGGCCACCGGTCCCGTAGGGGGTGTTGACGATGAGGTCGACGTCGCCGTCGTGGATCAGCTGG
Source organism: Streptomyces catenulae (assembly GCF_000718015.1). Classification (GTDB taxonomy): domain Bacteria; phylum Actinomycetota; class Actinomycetes; order Streptomycetales; family Streptomycetaceae; genus Streptomyces; species Streptomyces catenulae. The sequence continues at coordinate 175,272 of NZ_JODY01000001.1, read as the reverse complement.
ACGATCGTCTTCTCACCGTTCGGGCCCTCGCCCTCGGAGTGCTTGCGGACCACGGTGGCGGCGATGCCGTTGCGGCGCAGCACCTCGGCGGTGCCGGAGGTGGCGAGCAGTTCGAAGCCGTGGGCGACCAGCTCCCGGGCGGGGAAGATCATCGCCCGCTTGTCCCGGTTGGCGACGGAGACGAACGCCCGGCCCTTGGTGGGCAGCGCGCCGTACGCGCCGGACTGCGACTTGGCGTAGGCGGTGCCGAAGAGCGAGTCGATGCCCATGACCTCGCCGGTGGAGCGCATCTCCGGGCCGAGGACGGTGTCCACGCCGCGCCCGGAGGCGTCCCGGAAGCGGGACCAGGGCATGACGGCTTCCTTGACGGAGATCGGCGAGTCCAGCGGCAGCGTGCCGCCGTCGCCGGTCTTCGGCAGCATGCCCTCGGCCCGCAGCTCGGCGACGGTGGCGCCGAGGGAGATCCGGGCGGCGGCCTTCGCCAGCGGCACCGCGGTGGCCTTCGAGGTGAAGGGCACGGTGCGCGAGGCGCGGGGGTTGGCCTCCAGGACGTAGAGGATGTCACCGGCCATCGCGAACTGGATGTTGATCAGTCCGCGGACCCCGACGCCCTTGGCGATGGCCTCGGTGGAGGCGCGCAGCCGCTTGATGTCGTGGCCGCCGAGGGTGATGGGCGGCAGGGCGCAGGCCGAGTCGCCGGAGTGGATTCCGGCCTCCTCGATGTGCTCCATGACGCCGCCGAGGTACAGCTCGGTGCCGTCGTAGAGGGCGTCGACGTCGATCTCGATGGCGTCGTCCAGGAACCGGTCGATGAGGACCGGGTGCTGGTCGATGAGACCGGCGTGGCGGGTGAGGTACTCGCCCAGCGACGGCTCGTCGTAGACGATCTCCATACCGCGGCCGCCCAGCACGTACGAGGGGCGGACCATGACCGGGTAGCCGATCTCGGCGGCGATGGTCCGTGCCTCGTCGAAGGAGAAGGCGGTGCCGTACTTGGGGGCGGGCAGCCCCGCCTCGGAGAGGACCCGGCCGAACGCGCCGCGCTCCTCCGCGAGGTCGATGGCCTCCGGGGAGGTGCCGACGATCGGCACGCCGTTGTCCTTGAGCGCCTGCGCCAGGCCCAGCGGCGTCTGGCCGCCGAGCTGGACGACGACACCGGCGACCGGTCCGGCCTGCTGCTCGGCGTGGACGATCTCCAGGACGTCCTCCAGGGTGAGCGGCTCGAAGTAGAGCCGGTCGGAGGTGTCGTAGTCGGTGGAGACAGTCTCCGGGTTGCAGTTGACCATCACGGTCTCGTAGCCCGCGTCGCTGAGCGCGAAGGAGGCGTGGACGCAGGAGTAGTCGAACTCGATGCCCTGGCCGATGCGGTTCGGGCCGGAGCCCAGGATGATCACCGCGGGCTTCTCGCGCGGGGCGACCTCGCTCTCCTCGTCGTAGGAGGAGTAGAAGTACGGGGTCTTCGCGGCGAACTCGGCGGCGCAGGTGTCGACCGTCTTGTAGACCGGGCGGATGCCGAGGGCGTGGCGGACCTCGCGGACGACGTCCTCGCGCAGGTCGCGGATGCCGGCGAGCTGGGCGTCGGAGAAGCCGTGCCGCTTCGCCTCGGCGAGGGTGGTGGCGTCCAGCTGGTCGGCGGCGGCGATCTCGTCGGCGACCTCCTTGAGCAGGAAGAGCTGGTCGACGAACCACGGGTCGATCTTCGTGGCGTCGAAGACCTCCTCGGGCGTGGCGCCCGCGCGGATCGCCTGCATGACGGTGTTGATCCGGCCGTCGGTCGGAACCTGGGCCTTGACCAGCAGCTCGTCCTTGGCGCCCGGCTCACCGGTGAAGGTGAACTGGCTGCCCTTCTTCTCCAGCGACCGCAGCGCCTTCTGGAGCGCCTCGGTGAAGTTGCGGCCCAGCGCCATGGCCTCGCCCACCGACTTCATGGTGGTGGTGAGGGTGGCGTCCGCGGCGGGGAACTTCTCGAACGCGAAGCGGGGGACCTTGACGACGACGTAGTCGAGCGTGGGCTCGAAGGACGCCGGGGTCTCCTCGGTGATGTCGTTGGGGATCTCGTCGAGGGTGTAGCCGACGGCGAGACGGGCGGCGATCTTCGCGATCGGGAAGCCGGTGGCCTTGGAGGCGAGCGCCGAGGAGCGCGAGACCCGCGGGTTCATCTCGATGACGATCACCCGGCCGTCCTCGGGGTTGACCGCGAACTGGATGTTGCAGCCGCCGGTGTCCACGCCGACCTCGCGGATCACGGCGATGCCGATGTCCCGCAGGATCTGGTACTCGCGGTCGGTCAGCGTCATCGCCGGGGCGACGGTGATCGAGTCGCCGGTGTGGACGCCCATCGGGTCGAAGTTCTCGATGGAGCAGACGACCACGACGTTGTCGTTCTTGTCGCGCATCAGCTCCAGCTCGTACTCCTTCCAGCCGAGGATGGACTCCTCCAGGAGCACCTCGGTGGTCGGGGAGAGCGTGAGGCCCTGACCGGCGATGCGGCGCAGCTCCTCCTCGTCGTGGGCGAAGCCGGAACCGGCGCCGCCCATGGTGAAGGAGGGGCGGACGACGACGGGGTAGCCGCCCAGCTCGTCGACGCCCTGGAGGACGTCCTCCATGGAGTGGCAGATGTACGAGCGCGCGGACTCGCCGTGGCCGATCTTGCGGTTGACCGCCTCGACGACGCCCTTGAAGAGGTCGCGGTCCTCGCCCTTGTTGATCGCCTCGACGTTGGCGCCGATCAGCTCGACGCCGTAGGTGTCGAGGGTGCCCGCCTCGTGGAGGGAGATCGCGGTGTTGAGGGCCGTCTGGCCGCCGAGGGTCGGCAGCAGCGCGTCCGGGCGCTCCTTCGCGATGATCTTCTCGACGAACTCCGGGGTGATCGGCTCGACGTAGGTGGCGTCGGCGATCTCCGGGTCCGTCATGATCGTGGCGGGGTTGGAGTTGACGAGGATGACGCGCAGGCCCTCGGACTTGAGGACCCGGCACGCCTGGGTGCCGGAGTAGTCGAACTCGGCTGCCTGACCGATCACGATCGGGCCGGAGCCGATGACCAGGACGGACTGGATATCGGTGCGCTTAGGCACGCTGGCCCTCCATGAGCGTAACGAAGCGGTCGAAGAGGTACGCCGCGTCGTGCGGGCCCGCGGCGGCTTCGGGGTGGTACTGGACGGAGAACGCCGGCTGGTCGAGGAGGTGCAGGCCCTCCACGACGTTGTCGTTCAGGCAGACGTGGGTGACCTCGGCGCGGCCGTAGGGCGTGTCGGAGACCTGGTCGAGCGGCGCGTCGACGGCGAAGCCGTGGTTGTGCGCGGTGACCTCGACCTTGCCCGTCGTACGGTCCTGGACCGGCTGGTTGATGCCGCGGTGGCCGTACTTCAGCTTGAAGGTGCCGAAGCCGAGGGCGCGGCCGAGGATCTGGTTGCCGAAGCAGATACCGAAGAGCGGCGTCTTCCGCTTCAGGACCTCCCGCATGACCGCGACGGGGCCGTCGGCGGTGGCCGGGTCGCCCGGACCGTTGGAGAAGAACACGCCGTCGGGGGCGACCGCGTAGACGTCCTCGGCGGTGGCGGTGGCGGGCAGCACATGCACCTCAATGCCGCGCTCGGCCATCCGCTGCGGGGTCATGCCCTTGATGCCGAGGTCGACGGCGGCGACCGTGAAGCGCTTCTCGCCGACCGCCGGGACGACGTACGTCTCCTCGGTGGCGACCTGGACGCTCAGGTCGGCACCGGCCATCTCGGGCGCCTGGCGGACCTTGGCGAGCATGGTGCCCTCGTCGGGCAGCGCGTCGCCGGAGAAGATGCCGACCCGCATCGCACCGCGCTCGCGCAGGTGGCGGGTGAGGGCGCGGGTGTCGATGCCGCTGATGCCGACGACACCCTGGGCGACGAGCTGCTCGTCCAGGGAGCGCTTCGCCCGCCAGTTGGACGGCACCCGGGCGGGGTCGCGGACGACGTAGCCCGCCACCCAGATCCGCTGCGACTCGTCGTCCTCGTCGTTGACGCCGGTGTTGCCGACGTGCGGGGCGGTCATGACGACGACCTGGCGGTGGTACGAGGGGTCGGTCAGCGTCTCCTGGTAGCCGGTCATGCCGGTGGAGAACACCGCTTCGCCGAAGGTCTCCCCCACGGCCCCGTAGGCGCGACCGCGGAAGCTGCGGCCGTCCTCCAGGACGAGTACGGCGGGGATTTTGGTCCCCCTGGTGGAGGTCGTCATCGTGCGCCTTCCGTTCCGTTGTGCTCGGTGGTGCTGGTGGTGTGGTGGGGGCTGAGGCGGTTGATCGCCTCGACCCAGGCGGGGTGGTCGGCGGCCCGGTCGGAACGGAAACCGGAATCGATCTCCGTGTCGCCGTGCACCCAGGTGACGATCAGCAGACCGCCCTCGGGGAGGACCTTTCCGGCGATGCCCTTGTCGAGGCGGGCGCCGCGCAGGGCGTCCACCGGGACGAAGAAGTCGGTGGCGCCGGGGCGGACGACGTCCAGCCCCTGCTCGGTCAGGGTCAGCTCGACACGGCTGCGGGTGCCGAGGCCCTGGGCGACGATCCGGTCGAGCCACTGCCCGGCGGTGGTCGAGCCGTGGTAGCGGCCGGACGCGGTCAGCAGGGCCTCGCCCGGGTCATCAGGGCTGGTCGGAAGCGCGGGCAGGCCGTTCTGGAGCGTGCCGCGCCACTTCCAGCCCTGGCGCATCAGCCAGTAGACGAGCGCGATGAACAGCAGGAGTCCGACGACCCAGCCGATCCGCGCGGCCCAGTCGGTGACCTCGGCGGACTTCTGTGCCGCTGCGGAGATGAGGAGTTGAGGAGTCACGCCAGCTTCCCGTCGACGACCGTTGCCCGGCCCCGCAGGAAGGTGTGGGTGACGCGACCCGGCAGCTCACGGCCCTCGTAGGGGGTGTTACGGCTGCGGGAGGCGAAGCCCGCGGGGTCCACGACTCCACGGTAAGCGGAATCGTGCAGCGTGAGGTTGGCGGGCTCACCGACCGAGACGGGGCGACCGTGTCCGGTGAGACGGCCGATGTGCGCCGGGCGGAAGGACATCCGGTCGGCGACGCCCGCCCAGTCCAGCAGCCCGCTGTCGACCATCGTCTGCTGGACGACGGAGAGCGCGGTCTCCAGGCCGACCATGCCCATGGCCGCCGCGCCCCACTCGCAGTCCTTGTCCTCGTGCGGGTGCGGGGCGTGGTCGGTGGCGACGCAGTCGATGGTGCCGTCGGCGAGCGCCTCCCGCAGCGCCAGCACATCGGCCTCGGTGCGCAGCGGCGGGTTGACCTTGTAGACCGGGTTGTAGCTGCGGACCAGCTCGTCGGTGAGGAGGAGGTGGTGCGGGGTGACCTCGGCGGTGACGTTCCAGCCCTTGGACTTGGCCCAGCGGACGATCTCGACGCTGCCCGCGGTGGAGAGGTGGCAGATGTGGACGCGGGAGCCGACGTGCGCGGCAAGCAGCACATCGCGGGCGATGATCGACTCCTCGGCGACGGCGGGCCAGCCGCCCAGGCCCAGCTCCGCGGAGACCAGGCCCTCGTTCATCTGGGCGCCCTCGGTGAGCCGCGGCTCCTGGGCGTGCTGGGCGACGACACCGTCGAACGCCTTCACGTACTCCAGGGCGCGGCGCATGATGACCGCGTCGTCGACACACTTGCCGTCGTCGGAGAAGACCCGCACCCCGGCGCGGGACTCGTGCATCGCGCCCAGCTCGGCGAGCTTCTTGCCCTCCAGGCCGACGGTGACGGCGCCGATCGGCTGGACGTCGCAGTAGCCGGACTCCTGGCCCAGCCGCCAGACCTGCTCGACGACGCCCGCGGAGTCGGCGACGGGGAAGGTGTTGGCCATCGCGTGGACGGCGGTGAAGCCACCGGCCGCCGCCGCCTTGGTACCGGTCAGCACGGTCTCGGAGTCCTCGCGGCCCGGCTCGCGCAGATGGGTGTGGAGGTCGACGAGGCCCGGCAGCAGGATCTGGCCGTCGGCCTCGACGACGCGGGCGCCGTCGGCGCTCAGGCCCGTACCGATCTCGGCGACGGTCTCGCCGTCGATCAGCACGTCCTGCGGCTCGCCACCGAGGATCTTCGCCCCGCGGATCAGGGTCTTGCTCATGGTTACTTGCTCTCCTCGGTGCGGGCGGTGGTGGTGAGGGCGGGTTCGTTGCCGCCCAGGAGCAGGTAGAGGACGGCCATCCGGATGCTGACACCGTTGGTGACCTGTTCCACGGCGGTGCAGCGCGGCGAGTCGGCGACCTCGGCGGTGATCTCCATACCGCGGTTCATCGGGCCGGGGTGCATCACGATCGCGTCCTCGGGCATCCGGGCCATGCGCTCGCCGTCCAGCCCGTAGCGGCGGGCGTACTCGCGCTCGGTCGGGAAGAAGGCGGCGTTCATCCGCTCGCGCTGCACGCGGAGCATCATCACGGCGTCGGAGGTGGCGAGGACCGCGTCGAGGTCGTACGAGACCTCGCAGGGCCAGTTCTCCACGCCGATCGGCACCAGCGTGGGCGGCGCGACGAGGGTGACCTCGGCGCCGAGCGTGGTGAGCAGATGGACGTTGGAGCGGGCGACCCGGCTGTGCAGGATGTCGCCGACGACCGTGATCCGGCGGCCGGAGAGGTCCTTGCCGAGCCCGGCGTCCGCGCCGACCAGGCGGCGCCGCATGGTGAAGGCGTCCAGCAGCGCCTGGGTGGGGTGCTCGTGGGTGCCGTCACCGGCGTTGACGACGGAGCCGCCGATCCAGCCGGAGGTGGCCAGCCGGTGCGGGGCGCCGGAGTCGTGGTGGCGGATGACGACGGCGTCGGCGCCCATCGCCTCCAGGGTGAGGGCGGTGTCCTTGAGGGATTCGCCCTTGGAGACCGACGACCCCTTGGCGGAGAAGTTGATGACGTCCGCGGAGAGACGCTTGGCGGCGGCTTCGAAGGAGATCCGCGTCCGGGTCGAGTCCTCGTAGAAGAGGTTGACGACGGTGCGCCCGCGCAGGGTGGGAAGTTTCTTGATCGGCCGGTCGGCGACCCGGGCCATCTCCTCGGCGGTGTCGAGGATCAGAACGGCGTCGTCGCGCGTGAGGTCGGCGGCCGAGATGAGGTGACGCTTCATCCGGTTTCTCCGTGGGTGGGAAAGGCGTACGGGTATGTCCGCCGGGAGGGCAGGCAGCGGTACGGCCCCGGCCGTACCGGGTCCGTGGGGTGGCTGCGCTAGCGCTCGCCGGTCCGGGTGGGCCGCTCGGTCGCCGCGGCGTCGGCGGAGCCCGTGCCGAGCAGCACGGCGTCGCGGCCGTCCTCCTCGGAGAGCTGGACCTTGACGGTCTCCCGCAGCGACGTGGGGAGGTTCTTGCCGACGTAGTCGGCGCGGATCGGCAGCTCGCGGTGGCCGCGGTCGACGAGAACGGCGAGCTGGACGGCGCGCGGCCGGCCGATGTCGTTCAGGGCGTCCAGGGCGGCGCGGATGGTGCGGCCGGAGAAGAGCACGTCGTCGACGAGGAGGACGACCCGGCCCTCGATGCCGTCACCGGGGATCTCGGTGCGGGCGAGCGTACGGGCGGGGCCCAGGCGCAGGTCGTCGCGGTACATGGTGATGTCGAGCGAGCCGACCGGGATGGCGCGGCCGGTGATCTCCGCCAGCTTGGCGGCGAGCCGCCGGGCGAGGAAGACACCGCGGGTCGGGATGCCCAGGAGCACCACGTCGTCGGCGCCCTTGGCGCGCTCGACGATCTCGTGGGCGATACGGGTCAGCATCCGCGCGATGTCCGGGCCTTCGAGCACCGGGCGCGCGGGCACCTGCGGGGTGACGTCGGATGCGTCGGTGGATACGCGTACGTCGGAATTGCTTGCGTCCATGCGAAACGGACCTCCTTCTCCGCCTCACGGGACGGACCTTAAAGGACGTCGGGTGTACCGCCGTACAGGCTAGCAGGGCCGCCCGGGAACCCCCGGGCGGCCCCCGGAAGCCCCTGCGGACTCCCCCGGCTTGACGAACGAGGATTACGCTGCGTAACCTCACAGTGAGTTACCAGCCGCGCGGCGGTGCCGCATATCGATTCGATTCAGGTGTCTGGGGAGCTTTATGTCCAGCGAATACGCCAAACAGCTCGGGGCCAAGCTCCGCGCCATCCGCACCCAGCAGGGCCTCTCGCTCCACGGTGTCGAGGAGAAGTCGCAGGGCCGCTGGAAGGCCGTGGTCGTCGGCTCGTACGAGCGCGGTGACCGCGCCGTGACGGTGCAGCGCCTCGCCGAGCTGGCGGACTTCTACGGCGTGCCGGTGCAGGAGCTGCTGCCCGGCACCACCCCCGGCGGCGCCGCCGAGCCCCCGCCGAAGCTGGTGCTGGACCTGGAGCGCCTCGCCCACGTCCCGCAGGAGAAGGCCGGCCCGCTGCAGCGCTACGCCGCCACGATCCAGAGCCAGCGCGGCGACTACAACGGCAAGGTCCTCTCGATCCGCCAGGACGACCTGCGCACCCTCGCGGTGATCTACGACCAGTCCCCCTCGGTGCTGACCGAGCAGCTGATCAGCTGGGGTGTGCTGGACGCCGACGCGCGCCGCGCGGTCGCCCACGACGACCTCTGAGCCGTCCCGCAACAGCAGCAGACCACCGAACCGCCGTCCCGGAGCACCGGGGCGGCGGTTTCGCGTGCTCCCGGCCCCCCGGACGGCCCGTACGGCGGCCGGGACCGGGGCCCGCGCGCGAGGGGCCCGGGGACACGCGAAGGGCCCGGAGCGCCTGTACTGCGCGCTCCGGGCCCTTTCACGGGTGCCACCGGGGGTGAAGCCTCGGACGGCCGCGGTTATCGCGTCTCGCGCCGCAGGCTCGGCTTCAGGTCCTTCAACCGGCCCAGCAGACCGTTGACGAAGGCCGGGGAGTCGTCCGTGGAGAACTCCTTGGCCAGCTGCACCGCTTCGTCGATGACCACCGCGTCGGGCGTCGCGTCCACCCAGATCAGCTCGTACGAGGCGAGCCGGAGGATGTTGCGGTCGACGACCGGCATCCGGTCCAGCGGCCAGTCGACGGAGTAGGTGTCGAGCAGCTCGTCGATGCGGGAGATGTGCTCCGCATACCCCTCGACCAGCTCCAGGGTGAACTCGTTGACCGGCGGCTGCCGCGGGTCGGTCCGGGCGTGCCGCATCCAGTCCGCGAGCACGGACTGCACGTCGGCCCCGCGCTGATCGGCCTCGAAGAGGATCTGGAAGGCGCGCTTACGGGCCTTGTTACGAGCGGCCACGGTTAGCTGTTCACCCGGCCGAGGTACTCACCGGTGCGGGTGTCGACCTTGATCTTCTCGCCCTCGGTGATGAAGAGCGGGACCTGGATCTCGTAGTCGGTCTCCAGGGTGGCGGGCTTGGAGCCGCCGGTGGAGCGGTCGCCCTGGACGCCCGGCTCGGTGTGCTTGATGGTCAGCTCGACGGCGGCCGGCAGCTCGACGTAGAGCACCTCGCCCTCGTGCTGCGCCACCACGGCCTCGAAGCCCTCGAGGAGGAAGTTCGCGGCCTCGCCGACGGCCTTGCGGTCGACCATGAGCTGGTCGTAGGTGTCCATGTCCATGAAGACGAAGTAGTCGCCGTCCATGTACGAGAACTGCATGCCGCGCTTGTCGACGGTGGCCGTCTCGACCTTGACGCCGGCGTTGAAGGTCTTGTCCACGACCTTGCCGGAGAGCACGTTCTTGAGCTTGGTGCGGACGAAGGCCGGGCCCTTACCGGGCTTGACGTGCTGGAACTCGACGACGGACCAGAGCTGGCCGCCTTCGAGCTTGAGCACCATGCCGTTCTTGAGGTCGTTCGTGGAAGCCACGGTTGCGGAATCTCCTGGACTGCAGGTGGTGGGTACCGAGAAACCGCCCGCAGCGAGCCCGGTGGCTCACAGGGCGAGCAGCTCCTTGGTAGTGATCGTGAGTAGCTCGGGTCCGCCGTCCGCCTCGGGGCGGACGACGAGGGTGTCGTCGATCCGGACACCCCCACGGCCCGGGATGTGGACCCCTGGCTCGACGGTGACCGGCACGCAAGCGTCCAGTTTACCCATGGCCGCAGGTGACAACTGAGGGTCCTCATCGATTTCGAGCCCCACGCCGTGTCCGGTCCACGGTCCCAGCCGCTCCCCGTGCCCTGCGGATTCCAGCAGATGGCGGGTCACCCGGTCCACCTCACGGCACTCCACACCCGGCGCCAACGCCTCCCGACCGGCTCGCTGGGCTGCGAAAACAAGGTCGTACAGCTCGATCTGCCAATCCGCGGGCGTGGTGCCGATGACGAAGGTCCGGCCGATCTCGCAGCGGTAGCCGCGGTAGTTCGCGCCGAGGCCGACGCTGAGGAAGTCGCCCTCCTCGACCCGGCGATCGGTGGGCAGATGCCCCGGACGGCCGGAGTGCGGGCCGGTCGCCACCGAGGTCGCGAACGCCGGGCCGTCCGCGCCGTGGTCGACGAGGCGGCGCTCCAGCTCCAGGGCGAGATGCCGCTCGGTACGGCCCACCAGGATCGACTCCAGGAGTTCGCCCAGGGCCTGGTCGGTGATCTCCGCGGCGATGCGCAGACAGGAGATCTCGTCGTCGTCCTTGACCAGCCGCTGCCCCTCGACCGCGCAGGCCACATCGGTCAGCCGCAGCCGCGGCGCGGCGCGGCCCAGCGCCCGGTGGCGGGCGACGGTCAGATGGTGTTCCTCGACGGCGAGGGTGGCGGCCCCGGCCTTCGCCGCGAGATCGGCACCGGCCACCACGGGGTCGCCGTCGCGGGCGGGCAGCACCGTGACACGGACGTCCTCGGCGGGGCGTCCCTCGGACGGGTCGCCGGTCAGCGGGGCGCCGCAGAGCAGCACGTCCGCGGCGGGGCCCAGGAGAAGTGCGGCGCCGGAGGGCGCGCAGCCGGTGAGATAGCGGACGTTGGCGGGGCGCGAGATCAGGGCGGCGGTGCTTCCGGTCGCCGCGCAGCGGTCCCGCAGCCGCGTGCGCCGGGCCGCGTGCAGCTCGGACATATCCCGAGCTTACGGGCGAATCACCCCACGGGCCGGTCGGGCGCCGCCGGGCGGGGTACCCGGCCCGGACCGGCCGCCTCCGCCCACCGGCGCCGCCGGACGGTCACCAGCTCGGCGGCGAGGCGAGGCTGCGGGCGAGGACGTCGTCGAGCATCCGCGCGGTGGTCGCGACGTCGTGCTGGGAGTTGTCGATGATCGGCAGGCCGGAGCCGTACCAGCCCGCCATCCGGCCGTGTATCCGGGCCACTTCCTCGTCGGAGAGGCGGCGGTTGCCGGAGCGGCGGGCGTTGCGCTCCAGGACGATCTCCAGGCCGGGCAGCAGCACGATCGGCAGCAGCCCCGGGCCCACATGGCGCTTCCAGCCGCCGAGACCGACGACCGGGCGGTCCGGGAAGACGGCGTCGTCGAGGATGCAGGAGATGCCGTTGGCGAGGAAGTTGCGGGCGGCGAAGCCGCAGGTACGGCGGGCCAGGCGGTACTGCGCCTCGGAGTGGTCGTTCCACCCCTGCTGCGGGTCGGCGAAGCCGGAGCGCACCCATTCGCGGACGTCGTCGAGGCTGATGTGGGCGGTGGGCACCCGGCGGCAGTCGGCCCAGTGGCGGGCCACGCTGGTCTTGCCCGCCCCGGCCGGGCCTATGAGCAGCACGGCGACGGCGGTGTGCGCGGCGTCGGGGGCGGCGGTGCCCGCCGGGGGGCTGGGCAGCGCGACGGGGGCGCCGGGCGGCAGCTGGATGTGACCGGTGGACCCGGCGGTGCCCGTGGTGTCCGCGGCGGGCGGCGCGGACTGCGGCGGCGGGGCGCTCCAGCCGGGCTGCGCGGCACCGGGGTGCCCGGCACCAGGGGGCGCGCCGCCCGGCCCGCCCGCTCCCGGATGCCCGGTCCCGGGAGGTACGGCGCCCGGGTGCGGGCCGCCGGGCGGTGCGGACGGGGACGGCGGCGGGCCCGGCGGGACGGGGTGACCGGGGCCGGGGGTCCAGCTCTGGGTCGCTCCCTGCTCCTGCGTCTGATGACGGGGCGGCAGCGGAGCCCCCACTGCGTACTGCATCCGGTGGTCTCCGTCTCGTGGGATCGACTGGGTGCGGTGCGCGGAGCCGGGCGGCCGTCCGGCACACCGGGCGCCCGCCGGGCGGGCCGGTGCGGCGCCGTGGCCGCGGTCCGTGCGGTACTGCTGACGAACGGTACCGCCCCCGGCGCTCACGGTGTGAACGGCCGGGGGCGGCGGAAGGTGCCTCGCCGGGCGGGGCCGGGACTTTCCGGACACGCCCCGGGCGGTCGGTCAGTCGGTCAGCTCCTCGGCGACCGCGCGCAGCGCCAGCCGGTAGGAGCCGATGCCGAAACCGGCGACCGTACCGCTGGCCACCGCCGCGAGGACCGAGTTGTGGCGGAACTCCTCGCGGGCGTACGGGTTCGAGATGTGCACCTCGACCAGCGGGGCGGTGCGCTGCGCCGCCGCGTCCCGCATGGCGTAGGAGTAGTGCGTGAACGCGCCGGGGTTGATGACCACCGGGATCGCGCCGTCCGCCGCCTCGTGCAGCCAGCGGACCAGCTCACCCTCGTCGTTGGTCTCCCGCACCTCGGTGTCCAGGCCCAGCTCCTTGCCGAGCCGGGCGCACTCCGCGACCAGACCGGCGTAGGAGGTGGCGCCGTAGACGTCCGGCTCGCGGGAGCCGAGGCGGCCGAGGTTGGGGCCGTTGAGGACCAGCACCCGTCGGCTCATGACCGTCCCCCGCTCCGTTCGGCCCGGCGTGCGCCGGGGGCGTACCTCTCGGTGGTTGTCCCGCGCCGCCCGTTCACTCGGCGATCTCCGCGTGCGCGGCGAGCAGCATGGCCGGGTCCGGGCCCTCCAGGACGGTGGGGCGGGCCAGACCGTCCAGGACGATGAAGCGCAGCCGGTCGCCGCGGGACTTCTTGTCGACCTTCATGGTCTCCAGCAGCTTGGGCCACTGGTCGCCGCGGTAGGTCAGCGGCAGGCCGACGGCGGCCAGCACCGCGCGGTGGCGGTCGGCGGTCGTGTCGTCCAACCGGCCGGCGATCCGGCCCAGTTCGGCGGCGAAGACCATGCCGACGGAGACGGCCGCGCCGTGGCGCCAGTTGTACCGCTCGTTCTTCTCGATGGCGTGCGCCAGGGTGTGGCCGTAGTTGAGGATCTCCCGCAGCCCGGACTCCTTCAGGTCCGCGGAGACCACCTCCGCCTTGACCCGGATCGCCCGCTCGATCAGCTCCTGGGTGTGCGGCCCGTCGGGGCGCCTGGCGGCCTCCGGGTCGGCCTCGATCAGGTCGAGGATGCCGGGGTCGGCGATGAACCCCGCCTTGATGACCTCGGCGAGCCCGGAGACGTAGTCGTGCACCGGCAGCGAGTCGAGCGCCGCGAGGTCACAGAGGACCCCGGCGGGCGGGTGGAACGCGCCGACGAGGTTCTTGCCCTCGGCGGTGTTGATGCCGGTCTTGCCACCGACCGCCGCGTCCACCATGCCCAGGACGGTGGTCGGCACCGCGATCCAGCGCACCCCGCGCAACCAGGTGGCCGCGACGAAGCCCGCGAGGTCCGTGGTGGCGCCGCCGCCGACGCCGACGATGACGTCGCTGCGGGTGAAGCCGGTCTGGCCGAGCGCCTTCCAGCAGTACGCGGCGACCTCGGCGGTCTTGGCCTCCTCGGCGTTGGGCAGCTGGATCGCGATGGCCTCGAAGCCCTGACCCGCCAGGTCCTCACGCAGCGCCTCACCCGTCGCGGCCAGCGCCTCCGGGTGCAGCACCGCGACGCGCTTGACGCCGTCCCCGATCAGGGTGGGCAGCTCCCCGAGCAGCTGCCGCCCGACGAGCACGTCGTACGGTTCGCTGCCCGCCGTACCACCGACGTGGATACGGGTGGCCTGCTCCGTCATGCCTCTTCCTTCCTGCGGGCGGCGCGCGGGTCCTCGCCCGCGGCCCGCCCCGGCTCCAGTGCGTCGAGGACCGCCTCGGCGACGTCCTCGGGGGTACGGCCGCCGGTGCTGACCACGGCGGACGCGACCTCGGTGTACAGGGGGCGGCGGGCCTCCATCAGCTCGCGCCAGCGCTGGCGCGGGTTGACCGCGAGCAGCGGCCGCGGCGCGTCCAGGCCGACCCGCTTGACCGCGTCGGCCAGCGCGACGTCCAGGAAGACGACCGGCAGCCCGCGCAGCAGCGCCCGCGTCGAGTCGTCCATGATCGCGCCGCCGCCGAGGGAGAGCACGCCCGCGTGCCCGGCGACGGCGGCGCGGACCGCCTGCCGCTCCAGCTCGCGGAAGTGCGGCTCACCCTCGTCGATGAAGATCTCCGCGATCGGCTTTCCGGCCGTCTCGACGATGTCGGCGTCGGTGTCGCGGTAGCCGACCCCGAGCCGTTCGGCGAGGAGGGCGCCCACGGTCGACTTGCCCGCGCCGGGCGGGCCGACGAGGACGGCGCGCGGCGTCACTTGATCGCCAGGTTGTCGAGGTACGCGCGGACGTTGCGGCGGGTCTCCGGCACGCTGTCGCCGCCGAACTTCTCGACCACCGCGTCCGCCAGGACCAGCGCCACCATCGCCTCGGCGACGATTCCGGCGGCCGGCACCGCGCAGACGTCCGAGCGCTGGTGGTGCGCCTTGGTCGGCTCGCCGGTGGTGACGTCGACCGTCGCCAGCGCCCGCGGGACCGTCGCGATGGGCTTCATCGCGGCGCGCACCCGCAGCAGTTCGCCGGTGGTCAGACCGCCCTCGGTGCCGCCGGAGCGGCCGGTGGAGCGGCGGATGCCGTCCTCGGTGGCGACGATCTCGTCGTGCGCCTGGGAGCCGGGCACCCGCGCCAGGTCGAAGCCGTCGCCGACCTCGACGCCCTTGATCGCCTGGATGCCCATGAGCGCACCGGCCAGCCGGGCGTCCAGCCGCCGGTCCCAGTGGACGTGCGAGCCGAGGCCGACGGGCACGCCGTACGCCAGGACCTCGACGACGCCGCCGAGGGTGTCGCCGTCCTTGTGGGCCTGGTCGATCTCCGCGACCATCGCCTCGCTCGCGTCCGCGTCCAGGCAGCGCACCGGGTCCGCGTCCAGCTTCTCGACGTCGGCGGGGGTCGGCACGACGCCGTACGGGGCCTTCGCCGCGGCCAGCTCGACGACGTGCGAGACGATCTCGATCCCGGCGGTCTCCTTGAGGAAGGAGCGGGCGACCGCGCCGAGCGCGACCCGGGCGGCGGTCTCCCGCGCGGAGGCGCGCTCCAGGATCGGGCGGGCCTCGTCGAAACCGTACTTCTGCATCCCGGCGAGGTCGGCGTGGCCGGGGCGCGGCCGGGTCAGCGGGGCGTTGCGGGCCAGTTCGGCCAGCTCCGCCTCGTCCACCGGGTCGGCCGCCATGACCTGCTCCCACTTGGGCCACTCGGTGTTGCCGACCATCACGGCGACGGGCGAGCCGAGCGAGCGGCCGTGGCGGACGCCGCCGAGGAAGGTGACCTCGTCCCGCTCGAACTTCATCCGGGCACCGCGGCCGTAGCCGAGCCGTCGCCTGGCCAGCGCGTCCGCCACCAGATCGGTGGTGATCGGGACGCCGGCCGGGAGGCCCTCCAGCGTCGCCACCAGTGCGGGGCCGTGGGACTCCCCCGCCGTCAGCCAGCGCAACCTGCTCAACGGTGCTCCTTTTGTCCTGCTCCTGCGCCTACGTCTACTCCCCCGATCCTCCCACGTCACGGCGGGCGGACGGCGCCGCGTCCAGGGAACGGACCGGGCGGGCGCGACGGGTCAGCGGGCGCCGAGGGCCCGCTCACCCGCCGCACGCATCGCGGCCAGCGGCGCGGGGGCGCACCCGGTCATCAACTCGACCTGGAGGACCGCCTGGTGCACCAGCAGGTCGAGACCGCCGACGACCGCGCCGCCGCGGGCCGACCAGGCGGCCGCCAGGGCGGTGGGCCAGGGCTCGTACAGCACGTCGAAGAGGGTGCCGGGCGTCTCGGGGACGGCGGTGGCCAGCGCGTCGGTGGTGCCCGCCGGGGTGGTGGCGACGACCAGCGGGGCGTCGAACGCCTCGGCCGCCGCCTCCCAGGGCGCGGTGGTGACCGCGACGCCCAGCCGCTCGCCCCAGCCGCGCATCTCGGCGGCGCGCGGCGCGCTGCGGACGTACGCGGTGACCTCGCCGGTGCAGATCTGGGCGAGGGCGGCGAGCGCCGAGGAGGCGGTGGCTCCGGCGCCGAGGACGGCGGCGCGTTCGACCCGGGTCACCCCGCGTTCGCGCAGCGCCGCGACCATGCCGGGGATGTCGGTGTTGTCGCCGGTGCGGCGCCCGTCGTCGGTGAGGACGACGGTGTTGACGGCTTCGACGGAGGCGGCGGTGGCGCTGATGCCGTCGAGCAGCGGGATGATCGCGCGCTTGAGCGGCATGGTCAGCGAGAGTCCGGCCCAGCTCGCGTCCAGCTTCGCCAGGAAGGCGGGCAGCGCCGCCTCGTCGATGTCGAAGCGGCCGTACTCCCAGCCGTCCAGGCCCAGTTCGCGGTAGGCGGCGCGGTGCAGGACCGGCGAGAGGGAGTGGGCGATCGGCGATCCGAGAACCGCCGCCTGCTTGCTGTCCGTCACTGCCTTGCCCTCAACCATTCTGCTTCGCTGCCCGCTGCCGTTCGTTGAACTGCTGCACGAGCTTGTTGTGGTCCGTGAGATTGGTACTGAAGTCGGTCTTCTTTCCGTCGACGGAGATGAAGAAGAGCCACTTCTGGGAGTTGTCCGGGTCGATCGCCGCCTTCAGCGCATCGGCGCCCGGGTTGCCGATCGGCCCCGGCGGGAGACCTCGGTAGAAATAGGTGTTGTAGGGATCGTTGTAACTCCGGATCTCACCGATCCCGATATTGATCTTGCTCTGGTTCTTCAAGTAGTTGTACGTCGAGTCGAATTCGAGCTTGGGGGTGACACCCGCATTGCTCGGATCGAGCCGGTTGTAGATGACCGCGGCCATCTTGCGGAAGTCCTCATGGGTCATTCCCTCCGCCTGCGTGAGGCTGGCGACGCTCAGCAGCTGGAGCGGGGAATCGAGGTGGTACTTCTTGGCATTCGCCACCATGTTGTAGCGGGCGTACTCCTGACCGGCCCGCGAAACCATCTGTTTCAGCACGTCAGTGGGGGTGGCATGGCCGCCGACGTTGTACGTCGAGGGGTAGAGGAACCCTTCGAGCGGGTCCTTTATCTCCGAGGAGTCGTTGGCCCAGGAAGGCAGTCCGAGTTGCTTGAGATTCTTCTCGGCGGCGGCCTTCGTGGTGCCGGATTTCACCCGGAGCTTCTTGTCTATGAGGTCGTACACGGCACCGGCCCGCAGCCCCTCCTGAACCGTCAGGCCGTTACGGCTCTTCGGGTCCAGCATCAGCTCCACGGCGGACGCCGCCGACATCCGCAGACGCATCGAATAACTGCCGGGCTGGAGACCGGAGCCCTTCGGGTTCTCCCCCGCCGCGGCGGTGAAGGCGTCCACGCTCTTGACGACGCCTTCCTTCTTGAGAATCTGCCCCATTTGCTGGAGCGGCGCCCCGTCCGGAATCTCCACCTGGAGCGCGCCGGAGCCCTCGCCCGCGAAGTCCGGGGGGCTGGCGATACGGCTCTCGTAGAAGCGGTAGCCGACGTATCCGGCGCCGCCGACACCGGCGGCGATCACCACGGCGATGAAAAAACGGGCGCAGCCGCCCCGGCGCTTGGTCTTCTTGCCGCGGCTCTCGTGACCGGAGCGGTCGTCGGTCGCACGGTCGTCCTCGTCGTCCGCGTCCGGCCGGTCGTCCGCCGGGTCGTCGGCGAAGAACGCGTGGTCGGGGTCGGGCTCCCGCCCGCCGTCCCGCTGCCAGTCGTCCTCCGGCCCGTCCGTACGGGGCGCCGCCTGCGGAACCGGGCCCTGCTCGTGCGGCGGATAGGGCTGCGCGTGCGGGTGCGGCTGCGCGTGCGGGTCACCGTATGCCGGGTCCTGCGGGTACCCCGGGTCGTACGGATACTGCGGCTCCTGCGGATACCCGGGCTGACCTGCGTATCCCTGGTCCTGCGGGTATCCGGGGTACTGCGGCTCCCCCGGGTAGGGCCGGTCCTGCGGGTACTGCTCGTACGGCCCCTGGTCGTAGGGACCGCCCGGGTTCTGGGCGTATCCCTGCGGCTCGTGCGGGGGCGGGTAGCCGGCGGGTGCGGCGTACGGATCGGTGTAGGGACCGGTCAGCGGGTCGTGCGGCTGCTGGGTGCCGTACGGGTCGTACGGGGCGCCGCCGGATGCGGTGCCGTCCCAGCCGCCGTCGTACCGCGGAGGGGCCGGGGCGGTGCCCCGGCCGCCCCACGGGGAGCCCTGCGCGTGCCCTCCGTAGGACCCCTGGTCTCCGTAGAGCGGGTCCTCGGGATGCCACGGTTCGGAGTTGTAGCCCCGGCCATACTCGGTCATCGATCCCCTTGAGCCGAGAGACGGGCGCGCTCCTGTCCAGCGCTGATGTGGTTCCGACCCGCCTCTACCTGCGCGGCTCGTCTCAGCCGCGTCGCATCGCGGAACGTTACCGTACTGCCATCAGATGACCACTCGGATGCATTCACCCGGAGCCCGGCCCGAGGTCCGTTCCGTCTCCAGCGCGCTCTGCAGGATCACCACCGCGGCCGCCTGATCGACGACCGAGCGGCCCTTCTTGCTGCGCACCCCGGAGGCCCGGAGCCCTTGTGCGGCGGTCACCGTGGACATCCGCTCGTCGACGAGGCGTACCTCGATCGGGGCGATGTTTCCGGCCAGTACCTGGGCGAAGGCCCGGACCTTTGCCGCGGCGGGCCCCTCTCCCCCATTCAGGGAACGCGGGAGCCCGACGACGACCTCCAGCGGCTCGTACTCCTCGACGATCGCCTTGAGGCGACGGTGCGCCGCCGGGACGTCCCGTCCGGGGACCGTCTCGACCGGGGTGGCGAGGACCCCGTCGGGGTCGCACGAGGCGACCCCGATCCGGGCGTCCCCGACGTCCACGGCGATGCGCCGACCGCGTCGAATCTCACTCACGTGCTCAGGCCACCTCGGCGACGAGCCGCTCGACGGCTTCCAGCGCCTCGGGCACGGCCGCGGCGTTCTGGCCACCGCCCTGGGCGACGTCCGGCTTGCCGCCGCCGCCACCACCGAGGGTCTTGGCGGCCGTACGGACCAGGTCACCGGCCTTGATGCCACGCTCGCGGGCGGCTTCGTTGGTGGCGATGACCGTGACCGGGCGGCCGCCCGCCACCGAGAACAGCGCCACGACGGCGGCGCGGTCGCCGGGGATCCGGCCACGGACGTCCAGGACGAGCTTGCGCAGATCGTCGGCGGAGGTGCCGTCAGGGACCTGGGCGGCGGCGAGGGCCACCCCTCGGACGTCCTTGGCCTCGGCGGCGAGACCGGCGGCGGCCTGGAGGACCTTCTCCGCGCGGTACTTCTCGATCTCCTTCTCGGCGTCCTTCAGCTTGGCGAGAACACCGGAGATCTTCTCGGGCAGCTCGTCCGGACGGCCCTTGACCAGCTCCGTCAGCTGCGAGACGACGGTGTGCTCGCGGGCGAGGAACTTGTACGCGTCGACGCCGACGAGGGCCTCGACCCGGCGGACGCCGGAGCCGATCGACGACTCGCCCAGCAGCTTCACCAGGCCCAGCTGGGCGGTGTTGTGGACGTGCGTACCGCCACACAGCTCCTTGGAGAAGTCGCCGATCGTCACGACGCGCACCCGGTCGCCGTACTTCTCGCCGAACTCCGCGATGGCGCCCTGCTTCTTGGCGTCCTCCATGCTCATGACCTCGGCGTGCACATCCAGCTCACGCGAGAGCACCTCGTTGATCTTCTGCTCGACGTCGGTGAGCACGGCGCCGGGCACGGCAGTCGGCGAACCGAAGTCGAAGCGGAAGCGGCCCGGGGAGTTCTCCGAACCGGCCTGGGCGGCGGTCGGGCCCAGGGCGTCACGCAGCGCCTGGTGGGTGAGGTGGGTGGCGCTGTGGGCGCGGGCGATGGCCCGGCGGCGGGTCACATCGATCGCGGCGTACGCGGCGGAGCCGACCAC
Organism: Streptomyces catenulae; assembly: GCF_000718015.1. GTDB lineage: Bacteria > Actinomycetota > Actinomycetes > Streptomycetales > Streptomycetaceae > Streptomyces > Streptomyces catenulae. Next base: position 155,355 of record NZ_JODY01000001.1, on the reverse strand, counting down.
GACCTCGCCGACCTGGACGACACCCTTGTGGACCACGACACCGGGGACCGGCTTCTGGACGTCGCGGACCTCGACGACGGCGCCGGACTCCAGCTTGATCCGGCCGGTGTCGGCGAGCTGACCGCCGCCCTCGGCGTAGAAGGGGGTGCGGTCCAGGACGATCTCGACCTCGTCGCCCTCGTGGGCGGCGGGCGCGGAGACGCCGTTGACCAGCAGACCGACGACGGAGGACTCGCCCTCGGTGGCGCGGTAGCCGGTGAACTCGGTGGCGCCGGAGGCGTCGGCGACGGCGCGGTAGGCGGAGAGGTCGGCGTGGCCGTGCTTCTTCGCCTGGGCGTCGGCCTTGGCGCGCTCCCGCTGCTCCTTCATCAGGCGGCGGAAGCCGTCCTCGTCCACGGAGAGGCCCTGCTCGGCGGCCATCTCCAGGGTGAGGTCGATCGGGAAGCCCCAGGTGTCGTGGAGCAGGAACGCCTTGTCACCGGCGAGCACGGTGCCACCGGCGGCCTTGGTGTCGGTGACGGCGGTGTCGAGGATGTTGGTACCGGCCTTCAGCGTCTTGAGGAAGGCGGCCTCCTCGGCGAGGGCGACGGTCTCGATGCGGCGGCGGTCCTCCAGCAGCTCCGGGTACTGCTGGCCCATCGTCTTGATGACGGTGTCCAGCAGCTCGGCGACGACCGGGCCGGTGGCGCCGAGCAGACGCATGTTGCGGATGGCACGGCGCATGATGCGGCGCAGGACGTAGCCGCGGCCCTCGTTGCCCGGGGTGACGCCGTCACCGATGAGCATCGTGGAGGTGCGCATGTGGTCGGCGACGACGCGGAGCGAGACGTCGGTGTCGCCGGTGGCGCCGTAGCGGACGCCGGTCAGCTCGGTGGCCTTGTCGATGACGACACGGAGGGTGTCGGTCTCGTACATGTTGCGGACGCCCTGGAGGATCATCGCCAGGCGTTCCAGGCCGAGGCCGGTGTCGATGTTCTTGCTGGGCAGCTCGCCGAGGATCTCGAAGTCCTCCTTGCCGATGCCCGCACCCCGCTCGTACTGCATGAAGACGAGGTTCCAGATCTCGACGTACCGCTCGTCGTTGACGGCCGGGCCGCCCTCGACGCCGAACTCCGGGCCGCGGTCGTAGTTGATCTCGGAGCACGGTCCGCAGGGGCCGGGGACGCCCATGGACCAGTAGTTCTCCTTCTTGCCCAGGCGCTGGATGCGCTCCTTGGGCACGCCGATGACCTCGTGCCAGATGCGCTCGGCCTCGTCGTCGTCGAGGTAGACGGTGATCCAGAGCTTCTCCGGGTCGAGGCCGTAGCCACCGTCCTCCTGGGAGCCGGTCAGCAGCTCCCAGGCGTTCTTGATGGCGCCTTCCTTGAAGTAGTCGCCGAAGGAGAAGTTGCCGCACATCTGGAAGAACGTGCCGTGGCGGGTGGTCTTGCCGACCTCTTCGATGTCGGGCGTACGCACGCACTTCTGCACGCTGGTGGCGCGCGGCCACGGCGGCTTGACCTCGCCGAGGAAGTACGGCTTGAACGGCACCATGCCCGCGGGGACCAGCAGCAGCGTCGGGTCGTCCGCGATGAGCGACGCCGACGGCACGACGGTGTGCCCGCGCTCCTCGAAGAAGCGCAGCCAGCGGCGGCGGATTTCAGCCGACTCCATCAGTGGTCCTCATTTCCAGTCGGTCCGGCGATCCCGGACGGTCCGGTCGCTCTCGTGGTGGGGTGGGGTGTGTCGAGCACTGCGCGGGAGCGCGGTGCGGGCAGTTCGCGGGCGTCACCGGGCGCGGTCAGGCCCAGCGCTTCGTGCAACTCTTCCTCACGGTCCGCCATTCCCGTACGGACGTCCAGCGCGAAGCGGCGCAGCCGGTGTCCGGTCTCGACGGCCTTCTCCGCGGCCTGCGCGGCGAGGCTGTCGGGCTGCAGCCGACGCAGTTTGCGGTTGACCTTGGTGGTGGCCCAGACGCCGGCGGCGGCGCCGGTGGTGAACCAGAATGCGCGGCGGAACATCGCGGTGATCAGTCCTTGGAGCGACGGTTGCGGCGCGCGCCGCGGCGGGCGCCGGGGAGGGTACGGCCGACGACGACGGTGCGCTCGGGATCCGGCGCGCCCTTCTTCCCGATCGCGCGGCGTACGCCGTAGCCGAAGGCGGCGACCTTGACCAGCGGTCCGCCGAAGGCGGAGGAGACGGTCGAGGAGAGCGCGGAGGCGTTGGCGGTGACCTCCTGCACGTCGGAGGCGATGGCGTCGACGCGGGCGAGCTGGGTGTGCGCCGAGCGGACCGTCGCGGACGCGTCGGCGAGCAGCGGAACGGCCTGGTCGGAGACTTCTGCCACCATCTTCGTCGTCGCCTTGAGGGTCTGTGCGAGCCTCACCAGCACGAGGGCGAGGAACGACACGAGGATCGCCCAGAAGACGGCGACCAGGATCCCCGCCACCTCTCCACCGGTCACGCTGGCACCACTCTCCGACACTCTCCGACGGGGCATCCGCACTGTCCCGCTCCGGCTTCCGTCCTGCTCGAACGGCACCCTTGACCCTATCGCGCCGGGACGGCGCGGCCGACCGGATTTGCGGGCGGCGGGCAGGCGGCCGGAGGGAAGGCGACCGGCCGATTGTACGGTCCGGGCGGTGGCCGCCCCGCGCACGGCCTGGGCGCGCGGCGGCCCGGACCCGCGGCCGGGAACGGCGACGGCCCGCCGCACCGTCCCCGCGAGCTGCGGGGAGGGGCGGCGGGCCGGAAGGTGCCGGTGGCTACGCCTGGCTCAGCGGGCGTAGTACTCGACGACGAGCTGCTCGTCGCAGATCACCGGGATCTCCTTGCGGTTGGGGTCCCGGTCGAGGCGGAACGCCAGCGCCTGGAGGTTGACCTCCAGGTAGCGGGGGGTCTCGCCGTCGGGGGCGTAGCCGCCCTCGCGCGCCACCTGGAAGGGGTGCTTCTCGCGGCTGCGCTCGCGGACCATCACGACGTCGCCGGGGCGGACGCGGAAGGAGGGCTTGTCGACCTTGCGGTCGTTCACGGCGATGTGGCCGTGGACGACCATCTGGCGCGCCTGGTAGATCGTGCGGGCGATGCCCGAACGCAGGACGAGCGCGTCCAGACGGCGCTCCAGCTCGACGATGAGGGCTTCGCCCGTCTTGCCTTCGACCTTCCGAGCGCGGTCGTAGGCACGCGCCATCTGGCGCTCGCTGATGTCGTACTGCGCACGCAGACGCTGCTTCTCGAGCAGACGGACCTTGTAGTCACTGTTCTGCTTGCGGCCACGGCCGTGCTCGCCGGGCGGGTAGGGACGGGCCTCGAAGTACTTGACGGCCTTCGGCGTCAGGGCGATGCCGAGCGCGCGGGACTTCTTGACCTTGGGACGCGACTGGTTCACGTGGAACGGACCTCCGTGTAAGTTAGGTGAGGCTTACCTTAGCGCGAGGAGAACGCATGTTTCGACCTGGGATCCCCCTGCCCGATGCCGCTCAGGGCACCGAGGCGGGTCAGCCGCGTCCCGTGGAAGACGCCCGGCCATCGGCGGCCGAGCGCGTACGCACCCTCGTCGAGTCCAATGGTATGGGTTCGCTGAGCATTCCCGGAGTCGAGGACCCCGACCCCAGCGGGCTCTCGGCACCGGTCTGCCGGACCGTGACCCCCGAGGGAGACGTGCTGTTGCTGGCTCCTGGCGACTCCGCGGCCGCCCGCGCGGCCGCGTACGCCCAGGACGACGACCTGGCAGCCGTGATGGAGATCACCGATGTCGCGCCGGTTTCGGTGCCCCACCGGGTCCGCGGACGCGCCTGGGTGGCGGGCTGGCTCACCCCCGTACGCAACGGGGACCGCGCCCGCTGTGCGGCGCTGCTCGCCGAGCGGCACCCCGTCGGCGAGCTGCTCGGGATCGGTGAGGCCGTCCATCCGCAACCGGCGCCGGGCATCCCCGGGCGGGCCGGATGGCTGATGCTCCGGTTGGAGGTCGGCGAATGCGCGGTGGACGACCTGTGGGGCGCCGAAGCCGTCGAGCCGGAGGAGTTCGCCGAAGCCGTGCCCGATCCGCTCGTGGTGCACGAGGCCGAACTGCTCCAGCATCTGCACTCCGCGCACGGGCCGCAGGTCCGCGGGTTGTGCGGCCTGCTCGGCGAGCGGAGCGCCACGGTGTGCGGCGCCCGCGACGAGGCCACGCCGGTGGCCCTGGACCGCTTCGGGCTGCGGGTGCGCTTCACCGGTGCCGGGAAGGCGCCGTTCGACGCGCGCTTCGACTTCCCCGAGCCCGTCCGCGACGTCGCCGAACTGCGGCGCGCGATGCACCTGCTCTTCGAGGCGGCGGAGGGGTGACACCCCGGGGCTCCGGCGCCACCGGCTGACGCCGCGCCCTCAGCTCTCCGCGGAACCGCCCCGCAGTCGCGCCCGGACCCGGTCGGCGACATCGGCGTAACGTGCCTCGGCGCCGTGCCGGGTCGGGGAGTAGTACCGCTTGCCGTGCACCGCGTCCGGGGCGTACTGCTGGGCCGCGATGCCGCCGGGCAGATCGTGCGGGTACTGATAGCCCTTGCCGTGGCCCAGCTTCTCGGCGCCCTTGTAGTGGCCGTCGCGCAGATGCGGCGGTACGGGACCGGCCTGACCTGCGCGGACGTCGGCGAGCGCCGCGTCTATCGCCAGATAGGCGGCGTTGGACTTGGGGGCCAGGGCGAGCGCGATGGTGGCCTGACTCAGCGTGATCCGGGCCTCCGGGAAGCCGATCAGGGCGACCGCCTGCGCCGCGGCCACCGCCGTCTGCAGCGCGGACGGATCGGCCAGCCCGATGTCCTCGCTCGCCGAGATCATCAGCCGCCGCGCGATGAACCGCGGGTCCTCCCCCGCCTCGATCATCCGCGCCAGATAGTGCAGCGCGGCATCGACGTCGGAGCCGCGGATGGACTTGATGAGCGCGCTGGCGACGTCGTAGTGCTGATCGCCGTCCCAGTCGTACTTCACCGCGGCGCGGTCGACCGACTCCTCCAGCGTCTGCAGGGTGATCTCCGCCTCGCCCTTGGCCAGCGCCGAGCCCGCGCCCGCCTCCAGCGCCGTCAGCGCGCGCCGGGCGTCACCACCGGCGATCCGCAGCAGATGCGCCTCGGTGTCCTCCGGCAGCGTCACCGCACCGCCCAACCCGCGCTCCGAGGTCAGCGCCCGGCCCAGCAGCCCGCGCAGATCGTCGTCGGTCAGCGGCTCCAGGGTGAGCAGCAGCGAGCGGGAGAGCAGCGGGGAGATCACCGAGAAGTACGGGTTCTCCGTGGTGGCGGCGATCAGGGTGACCCAGCGGTTCTCCACCGCCGGGAGCAGGGAGTCCTGCTGGGCCTTGCTGAAGCGGTGGATCTCGTCGAGGAAGAGGACGGTCTCCTTGCCGAAGCCGCCCGAGGCGCGGCGCGCGCCGTCGATGACCGCCCGCACCTCCTTGACGCCCGCGGTGATCGCCGACAGCTCCACGAACCGCTTGTTGGTCGCCTGGCTGACGACATACGCGAGGGTGGTCTTGCCGATGCCGGGCGGGCCCCACAGGAAGACCGAGGACGGGCCCGCGGGCCCGCCGCTGCCCTCCCCCACCAACCGCCGCAGCGGTGAGCCCGGCTTGAGCAGATGCTGCTGGCCCACGACCTCGTCGAGGGTGCGCGGACGCATCCGTACGGCGAGCGGGGACCCCGCGGGGTCCTTCTCCTGACGGTCTTCGGCGGCGGCGGTGAACAGGTCGGGCTCCACGCTCACGAGCCTATGTCACCCCACTGACAACGCCGCCCGGCCGCCGGTCCGCGCGGGACCGGCGACCGGGCGGCGGACCGGGCGCGGGGTGACTCAGAGCAGCGACGACCAGTACGACCACCAGCGGGTGAGGATCAGCAGCCCGATGGTGCCGTACCAGAGCACCGGGACGACCCAGTGGAACTCCAGCACCGCGCCGCGCAGTCCGGCGGGCACCGGGATGATGCGGTGCTTGATGTTGTGGACGGTGGTGTACCAGAACATCAGGAGCGTGGCGCACCAGGTGAGCGTGCACCACAGGCACAGGGCGTTGATGTGGTACAGCGACTGCGTCATCAGCCACATGCAGAACACCGTGCCCAGCAGGGTGCCGATGTTGAGGCCGATCCAGTAGAAGCGGCGGTAGCGGGCGCCCGCCAGGAGACCGACGCCGATCGCGACGACCACGGGGAACGCGAGCATCCCGGCCATCGGGTTCGGGAATCCGAAGACCTCGGCCTGGGCGCTCTGCATCACGCTGCCGCAGGAGATGATCGGGTTGAAGCTGCACGCGGGCTTGAAGTTCGGGTCCTTCAGCAGCTCGATCTTGTCGGTCGTGATGACCCACGACGCGAGGATGCCCAGCGCACCGGTGATCACCAGCAGCCAGGAGAGTCCGCGGCCCGCCCCGATCGGGCCGCGGTCGCGGTCGTCGTCGGTGGACACGTCGTCAAGCGCTGTCGTCGTCATATCGCGGTTCCGTCGATCCCTTGTGGGGTGGGGTGGACAAGCGGGCCCGCGGGCAGCGGCCGCTTCCACATTCTGCCCCACCGACCGTGCGTGCCACCGTTCGAAGGACATAAAGAGGAACGCGCGCGAGGCCGCGCCGACCGCTCCCCGCGGCCCCGGCACCGCCCGCGCCACCGCCCCGAACAGCGCCGTCACCGCCTCGCGGGCCGCCCCTTCCCACCCCGGGCGCGGTACGAACCGATCAGGCGGGTGAACGGCCGGGCACGGCCTTGACGGAGGTGGCCGCCCCGGGAACGGAACGGGGCCGGGGCGGCCACCCGAAGGCGTCCGGCCCGGCCCCGTCGGCCGTCGTGGCGGGTCAGCCCAGCGTGCGCCGGACCTCGTCGACCACCGTGTCCAGCGGCACGGCGGTCTGCTCGCCGCTCTCCAGGTTCTTCAGCTGGACGACGCCCTCGGCCAGATCGCGCTCACCGGCGACCAGCGCCAGCCGGGCGCCGGAGCGGTTCGCCGACTTCATGGCGTTCTTCAGGCCCTTGCCGCCGAAGGCGAAGTCCGTCGCGATCCCGGCCTTGCGCAACGCGGTGACCTGGCCGAACAGCACCCGGCGGGCCTCCTCGCCGAGCGGGACCGCGTAGACCGCGGTGGCCGCCGGGATGTCGAGTGTGACGCCCTCCGCCTCCAGGGCCAGCACCGTGCGGTCGACGCCGAGCGCCCAGCCGACGGACGGCAGCGCCGGGCCGCCGATCATCTCGGACAGACCGTCGTAACGGCCGCCGCCACCCACCGCGGACTGCGAGCCGAGACCGTCGTGGACGAACTCGAAGGTGGTGCGGGTGTAGTAGTCGAGACCGCGCACCAGGTTGGCGTCGTCCTCGAAGGCGACGCCCGCCGCGGTCAGCAGCTCGCGGACCTGCTCGTGGTACGCCTTGCACGCCTCACAGAGGTAGTCGCCGAGCGCCGGGGCGCCGGTCAGCTGCTTGCGGACGGCCTCCCGCTTGTCGTCGAGGACGCGCAGCGGGTTGATGTCGACGCGGCGGCGGGTGTCGTCGTCCAGGTCGAGGCCGCGCAGGAACTCCTGGAGGGCGGCGCGGTAGACCGGGCGGCACTCCTTGTCGCCGAGCGAGTTCAGCAGGATGCGGAAGTTCCGCAGCCCCAGCGAGCGGTACGCCTGGTCGGCGAGGATGATCAGCTCGGCGTCGAGCGCCGGGTCCTCCGCGCCGATGGCCTCCGCGCCGACCTGCGAGAAGTGGCGGTAGCGGCCCTTCTGCGGACGCTCGTAGCGGTAGTACGAACCGGAGTACCAGAGCTTGACGGGGAGGTTGCCGCCCTTGTGGAGGTTGGCCTCCAGCGCCGCGCGCAGCACGGAGGCGGTGCCCTCGGGGCGCAGTGCGAGCTTGTCGCCGCCCTTGGTCTCGAAGGCGTACATCTCCTTGGTCACGATGTCGGTGGACTCACCGACACCGCGGGCGAACAGCTCGACGTTCTCGAAGCCGGGCGTCTCGATGTAGCCGTAGCCGGAGTTGCGCAGCGGTGCGGAGATCGCCTCGCGGACCGCGAGGTAGGTCGCGGAATCGGGGGGAAGCAGGTCGTACGTGCCCTTGGGGGCCTGAAAGGTGCTCACGGAAAGTCTCGTCACATTCCTCGTCGCGGAGGGGCGGTGGTGCCCTCTCCGAGGCCGGCGGCCAGCTCCCGCAGATAGGGGTTGCCGGCGCGCTCGCGGCCGATGGTGGTCTGGGGGCCGTGGCCGGACAGGACGACGGTCGAGTCCTCCAGCGGCAGGCACACACGTGCCAGCGACCGCAGGATCTCGGCGTGATCGCCGCCCGGCAGATCGGTGCGTCCGATGGAGCCGGCGAACAGCAGGTCGCCCGAGAAGAAGACCGGCGGGACGTCGGCCTGCTCGGGCATCCGGAAGGTCACCGACCCCTTGGTATGGCCCGGTGCGTGCGCGACGGAGAAGTCCATCCCGGCCAGTTGCAGGGTGCTGCCATCCGTCAGCTCCTTGACGTCGTCCGGCTCCCCCACCGTCAGCTCGCCCATGAGCGGGGCGCCGATGGCCCGGCCGAGGGCCTTCTCCGGATCGCTCATCATGTAGCGGTCCTCGGGGTGGATCCAGGCGGGTACGTCGTGCGCACCGCACACCGGGACGACCGAGGCGACGTGGTCGATGTGGCCGTGGGTGAGGACGACCGCGACGGGCTTGAGGCGGTGCTTGGCGACCGCCTCCTCGACGCCCTGTGCGGCGCGGTGGCCCGGATCGATGATCACGCACTCCTCGCCGGCGGCGGGGGCGACCAGATAGCAGTTGGTCCCCCAGGCCCCGGCGGGGAACCCGGCAATCAGCACGTTCGTCCTTAAAGGTCGTGGGGTCGGGCGCCTCGCGCAGGCGGCCGCTCCCGGAACAACTCGGCAGCTCCAGAGCCTACCGGCGCACCTGAGGCGGCGGCGAACCCGTATACGGTACGGCCACGGCCCACGACCTGGGGCGCCGAGACCTTCGCCCCAGCTCGTCACCCGAGCGACCGAGCGCGGCACGCAGTGCAGGACAGGAGACGACCGGTGGTCAGCAGCGATCAGCGACGGCGGCAGCTCGCCAGGGAGAAGTACGCGCGCCAGCAGCAGCGGCGCGCCGAGGCCCGGCACAAGGCCAAACGCCGCAACGTCATCATCGCGGGTGTGCTCGCCGTGGTCCTCGCCGCGGGCGGAGCCGCGTACGCCACCGCGGGGCTGGCCGGTGGCGATCACGACGACGCCGCGGCGGCCGCCCCCACGAAACCGGCCGACCCGTGCGCCCGTCCCGAGAAGGGTGCGGCGTCGAAGAAGACGTGGAAGAAGGAGCCGGAGATGTCCGTGGACACCTCCGCGACGTACACCGCGAAGCTACGGACCACCTGCGGTGAGATCGATCTGCAGCTGGACGCCGCGAAGGCGCCGCACACGGTGAACTCCTTCGCCTTCCTCGCGAAGCAGGGCTACTTCGACCACAGCCGCTGCCACCGGCTCGTCGACTCCGGCATCTACGTCCTGCAGTGCGGCGACCCGACGGGCACCGGCCGCGGCACCCCCGGGTACACGATCCCGGACGAGAATCTGAAGGACCCGCGGCTGAAGGGCGACGTCTACCCGGCGGGCACGGTCGCGATGGCCAACCGCTACGACGGGAAGCACGACAAGACCCGCAACACCGGCGGCAGTCAGTTCTTCCTCGTCTACCAGGACAGCAAACTGCCGCCCAACTACACGCCGTTCGGCAGGATCACCGGCGGCACCGACGTACTGAAGAAGATCACCGACGCCGGTTCCTCGCCCGATCCCCAGACCGGCGACACCGCGCCGAACGCCACCGTCGTCATCGACCGCGCGACGGTAACCGCCTCGTAGAAAGGCTGCGGGCCGGTGGAATTCGGTCGTGCTGGATGCGGACAGCCGACCGCCGGGTCGCCTAGATTGGCGTATGTGGAGGGTGCCTGTTCCGACGGCCGGCCCCTCTCCCGCAAGACAGCCCGTCGGACCGGCCGGGGCGCAGCCCCGGCGGACAGAAACTGTGGACGACGCCGGGGGGCCGCACGCCCTCGTCGGTGTCATGTGGAGGAGGCGCTGTGAGCAGCGACCCATGGGGCCGCGTCGATGAGACGGGGACCGTGTACGTGCGTACCGCCGATGGCGAGCAGGTCGTCGGATCGTGGCAGGCGGGAACCCCCGAGGAGGCTCTCGCCTACTTCGAGCGCAAGTACGAGGGCCTGGTCGTCGAGATCGGCCTCCTGGAGCGCCGGGTCAAGACCACCGACCTGTCGGCGAAGGACGCGACGGCCGCGATCGACCATCTGCGCAAGCAGGTCGACGAGCACCACGCGGTGGGTGACCTGGAAGCGCTGAGGAAGCGGCTCGACGCGCTGGTCGCCACCGTCGACGCGCGGCGCGAGGAGCGCAAGGCGCAGAAGGCGAAGCAGAGCGACGAGGCCCGGGTGGCCAAGGAGAAGCTGGTCGCCGAGGCCGAGGAGCTGGCCGCCAGCGAGCAGTGGCGGGCGGCGGGTGAGCGGCTGCGCGCGCTGGTCGACACCTGGAAGGGCCTGCCGCGGCTGGACCGCAAGGCGGACGACGAGCTGTGGCACCGCTTCTCGCACGCCCGCTCGGCGTTCTCCAAGCGGCGCAAGGCGCACTTCGCGTCGCTGGACGCGCAGCGTGAGGAGTCCCGCAAGGTCAAGGAGAAGCTGGTCGCCGAGGCGCAGGCGCTCTCGAATTCGACGGACTGGGGGGCGACCGCCGCCCGGTACCGCGAGCTGATGACCGACTGGAAGGCCGCGGGCCGCGCCCAGCGCGAGCACGAGGACGACCTGTGGAACCGCTTCCGCGGCGCGCAGGACGTCTTCTTCCAGGCGCGCGGTGAGGTGTTCGCCGAGCGCGACGCCGAGCAGCGGGAGAACCTGACCCGCAAGGAGGAGCTGGCCGCCGAGGCGGAGAAGCTGCTGCCGGTCACCGACCTCAAGGCGGCGCGGTCCGCGTTCCGTTCGGTCAACGAGCGGTGGGAGGCCATCGGGCACGTCCCGCGGGACGCCCGCCCGAAGATCGAGGGCCGGATGCACGCCGTGGAGCGCGCCATCCAGGACGCCGAGGAGGCCGAGTGGCGGCGGACGAACCCGGAGGCGCGGGCCCGGGCCGCGGGCCTGACGGGTCAGCTGCAGGACGCGGTCGACAAGCTGGAGAAGCAGATCGAGACCGCGCGGGCGGCCGGTAACACCGCCAAGGCGGACAAGCTCGGCCGGGAGCTGGCGGGCCGCAGGGCCCTGCTCGACCAGGCGCTGAAGGGCCTGGAGGAGTTCGGCGGCTGAGCCCCGACCACGTAGGAAGAACCCCCGCTCGGACCTTCGGGACCGGGCGGGGGTTCTTCCGTGTCGGGCCTGCGCCTAGGGGCGTCGCGCGGATGTCACGCGGTACACGTCGTAGACGCCCTCCACCCCGCGGACCGCTTTCAGGACGTGGCCCAGGTGCTTGGGGTCGCCCATCTCGAAGGTGAAGCGGGAGGTGGCGACGCGGTCGCGGGAGGTCTGGACGGCCGCGGAGAGGATGTTGACGTGCTGGTCGGACAGGACGCGGGTGACGTCCGACAGCAGCCGGGAGCGGTCCAGCGCCTCCACCTGGATGGCGACGAGGAAGACGGAGGACTGGGTGGGCGCCCACTCGACCTCCAGGATCCGCTCCGGCTGCCGGGAGAGGGAGTCGACGTTGACGCAGTCGGCGCGGTGAACCGATACGCCGCTGCCGCGCGTGACGAACCCGATGATCGGGTCGCCCGGCACCGGCGTACAGCAGCGCGCCAGCTTCACCCAGACGTCGTCGACGCCCTTGACCACCACACCGGGATCCGCGCTGGAACGCCGCTTGGAGCGCCGGATCGGGGTGGACTCGGCGATGTCCTCGGTGGCCTCCTCCTGCCCGCCGAGCGCCTGCACCAGCTTCTGGACGACGCTCTGGGCGGCGACATGGCCCTCGCCGATCGCCGCGTAGAGCGAGGAGATGTCCGGGTAGCGCATCTCGTGCGCGAGGGTGACCAGCGAGTCGCCGGTCAGGATGCGCTGGATGGGGAGGTTCTGCTTGCGCATGGCGCGGGCGATGGCGTCCTTGCCCTGCTCGATCGCCTCGTCGCGCCGCTCCTTGGAGAACCACGCACGGATCTTGTTGCGGGCGCGCGGGGACTTCACGAAGCCCAGCCAGTCCCGCGACGGACCGGCGCCGGTCGCCTTGGAGGTGAAGACCTCCACCAGATCGCCGTTGTCCAGCGTCGATTCGAGCGGGACGAGCCGCCCGTTGACGCGGGCGCCTATCGTGCGGTGGCCGACCTCGGTGTGGACGGCGTACGCGAAGTCGACGGGGGTGGCCCCGGCGGGCAGCGCTATGACGTCGCCCTTCGGGGTGAAGACGAAGACCTCGTTGCGGGAGAGGTCGAAGCGGAGCGACTCCAGGAACTCGCCCGGGTCCTCGGTCTCCTTCTGCCAGTCGAGCAACTGCCGCAGCCAGGCCATGTCGTTGACGGTGTCGCCCTTGCCGCCCGCGCCCTTGGGGACGTCGGTACGGACCTTGGAGGCACCGGCGACGGCCTCCTGCTTGTACTTCCAGTGCGCGGCGATGCCGTACTCGGCGCGGCGGTGCATGTCGAAGGTGCGGATCTGCAGCTCGACGGGCTTGCCCGCGGGGCCGATGACCGTCGTGTGCAGCGACTGGTACATGTTGAACTTCGGCATCGCGATGTAGTCCTTGAACCGGCCGGGGACCGGATTCCATCGCGCGTGGACGGTGCCGAGCGCCGCGTAGCAGTCGCGGACGGTGTCCACGAGGACGCGGATGCCCACCAGGTCGTAGATCTCCGCGAAGTCCCGGCCGCGGACGATCATCTTCTGGTAGACGCTGTAGTAGTGCTTGGGGCGGCCGGTGACGGTGGCCTTGATGCGGGCGGCGCGCAGATCGGCCTGGACCTCGTCGGTCACTATGGCCAGGTACTCGTCGCGCTTGGGGGCCCGCTCGGCGACGAGGCGGACGATCTCGTCGTACATCTTGGGGTAGAGGATCGCGAAGGCGAGGTCCTCCAGCTCCCACTTGATGGTGTTCATGCCCAGCCGGTGCGCCAGCGGGGCGTAGATCTCCAGCGTCTCGCGGGCCTTCTTCTCCTGCTTCTCCCGCTTGAGGTAGCGCATGGTGCGCATGTTGTGCAGGCGGTCGGCGAGCTTGATGACGAGGACGCGCGGGTCCTTGGCCATCGCGACGACCATCTTGCGGACGGTCTCGGCCTGCGCCGCCTCGCCGAACTTCACCCGGTCGAGCTTGGTGACGCCGTCGACGAGCAGCGCGACCTGGTCGCCGAAGTCGCGGCGCAGGGTGTCGAGGCCGTACTCGGTGTCCTCGACGGTGTCGTGCAGCAGCCCGGCCATGAGGGTGGCCGGATCCATGCCCAGCTCGGCGAGGATCGTGGTCACCGCGAGCGGGTGGGTGATGTACGGATCGCCGCTCTTGCGCTTCTGGCCGCGGTGCCAGCGCTCGGCGACCTGATAGGCCCGCTCGATCTGCCGGAGCGTGGCCGCCTCGATCTTGGGGTCGTTGCTCCGCACCACGCGCAGCAGCGGCTCCAGGACCGGGTTGTACGGGCTGGAGCGCTGCACGCCGAGGCGGGCGAGGCGGGCGCGGACGCGGCTGGAGGAGCCGGAGCGCCCGACGGCCGCGGGCGGCGCCGGTTTGGCGACCGAGGTCGGCGTGGGCCGGACGGCCGGGGGCCGCGGCGTGGCCGGTTCGGGGGCTTGCGGCCGGGCGGACGGCTGCTGCTCGGGGGTGTCCGGCCGTGCTCCGCCACCGGCGGGGGACGTACCGGGCCCGGGCGCGGCTCCGTCGCGGGCGGCGTCCCGGTCTTCGGGCTGCGCGCCCGCGGGGCCCGCGGCCCGCGGCTTCGGCTCGTTCCCCGACGCGTCGGCGGACCCCGCCGGACGCGGCCGGGGGGAGAGCGGCTGGGCCTCGTCTGGCAAGAGCACTCCTCAAGTGGTTCCGGACCACAAGGCCACGATCGCGCCACGACCGGGCCGGGGTGCCATCGTATCGGCCCGGGCGCCGGTCCTCTCCTGCGACGGTGACGGCGGCCACGACAACGGCGCCGGGGCCCCGGGGGAAGGATCCCCGGAGCCCCGGCGCCGTGGTGGTGCCGGACCGGCTCAGACCGTGACCAGGGCCTCCAGCGGAGCGCCCTTCAGCGTGGCCTCCAGGCGCTTACGGCCCTCCAGGAAGCCCAGCTCCATCAGGACCGCCAGGCCCGCGACCTCGGCGCCCGCCCGCCGCACCAGCTGGAGCGAGGCGTCGGCGGTGCCGCCGGTGGCGAGCACGTCGTCGATGACCAGGACCCGGTCGCCGGGCTCCAGCGCATCGGCGTGGATCTCGATCTCGGCCCGGCCGTACTCCAGGTCGTACGTCTGGCCCAGGGTGGCGCCGGGCAGCTTGCCGGCCTTGCGGACCGGGACGAAGCCGACACCGGCGCGGACGGCGGCGGGGGCGGCCAGTATGAAGCCGCGCGCCTCCAGACCGGCGATCTTGTCCGCGCGGTGGCGTACGCACAGCTCGGCCAGGGCGTCGGTGAGCGCCCCGAACGCGTCGGGGTCGGCCAGCAGCGGGGTGATGTCCTTGAACACCACACCCGGCTGCGGGTAGTCCGGCACATCGGTGATCCGGCCGAGCAGCAGCTCGCGCAGGGCCGCGGGGGCGGTCATCGGCGCTTGCCCGACGGACGGCCGCGACCGCGGCTACGGGCGACGGGCTGCGAGCGGGGGCCGACGAGACCGGCCGCGGCCGGGTCGTCGGCGGGCTCGGGGTCGTCGTCCTGCGGCTGCTCCGCCTCCTTGGCGGCGGCCGAGGCGCGCTTGGCCTTGACCCGCTTGGCCAGCGCCTTCATCTGCGGCTCGGTGTTCTTCAGGTCGGCGACCAGCGGGGTCGCGATGAAGATCGAGGAGTACGCACCGGCGGCGAGGCCGACGAAGAGGGCGAGCGAGATGTCGTTGAGCATCCCGGCGCCCAGCACACCGCCACCGACGAAGAGCAGACCGGCGACCGGCAGCAGCGCGACGACGGTGGTGTTGATCGAGCGGACCAGCGTGCCGTTGATCGAGCGGTTGGCGACCTCGCTGTAGGTGAAGCGGGTCTGCTTGGTGATGTCCTTGGAGGCTTCCTTGAGGCTGTCGAAGACGACGACCGTGTCGTAGAGGGAGTATCCGAGGATGGTGAGCAGACCGATCACGGTGCCCGGGGTGACCTCGAAGCCGACCAGCGCGTAGACGCCGACGGTGATCGTCAGGTCGTGGATCAGCGCGATCAGGGCGGCGAGCGCCATCCGCCACTCGAAGGCGATGGCGAGGTAGATGACCACGAGGACCATGAAGATCCCCAGGCCCAGCCACGCCTTGTTGGCGATCTCCTCGCCCCAGCTCGGGCCGACCAGCTGGGTGTTGATCTCCTTGACCGGGACCTTCAGGTCCTCGGCCAGCTTCTCCTGGACCGGGACGGCCTGCTTGGTGTCCAGATCGCTGATCTGGATGCGCAGGGCTCCGCCGCCGAGCTTCTGCACCATGGCCTGGTGGCCGCCGGAGGCGGACTCGGCCAGGTGCTGCGCCTCGGAGGAGGAGACGGAGGTCTTCGGCGTGGTGAGGACCGCGCCGCCGGAGAACTCGATGCCCATGTTCAGGCCGCGCACCGCCAGACCGACGAGGGCCGTGATGGTGATGAGGATCGAGATGCCGTACCAGATCTTCCGCTTGCCGATGAAGTCGTAGCCGACCTCACCGCGGTAGAGCCGGGCGCCGAGGTTGCCGAGCTTGGACATCTCACGCCTCCTTCGTCTGGGTGGGGGCGGCGGTACGACGGCGGCGCAGCGGCGGCCGGGCGCCCAGGCGCCGCGGGTCGAGGCCGGACCAGGGATGGCCGTCGGCGAAGAACTTGCGGCGGGCCAGCAGCGTCATCAGCGGCTTGGTGAAGAAGAACACCACGACGACGTCGAGGAGCGTGGTCAGACCGAGGGTGAACGCGAAGCCCTGGACCTTGCCGACGGTGACGATGAAGAGCACCGCGGCGGCCAGGAACGACACGAAGTCGGAGACCAGAATCGTCCGGCGGGCACGCGGCCAGCCGCGCTCGACGGCCGGGCGCAGCGAGCGGCCCTCGCGGATCTCGTCCCGGATGCGCTCGAAGTAGACGATGAAGGAGTCGGCGGTGATACCGATGGCGACGATGGCGCCGCAGACCGCCGGGAGGTTCAGCGCGAACCCGATGGTGGGGCCGAGCAGCGTCATGATCGTGTACGTCAGGACCGCCGAGACGCCGAGGCTGGCCAGGGCGACCAGCGCCAGACCGCGGTAGTAGGCGACGAGGTAGACGATGACGAGGGCGAGGCCGATCGCACCGGCGACCAGACCGGCGTGGAGCTGCTCACCGCCGAGCGCCGCGGTGACCGTCGTCTCGTCCGCGATCTTGAAGGAGAGCGGCAGGGCGCCGTAGGACAGCATGTTGCCGAGGTCCTCGGCGGTCTGCTGGGTGAAGCCGCCGGAGATGGTGGCGCTGCCGCCGTTGAGCCGCTGGCTGACGCGCGGGTCGGAGACGACCGCACCGTCCAGGACGATCGCGAACTGGTTCTGCGGCTGGGCCTTGGTGGCCAGCTGGCCGGTGATGTCCGCGAACTTCTTGCCGCCGTCGGAGGTGAAGTCCATCTGGACGATCCAGCCCTGGCCGGTCTGACCGTCGAAGACCGCCTTGGCGTTCTTGACGTCGGTGCCCTCGACGCCGACCGGACCGAGCACGTACTTCTGCGAGCCGTCGTCCTTGCAGGCCACGACCGGTTCGCTCGGCTTGGCGCCGGCGGCCTTCTCACCGGCGAGCGCGCGGCTCTGCTTGGTGGAGCAGTCCAGGGCGGCGAGCTGCTTCTGCAACGCCGGGGGGATGCCCGCCTGGCCCGGGACGGGCGGGGTCGCGGGCGTCTGGGGCTTCTGCGT
This sequence comes from Streptomyces catenulae, assembly GCF_000718015.1. GTDB lineage: Bacteria > Actinomycetota > Actinomycetes > Streptomycetales > Streptomycetaceae > Streptomyces > Streptomyces catenulae. Next base: position 138,412 of record NZ_JODY01000001.1, on the reverse strand, counting down.
GGCGGAGCCGCCGGGGGTGGGGTCCTTCTTCAGGGCGTCCGTGACGGCACGGCCCTGGGTGGTGGCGCTCGCGGTGGGCTTCGGGTCGTCGCCGGACTTGCCGTCCGCGGCCTCGTCGCCGGACTTCCCGTCCTTGCCGCCGGTGTCCTTGCCACCCTGCTTGCCGCCCGCCGAGGGGGTACCGGACGGCTGCTCGGGGGTCTTGCCACCCGCGGTGGTGGTGAGCACCGGGCGGAAGCCGAGCTGGGCGGTGGTGCCGACCTGCTGGCGGGACTGCTTCGCGTCCGTCCCCTTGGGGATGTTCACGATGATGTGGTCGGTGCCCTGGGTCTGGACCTCGGACTCGGTCACGCCCAGACCGTTGACGCGCCGCTCCATGATGTCGGCGGCGGTCTTCATGTTGGTCTCGTTGATCGCGTTGGGCTTGCCCGGCTGGTTCTGGGCCTGGAGCGTGAAGCTGGTGCCGCCCGCCAGGTCGATTCCCAGCCGGGGCGTCAGCGTGCCGGAGTAGAACATGCCTCCGACGAGCGCCACCATGGCGATCAGGATGAGGACCAGGGTGCGCCCCGGCTTGCCCTGGCCGGCCGGTGCCCTGCGGCCCTTCTTCGGTGCTGCCACCTTCTCGTTTCTCCCTGTCCAACCGCTCGGTCGGAGGTGTCTGCCGAGCGGCCACGAAGTGTTGTGGGGACGTGCCCCCGCCGGAGCCTAGACCGTCACGGAACCGCGGCGCCCGCAGCGGGGCGCGTCGCGGTTCCGTGGGGCGGGGCTACTTCGCGTCGGCGTCGCCGGACTTCTTCTCCTCGGCGGACGCGTCCTTCTCGGCGGTGGCCGGGGTCTCCTCGGCGGACTTCTCGTCGGCCTCGGGCTTGTCGGCGGCCGCGGCGTCACCCTTGCCGAGGTCGATCTTGTCGGACTTCTCACCCGAAACGGTGGCGGTGTCGTCACCGGTCAGCGAGGAGATGTCGTCGGGCACGACCGGGTCGGCGCCGTCGATGATCCGGTTGTACTCCTCGTCCGCGAGGACCGCGCCGACGGCGTTCTTCGCGTACACGGCGTGCACGCCGGGGGCCACCTCGAGGAGGACCGTCTCCTCGTGGATCTCCTTGACGGTCGCGTACATGCCCCCGATCGTCCGGACACCGGTGCCCGGCTGCATCTCGTTACGCATCTGCGTGGCCGCCTGCTGCTTCTTCTTGGCGGACCGGGTCATCAGGAACATGGCCCCGATGAGGACGATGAAAGGGAGGAAAGTCACGGTACTCACGGGACAGAAATTCCTTCGCACGACCGCTGAGTCGCGGTCTCGTATAGCGGGGGTGGGAAACGCCGCCCGCTGCCGGGACGGCATCGGCGGAGTCTAAGTCAGTCCGCACCAGTGGAACAACGCCCAGCATCGCACCGCAGTTCCTGACCGGGCGACTCTCCGCGCCGTCACGCCCCGAAGAGGCCCTGCTGTCCCGTTGCGCCCGGTTGTTGCTGGGGCGGGACGAGGCCGAGGTGGGCCCAGGCCGCGGGGGTCGCGATCCGGCCACGGGGGGTGCGGGCCAGCAGGCCCTCGCGGACCAGGAACGGTTCGGCGACCTCCTCGACGGTCTCGCGCTCCTCCCCCACGGCGACCGCGAGGGTGGACAGGCCGACGGGACCGCCGCCGAAGAGCTTCAGCAGGGCGGTGAGGACGGCGCGGTCGAGGCGATCCAGTCCGCGGGCGTCGACCTCGTAGACGTCCAGGGCGCGCGCGGCGGTGGTGCGGGTGATCACACCGTCCGCCTTGACCTGGGCGTAGTCGCGGACGCGGCGCAGGAGGCGGTTGGCGATACGGGGCGTGCCGCGGGAGCGTCCGGCGATCTCGGCGGCGCCCTCGGCGTCGATCTCGACGTCGAGCAGCCCGGCGGAGCGGTGGATGACGCGCTCCAGCTCCGGCGGGGCGTAGAACTCCATGTGGCCGGTGAAGCCGAAGCGGTCGCGGAGCGGGGGCGGCAGCAGACCGGCCCGGGTGGTGGCGCCGACGAGGGTGAACGGCGGGAGTTCGAGGGGGATGGCGGTGGCGCCGGGGCCCTTGCCGACGACGACGTCGACGCGGAAGTCCTCCATCGCCATGTAGAGCATCTCCTCGGCGGGGCGCGACATCCGGTGGATCTCGTCGAGGAAGAGGACCTCGCCCTCCTGGAGGGAGGAGAGGATCGCCGCGAGGTCACCGGCGTGCTGGATGGCGGGGCCTGAGGTGATGCGGATCGGGGCGCCCATCTCGGCGGCGATGATCATCGAGAGAGTGGTCTTGCCGAGGCCGGGGGCGCCGGAGAGCAGGACGTGGTCGGCGGTGGCGCCGCGGGCGCGGGCGGCGCGCAGCACCAGGTCGAGCTGTTCGCGCACCCGCTCCTGGCCGACGAACTCCCCGAGGTCCTTGGGGCGCAGCGCGGCCTCGACCGCGGTGTCCTCGCCGTCGGCGGCGGCGCCGACCAGCCGGTCCGCGGCCAGGGCCGGGTCGGTTGCGGCGGACGGTGCGGTGTCGTCCCAGTTCACTGCGGATTGCCTCGCGGGGTCGGGGCGGCGGGGCCGCCGGGGTGTGGGGGTGCGGGCGCGGTCCGGCGGGGGCCGGGCCGGGCGGCTCAGCGGGTGCGGTTGAGGGTCTGCAGCGCCGCCTTGAGGAGCTGCGGGATCTGCGGGGTGCCGCCCCCGGCGACGGCGGCGTCGGCCTGCGGGGTGACGGCGGCGACCGCCTCGTCGGCCTCGCGGGTGGCGTAGCCGAGGCCGATCAGCGCGGCGTGCAGCTGATCGCTCCAGCCCGTGGTGACCGGGGCGGGCGCGCCGCCGGTGCCGAGCGGCGCGCCGAGGCGGTCCTTCAGCTCAAGCAGCAGCTTCTGGGCGCCCTTCTTGCCGATGCCGGGGACGGCGGTGAGCGCCTTCTCGTCGGCGGTGGCGACCGCGCGGCGCAGTGCGTCGGGAGAGTGCACGGCGAGCATGGCCTGTGCCAGGCGCGGGCCGACGCCGCTGGCGGTCTGGAGCAGTTCGAAGGTGGCCCGCTCGTCGTCGTCGGCGAAGCCGTAGAGGGTCAGCGAGTCCTCGCGGACGACGAGGGAGGTGGCGAGCCGGGCGGGCTTGCCGATGCGCAGGCCGGAGAGGGTGTCCGGGGTGCACTGGACGGCCATGCCGACGCCGCCGACCTCGACGACGGCGGTGTCCGGTCCGAGGGCCGCGACCGGCCCGGAGACGAAGGCGATCATCGGATGCCCTTCTGGGGAGCGGCCCGGCGGACGCCGGGGGTACGGGCGGAGGGTGCGGCGCGGCGGGCCGCGGCGTGTGCCTGCTGGAGGCGGCCGGAGGCGGGGGCGCGCCAGATGTGGCATATGGCCAGCGCCAGCGCGTCGGCGGCGTCGGCCGGCTTGGGTGGCGCGTCGAGCCGGAGCAGCCGGGTCACCATCGCGCCGACCTGCTCCTTCCCGGCCCGTCCCGAGCCGGTGACCGCGGCCTTGACCTCGCTGGGGGTGTGCAGGGCGACCGGGAGTCCGCGGCGGGCGGCGCAGAGCATGGCGACCGCGCTGGCCTGGGCGGTGCCCATGACCGTACGGACGTTGTGCTGGCTGAACACCCGCTCCACGGCGACGTATTGGGGGCGGTGTTCGTCCAGCCACTGCTCGATGCCGCGCTCGACGAGGACGAGGCGGTCGGCGATCTCGGCGTCGGCGGGGGTACGGATCACGCCGACGCCCGCCATCGTCAGGGGGCGGCCGACGGCGCCGTCCACGACGCCGACGCCGCAGCGGGTGAGCCCGGGGTCCACGCCCAGTACGCGCACGGTGCCTTCTCCTCGGTCGACCGGCCGGACGCGGGAGCGTCGGCCTGTTCGTGCAGGCTATCGGCTGCCACTGACAACGCGTCGGGTCAGGGCCGCGGGCGCCGCCGCGGGCGGGCGCGTCCGGTGCCGGTCAGCCGAAGCGGCCCGCCGGTTCGCACCGGCGGGCCGCTGTCGGTCGTACGGGAGGAACGCCCCGTCAGGCGTCGATCTTGGCCATCGTCTCGTCGGAGACGTCGAAGTTGGCGAAGACGTTCTGCACGTCGTCGCTGTCCTCCAGCGCGTCGATCAGCTTGAAGATCTTGCGCGCGCCCTCTTCCTCCAGCTCGACCTGCATGGTCGGGACGAAGTTGGCCTCGGCCGAGTCGTAGTCGATACCGGCTTCCTGGAGCGCGGAGCGGACCGCGATCAGGTCGGTGGCCTCGCTGAGCACCTCGAAGTTCTCACCGAGGTCGTTGACCTCCTCGGCGCCCGCGTCCAGGACCGCGCCCAGGACGTCGTCCTCGGACAGCTCGCCCTTGGGGACGATCACGACGCCCTTGCGGTTGAAGAGGTACGACACCGAGCCCGGGTCGGCCATCGAGCCGCCGTTGCGGGTCATCGCGACGCGGACGTCGGAGGCGGCACGGTTGCGGTTGTCGGTGAGGCACTCGATGAGCACCGCGACACCGTTGGGGCCGTAACCCTCGTACATGATCGTCTCGTAGTCGGCGCCACCGGCTTCGAGACCCGCGCCGCGCTTGAGCGCGGAGTCGATGTTCTTGTTGGGAACCGACGACTTCTTCGCCTTCTGGATGGCGTCGAAGAGGGTCGGGTTGCCGTCCGGGTCGGCGCCGCCGGTCCGGGCCGCGACCTCGATGTTCTTGATCAGCTTCGCGAAGAGCTTGCCGCGCTTGGCATCGATCACGGCCTTCTTGTGCTTCGTCGTAGCCCATTTAGAGTGGCCGGACATCCGCCTGTCTCCTTCGCGTAACCCATTGAGAAACCAACGCGCCGATCCTACCGGGAGCGCATCAGACCGCCGTACGCACCATGTCCACGAAGAAGGCGTGTACACGGTGGTCGCCGGTCAGCTCCGGGTGGAACGACGTGGCGAGGACGTTACCCTGCCGGACGGCCACCGTGTGTCCGTCGTACCTCGCGAGGACCTCGGCGGCGGCGCCGGTGGACTCGACCCAGGGCGCGCGGATGAAGACGCCGTGGACCGGACCGCCGGGGATGCCCGTCATGTCGACGGCCGCCTCGAAGGACTCGTTCTGCCGTCCGAAGGCGTTACGGCGGACGATCATGTCGACGCCGCCGAACGTCTCCTGGTCCGCGCGGGCGTCCAGGAGCTTGTCGGCGACCATGATCATGCCGGCGCAGGTGCCGTAGACCGGGCGGCCGGAGCGGACGAAGTCGCGCAGCGGCTCCAGCATCCCGAAGACGACGGCGAGCTTGGACATCGTGGTGGACTCGCCGCCCGGGACGACGAGGCCGTCGAGGTCGGCCAGTTCCTCGGGGCGGCGCACCGGCCGGGCCAGGGCGTCCGCCGCGGCGAGCGCCACCAGGTGCTCGCGGACGTCGCCCTGGAGGGCCAGGACTCCGATGGTGGGGGTGGTCATCTCCGTGTTCACCAGCCGCGGTTGGCGTACCGCTCGGCCTCGGGGAGGGTGTCGCAGTTGATGCCGACCATGGCCTCGCCCAGGTTGCGGGAGACGTCCGCGACGACCTTCGGGTCGTCGTAGAAGGTGGTGGCCTTCACGATGGCGGCGGCGCGCTTGGCCGGGTCGCCGGACTTGAAGATGCCGGAGCCGACGAAGACGCCCTCGGCGCCGAGCTGGCGCATCAGCGCGGCGTCGGCGGGGGTGGCGACGCCACCGGCGGAGAAGAGCACGACGGGCAGCTTGCCCAGCTCGGCGACCTCCTTGACCAGCTCGAAGGGGGCGCGCAGCTCCTTGGCGGCGGCGTACAGCTCGTTGTTGTCGCAGCCGCGCAGCTTGGCGATCTCGCCCTTGATCTGGCGGAGGTGGCGGACCGCCTCGACGACGTTGCCGGTACCGGCCTCGCCCTTGGAGCGGATCATGGCCGCGCCCTCGGCGATCCGGCGCAGGGCCTCGCCGAGGTTGGTGGCGCCGCAGACGAAGGGGGTGGTGAAGGCCCACTTGTCGGAGTGGTTGACCTCGTCGGCGGGGGTGAGGACCTCGGACTCGTCGATGTAGTCGACGCCGAGGGACTGCAGGACCTGCGCCTCGACGAAGTGGCCGATGCGGGACTTGGCCATGACGGGGATGGAGACGGCGTCGATGATGCCGTCGATCATGTCCGGGTCGGACATCCGGGCGACGCCGCCGTCCTTGCGGATGTCGGCGGGGACCCGCTCCAGCGCCATGACGGCGACGGCACCGGCGTCCTCGGCGATCTTGGCCTCTTCGGGCGTGACGACGTCCATGATCACGCCGCCCTTGAGCTGCTCGGCCATGCCGCGCTTGACCCGGGCGGTTCCGGTCTCGGGGGTCTGGGGCGTGGTGGGCGTGCTGGACACGGTTGACCTCACTCAATGCGGGTGGTTGCGCTTCTTCACCCACACAACCGTTGGTGAGGGGGCCGCGAAAAGGGCCAATTGGTGGCCGGTGGCTCGTGCCGCCGGGGGCAGCCGCAGGTCAGGCGGGCAGGTGCGGGTCCCCGAGGACGGCCGGGGGCTCGTCGTCCATCTCGAAGGCGAGCGGGAACGGCGCGTGTCCGGCGAGGCGGAAGTAGCGCACGACCCGGTGGCGGCGGACCGCGCGGGCGGCCCGTACGGCGTCGTTGTGGAAGCGGCGGGCCATGGGGACGCGGCGGACGGCGGCGGTCAGCTCCGCGAGGGTCTGCTCCCCGGCGGGCGCCTCGCGGACCGCGGCCACCTGCTCGCGCTCGCCGAGGGTGGCGCGGAGCGCCTGGGTCAGCTCGCTCTCGGCGACCTCCCGGCCGTCCTCCGGCGCCTGCCGGGCGGCGTGCGCCGCCTGGTAGAGCACGATCGAGGCGGCGGGGTCGAGGACGCCGGAGGTGCCGATCTCCTGGGCGACCGAGGCGCGCCGCAGCAGTTGCGCGTCGAGAGCGGCGCGCGCCGCGTCGATCCGGGCGTGCAGCCGGTCGAGGCGGCCCGCGGTCCAGCTCAGGTAGATGCCGATGAGGACGACGACGGCCGCGATCCAGATGAAGGTGGTCACGCGGCGTCACCCTACCGGCCCGGACGGCGTACCCGCGGGGCGCGGGCGGCCCCGGGGATCACGGGCCGTAGCGGCGGTCAGTCCTGGGCGGTGCGCCCGGCGGGCTCGTCGGCGGCGACGGAGCGGCCGGGCTCGGCGCCCTCGGTGACCGTCTCGTAGACCGCGAGGATGTCGGCGCCGACGGTGGACCAGTCGAAGCGCCGCACGTGCCGGGAGCCGCGTTCGCTCAGTTCGGCGCGGCGTGCGGGGTCGCGGAGCAGGCGGACGGCGGCGGCGGCGAGGGCGTCGGCGTCCTCGTTGGCGAACAGTTCCCCGGCCTCGCCCTGGTCGAGGACCTGGGCGAACGCGTCGAGGTCGCTGGCGAGCACCGGCGCACCGGCCGACAGCGCCTCGACGAGGATGATGCCGAAGGACTCGCCGCCGGTGTTCGGGGCGACGTACAGGTCGACGCTGCGCAGCAGGCGGGCCTTGTCCTCGTCGCTGACCATGCCGAGGAACTCGACGTGCGAGCGGAGTTCGGGGGGCAGCGCGGCGACCGCCTCCTCCTCGTCGCCGCGCCCGGCGACCAGCAGCCGGGCGCCGGGGACCTCGGCGAGGATCGCGGGCAGGGCGCGCATCAGGACCGGCAGGCCCTTGCGGGGCTCGTCGATCCGGCCCATGAAGCCGATGGTGGGGCCGGAGCCCGCCCCCGTGGCCGCGGCGTCCCCGGGGCCGGACTGCCAGGCGGCCTTGGGCTCGGCGCGGGCGAAGAAGTCGACGTCCACGCCGTTGGGGATGACCACCGCGTCGCCGCCGAGGTGTTCGACGAGGGTGCGGCGGGCGTACTCGCTGACCGCGATGCGCGCGCTGATCTTCTCCAGCGCGGGCTGCAGGATCGGGTACGCGGCGATCATCGCCCGGGAGCGCGGGTTGGAGGTGTGGAACGTCGCGACGATCGGGCCGCGCGCCGCCCAGCAGGAGAGCAGGCCGAGGGAGGGCGAGGCCGGTTCGTGGATGTGGATGACGTCGAAGGCGCCGTTCTGGAGCCAGCGGCGGACCCGCGCGGCGGAGAGGAAGCCGAAGTTCAGCCGGGCGACGGAGCCGTTGTACGGCACCGGCACCGCGCGGCCCGCGGAGACGACGTACGGCGGCAGCGGCGTGCCGTCGTCGGCGGGGGCGAGGACGGAGACGTGGTGGCCGCGGGAGAGGAGGTGTTCGGCGAGGTCGCGGATGTGGAACTGGACGCCGCCGGGGACGTCCCAGGCGTAGGGGCAGACGATGCCGATTCTCACGGCGTCTCCGTTCCGCGGGCCGCGTCGCGCGGCTCCAGGTCGTCGAGCCAGAGGCGTTGCAGCATGTGCCAGTCCTCGGGGTGGTCGGCGATGCCGGAGGCGAAGGCGTCGGCGAGCGCCTGGGTCATGACGGCGGTCTTCTCCGCGGTGGTGCCCTCCGCCGGGACCTCGACCTCGGGGTGGATCCGGCCGCGCATCACCGGCGAGCGGTCGTACCAGAGGGTGACCGGCAGCAGTATCGCGCCGGTGCGGGCGGCGAGCATCGCGGGTCCTGCGGGCATCTTCGCGGCGTGGCCGAAGAAGTCGACCTCGACGCCGGAGCTGGAGAGGTCGCGGTCGGCGACGAGGCAGACCAGGCCACCGGCGCGCAGCCGCCGGGCGAGGGTGCCGAAGGCGGCGCCGCCGGTGTGCGGCAGCACCTCCATGCCCAGGCCCTCGCGGTAGGCGACGAAGCGGTCGTAGAGGGATTCCGGCTTGAGGCGTTCGGCGACGGTGGTGAAGGGGACGCCGAGCGCGGTGGTCACCCAGACGCCCGCCAGGTCGTAGTTGCCCATGTGCGGCAGGGCGAGGATCACCCCCCGGTCGTCGGCCAGGGCGCCCTTGAGCCGGTCGACGTCCTGCGCGGCGAAGCCCGCCGTTATCCGTTCGCGGCTCCAGGACGGCAGCCGGAAGGACTCCATCCAGTAGCGCATGTACGAGCGCATCCCGGCGCGGGACAGCTCGGTCAGCCGCTGCGGGGTGGCGTCCGGGACGACGCGGGCGAGGTTGGCCTCCAGGCGCAGCACGCCCTTGCCGCGGCGGCGCCAGGCGGCGTCGGCGATCGTGCGGCCGAGGCGTACCGCCACGCCCTCGGGCAGCTTCTTGACGGTGCTCCAGCCCAGCCCGTAGAGGGCGTCGGTGAGCCGGTCGGTGTCGATGCGGCTCATGCGCCCTTCCCCCCGTGGGCGACGGCGGCGTCCGCCTCGGCGGACTCCCGGCGGACCGTCACCACACGCTGGGCGAGGGTGACGGCGCTGCCGACGGCGACGATCCACAGCGCGATCGGCAGCAGGATCTGGACGCCGGGCACCCCGAAGGCGTGCAGCCCGGACAGACCGCAGGCGACGAGGGAGATGACCAGCCGCTCGGCGCGTTCGACCAGACCGTTGACGTTCACCGGCAGCCCGATGGCCTCGCCGCGCGCCTTGGTGTACGAGACGACCTGGCCGCTGGCGAGGCAGAAGATGGCGATGGCACAGAGCAGCATGCTGTCGCCGCCACCGGCGTACCAGAGGGCGAGCCCGCCGAAGATCGCGGAGTCGGCGACCCGGTCGAGGGTGGAGTCCAGGAAGGCGCCCCAGCGGCTGGAGCGTCCCAGCTGCCGCGCCATGTTGCCGTCGACCAGGTCGGAGAAGACGAAGAGGGTGATGACGACGGTGCCCCAGAAGAACTCACCGCGGGGGTAGAAGGCCAGCGCACCGGCGACCACGCCCCCCGTACCGACGAGGGTGACCGCGTCCGGGCTGACGCCGAGGCGGATGAGCAGGGCGGCGAACGGCGTGAGAACACGCGTGAAGAACGCACGCGCGTACTTGTTCAGCATGGCCTTCCCGGAGGTTGATACGGGCCGTGCGGTCAAGGGGCCACCGGCTGGCCCATCGTAGCCAGGCGCTCCCCGGGCGCCGCGCACCCACCGCGCCGCCCGGGGACGACCGGCCGCCCGGCGCGGGCCGCCACTCCCCCGCCGCCCCCTGTGGACGGGCCCCCACCGCGGTGGAAAGCTCGAATCACCGCAAAGGTGACGACCTGGAGGCGAGGGCATGAACGAGAAGCCGGATGCGGGGGCGGCCGACGGCCCCGCCGCCGTCCGCAACGTGGTCCTGGTCGGCCACAGCGGCGCGGGCAAGACCACCCTCGTGGAGGCGCTGGCCCTGACCGCCGGGGCCACCGGCCGCGCCGGGCGGGTCGAGGACGGCGACACCCTCTCCGACCAGGACCCGATCGAACAGCGGCGGCAGCGCTCGGTCCAGCTCTCGCTGGTGCCGGTGGAGTGGCGTGGCTGCCGGATCAATCTGCTGGACACGCCCGGGTACGCCGATTTCGTCGGGGAGCTGCGGGCCGGGCTGCGGGCGGCGGACGCGGCCCTCTTCGTGGTCTCCGCCGCGGAGGAGGTGGCCGGGGCGACCCGCGCGGTGTGGGAGGAGTGCGCGGCGGTCGGCATGCCGCGGGCGCTGGTCCTCACCCATCTCGACGCCGCCCGCGCCGACGTCGCCACCGTCCTGCGCGGCTGCGGCGAGGCGCTGGGCGACGGCGACCCGGACGCGGTGCTCCCCCTGTATCTGCCGCTGTACGGCGCGGCGGGCGCGGACGGCCACGCACCGGTGACGGGGCTGCTCGGGCTGTTGACGCGGCGGGTGGCGGAATACGCGTCGGGCGAACGTACCGAGCGGGAGCCGGACGGCGCGGAGCGGGCGCTGCTGGACGAGGCGCGCGGCCGGTTGATCGAGGGGATCATCGCGGAGAGCGAGGACGAGACGCTGATGGACCGCTACGTGGGCGGCGAGGAGCTGGACGTCGACCCGCTCGTCGCCGACCTGGAGACGGCGGTCGCCCGCGGCACCTTCCACCCGGTGCTCGCCGCCGCCCCGCCCACCGGCGCCGCCCGCCGCGGGCTGGGCACCGTGGAGCTGCTGGACCTCCTCGTCCGGGGTTTCCCGGCGCCGGGCGAGCGGACCGCGCCGCAGGTCACCGCGCCCGACGGCGCGCCGCGGCCGCCGCTGGTCTGCGATCCGGCCGGTCCGCTGGCGGCGGAGGTCGTCAAGACCACCTCCGACCCGTACGTCGGGCGGCTGTCGCTGGTGCGGGTGTTCTCCGGGACGCTGCGGCCGGACGAGGCGGTGCACGTCTCGGGGCACGGTCTGGAGGACCGCGGCCACGCCGACCACGACGTGCAGGAGCGGGTGGGCGCGCTGTCCGTGCCGTCCGGGAAGCAGCAACAGCCGCTGGCGCGGGCGGTGGCCGGGGAGTTGGCGTACGTGGCGAAGCTCGGCCGGGCGGAGACCGGCGACACCCTGTCGTCGTGCGGGCGGCCGCTGCTGATGGCGCCGTGGACGATGCCCGACCCGCAGCTGCCGGTCGCGATCGAGGCGCACGGCAAGGCGGACGAGGACAGGCTCTCGCACGGGCTGGCGCGGCTGGTCGCGGAGGATCCGACGATGCGTCTGGAGCGGCATCCGCACACCGGCCAGGTGGTGTTGTGGTGCCTGGGCGAGGCGCATGCGGAGGTCGCGCTGGAGCGGCTGCGGACGCGGTACGGCGTCCGGGTCGACACCGTGGCGTACCGCGTGCCGCTGCGGGAGACGTTCGGCGGCGCGGCGTCCGGGCGGGGGCGGCAGGTCAAACAGTCCGGCGGGCACGGGCAGTTCGCGATCTGCGAAATCGACGTGGAGCCGCTGCCCGCGGGCTCCGGGATCGAGTTCGTGGACACGGTGGTGGGCGGTGCGGTGCCGCGGCAGTTCATCACGTCGGTGGAGAAGGGGGTACGCGCCCAGGCGGCGCAGGGGGTGGCGGCCGGGTATCCGCTCGTCGACGTCCGGGTCACGCTGCGGGACGGCAAGGCGCACTCGGTGGACTCGTCGGACGCGGCGTTCCAGGCGGCGGGGGCGCTGGCGCTGCGGGACGCGGCCGGGCAGGTACGGATCGACCTGCTCGAACCGGTCGCGGAGGTCGCGGTGTTGATTCCGGACGAGTTCGTCGGCGCGGTGCTGAGCGATCTGTCCGGACGGCGCGGCCGGGTGGTCGGCACCGAGCAGGAGGAGGTCGGCGACCACACCTGGGTGCGGGCCGAGGTGCCGGAGGCGGAGATCGCCCGCTACGCCGTCGACCTGCGCTCGCTCGCACACGGCACGGGCCGCTTCACCCGGACCCATCTGCGCCATGAGCCGATGCCGCAGCAGCTGGCCGAGGCGGTGCGGCGGGGCGGGGAAAACGGCGCATAGTCAACGATTGACCGGCGGCCCGTCCGGTCAACTCCCTTGTGCCCGGCCCCGCCTGTACGCTGACCGGACGGGCTCGGCAGGTGTGCCAGGAGCGGTGGACGGGTAAAGAGCCGCGGCAGTGATGGTGCGGCGTTGGGGGCGGGCAGTGGCAGCAGACGGCTTCGACTTCAGTCCCGGGGCGCAGGTCCCGCTCCTGGGGGGCGCGGGACAGACCGCGGCGACCCAGGCGTTGGCCTCCGCCGCGTATCGGGACAGTCCGTTGGCCGATATCTCCAAGGCGGATTCGGACTCGGGCGCCTCCGACATCAAGAAGCCCAAGATCTCGCTCTTCGAGCCGAATCTCGGCGAGGCGTTCTCCCGGGCGATCCAGACGCGGATGCTCGGCGGCGGCCGGAAGGCGCTCATCCAGTCCTTCGGCACCGAGCCGCAGGTCATCGTCGAGCACTGTCTGGCGGCCACCCGTATCCGCAAGCAGCGGGACGCCAAGCTGACGGTGATCATGCTGCTGTGCGGGCTGGCGTTCCTGCCCGGTGTGCTGCTGTGGCTGGGCGGCTTCCAGCTGAAGAAGTACCTCGCCAAGGACGGCAAGACCTCCCTCGGCGGTTCGGCGCTGCTCGCCGTGCTCGCGGTGGCCGGGGTGGTCCTGCTGATCAAGTTGCCGACGACGGGCTTCTGGCCGATGTACGCCCGGGCCGCGGTCGTCGTCCCGATCGTCGGCTGGTGGTTCGCCAAGCAGATCTGCGAGCGGACGGCGGTGCTGCTGCGCGAGGCGTGGCAGGGGCTGCTGGACGGCGGCGGGGTCGGCGCGAAGATCCCCGAGGCGGTGCCGGGCGATCCCGGCGAGATCGCGGCCGAGACGCTGCGGCACAATCTCGCCAAACTCTCCGCGGAGCAGCGCAGCAACGTCGTCTTCTACGCCGGTCCGCGCGGCATCCTCGGCATGGGCACCCGCTGGGGCAGCTGGCATCTGGCCGAGGAGCTGAAGCCGGCGAAGGAGGGCACGGAGATCCATCCGTTCCGCAGCTGGGACGTCGTCCGGGCGATCCACGACAAGCTGCGGATGCTGGAGCGCAGCCCGCTGCACACCGGCGGGTTCCAGCAGGCGCCGCAGGTCAACCACTGGATCGTCGTACCGGTCGGGGAGAAGGCCAAGGAGGTCAGCCGTCCGGACGGCACCGACACCGACGCCTTCCAGATCCGCGGCCACGAGGTCGAGCGGATCTGCAACGAGCAGCAGTTCGGCAGCGGCAACCGCCACTACCTGGGCGTGCAGTTCGTGCTGTGGGACGGCCAGTTGGTGCTGACGTTGCTGATCACGGTCACGGTGCTGCACGAGACGCTGCGTATCGAGGTCACCGGCCACGCCCTCGGCCCGGTCAACTCCCTGTTCACCGGCAAGCCGTCGCCCAAGACCAAAGAGGTCGCGAAGGTCGTCAAGTTCTGGGAGACGCGTAAGCAGACGCTGCCGCTGATCGACCCCTCCGAGGTCGTCCGGCTCTCCGCCCGCGCCCCGCTGACGTGGTTCCCGCCGGTGCTGGACTTCCTCGGCGGCAAGCTGGGGCTGCCCGAGCCGTTCGGGCTGCGGCACGTCTGGGCGGACAAGCCCTGGCGGCACCGCTTCATGGCCGATGACGCGCTGCGCGCGGCGACGCCGGTGCTGCGCGCGGTCCACACCGCGGCGGTGGGTGTCCTCAAGGAGAACGGCGTGGACACCGAGCGCTTCGAGGGCCGTTCGATGGTGCTCAGCGGCATGGTCCAGGGCGTCGAGCCCCGGAAGGCCGACGAGTACAGCGCCTGACCCGCGGCCGTCCACTCCCCCGCCTCCGACTCCCGTACGGGCCCGCCCCGTACGGGAGTCGGCCGTTTCGCGGCCCGGTGTGCGGTCCGGCCGGTCAGCGGAAGATGCCGGTGTGGCCGAGGGAGTAGCGGCCGGGCTGCGGGTAGACCGCGAGGCCGTGCGGGCCGTTGCCGACCGGGATCTTCGCCAGGGTCTTCCCCGTACGGGTGTCGAGGGCGTAGACCTCCGAGTTGTAGCGGCCGGAGAGCCACAGGACCTTGCCGTCGGCGGAGACGCCGCCCATGTCGGGGCTGCCGCCGCCGCGGATGTGCCATTTGCCGGTGAGGCGGCCGGTGGCGAAGTCCAGCAGCGAGATGGTGCCCTCGCCGCGGTTGGAGATGTACATCTGCTTCGAGTCACGGCTGACGTAGAGGCCGTGGGCGCCCTTGCCGGTGCGGAGCAGCTTCGGCCGGGTGAAGTGGTCGCCGTCGAGGACCCACACCCCGTCGGAGGTCATATCGGCGATGTACCAGGTCTTCCCGTCCGGGGAGAGCTTGACGTCCTGCGGCATCGCGCCGTGCTGCGGCAGCTTCTGCTGGCCGGTCACCGTCATCTTCGCGGTGTCGACCTTGAGCAGTTCGCCGGAGAACTCGCAGGAGACGATGAAGTACCGGCCGTCGGCGGAGAAGTCCGCGTGGTTGACCCCGGCGCAGCTCACCGGCACGGTCTTGCGGACCGCCATGGTGTGCGGGTCGCGGAAGACCAGCTGTTTGTCCATCGACGCCATGACGATCGCGTACTTGCCGTCGGGCGTGAAGTAGAGGTTGTACGGGTCGTGGACCGAGACGGTCTTCCCGGACTTGCCGGTGCGCGGGTCGATCGGGGTGAGGCTGTTGCCGCGGTCGTTGTTGACCCAGAGCGTCTTCATGTCCCAGGACGGCACGACGTGCTGCGGCTGCACACCCACCGGCATGGTCCGGACGACCTTGTACGTCCGCGGGTCGATGACGCTGACGGTGTTGGAGATGGTGTTGGGGACGTACACCATCGAGGGATAGTCCTTGACCTGCGGGACGAGCTTGCCGGGCCGGTCGGCGGCGTAGATGTCGTGCGGGTCGAGCAGCGGCGGCATACCGGGCAGTCCGGGGCGGGCGGCCACCGCCGGGGACGGGCTCGCGGGGCGTGGGGAGTGCGGGGCGCGGGCGGCGGGGTCGCCTTTCCCGCAACCGGCGGCGAGCAGCGCGCACACGGCGGCCAGCAGGGCGGCCTTCCCCGGGGTGCGGCGGAGGGCAGAGGTCCGGTCAGCCATCAGGTCACCAGCTCCGTAGTCGTCACCGCGCGCAGACCGCGCCGGTGCAGGCCGTCGAGGATCGGGGGCAGCGCGGCGACGGTGCCGGGGTGCCCGAGGTGGAGGCTGACGACCGAGCCGGGCCGGACACCGTCCAGCACGGTGCGCCGGACGGCGGACGCGCCGGGGTCGTCGGCGTCGAGGGAGTCCAGGTCGTACGAGAGGACGTGCGGGTACCCGGCCCGGCGGGCCAGCCGGACCACCCGGTCGGTGGCGTACTGGGTCCGCGAGGGGCGGAACCAGCTGCCGATGGTGCCGGTGAGGGTCCGCAGCCGGTCGGCGCAGCCGGTGATCTCGGCGTACGCCTCGTCCTCGGGCATCGCGCAGATGGTGCGGTGGTGGAGGGTGTGGTTGCCCAGTTCGTGGCCGCCGTCGAGGATCCGGCGGGCCATCGCGGGCTGTTCGTCGAGCCAGGTGCCGACGGCCAGCACGGTGAGACGGGCACCGGCCCGCTCGGCCTCGCTCAGCAGCGCGGTCGCGGTCTTCGGGTCGCCCTGGCCGTGGAAAGTGAGCGCGACCGCGTCGCCCCGCCGGGGGCCGTGGGCGATCTGCGCGGGCAGGCCCGGCGCGCGGGTGGGCGGCCGGGCGGCGTGCGCCGGGCGGGGCGAGGCCGGGCGCGGGGTGGCCGGGGCGGTGGCGCGGGCGGCCGCGGGGTCCGCGCCGCCTCGGGTGCAGGCGGTCGCGGCGGCCCCGGCGGCCACCGCGGCGGCAGCGCGTAGCACAGAACGACGGTCCGGTGGAGTCACCACTCCATTACAGAGCGGGACGGACCGGAAGGAGGTGTTTTGTTCGGCCCTTCGGAGGAGCGGTGCGCCCCGGGGAGGTGCGCGGTCCCCGGGGCGGCGGCGCCGTTACGCGGGCCAGGCGTCCGCGAGCATCCGCCGGGTGTCGGCGAGGAGCTGCGGCAGGATCTTGGTGTGGCCGACCACCGGCATGAAGTTGGTGTCGCCGCCCCAGCGCGGGACGACGTGCTGGTGGAGGTGGGCGGCGATACCCGCACCGGCCACCGCGCCCTGGTTCATACCGATGTTGAAGCCGTGCGCCCCGGACGCGGTGCGCAGCGCGGTCATCGCGTGCTTGGTCAGCTCCGCCAGCTCCGCGGTCTCCGCCGCGTCCAGCTCGGTGTAGTCCGCGACGTGCCGGAACGGCACCACCATCAGATGCCCGCCGTTGTACGGGTAGAGGTTCAGCACCGCGTAGACATGTGCGCCGCGGGCGATGACCAGACCGTCCTCGTCGGACTTGGCGGGGATCGAGCAGAACGGACAGCCGTCGTCGGCCCCTGGGCCGCTCGGCTTGTTCTCCCCCTGGATGTACGCCATCCGGTGGGGCGTCCACAGGCGCTGGAAGGCGTCCTGCGTCCCGACTCCGATCTGCTGCTCCGGCTCGCTCGTCATACCGGCCAGCATATGGCGTCCGCCGTCCGCGGCGTGTCGCCGGGGCGCACCGCACCGCACCCTCCCCGATGCTGGGCCGATGGACCGGAACGACCGTCTGGCGGCGTGGGAGAGACGCGCCGACCCCTACCTCCTCGCCGCCTCACTGCTCTTCCTGCTCGCGTACGCGGTACGGGTCCTGGAGCCCGGCATGTCCCCCGCCGTACGGGCCTGCTGGGCCGCGGTGACCGCTCTGACCTGGGCGTGCTTCATCGCGGAGTATCTGACCCGGCTGGCGCTCAGCCCGGACCGGCGGCGGTTCGTACGCACCCGCTGGCTCGACCTGCTGGTGGTGGTGCTGCCGCTGCTGCGACCGCTGCGGCTGGTCGAGACGCACGACCGGCAGCGGCTGCGCCACCGGCGGCCGCGGCTGGTGCTGGAGGCGCGGGTGATGGCGTACGCCGGGCTGTCCGCGCTGCTGCTGGGGTTCGCGGCGGCGCTGGCCGTGCTGCACGAGGAGCGGTCGGCGCCGGGGAGCGGCATCCACGATCTGGGGGACGCGGTGTGGTGGGCCGTGGCGGCGCTGACGACGACGGGGTACGGCGACGCCACGCCCGTCACCGCGCGCGGGCGCACCGTCGGCGCCGGACTGATGTTCGTGGGGGTGGCGCTGGTCGGTGCGGTGGTCGGCGCGTTCTCGTCCTGGCTGGTGCGGCGGTTCCGGCAGGAGGGCGAGGAGTGAGGCGCGGCGCGGGGAAGACGCCCGGGCCCCGGCGAGCGGTCGCTCACCGGGGCCCGGGCGGATGGTCGGCGTGGGGTCACACCTGGATGCGGCGCTCCACGGCGTCCACGATCTCGGCGATCGCCTCGGCGCGCGGGATGCCGTTCTTCTGCGAACCGTCGCGGTAGCGGAAGGAGACCGCGCCGCCCGCGACGTCCTCGTCACCGGCGATGATCATGAAGGGCACCTTGCTCTTCTGGGCGTTGCGGATCTTCTTCTGCATCCGGTCCGACGAGGCGTCGACCTCGATCCGCAGCCCCCGGGCGCGCGCCTCGTCGGCGAACTCCTGGAGGTAGGGGACGTGGGTGTCGCCGATCGGGATACCGGTGGCCTGGACGGGGGCGAGCCAGACCGGGAAGGCGCCCGCGTAGTGCTCCAGGAGCACGCCGAAGAACCGCTCGATGGAGCCGAACAGGGCGCGGTGCAGCATGACGGGCTGCTGCTTGGAGCCGTCCGCCGCGGTGTACTCCAGGCCGAACCGCTTGGGCTGGTTGAAGTCCACCTGGAGGGTCGACATCTGCCAGGAGCGGCCGATGGCGTCCTTGGCCTGCACGGAGATCTTCGGGCCGTAGTACGCGGCGCCGCCCGGGTCGGGGACGAGCGGGAGGCCCTGCTTCTCGGCGGCCTGGCGCAGCGCCTCGGTGGCCTCGGCCCAGTCCTCGTCGGTGCCGATGAACTTGTCGGAGTCGTCGCGGGTGGACAGCTCCAGCTCGAAGTCGGTCAGACCGTAGTCGCGGAGCAGGTCCAGCACGAAGGTCAGGAGCGTGTCCAGCTCCTCCGGCATCTGCTCCTTGGTGCAGTAGATGTGCGAGTCGTCCTGGGTGAAGCCGCGCGAGCGGGTCAGACCGTGGACGACGCCGGACTTCTCGTAGCGGTAGACCGTGCCGAACTCGAAGAGGCGCAGGGGCAGTTCGCGGTAGGAACGGCCGCGCGACTTGAAGATCAGGTTGTGCATCGGGCAGTTCATCGCCTTGAGGCGGTAGTTCTGCTCGTCGAACTCGATCGCCGGGAACATGCCCTCCGCGTAGTGCGGGAGGTGGCCCGAGATCTCGAAGAGCCGCTCCTTCGAGAGGTGCGGGGTGTTGACGAACTCATAGCCGGAGACCTCGTGGCGCTTACGGGAGTAGGTCTCCATCTCCTTGCGGATGACGCCGCCCTTGGGGTGGAAGACCGCGAGGCCCGGGCCCAGCTCCTCCGGGAAGGAGAAGAGGTCCAGCTCGGCGCCGAGCTTGCGGTGGTCGCGCTTCTCGGCCTCGGCGAGGAACTCCAGGTGGGCCTTGAGCTCGTCCTTGGTCGGCCAGGCGGTGCCGTAGATCCGCTGGAGCTGCTTGTTCTTCTCGCTGCCGCGCCAGTAGGCGGCGGCCGAGCGCATCAGCTTGAAGGCGGGGATGACGCGGGTGCTGGGCAGGTGCGGACCGCGGCAGAGGTCCTTCCAGCACAGCTCGCCGGTCTTGGCGTCGAGGTTGTCGTAGATGGTCAGCTCGCCGCCGCCCACCTCGGCGGCGGCACCCTCGGCGGCCTCCGCAGCGTTGCCCTTGAGGCCGATCAGCTCCAGCTTGTACGGCTCGTCGGACAGCTCGACGCGGGCGTCCTCGTCGGTGGTGACCCGGCGCGCGAACTTCTGGCCGCGCTTCTGGATCTCCTGCATCTTCTTCTCGATGCGCTTGAGGTCTTCCGGCTGGAACGGGGTCTCGACGTCGAAGTCGTAGTAGAAACCGTCCTTGATGGGCGGGCCGATGCCGAGCTTGGCCTCCGGGAACAGCTCCTGCACGGCCTGCGCCATCACGTGTGCGGTGGAGTGCCGCAGGATGTTCAGGCCGTCCTCGGAGGTGATCTCGACGGGCTCGACGGTCTCGCCGTCGGCCACCTCGTACGCCAGGTCCTTCAGCTCCCCGGCCACCCGCGCGGCGACGACGGCGCGCTCGCCCTGGAAGAGGTCGGCGGCCGTAGTGCCCGTGGTCACCACGCGTTCTTCCCGCTCGGAATCGCGTTGGACGGTCACACGGACGTCTGACACCGGTCTCTCCTGTCATGTCTGCTGCGCGTCAGCGATTGCTGCGCAGGGAAATCGTACCGATCCCGCGGACCGGAGCGCGAAACGGTTTGCCCGGGACCGGCTCACCCGGGGCGGGCCGGGCCACGGGCCGCCGCCGGGGGCGCCGGTTCCCCGGGTCGCCCCCGGGGAGGACGGTTTCCCGGGCGCCCCGGGACCCGGCGGTCCCTCCGTGCCCCTACGACGGCTCCCCCGGTTCCGGCTCGCCGGTCGGCAGCGGGACGACGCCCCGCGCCCCGGTCAGCCGTCGGAAGCCGCCGCGGCTCTCCAGGCGGCCGCTGATCCGGACCGGCAGATTCATCAGATGGGCCTGGCCCGCGACGCGGTAGTCGTCGTCGCCGAGCGCGACCCGCACCTGCTCGACGTCGGCGCCGGTGATCACCCGCAGCCGCACCACTCCCCCGCCCGGCCGCTCCCGGTGCAGCCGCACCACCGCACCGGTCACCCGGACCGGCAGCGACGGCTCGCCGCGGACGTAGCGCTGCGCGGCATCCGCCAGGGCCGGGAGGTCGCCCGTGGTGAACTCCACCGGCCCGGGGCGGACCGGGCAGCCGGACGGCGGGCCCGCGCCGGGCGACCAGTCCACCGTGATCCGGATGCCGCCGCCCTCGTGGACCAGCGCGATCAGCGCCTGCACCAGTTCGTGGCAGACGCCGAACGCCACCGCCGCGTCGAACGCCTCGGTACCCCCGGTCGCGCGCCGGTGGTCGGTGGCGTCCCGGGCGGCGCGCAGCGCCCGGTGCAGCGTGATCACCGGGTCCCGGCCGACCGACACCGGGATGAAGGCGGCGACCCGGCGACCCTCCGGCGCCGGTCCGAGCAGCGCGTCCGCCAGATACCGCTCGGCGTGGCCGCGGTAGCGCGACCCGTAGTACCCGGCGCGGGCGCAGCTGGCCAGCGCCGCGGCGCCCAGCGTCGCGCGCGCCGCACCGCGCAGCTGCTCCTGCGCCACCCAGCGCGCCACCACCGACCCGGTCCCCGGCGCCAGCCGCTCCCAGCGCACCTCGTCGCTGAGCGCCGCCATCCCCAGCAACACCTCCCGGGCGTACGGCGCCGGGCTGACGCTGAGCGTGGCCAGCGCCTCGGCCAGCAGATCGGCGCACTCCGGGAAGCGCGGGTCCTGCGGCACCAGCAGCCCGGCGCCGCCGCCCGGCGGGGTCCAGCGGGCGTACCGTCCGCCGGGGC
This sequence comes from Streptomyces catenulae, assembly GCF_000718015.1. Classification (GTDB taxonomy): domain Bacteria; phylum Actinomycetota; class Actinomycetes; order Streptomycetales; family Streptomycetaceae; genus Streptomyces; species Streptomyces catenulae. The sequence continues at coordinate 117,666 of NZ_JODY01000001.1, read as the reverse complement.
CGCCCGTGCGGTGCCAGCCGTGCCGGGCCAGCAGCGCGCCGAGGATCGCGGGGTCGATGGCCGCCGGGTCGGGCAGCGGGATACCGGCGCCCGGCAGCTGCGGGCCCGGCACGGTGGTGTCGTCGATCGGCCGGTGCATCACGGTCTCCCTCCCGGCCCGGTCCGCGCCGGGCGCGGTGGTCGAAGAGCTGCGGCCGGTCACCGGGAGGGGCCGGCCGGAACGCCCGGTGGCGGCCGTACGGGGCGGCCGCCGGGTGGGCGGCGGGGCGGGTGCGGTGCGCGGGGGCGGCGGCCCGCCGGGCGCGGGCGTACGGGCGGCCGTTCCGGTGCGGGCGGGTCCTCGCGCGAAGGCTCCGTCCGACGGGAGCCGCGGCCGGACTTGTGCCACGCCCCGTCCTTCTGGTTTGTCTCCCCGTCAAGTGGCCCGCAAACAAATGCGGTTCGGCGACACCACGAGGCGGGTATCACCTGCTCGGAACGTGGGCCGCCGCGTCGTCCCCGGCAGCTCGGCGCACCGCGTCGGCCGACGGACGGCGGGCGCCCGCGCCGTGGTGTCGGAGTGCGAGGAGGGGCGATGGTGCCGAGTTGGTACGACGGTCCGCTGGCGGCGTTCGGCGTCGGGACGACCGGGGACGATCCCGAGACCGACCGCGTCGTCGCGGCGGCGCTGGCGGTCCAGGAGACCCCGGGCGCCGCCCCGGCGCTCACCCGCTGGCTGATCAGTCCCGGCGTGGAGATCCCCGAGGTGGCGACGGCGGCGCACGGTCTGACCGCCGGGCACCTCGCCCGCCGTGGCCGCTGGCCGGCGCCCGCGGTCGACGAGATCGCCCGCGCCCTGGCCGCGCAGGCGGCGTCCGGCCGCCCGGTGGCCGTGCTGGACGCCCCGTTCACCCTGACGCTCCTGGACCGCGAGGCCACCCGCCACCGCGCCACGTCCCTGACCGGCTATCTCGGCAGCCATCCGCTGTACGTCCTCGACCCGCTGGTCCTCGACGCCCATCTGGACCGCTACCGCAAGGGCGACCGCGCCCTTCCCGACCTCTGCGCGCAGTACGACGTCAAGCCGTCCGACGGCGGGCACGGCTCCGGGCGCACCGCCGACGAGACGCTGACCGTCCTGGAGGTGGTCCGCGCGCTGGGCCGCCGCTTCGCCGCCCGCCTCGCCCGGCTGCGCCCCGACGAACTCCACACCCTCCAGACGACGTGGTTCGGCTCCCAGGTCCGCGACCGGCAGACGTGGTTCCCGCGCGGCGGCGCGGCAGACGGTCACTGGCCGATGCGGCCCGCCGTCCCGGAGAAGTGAGAAGCGCATTTACGCACCGCGCGGAAATGCGCGGGCAGTTCGGGAATTGCCGCCCCAACGAAAAGATCCGGGCCGTCAGTTGACGGCCCGGACCTTGATCCCGGTGGGCGATACTGGGTTCGAACCAGTGACCTCTTCGGTGTGAACGAAGCGCTCTCCCACTGAGCTAATCGCCCGGGTGTCGGCGGGGTTTCCCTCGCGAACGACCTGAACAATACAGGCCGCCACGGCTTTCCAACAAATTCCTCCGCGCGGGCCCCGCGGCACCCCGCGCCGGTCACCCGGTGCGACGGCCGGACGCGGTCAGCGGGCCAGCCACGCCACCAGACCGCGCCGCCCGGAGCGCATCATCAGCGCGTGGTTGAGCACGAACAGCGGCCGACCGGGCAGCGCCAGCCGGCGCAGCAGCGGCTTGTGCACCTCCACCGCCTGTTCGAACAGGACCCGCGTCCCGCCGCCGCGCGCCGTGACCGTCCACCGCACCCAGCCCTCAAGATCGCCGCGAAGCGTCACCTCCAGCATCCCGGCACGCGGATCCCGCCCACCCTCACCTGCGACGACGTCCAGTTCGTACGGGAGGAACGAGCGGAAGCGGGCCGTTCCGCCGGACTCGCCGGTGCGGTCGACGGCGCGCACCTGGGGCCACCACAGCGGATAGCTCTCGACGCGTTCGAGGACGGCGTAGACGACCGCGGGCGGGGCGTCGGGCAGCAGCCACACGCTGCGGAAGCGGTAGCGGTGGAGTGCGCGCGACCAGGAGGGCATGGGTTCAGTGTGCCGCTCCGGGGCGGGTGGGACCCAACAACCGCGAAGGTCCGGAGGCTTGGAGCCTCCGGACCTTCGGCCGGGGTGGGCGATACTGGGTTCGAACCAGTGACCTCTTCGGTGTGAACGAAGCGCTCTCCCACTGAGCTAATCGCCCGGCGCACGGCACACATTACCCCACACGGACGGGGCCCCGTGACCACCCGGACGGCCCCGGCGCAGGTCATCGCCGCGCACACCGCATCCGACGGGGCGACCCGCGCCGTCCGGCACCCGGCCGGGCCCGGCCACCCGGAGCACCGCCCCCCAAGATCACCAGCGGGCCCGGCGACCACGGCTCCGCCTCCGCACCCCGAACCGGCGGCTCCGCCGGATGCCACACCCACCCCCACCGAACACCACCCTTCCGTGACCCTCCGTATTCGCTTCATCGCGCCCGGAGTGACCCGCCACCCGAATATCCATGGGGGACGATCTTTCAATCCGCCGTCAGAGGTACCCGAAGCCACCCAAAACGCTCAGAGGGGTTTACAACGGCACCGTAGGTGGCATGTCGATTTCGCCGACGTGCGAATCCCCGAGCGCACACTGAGCGAAAGGCCCTGGCGCTTATGAACACCACGGTCAGCTGCGAGCTGCACCTGCGCCTCGTTGTGTCGAGCGAGTCCTCACTGCCTGTACCGGCGGGCCTGCGGTATGACACGGCCGATCCTTACGCCGTGCATGCCACCTTCCACACCGGAGCCGAAGAGACCGTCGAGTGGGTTTTCGCCCGCGATCTCCTCGCCGAGGGCCTGCACCGGCCCACCGGCACCGGCGACGTCCGCGTCTGGCCGTCCCGGAGCCACGGACAGGGCGTGGTCTGCATCGCCCTGAGTTCCCCGGAAGGCGAAGCCCTCCTGGAGGCCCCCGCACGGGCCCTCGAATCGTTCCTCAAAAGGACCGATGCCGCGGTACCGCCCGGTACCGAGCATCGGCATTTCGATCTCGACACAGAGCTCTCCCACATCCTCGCGGAGAGCTGAGACGCACCACAGCCACCCACCGCAACCAACCCGCACACGTCCGCGGCGTCCGACTCGGGGAGACGCCGCGGGACCGACAAGTTCATATGGCACGCTCCGGCGCCGTCACCGCGGACCCACCGCGGTGACGGCGCCGCGGCATGGGCGACGCGCTAGAGTCGGCGACCATTCCGCAAGGACTCGGGGGCGGCTTCTCGCGTCGCCCCACCCTGCCTGGGAGCGAAACCGTGATGATCACGCACGACACCCGGTGCGCCCTGGACGCGGTCGTCGACCTGCTGAACACCGCGCCGGAGGGCGAGGCGCCCGGCAGCCCGGACACCCTGACCGATACGGCCGCACTGCAGGAGTTCACCGCGCGGCACGACATCAGCGGGGTGGGCACCCTCGACGACACCGACCTGGCCGCCGTGAGAGCGCTGCGCGCCCGCTTCGCGGAGGTTTTCGCCGCACCCGACGACCGCGGGGCCGCCGCGCTGCTGAACGCGCTGATCGCCTCGGCGGGCACCACTCCGCAGCTGACGGACCACGACGGCTACGACTGGCACGTCCACTACTTCGCGCCGGGTGCCTCGGTCGCCCACCATCTGGCGGCCGACTGCGGCATGGCGCTGGCGTTCCTGGTGGTGGCGGGTGAGCGGGAGCGGCTGCGGCGCTGTGAGGCGCCGGGCTGCCGACACACGTTCGTGGATCTCTCCCGGAACCGCTCCCGGCGCTACTGCTCCAGCCGGACCTGCGGCAACCGGCTGCACGTCGCCGCCTACCGGGCGCGGCAGCGGGAGGCCGCGGACTGAGCCGCACCGGCCACGTCCCGCCCCTCACTGGAGGTACAGGTCGTGGACGGCGCCCAGCAACAGCAGCAGGCCGATGAAGGCGAGGAAGAGCATCAGGGGCGGCTGGGACAGCGCGAAAAGACATCCGCGCGGTTCGGGGGCCGGGGCTTCATCCCGGGCCAGGGCACACTCATCGTTCATTTCGCGACGATCATGGCGCAGCCGATCAGTCGCGAATGCCCAATTACCCCCTCAGTGGCGGGAGTTCATCAGATCCCGTGTTTTTTGAGGATCGCTTCGATGTCCGAGAAGTCATCCTCAGGAGCCGTTTTCCCCTTGGCCGGGCCCGCGGACCCGGCGGCCGTACGGCCCGCTCCCAGGGACGGGGCGGAGGCGCCCGGGGACACCGCCGCGCCACGGGCGGAGGCCGCGGCCCGGCGCTCCTTGCGGCTGCCGACACCGCCTCGGCGGCGCTCCACCGCGCGGCCGATCATGAACAGCACGACCGAGAGCGCCAGCAGACCGAACCCGGCCCAGACCGTCGGCTTGAGGACGAGCCCGGTGATCCAGTCGATGATGCCGGTCATCGCCAGACCGATCGGGATGAGGGCGAACGCCGCGATCCGCATCGCCGCCAGGAAACGCTTGCGGTAGGCCGTCAGCGCGGCGACGGCCAGGCCCGCCGCCGACACCGCGGCGCATACGGTCGATGTCAGCATCGGGTCCTCCTGCCCTAGGTGGGAGGGAGCGCACCCTGCGTCCCCTTCCTCCATCCTGCCCTGCCCGACGTCCTCGCGGCCATGCCCGGCCGGGGTGATCAGGGAGATCTCCGGGTCGGACTCCTCCCGAGGTCCAGGTGCCCCTGCCGCCCGGCGGACTGGGAGACTGGCCCCATGAACGACTCCCCCGCCTCCGGCGCACCCTCCGCCTCCTCCTCCGCCCCCGTCGTCCTGGACGTCTGGTGCGAGCTGCAGTGCCCGGACTGCCACACCGCCCAGGACGATCTGCGCGCCCTGCGCGCACGCTACGGCGACCGGCTGGACATCCGGCTGCGCCACTTCCCGCTGGAGAAGCACAAGCACTCCTACGCGGCGGCACAGGCGGCCGAGGAGGCTGCCGAGCAGGGCAAGGGCCAGGAGTTCACCGAGGCGGTGCTGGCCCGCACCGAGGAGCTGGGCCGCACCGGCGACCCGCTGCTGCTGGAGGTCGCCGACGCGCTGGGCCTGGACTCCGACGAGCTGGACACCGCGCTGATCGACGGCCGCCATCTGCTGATCGTCGACGCCGACCACGCCGAGGGCAAGGCGATCGGCGTACGCGGCACCCCCACGTACGTCATCGGCGGGGAGCTGCTGGACGGCAGCGCGAGCCAGGAGGGGCTGCGGGCCCGGATCGAGGAGATCGCGGACCGGCTGCTCGGCGAGGGCTGAGCGCGGCTCACAGGAGCGGCTTGGCGAGGAGCAGTCCGGTGGGGCGGTAGCCCAGGGCCGCGCAGAGACCGCGGGCGGCGGTGTCGTCCGCGCGGACGGTCAGCGCGATCAGGGGCGCCCCGGCGGCCAGGCACTCCCGCTCCGCGACGCCCAGCAGGGCCCGGCCGTGGCCGTGGCCGCGGTGTTCCGGGGCTACGAAGACATCGAGGACGCGTCCGCCGGGCAGGTCCGGCGGACGCAGCGCGGTCCAGACATGGCCGACGCCGGTGCCACCGACGCTGAGGAGCCGCACCGCGTGGTGCGGTGTGGCGGCGCCCTCCGGGAGCAGCGCGCGGTGTTCGGCCTCCGCCGCACGGGTGGCTTCGTCCGAGGTCAGCCCCGGTGCGGCAAGGAGGCGGGCGCGGTCCGCGACCGCGGCGGCGCGCCAGGACGGGTACCCGTCGGCGGCCAACGGACGGTCCTCGGCGCCCGGCGGCGGCTGCGGGACGGCGACGATCACCTTGGCCAGGTGGTGGGCGCGTTCGGTGTACCCCAGGGCCGCCGCGAGGCGCAGCGCGGCCTCCCCTCCGGCGGGGGCGGTCACCGCGATCCGGCGGCAGCCCCAGCCGCGCAGCACCTCCTCGGCGGCGAGGGCGGCGACGGTGGCCCGGCCACGGCGGCGGTCGGCGGCGTCGACCGCCAGTTCCTCGATACGGCCCGTGGCGGGCCCGGTGAGCGGGTCGGTGGTGAGCCGGACACCGCCCACCCGGCGGCTGTTGACGCAGATGTCGTAACGGCGGGCGCGGTGGCCCTCGCCGTCTCGGTCCTCCGGTCCCGCGGGACGCAGCGTGGTGGTCACGGGGACCTTCTACCCGCCGCCGCGGCCCTTCACCTCACCGCGGGTCGAAGTCGGCGGCGGCGCCCGCGTCGAAGGCGCACATCGCGGCGCGGGTCACCGGGCCCGGCGCGTCGCCGAGTTGACGGTCGTCGACCCGCGTCACCGCCTGGACGTCGCGGAGCGTGGACGTCAGGAAGATCTCCTCGGCGCTCTCCAGGGCGTCCAGCGGCAGATCGGTCTCCTTGGCACCGGCCCAGGCGACGGTCAGCGCACGGGTGATCCCGGCCAGGCAGCCGGAGGTCAGCGGCGGGGTGTGCAGTTCCCCGTCGAGGACGACGAAGACGTTGGAGCCGGTGCCCTCGCAGAGCGCGCCGACGGTGTTGCCGAACAGCGCCTCGGAGGCGCCGCGTTCCCGCGCCCGGGCGAGCGCGACGACGTTCTCGCCGTACGAGGTGGTCTTCAGGCCCGTGAGCGCACCGCGTTCGTTGCGTGTCCAGGGGACGGTGACGGCGGCGGTGGTGTCGGGGCGGCGGGTGGCCTCGCCGACGGCGATGAGCAGGGTCGCGGGGGCGTCGCCGCGGTCGGAGCCGAGGGGCGACTCACCGCCGGTGTAGGTGATCCGCAGTCGGCCGAGCGCCATCGGGTTGGCGTCGAGGACGGCGGCGCAGCCACGGCGTACCTCGTCGAGATCGGGCTCGGGCAGTCCCAGACCGCGGGCGGAGTGGGCGAGCCGCTCCAGGTGGCGGGTGAGGGCGAAGGCGCGGCCGCCCTCGGCCTTGACCGTCTCGAAGACGCCGTCGCCGACCGTCAGTCCGTGGTCGAAGACGGACACCCGGGCCCGGCCGGCCTCCTGCAGTGCCCCGTCCAGCCAGATCCTCATGGTGCCGTCCTTCCGTTCACGTCGAGCTCACCCGACGCTACCGCGAGCAGCCGTCGCGCCTTGAGCTCGGTCTCCGCCCACTCGCGCGCCGGGTCGGAGTCCCAGATGATCCCGGCGCCCGCGCCGAACCGCAGCTCGGGCCCGTCCGCCGCGGCGCGGTCGATCCAGAAGGTACGGATCCCGACGGCCAGCTCACCGGTGCCGCGGTCGGCGTCGACCCAGCCGACGCCGCCGCAGTACGGGCCGCGCGGCGCCGTCTCCAACTCGTCGATGATCCGCAGCGCGCTCCCCTTGGGCGCGCCGGTGACCGAGCCGGGCGGGAAGGTCGCGGTGAGGAGATCGGCCCAGGCGCTCTTGGCGTGCCGCTCGTCGATCTCACCGCGCACGGTGGAGACGAGGTGGACGAGACCGGGGTGTTCCTCGACGGCGCAGAGCGCGGGGACGGTGACGCTGCCGGTGGCGCAGACCCGGCCGAGGTCGTTGCGGACCAGGTCGACGATCATCACGTTCTCCGCGCGGTCCTTGTCCGTCAGATCCGCCGCGGTGCGCCCGGTCCCCTTGATGGGGCCGGACTCGACGGTGCGCCCGTCGCGGCGGAGATACAGCTCGGGCGAGGCGGTGGCGACCTCGACGCCGTGCGCCGGGAGGCGGACGGTGCCCGCGTACGGCGCGGGGTTGCCGAGGGCGAGTACGGCGGTGAGGGCGTCGATGTCGCTGCGCCCGGGGTCGGGCAGCGGCGCGCTCAGCACCCGGCAGAGGTTCACCTGGTAGACGTCGCCCGTTCCTATGTATGCGCGTATGCGGCGCACCCCGTCCATATAGGCGGCGCGGTCCAGGGAGCTGCGCCAGTGGCCGGGGGCGGGGCCGTGCCAGGCGCGGGGATCGGGGGCGTCGGCCGGAGTGGCGGGCCGGACGTCGGCGAAGCGGGCGCAGATCACCTCCCCCTCGAATCCGGCCACCACCGCCCACCAGCCCGTGGAGTCCAGGGCTGCGGGGTCGGTGGTGACGTCGCGGAGATCGGTCGCGATGAGGCCGCCGAAGCGGGCCACAGGAGGGAGGTCGTGCACGTCAGCGAGTCTAGATCTCGGGCCCTTCCGGCGCCGTGGCCGAGCCAGAAGCGCAGCACCTGCACAAACGCGTTTTTGTACTGGCCCAGGAATCCGCTAGAGTTCAACACGTCGCCGGGAAGCGCAAGCGCCCCGGAGGCCCGGTAGCTTCCCGGACACGGTTCGGGAGAGTCACCTGCGGACGTAGCTCAGTTGGTAGAGCACCACCTTGCCAAGGTGGATGTCGCGAGTTCGAGTCTCGTCGTCCGCTCGATGTGGGGGATCATCCCGAACCCCTACGCTCCAGGTGGAGTGGCCGAGAGGCGAGGCAACGGCCTGCAAAGCCGTCTACACGGGTTCAAATCCCGTCTCCACCTCCAAGGACGATTAGCTCAGCGGGAGAGCGCTTCCCTGACACGGAAGAGGTCACTGGTTCAATCCCAGTATCGTCCACTGCCCGGTAACATATACGGGCCCCGCGCGATTAGCTCAGCGGGAGAGCGCTTCCCTGACACGGAAGAGGTCACTGGTTCAATCCCAGTATCGCGCACGCAGTACCCACAGAGGACTTCGATTCTCGGTGGTCCCGAGGACGATTAGCTCAGCGGGAGAGCGCTTCCCTGACACGGAAGAGGTCACTGGTTCAATCCCAGTATCGTCCACACCGCAGACCTGAGGGCCGGAGCAGCGCACGTTGCTCCGGCCCTCAGGCGTTCCCGGAAAGTCGAAGAACTCATCTGCCGTACGGGGGCGGGGAGTTGGCGTGCCGATCCGCGAGTGGTCCGGCCGTGCCGTGCCGGAAAAACCCGGTGGCCGGGCATCTCCCCAGATGCCCGGCCACGCGTGCCGTCCGTGACACCCCCGTCCCCACGGGGCTGGGCCACGCTTCCCCCGTCCCGGGCCGCTCTCCCGGGACCGGAGCGCCGTTTCAGCGCCCCAGCAACACGGCCACGGACGACGCCTGCGTCATGACGGCTTCCCAGCCGCCGAAGACCACACAGAGCAGGACCGCGAGCGGCAGCGCCATGGCGACCGCGATCAGTGGATGGCGGGTACCCGAAGGGCGGCGGACGCCGAGCGGGGCGACGCGTTCGCGCCACCGTGCCCGCGGCGCCGTGCGCCCCTGTGGATCCGTCATCCCGGCTCCTGTCGTGTGGTGGTGGCGGCGGGCACGGGACCTCGGGGGACGAGTACGGCGCCCGCCGCTCCGTCTCCACAGTAGGCAACCGCCCGGAGCCGGACGTCAGCCCGTCGTACCGGTGAACGGCCTCCAGGAGGAGGAGGGCGGGCCGGGGTGCGTACTCCGCTGGTTGCAGAACCGACCCCGGGGTGACCCTGAGGCGTGTGGTGCGCCGGGGCGGGGCGAGTTGTCCGGGCGGGGCGGGCGCGCGCATCCCGGTCGCGGGTGGACAGATACCCCAACGGGTGACTTCTCTCACTCCCCGAACGGTCCGTGCCGTCCGCCGGGGGCCGGGCGCGGAGCGGATTGCGCCCGGTACGCGGCGACTTGGGCGCGGGGGCGCGGTTTCCGGCCGCCCGTCCAGGTCGCCGGACGGAGGCCGGGCGGCGGGCCAATGTCCCTGCTGAGGCCGGGGATTGGACCCCACCGGCGGGGAGGGACCGGGGACCGGCCGGAAATCGCCGGGGCACGGGCCCGCCCGCGACCGTGTCCGGTGCCCGCTGTGGGCTCATGCGCGGCCTCTCAGCGCGCCGCGCCGTCAATCCGTAAGCTGTGCCACGTCAGACGGTTGGCACGGAGTGGGTCTTGCCCACCGCAGGTATGGGGACGGACATGGCGATGATGCGGCTCCGGCGCGAGGACCCGCGTGTCGTCGGGACCTTCCGGCTGCACCGGCGGCTCGGCGCGGGCGGGATGGGCGTCGTCTATCTCGGCTCGGACAGACGCGGACAGCGGGTGGCGCTGAAGGTGATCCGGCCGGATCTCGCGGAGGACCAGGAGTTCCGTTCCCGGTTCGCGCGGGAGGTGTCGGCGGCCCGGCGGATCCGCGGCGGCTGCACGGCACGGCTGGTCGCCGCCGATCTCGACGCGGACCGCCCGTGGTTCGCCACCCAGTACGTACCGGGTCCGTCGCTGCACGACAAGGTGAACGAGGAGGGGCCGCTCGACCCCGCGCAGGTCGCCTCGATCGGGGCGGCGCTCTCCGAGGGGCTGCTGGCCGTCCACGACGCGGGCGTGGTCCACCGTGACCTCAAGCCGTCCAACATCCTGCTGTCCCCCAAGGGGCCGCGGATCATCGACTTCGGTATCGCCTGGGCGACCGGCGCCAGCACGCTCACGCATGTCGGGACGGCCGTCGGCTCCCCCGGCTTCCTCGCGCCCGAGCAGGTGCGGGGCGCCGCGGTGGCCCCGGCGACCGACATCTTCGCGCTGGGCGCCACCCTCGCCTACGCCTGCACCGCAGACTCCCCCTTCGGGCAGGGCAGTTCGGAGGTGATGCTGTACCGCGTGGTGCACGAGGAGGCGCAGCTGGCCGGGGTGCCGGACGCGCTGGCGCCGCTGCTCGCGGCCTGTCTGGCGAAGGATCCGGCGGACCGGCCCAGCACGCTGTCGCTGTCGCTGCGGCTGAAGGAGATCGCCGCCCGGGAGGCGCACGGGCTGTCGGGCGCCCCGCAGGACGGTGCGCCCGGCGGTGCGGCGGCCCCTCCCGCGCGCGGTGAGCGGCGGCCCGGCGAGCGGCCCACCGGGCGGCGCGCCGATGCCTACGCGCGTCAACGTACCGAGCGGGGCGCGGCCGGGACGCCCGCGCCGCGTCCGTCGGCCGGGGGCGCGCCCCGGCCCCCACAGCGGGAGGCGGCGGCGCGCGCCGCCGGGCCCGCCTCGGCGTCCGGCCGTCGGCAGACCGGCGGGCGGCCCGCGGGACGGGTGCCCGCCGCCCGGCCCGGCGGCCGCAAGACGCCGCGTACGCCACCGCGTCCGACTTCGGGCGGCCGTCGGCCGGGTCCCGACCGGCGGTTGATGCGGCAGCGGATCCTGGTGTTCGTCACGGTGACGCTGCTGGTGGCGCTGGGGATCGCGGCGGCACAGGGCTGCCAGGGACCGACGCGTGGGCTGGGCGGCGAAGGGTCCGTACCGGTCGGGCGGAGCGCCGTGGAGATGCCGCGGGGACACTCCCCCGACGCCGCCCCGCCGTCCGGCGACGCGAAGAGCTGAACCGCACCGCACAGCCGTACGCCCGGAGTCTTTCGCAGGCTCCGGGCGTACGGCTGTCGGGTTTTCGGGCGGTGGGGCGGCCCGTCGTGACGGTGTGGAAGGCGACCGCCGGGGCGGCGCCGACGTCTTGGGGGTCGACGCCGCATCGCATCCGTGATCACCGCGTACAGCTGTCCGGTGCAGTGGGGGTGGGAACAGCCGCCCAGGGGCACCCGGCGTGCCGCGGGCGCGAAACCGTGCAACGAGCGGCAGGCGGCGAGTCCGTGTCAGTTCCTCGTCGCCTTCCCGGTACGCCTCGACAACGTCGCAGAGATCGGTGCGGAGACCCGGCTCGGCGGCGAGCCGACTCCCTCGCGATGCTGCGGGACAAACACGCCGAGCTGCCCTCCCGCAAACACGGCAATCCCCCACAGTGACGGAGAGGGAGACGGAGACGGAGACGATGGCGACCGAGGCCGCCCCCTTCCTCCGCGTGACCGGGGGGAACGCCACTCCCGAAGAGCTGGCCGCGCTCGTCGTGGCGGTGCTCGCCCGGCAGCGCCCCGCGGCCCGGCCCGGCGAGATCCACCGCCACCGCCCCAACTGGCGCCGCCTGGAGCGGGCGCTGGGACACCGTGGGCCGCGCAGTTGGCGCGGCGAGACCCGTTCCACCGCGCGTCACACCGGCTGAGCAACGGGCTTGACTTGAACCCCACTTCAAGTCTGATCGTTTGAACATTCCGCGAAACCGGGCCTGCCCTCGTCCACAAGGAGACCCATGTCCACCACGCCACTGCGCCTCGCCCTGATCAACAGCAGCGTCCGGGAGGGCCGCTTCGGTCCGACCGTCACCAACTGGGTCAACTCGCTCGCCAAGGAGCGCGACGACCTACAGGTCGATCTGATCGACCTCGCCGATCACACGCTGCCGTACGAGCTGTCCCCGAACCCCCGCGCGGAGGTCGCCGAGACCCTGGCGAAGGTGTCGCCGCGGCTGGCCGACGCCGATGTCTTCCTCGTGGTGACCCCGGAGTACAACCACAGCTTCCCCGCCTCGTTGAAGAGCCTGATCGACTGGCACCGCACCGAGTGGGGCGCCAAGCCGGTCGGCTTCGTCTCCTACGGGGGCCTGGCCGGTGGGCTGCGCTCGGTGGAGCAGCTGCGCACCGTCTTCGCGGAGTTGCATGCGGTGACCGTCCGGGACGTGGTCAGCTTCCACAACTGCTGGGGGCAGTTCGACGAGACCGGCGCGCTGAAGGACCCGACCGCCGCGATCGCCGCGGCCACGACCCTCTTCGACCAGCTCGTCTGGTGGGGCCTCGCCCTGCGGGAGGCCCGCGAGAAGCGGCCGTACAGCGGCTGACCCGGAGCCCGGGCCCGGCACTCGTGTCCCTAGAACTGGAGCGCCCCCGCGCCCGGCCCGACTTCCCCGAGCACGTCACAGGGGTTGACGAGGGCGCACTTCTCCAGCGAGAGGCATCCGCATCCGACGCAGTCGGTGAGCTTGCTCTGCAGACGTAGCAAGAGATCGATGCGGCGGGCGAGTTCGGAGCGCCACCGCTCGGAGACCTGGCTCCAGTCCTCCTCGGTGGGGGTGCGGCCCTCGGGGAGGAGGCGCAGGGCCTCCCGGATCTCGGCGAGGGGGATCCCCACGCGCTGTGAGGCGCGGATGAAGGCGACGCGGCGGAGTGTGTCGCGAGCGTAGCGCCGCTGGTTCCCACCGGTGCGGCGACTGTGTATCAGGCCCTCACGGTCGTAGTAGCGCAAGGTGGAGGCGGGCACACCGCTACGGTCCGACACCTCTCCGACCGTCAACTCCTTGGCCAACGCCCCCGAGTTCGACATGCCCTCATCCTAAGGGGCGGCACTCTCCGGATCCCGCGGCGCGGAGCCGGGGCGTTCCCCGTGCCCGGCGACCACCCGCGCCGGTCCACGCGGCTCCGGCCCCCGAGCAGTGGACGGATCTGGCCGCCTACCGCGCCTCCGGCGGATGTACCTGCAGCCCCCGACGCTGCGCGGCCGCGGGACAGCCGGGGCGGACGTCGAACGCTGTGCTCCCATAGCCTTCAGGCGCTACCGGAGCACCGTCTTCGACACCGTCAACGCCCCCACCCGTATCGTCGCCCCGATGTTCGACGTCGACGGCCGCTCCGCGCAGCGCACCGTCATCGACACGCTGCTCGACGGTCCGCTCACCGAGGCGACACCGGGCCTGATCTCGGCGCACTTCCACTACAGCCTGGACGGCAGCCGGGTGCTGAACTACGCGGAATTCACCGAGGACGAGGCCCACCCGGACTTCCTGTCCAGCCCCATCGCCCGGGCGACCACCGAGCTCACCCAGGACACCCCGGGAGTCCGGGGCATCGGTGGCAAGCGGTATCTGCTGCACGGCGGCGTCGGCGCACCGCCGGCCATCAGCTGATCGCCTTTCCCGTTCGCCGCCGATCACCGCAAGGAGGATCCGTGAAAGCCCTGGTGTCGTGATGGACGGCGCCGAGATCTCCCACGGCCCCGGTCTGCGGAAATTCGCTGATCGGCCGGAACGCCGTCATCGGTACGGGTCCGGCCGGTGCCGTCTGCCACACGCTCGTGGTGGGCGACCACACCCGCATCAAGGTGGCCGCCTGATGCCCGGGTCGCGCACCACTCCGGCGAAGCCCCACCCACCGCGCTCCCGACCGTCACCACCGGCGCAGGGCGGCGCGGGTCAGAGCCTCGTCGCGTAGAAGGCCACGGCCGATGCCGCGGCGACGTTGAGGGAGTCCACGTCGGCGGCCATCGGGATCCGGACCCATTCGTCGGCCGCGCGCAGGGCGCCGACGGACAGTCCGTCGCCCTCGGTGCCGAGCATGAGCGCCAGCTTGTCGTACCGGCGGGCGGCGAGTTCGTCGATGGCGATCGACTTCTCGTCGAGGCACAGGGCGGCCGTCACGAAGCCGTTCCGGCGGAAGAGTTCGATCCCCTCCGGCCAGGAAGGGAGCCGGGTCCAGGGGACGTGGAAGACGGCGCCCATCGACACCTTCACGGACCGCCGGTAGAGCGGGTCGGCGCAGCGTGGGGTGAGGAAGACGGCGTCCACGCCCAGGGCGGCGGCGTTGCGGAAGGCCGCCCCCATATTTGCGTGATCGACTATGTCTTCGAAGATGGCAACGCGCTGACCTGCGCTCTTCCGCGGACCGGACGATGACCGCGCGTCGATGTCGGCAGGGTCGTGGAGCGCGGTCCCGGGGGCCGTGGTAAGCAGCGACACCGGGTCCGGGAGGGGTTTGCGCTGCATGGAGGCGAGGGCGCCGCGGTGGACGTGGTAGCCGGTGACCCGTTCGGCGAGGTCGGGGGTGACCGCGTAGACCGGCGCCGGGACCTCGTCGATGACGTCGCGCATGACGTCGACCCACTTGGCCGAGAGCAGCATCGAGCGCATCTCGTAACCGGCGTGCCGGGCGCGGCGGATGACCTTCTCGCCCTCGGCGATGAACAGGCCCTCGGCGGGCTCCCGGCGGCGGCGCAGCTCGACGTCGGTCAGGCCGGTGTAGTCACGGAGCCGGGGGTCGTCGGGATCGTCGACGGTGATGATTTCTGCCACGGGGAGATAGTGCCTTGTCGGTGTCGGGGTGCCAATGCCGGGCGGGGAAGGGCTACTCGACGGAGCTGCCGGGGGTGACGGCGACGACGTCCCCGATGACGAGGACCGCCGGGGGCCGCACGCCCTCGGCCCGGACGGTCTCGCCGAGGGTGGCGAGGGTGGCGTCGACGCGGCGCTGGGCGGCGGTGGTGCCCTCCTGGACGACGGCGGCGGGGGTGTCCCCGGAGCGGCCGTGGGCCATGAGCGTGGCGGCGATGGCGGCGCTGTTGCCGACGCCCATCAGGACGACGAGGGTGCCGCGCAGCCGGGCGAGGGCGGGCCAGTCGACGAGGGAGCGCTCGTCGTCGGGGGCGACATGGCCGCTGACGACGGTGAACTCGTGGGCGACGCCGCGGTGGGTGACCGGGATCCCGGCGGCGCCGGGCACCGAGATGGTGCTGGAGATGCCGGGGACGACGGTGCAGGGGATTCCGGCCTCGGCGAGCGCCTGGGCCTCCTCCATGCCGCGGCCGAAGACGAAGGGGTCGCCGCCCTTGAGCCGGACCACGGCCTTGCCCGCCTTGGCGTGGTCGATGAGGGCCTGGTTGATGGCCTCCTGCGCCATGAAACGGCCGTAGGGGATCTTCGCCGCGTCGATGATCTCGACGTGCGGCGGGAGTTCGGCGAGGAGGTCGCGGGGGCCGAGGCGGTCGGCGATGACGACATCCGCCTCGGCGAGCAGGCGGCGACCGCGCACCGTGATCAGATCCGGGTCGCCGGGACCGCCGCCGACGAGGGCGACGCCCTTGGTGCGGGCGCGGTGGTGGGGGGCGGCGAGGGAGCCGTCGCGCAGGCCCTCGACGACGGCGTCGCGGACGGCGGCGGAGCGGCGGGGGTCGCGGCCGGTGAGGACGGCGACGGTGACGCCTTCGCTGTGGCCGGTGGCCGGGGTCCAGGCGGTGGCCGCCCCGGCGTCGTCGGAGCGGACGGCCCAGACGCGGCGCTCCTCGGCCTCGCGGGAGGCGGCGGCGTTGGCCTCGGGGTCGTCGGTGGAGATCAGCGCGTACCAGGCGCCTTCGAGGTCGCCGGGGCGGTACGGGCGGCGCTCCCAGCGGAGTTCGCCGGTGTCGGCCATCGCCTCGACGGACGGGGTGGCGGACGGGGAGACGAGAAGGACGTCGGCGCCCGCGGCGAGGAGGGCGGGGAGCCGACGCTGGGCGACCTGGCCGGCGCCGAGGACGACGACGCGGCGGCCCGACAGGCGCAGGCCGACGGGGTAGGCGGCGTGTTCGGCGGCGTGCTCGGCCATGGGTGCGGCTCCTTGTGCAGATGAGGCGGGGGCGGCGGGACACAGCCGCTGCGGCGGTGGAACGGCTGGGAGGCATCCACGGGGCGCCGCCGGGTCCGGCCCCGACGCGGGTGGCGGCCCGGCTCCCAGCCTATAGGGGGCATCGGCCAGGGGGGCGGGGGCCCGGGGTCGGTGGGTATGGGGTCGGTGGGTACGGGGTCGGTGGGTACGGGCGGGGCTCGGTCGGGGCTCGGTCACGTACAGGAAGGGTTCCTGAAGGTTCCGGGCCGGGGCCCGGTCACGTACAGGAAGGGTTCCTGAAGGTTCCGGGCCGGGGCCCGGTCACGTACAGGGAGGCTTCCTGAAGGTTCCGGGCCGGGGCCCGGTCACGTACAGGAAGGGTTCCTGAAGATTCCGGGCCGGGGCTGCCCCGCGTACCGGAAGGGGTCCTGAAAGTGCGGGCCGGGGCTGCCCCATGTACAGGAAGGGTTCCTGAAGGAACCGGCCCGGGCCGCCTCCCCCCCCCGTGGCGAACAGGCACCCTTCCTGAAAGCTCGGGCCCGGTGTCCCCTCGGCGGGCAGGACACCGGGCCCGTGGGCGTACGGCCCGGGGCGGCCGTGTGGACGGACGGCCCCGGGCGGGTGCCTCGGATCAGCTCTTCTCTGTCACGCCCGCCGTGTCGAAGGTGGCGACCTCGTGCATGGCGCGGGCGGCGCTCTGCACCAGGGGGAGGGCGAGCAGGGCGCCGGTGCCCTCGCCGAGCCGCAGGTCGAGATCGACCAGCGGGCGGAGGCCGAGCTTGGTCAGGGCGGCGACATGGCCCGGTTCGGCGCTGCGGTGACCGGCGATACAGGCGGCCAGCGCCTCGGGGGCGATGGCGTGCGCGACGAGGGCCGCGGCGCCGACGCTGACACCGTCCAGGATCACCGGCGTCCGCAGCGACGCGCCGCCGAGGATCAGACCGACGAGGGCGGCGTGCTCCAGACCGCCGACCGCGGCGAGAACGCCGATGGGGTCGGCCGGGTCGGGGCGGTGCAGCTCCAGGGCGCGGCGCACCACGTCGACCTTGCGAGCGTGCGTCTCGTCGTTGATGCCGGTGCCCCGGCCGGTGATCCCGTCGGGGTCGGCGCCGGTGTAGACGCTGATCAGGGCGGCCGACGCGGTGGTGTTGGCGATGCCCATCTCGCCGGTGAGCAGCGCCTTGTTCCCGGCCGCGACGAGGTCGCGGGCGGTCTCGATACCGGCCTCGATCGCCTTGAGCACGTCCTCCTGGGACATGGCGGGCCCGGCGGTGAAATCGTCCGTACCGGCCCGGACCTTACGGGGCAGCAGCCCGGGCGCGGCGGGGAGTTCGGTGGCGACGCCGACGTCGACGACGCAGACCTCGGCGCCGACCTGGGTGGCGAAGGCGTTGCAGACCGCGCCGCCGCCCAGGAAGTTGGCGACCATCTGGCCGGTGACCTCCTGGGGCCAGGGGGTCACCCCCTGGGCGTGCACACCGTGGTCGGCCGCGAAGATCGCGACGGCGGCGGGCTCGGGGATCGGCGGCGGGCACTTGCGGGAGAGGCCGCACAGCTGCGCGGAGAGGATCTCCAGCATGCCCAGCGCCCCGGCGGGCTTGGTCATCCGCTTCTGCCGCTCCCACGCGTCCCCGAGCGCCTTGGCGTCGAGCGGGCGGATGCCGTGCAGGGTCTCCCGGAGGAGGTCGTGCGGGTCCTCGCCGGGCAGGGCGCGGCGGCCGTAGGTCTCCTCGTGGACGACCCAGGACAGCGGACGGCGCTCGGCCCAACCGGCCTGCATCAGCTCCGGTTCCTCGGGGAACTCGTCGACGTAGCCGATGCAGAGGTAGGCGACGACCTCCAGGTGCTCGGGGAGGCCGAGTTCGGTGACCATCTGGCGCTCGTCGAAGAAGCTGACCCAGCCGACGCCGAGTCCTTCGGCGCGGGCGGCGAGCCAGAGGTTCTCGACGGCGAGCGCGGAGGAGTACGGCGCCATCTGCGGCTGGGTGTGCCGACCGAGGGTGTGGCGGCCGCCGCGGGTGGGGTCGGCGGTGACGACGATGTTCACCGGGGTGTCGAGGATGGCCTCGATCTTCAGCTCACGGAACTGCTTGGCGCGGCCCTTGGGCAGCGAGGCGGCGTACGCCTTCCGCTGCTCGGTGGCGAGCTGGTGCATCCGCTCGCGGGTCTCGCCGGAGCGGATCACGACGAAGTCCCACGGCTGCGAGTGCCCGACACTCGGCGCGGTGTGCGCCGCCTCCAGGACGCGCAGCAGCACCTCGTTGGGGATCGGGTCGGAGCGGAAGCCGTTACGGATGTCGCGGCGCTCCCGCATGACGCGGTGGACGGCGGCCCGCTCGGACTCGTCGTAACCGGGGGCCGCGGGGGTCGCCTCGACCTGTCCGGCCTGCTCGGCGGCGGGGGCGTCGGGGACCTCGGGCTGTTCCTGGGCCTCGGCCGGTGCCGTCGCCCCGGTGACCTCGGCGGGCTGCGGCTGCTCCGGGGCGGGCGCCGCCTCGGGGTGGGCCTCGGCCCGCGGGGCGTCCTCGGGCGCTTCGGGCGCGCCGGGCGCGGCGTCCTGCGGCTGCGAGGCGGCTGCGGGAGCGGCCGGGGGCACGGTCTGCGGCCACCCCGCGATGGGGGTACCGGCGGCCGGGGTCGCGGTGGCGGGCAGCGGGGCGGGCACCGGGACACCGGGCGCGACCGCGGGGGCGGCCTGCGGGACGGCGTCGGCGGCGGGCCCGGTGGGCTGCGCCTCCTCGGTTTCCGGGACGTGCGGCTGCGGGGCGGCGGCCGGGGCGACGCCGTCGGCCGGTACCGACGGGTCCTGGGCGGCCGGTTCCTGGGCGGGCTGGTCCTGAACGGTGTGCTCCGGTGCGGGGTGGTTCTGTGCGGTGTCCTGCGGCGCGGCGGCCTCGGGCTGCGTCCCGGCGCCGGGGACGTCGGACGGCTGCGGGGCCGGGGCCTCGGCGGCGGGCTCGGGAGCGGGCTCGGCCGCCGCCGGGTCCGCGCCGGGGGCGGGCCGCGCGGGGTCCGCAGCTGCGGCTTCGGGAGCCTGGGGCTGAGCCTCGGGCTCGGTGGCGGTGGGCTCGGGGGCGGTGGGCTCGGCGGCCTGAGCCTCGGGGGCCTGG
The DNA here is from genome assembly GCF_000718015.1 of Streptomyces catenulae. Lineage (GTDB taxonomy): Bacteria > Actinomycetota > Actinomycetes > Streptomycetales > Streptomycetaceae > Streptomyces > Streptomyces catenulae. Next base: position 98,492 of record NZ_JODY01000001.1, on the reverse strand, counting down.
GCTTCCGGGGCCTGGGTCTGAGGGGCCTGGGCTTCCGGAGCCGGAGCCTCGGTGGCCTGGGCTTCCGGAACCTCGGCCTCGGCCTCGGGAGCCTGCGGCTGGGCGTCGGTCACGGTCTCCGGGGCCGGAACCGGAGCCTCGGCCTGCGCCTCCGGCTCCGGGCCTGCGGCTTCGGGGGCCTCCGTCGGGGCCTGGGCGTCCGCCTCGGGCGCGGGAGCCTGGGCGGCTGCCCGGACATCGGCCTCGGCGGCGGGCACCGCGCCCTCGACGGCCTCGGGGCCCTCGGCGACAAGCGCCTGTTCGGCCTCGGGCTGCGGCTCGGACGGTACGGCCTCGGCCTGTTCCGCCACGGGCTGCTCCGCGACCGCCTCGGCGGGCTGGGCCACGGCACCCTCGAGCGCGGCGTCACCGGCCCCGGCCGCGGGGGCTTCGGCAGGCGCGTCCGCGACCGCCTCGGGGGCCGCGTCCGCAGCCTCCGGAGCGGCGGGCTGCCCGGTCGGCTCCGCCACGGCGACCGGAGCGGTCCCGTCCACGACCTCGGCGCCCGGCACGGGAGCCTCGGCAGCGTCGGCCTGGGGAGCGGCGGTGTCGGCGGCCTCACCGTCCGCGACGGGCGCCTCGACGGGCTGCGGAGCCGCGTCGGGAGCGGCCACGTCCGCCTCCGGCTGCGCGGCGGCGGCCGGGTCGGAGGCATCGGCGGCCTGCGGGGCGTCCGCCGTAGCCTCCGGAGCGGGGGTGTCCTGCACCGCGACGGCCTCGGCCGGAGCGGCGTCCTGCGGGGCGGAACCCTCCGCCTCCACGAGGGCGTCCACGGTCTGGCCGGACGGCTCGGCGGGCGCCTCGGCCGGGACGGCGTCCGGGACCGGCTCGGCCGCAGCGGCGTCCGGCGTCGGCGCACCCTGCGCGGGCAGCGGCACGGCGGCGGGCCGGGCGGCCTGCTGCGGGTCGGCGACCGGCGCGGCGGCGGCCTGCGCGGACGCCTCGCCCCATGGCACCACCTGCGGCGGAATCGCACCGAGCTGGGGACCGGGCAGCGTCGCGTCGGCAGCGGCGTACGCCACCGGAGCGGCGGGCACGGCCTGTCCGGGCAGCTGCGGACCGCCCTCCGCGACGGGCGCCTGCCCATCGGGACCGACGCCGGGCGCCTGAGCCCCGGGACCGGACACCTGCGCCCCGGTCTCGACCCCGGGACCCTGCGGAACCTCCGTAGCCGGAACATCCGCCGTCGGCACGTCCGTCACCGAAACGTCCGCCGTCGGCACGTCCGCCGCCGGAACGTCCCCCGTCGGCACATCCGTAGCCGGAACGTCCCCCGTCGGCACATCCGTCACCGGAACATCCGTCGTCGGTACATCCGCCGCCGGAACGTCCAGGTATTCGGGGCCGACCGTGGGCGGTCCGGGCTGCCGGACCGGCATGGGGGGCTGCGGCGGGGTCGCCGGGCCGCGGTCGGCGAGGGAGCGGACCACGCCGCCGGTGGCGTCCGGCACGGGCGGGCCCATGTGCAGCGGGCGCCGGGGCGCGGGCTGGGGCTGCGGGGTGGCGGGGCGGGGCCTGCGGTCCGGCTGCTCGGTCCAGGCGCCCTGGGCGGCCGGCATCAGCAGCAGATCGTCGTCGTCGACCACGACACCGGACGGTTCGGGAGGGCCGTACGCGTCCGCCTGCGCGGCACCCGGCTGTTCGGCAGCCGCGGGTCCGGCAGGGGAGGCGGTCGCCGGCTGCCCGGCCTGCCCGCCCGCGTGCTCCGGCTGTCCCTCGCCCGGGACCTGGCCGGTGTCGGTCATGCGTACCCCTCGCCCATCGATAGTGCTCCTTACCACCGCTCGTGCGCGCGCGTGGCGGAGGGCGTGCCCTCCGCCCGGTGAGCGGAAAGAACGGCACGCCTCGCGGCACGTCCGCCCTCCGGGCGTCGTGGTCAGGTATCCGGATGTTCAGCCAAAACCGCGGCGTTCCCCGGATATTGACGTACGAAGCCGAACGTGGAACGGCGGCGCAACGATCCGCCAGCCTACCCCGCGCCGGTGACCTTCCTGGTCACGGGTGAGGAACGCGATATCCGCTCAGCAGGAACACCACGGACCGCTCCCGCTCGACCCAGGCCGAGGTGTCCAGATCGACCGACTGGAGCAGGGCGCACTCGACGTCGTAGCCGCCGTCGGCCAGGGCGCGGCCCAGTTCCTCGGCCTCGTCGCGGGTCGAGGCGTGGGTGACGATCCGCTCCGGGCGGCGGGCCGCGCAGGCGGTGACGACCGCCGCTCCCCCGCCGCCGATCCGGATCACGTCCGGCTCCGGCAGGTCCTCCAGGATCTGCGGGGCGCGGCCGTGGACGACCTGGAGCTGGACGCCGTGGCGGCGGGCGACGGCGGCGGTGCGGCCGCAGGCGTCCGGGTCGGCGTCGACGGCGAGGACGGCGGCGCCGAAGCGGGCCGCCTCCACCGCGGCGGCGCCGCTGCCGGAGCCGATGTCCCAGACCAGGTCGCCCAGCCGGGGGCCGAGCCGGGCGAGTTGGGCGGTGCGCAGCTGCACCCCCTCGCCCTCGCCGAAGACGCCGCCGTACGCGCCGGACGGCAGCCCCCAGCCGCGCGGTCCGGCGGGGTGGTCGACGTCGTGCCCGGCGATCCAGCCACCGGCGCGGTCCCCGGTGTCGTCGGTGCGCTGGGCGGCGCCGACGACGATGACGACGTTGGGGTCGCGCCAGTCGTGGTCGGCGACCCTGTCGGAGGTGAGGACGGTGACCCGTTCGCGGTCGGTGCCCAGGGCCTCGCAGATGACGAACGTACGGAGCACCCCGCCGAGCAGCAGGGCGAGTTCGGCGGGACCGGCGCCGGGGGCGGTGAGGACGGCGACCTTGGGGTGGGCGCGGCAGACGTTGACGGCGCGGCGCAGGTCGCGGCTGTGGGCGACGACGATCTGGGCGTCGTCCCAGGGCATCCCGGCGCGGGCGAACGCGGCGGCGACGGCGGAGACCGCCGGGACGACCTCGACCTCCAGGCCGTACTGCGGGGCGCGCAGGGTGCGGACGACGCCGAAGAAGCCGGGGTCGCCGTCGGCGAGGACGACGGCGGTGCCGCGGTGGCGGGCGATGCGGCGGGCGGCGAGCGGGACGCTGCCCAGCCGGATGCGTTCGGCGGCGGGCGGTACCTCGGGGAGGGCGAGGTGGTGCGCCGCGCCGGCCACCAGGGTCGCGGCGCCCAGCGCGGAGCGGGCGGCGGCGGTGAGCGGCGAGCCGTCCCATCCGATGACCGTGACCCGGTCGGCCATGCTTCGTCAGTCTCCTGTCACGGGTGAGGGGCGGGAGCCGCGTCGCAGGTGGGTGCGGGGGCGGCACCGCGAGACTACTCCTGGCGGGGCCGGGGCGCGGACCGGGTGGGGCGGGGCCGCGCCGCCGGTGGTGTACCCGGGGAACGGCCGCGGGTGCCCCGTCAGTTCCACTCCGGGTAGGCGAAGCCGTTGGCGTCGACCCGGCGGTCGGGCACGTCGAGGTCCTCGGGGAGCAGGCTCCAGACGATGAGGTCGGTGCGGATGTCCGCCAGACCGCCGTCCTCGGTGCGGGAGCGGGCGAGGAAGGCGTTGCGGAGCACGCCCTCGCTGATGCAGCCGATCTTCTGGGCGACCTGCTGGGAGGCGGTGTTCCCGGCCGCGGTGCGCAGCTCCAGGCGCTCGAACTTCTGGTCGCCGAAGAGCCAGCGGGCGACGGCGAGGGTGGCCTCGCAGGCGTAGCCCTCGCCGCGGGCCCAGGGGGCGATGACGTAGGAGATCTCGGAGGAGCGCACCCGCCAGTTGGTGTTGCCGAGCTGGACGATGCCGACCAGGCGCTGGGTGAGGAACTCGGTGACGGCGAGGTCGATGCCGCGGCCCGCGGTGCGTTCGCCGGGTGCGTGGCGGGTGACCCAGTGGCGGGCGCGGTCCTCGGTGTAGGGCTGCGGTATCGCGGTCCAGGCGGCGACGAGTTCGTCGTTCATCATCTCGGCGAGGGCGGGGATGTCGTCCTCGTCCAACGGGCGCAGCACCAACCGGTCCGTGCTGATGGAGATGTCCGGAAAGGTGGGGTTCATGCCGCTGCTCCAACGCTGTCGACCGTAGGGCTCCGGGGAGTTACGGGTCGTTTTCGATCACTTGTCGACCATCGTGAGTGCACCAGCATGCAGCATCCCGGCGAGGATGCGCCAAGCACGGCGGCCCGTGCGCAGCGCGGGGCTGTGCACGGGCCGCCGGAGGTGCCGGGCGCGGTCAGTCCTTGGGCTTGCCGAAGGAGGGCAGCGCGGAGCCGTCGGTGTAGGTCTTCTCGATGAACTTCTTCACCGCGTCGGTGTTGAGGAGCTTGACGAGCTTCTTGACGCGGGGGTCGTCCTCGTTGCCCTTCTTGACGGCGAGGAAGTTGGCGTACGGGTTGCCCTGGACCGGCTCGATCGCGAGGGCGTCCTTGGAGGGCTTGAGCTTGGCGGGGATGGCGTAGTTGCCGTTGATCGCCGCGGCGTCGTAGTCCGGGAGGGAGGAGGGCAGCGTCTCGGCCTTGGCCTCCTGGAACTTCAGGCCCTTGGTGTCCTTGATGTCGTTGAGGCCCGGGTTCTCGGCCTTGTTGTCCTTGAGGGTGATCAGGTCCTTGGACGCGAGCAGCTTGAGGGCGCGGCCCTGGTTGCTGGGGTCGTTGGGGACGCCGACGACGCTGCCGGAGCCCAGCTCGGAGAGCTTGGTGTGCTTCTTGGAGTAGAGGCCCATCGGCTCCAGGTGGACGTTGACCACCGGTATGAGGTGGCCGCCCTCCTTCTTGTTGTACTCGTCCAGGTAGTACTTGTGCTGGAAGTAGTTGGCGTCCAGCTCCCCGTTGTCGGTGGCGGGGTCGATGAGGGTGTAGTCCTCGAAGGTGCGGACGTTGAGCTTCAGCCCCTCCTTCGACGCCAGGTTCTTCTTGACGAAGTCGAGGATCTGCGCCTGGGGGACGGAGGTGGCGCCGACGGTGAGCGGCGCGTTCGCGTCGTTCTTGTCGGTGGTGTCCGGGTCGGAGGGCGCGCTGCAGGCGCCGAGCCCGAGGGTGAGGGCGGCGGCGGCCACGACCGCCCCGGTGAGCTTGATGACGTTACGCACGAAGAGTGCCTTTCTCACGGGCCCCGCGGCGGGCGCGGGGCGTCTACCGTCCGGCAAAGGGTCCGGACCGGGATTCACAGAAGATGTGCGTTGTCCCGCTGGATCTGCTCGCTCGCCTTGCGGGGGCGGGGCAGGCGCAGCAGCCCGCGGGGGGTGTCGGCGCGCGAGGTGCGGCGGGAGAGGGCGCGTACCGCGAGGTCGCCGATGAGCTGGACGGCGGTGACGATCACGATGATCAGGACCACCGTGACGATCATGAAGCGGGTGTCGAAGCGCTGCTGGCCGTAGGTGATGGCCACGCTGCCCAGACCGCCCGCGCCGAGGGCACCGGCCATCGCGGAGTAGCTGATGACGGTGATGACGGTGTTGGTCAGACCGGCCACGAGCGAGGGCATCGCCTGCGGCAGCAGGACCTTGAAGACGATGGTCCAGGTGGAGCCGCCCATCGACTGGACCGCCTCGACCAGACCGCCGTCCACCTCGCGCACCGCGGTCTCCACCAGACGGGCGAAGAACGGGATGGCGCCGATGGCGAGCGGGACGACCGCGGCGCTGGGGCCGATGGAGGTGCCGATCACGAAGCGGGTGAACGGGATCAGGGCGATCATCAGGATGATGAAGGGCAGCGACCGCCCGATGTTCACCACGACGCTGATGACCTTGTTGACGGCGGCGTTGCGGAGCTGGCCGCCGCGCTCGGTGAGGACCAGCAGCACACCGAGCGGCAGACCGCCGATGACCGCCCAGACCGTCGCCCACCACACCATGAAGAAGGTGTCGAGGCAGGCGTTGTACAGCAGCGGCTGCATCTCGTTCCAGCTCACTTGGCAGCGTCCTTCCGGAGCGTGGGGGCGGGCGCGGTGGCTCCGGCGGGTGCGTCGGTGGTGTCCGCGGCGTCGGCGACGTCGACCTGCAGCCCCTGTTCGCGGAGGAAGCCGATGGGGACGACGTTCTCCTCGAAGGGGCCGGGCAGCTCGATCCGCATCCGGCCGATCTGCTTGCCGCCGACGGTGTCCATCGCGGCGCCGAGGATCGAGATGTCGACGTTGTAGGTGCGCGACAGCTCGGAGATGACCGGGCGGGTGGCGGCGGAGCCGTGGAAGGTGACGTCCACGACAGTGCGGCCGTCCCCGGAGGGCTCGCCGCCGACGGGGAAGAGTTCGCGGGCCAGCTCGGAGCCGGGGGTGGCGAGGAGCCCTGCGACGGTGCCGGACTCGACGACCCGGCCGCCCTTCATCAGTGCGGCGGAGTCACAGATGGTCTTGACGACGTCCATCTCGTGGGTGATGAGGACGATGGTCAGGCCGAGCTGCTGGTTGAGGTCGCGGAGCAGCTGGAGGATGGAGCGGGTGGTCTCCGGGTCCAGGGCGCTGGTGGCCTCGTCGGAGAGGAGCACCTTGGGGTCACCGGCCAGGGCGCGGGCGATGCCGACGCGCTGCTTCTGGCCGCCGGAGAGCTGCGCCGGGTACGCCTTGGCCTTGTCGGCGAGGCCCACCAGGTCGAGGAGTTCGAGCGCCTTGCGGGAGCGTTCGCGGCGGTCGACCTTGAGGATCTCCAGCGGCAGCTCGACGTTGTCCTGGACGGTGCGCGAGGACAGCAGGTTGAAGTGCTGGAAGACCATGCCGATGTGGCTGCGGGCGGCGCGCAGCGCGGCGCCCGCGCGCTCGCCGCGTCCGGCCAGTGCGGTCAGGTCCGTCCCGGCGACGGTGACCGTGCCGGAGGTGGGGCGCTCCAGGAGGTTGAGGCAGCGGATCAGGGTGGACTTGCCGGCGCCGCTCTGGCCGAGGACGCCGTAGACCTCACCCTCGCGGACGTGCAGGTCGACGCCGTCCAGCGCGGTGACTTCGCGGTCTCCTGAGCGGTAGACCTTGGTCAGGCCCGTTGTGGTGATCACAGGGAATTCCGTCACTGTCGAGTACCCGGCGGCTCGCCCGCCGGACACGGGGCATTCTTTCGCGGCATGGGAAACCGGGGACCTGAAAGACGCCGAAGAGCGGGCTTCGGGTTCCGGTGACGCGGGGTGGCCGGGTCCGTGGGGGCGGACGCTCTCGGCTCATGGCAGCAGGTCTCGCTTCGGGGCGCGAGGCTCAGGCGGGGGCCCTCAGCGGTCACACATTCGACACATGCAACGAGCACCGGGCGTCGTCATCGCCTCGGTCGCAAAGGTGCAGCTGCTCGTCGTGGTCATGGCGGCAAGTAAACCAGACAAGCGTCCAGGACGAGCCAGCGTGTCCGAATAGCGGACGGCCGGTGTCGGAGCGTGGACGGCGCCCGGGCCGGGTCCGCCGGGCCCGCCGACCGCTCCCCGGGCGCGCGGCCTGCGCGAACGCGCGCGCGGGCGACCGGGCGCCCTTCCGGCCCGCGCGGCACGGGTCCGGACCGTGTGGCCAACGCCACGGCGGACGGGGTCGGCGGTGCGGGCGCCCGGTGCGGTGCGGCCCGGATGCGGGGGCGGACCGGCCCGCCGCGCCGCTCCCCCGCCGGGCCGGGCCCGCGCGCGGGCGTCCGGTACGGGCCGATTAGCATCGCCTCATGCCCCACAACCCCACGGTGTGCCGCCGTGCCGCGCGGAGGTCCCGGTGATCGACGCCCTGACGATCGCGGTCGGTGCGACCGCCCTCGCCCTGGCCGCCTGGTGCGGCTTCGCCGCGTACCGCGACGAGCCGACGAAGGACTGGCACTTCATCGGCATGGCCCTCGTCTCCCTCCTCGGGATCGTGCAACTCGTCGTCGGCATCGTGCAGTTGGCGGGCGGACACACCCCCGACAAGGGCACTGCGCTCTTCCTCGCGTATCTGATCGGCGCGGCGGCGTGTGTGCCGGGCACCGGCTTCATGTCGCTGTCGGAGCGCACCCGCTGGGGCTCGGCCACCGTCGCGGCGGGCGCCGTGGTGCTGGCGGTGCTGGAAGTCAGGCTTTTCGACATCTGGGGAGGCGGCAATGGCTGAGACCGTGGAGACCGACGCACAGGACACCGCCGCCGCGGACGGCCGCCGCTCGCTGGGCTCCGGCCCCGGGCGGCTGCTGGTCGCGCTCTACGGCATCTTCACCGTCGCCGCCGCGTCCCGCTCGCTCTACCAGCTGATCGCGCAGTTCCATGTGGCGCCGCTGGCGTACACGCTCTCCGCGGTCTCCGCGGTGGTCTACGGCTTCATCACCTTCTCGCTGGTGCGCGGGGGTGAGGGGGCCCGTCGGGCGGCGCTGGTCTGCTGTGCGCTGGAGCTGCTGGGCGTCTTCGGCATCGGCACCTGGACGCTGCTCGACCCGGCCGCCTTCCCCGACGCCACGGTCTGGTCGGACTACGGCATGGGCTATCTCTTCATTCCGGTGATCCTGCCGGTGACCGGTCTGCTCTGGCTGCGGCGGGCGCGCAGCGCCTGACACGCCCGCGGGCGGCCGTGCCGCGGGGCCCTGAGGGTGGCCCCGCGGCGCGCGGCTCAGGCTCCGGTGGCGTACGCCTGCGCCGTCGCCGGCTTCTCCAGCGTGACGCGGCCCAGTCGGCGACCGGCCTCCTCGGTGGCGACGGGGGCGTAGCCGTGGCTGCGGTAGAGGCGCAGTCCGCCGTCGCCGCGGTGTCCGGCGAGGAGGCGGTAGCGGGTGGCGGCGCGTTCGGCGCTCAGCCGTGCCTCGACGGCGGCGAGCAACCGGCCGCCGAGACCGTGCCGTTGCAGCCGGGGGTGGACGATGAGCTTGCCGATGCGGGCGGTGCCGTCGGCGTCGACGGTGCCGCGGGCCGAGCCGACGACCTCGTCGCCGAGGCGGGCGACCACCACACAGCCGGTGGCGAGTTCCTCGCGGAGCCCGGCGAGGCTCTGGGTGAGCGGTTCGATGCCGTAGTCGTCGTACAGCGCCGCTTCGGGCTGGTAGCAGAGGTACTGGAGTTTGAGGATCTGCTCGGCGTCCTGGTCGGTCGCCGCAGAGATGGTCACGCTCGTGCCCATGCGCGTTGTCCTCCCCTTTTCGGTTCGCGGTGCCCGGGTGCCATGAGGGTGGTGGCGGCTCCCGGAACGATGGCCCTGACCGGCGGCGCCCGGCAGGCACCGCCGCTCCCGGCGTGGCCGCCGCCGGTGCTCTCCAGGGCTCCCCGCAAAGCACCGGCGGCAATCGCGCCGCGAGCATTCTGCGGGCCCGCCGCCGCAACCGGAACGGACCGGCGGCCCGCTGTGACATTCCCGACGCCGCCCGCCCCGCGGCCGGGACGGGCGGCGGCCGGACCGGGCCGCGCGGATCAGGCCGCGGATCAGGCCTTGCGGAACTCCTCGGCCACCAGCAGCGCGGTGTCCGGGTTGTCGGAGAACATCCCGTCGAGGCCGGTCGCCAGGCAGGCGCGGAAGTAACCGCGGGCGTCGCCGTAGGCGTTCGGGTCGGTGCCGCGGCGGTAGTCGGTCGGCAGGAAGGTGTTCTCGTTGCGACCGGTGTAGGGGTGCAGCACCAGACCGGCCGCGTGCGCGTCCTTGACCAGCGGGGTCGGCTCACCGGACTTGCCGGACGCGTCCCGCGGGATGATCTGGTCCAGCGCCGGGCCGATGCCCTGGGCGTAACCGGCGATCCAGCGCAGCCCCTCGGGCTTGATCAGGTCGGCGACGGTCCGCGGGTCACCGGACTCGACGAAGTCCCACGGCCGGGTGTCGGGGGCGTCCAGCAGGACGACCTTGGGGCACTCCAGGCCCAGCTTGCCCAGCCGCCGGATGCTGCTCGGCTCGAACGACTGGAGGAAGTTCGGCGAGGTGCGGCGGTGGCGCCCGTAGGCGCGCAGCGCCTTCGCCAGCCGCTCCTCCAGGCCCAGGCCCAGCTTGCGGAAGTAGGTGGGGTGCTTGGTCTCGATGTGCAGCCAGACCCGGCGGCCACGGCGGCGGCCCTCGCGGTCGGCCCAGCGCAGCACCTCGTCGAAGGTGGGGACCTCCCACACGCCGTCGTAGAGCGTGTTGTGCTGGCGGGTCTGCGGGATGCGCTCCTTGGCGCGGAGGGTCTTCAGCTCGGCGAGGGTGAAGTCCTCGGTGAACCAGCCGGTGAGCTTCACCCCGTCGACCGTCTTGGTGGTCTTGCGGTCCGCGAACTCGGGGTGCGCGGAGACGTCGGTGGTCGCCGTGATGTCGTTCTCGTGACGGCAGACCAGATGGCCGTCCTTGGTGGGGACGAGGTCCTGCTCGATGACGTCGGCGCCCATGTCCAGGGCGAGTTGGTAGGAGCCGAGGGTGTGCTCGGGGCGGTAGCCGCTGGCGCCGCGGTGGCCGACGATCAGCGGGACGGGCAGTTCGCCGCCCACACCGCCGTGGCCCGGGCGGCCGCCCGCCGCCGTGCCGGTGCGGTCCGCCGCGGTGCGGTCCGCCGCCGCGGCCTGTCCGGCGCCGCCGAACACCACCGCGCCCGCGCCGAGGGCCGCGGCCCCCAGTATCTTGCGCCGTCCCGGCTGCTGGCCCTGGTGCATCCCCGCTCCTTGCTCTCTGAATCGTCTGATCAGCCGCGCGGACCGGGTGTCCGGGCCGGGCGGCCGGTCGATCGTATGCACGAACGGAGGAGTTCGGGGAGACCGCAGGGGGATTTGTGGAGAACGTGGCACCAACGGGGGTCAACTCCGTGCAGCGACCGGATGAACCCGGTGTGCGACCACAGGTGACCCGCGAGTATCGTCCTGAGCCGCGGCGTTCCACCGCCACCACCGACCCGTCACGCCCGGAGGGCCCGTTGTCCCGCATTGTGCTGAAGGCGATTCTCGGATTCGTCATGCGCGTCCTGTACCGCCCCACGGTCGAGGGCGTGGAGCGCATCCCGGAGACCGGCCCGGTGATCCTGGCCGGCAACCACATCACGTTCATCGACTCGCTCTTCCTGAGCCTGGTCGTCAAGCGGCCGGTGTACTTCATCGGCAAGGACTCCTACGTCACCGGCAAGGGTGTCAAGGGTCGGCTGATGGCGTGGTTCTTCCGCAGCTCCGGGATGATCCCGGTGGACCGTGACGGCGGGCGCGGCGGCGTCGCGGCGCTGATGACCGGCCGCCGGATCCTGGAGCAGGGCCACGCCTTCGGCATCTACCCGGAGGGCACCCGCTCCCCCGACGGCCGTCTCTACCGCGGCCGTACCGGCATCGCCCGGCTGACGCTGATGACCGGTGCGCCCGTCGTCCCGTTCGCGATGATCGGCACGGACAAGGTGCAGCCCGACGGGAAGGGCGTGCCGCGGGTCGCCAAGGTGACCGTCCGCTTCGGTGAGCCGCTGGAGTTCTCCCGCTACGACGGCATGGACCGCGACCGCTACGTCCTGCGGGCCGTCACCGACGAGGTGATGAGCGACGTGATGGAGCTGTCCGGCCAGGAGTACGTGGACGTCTACGCGACCAAGGCACGCGCCGCCTGACGGCCTGCCGCGCGACGGGCCGCATCCCTTCGGGGGTGCGGCCCGTCGCCGTGTCCGCGCTCAGCAGGGCACGCGGAAGCCTCCGGCGGCGCGGCGGCCCCGGGTGAGGGCGGTGGTCACGGCCGCCTCGGGGCGGGGGACGGCGGTGCCGTCGTACTGGAGCGGGCGGGGACGTTCGGTGATGGTGCCGGTGCGGGCGTTGGGCGCGGTGGCGTTCTTCACCCGGACCCGGTCGGTGGCCGCCGGGGTGAGCTTCCCCGTCTGCCGGACGTACGCGACGAAGCTCTCGAAGTCGCGGGTGTGGCGCACCGGTTCGGTGAAGCCGAGGAAGGCGCTGAAGCCGTCCTGGTTGATGAGGGTGTACGAGGGGGCGGCGAGGCGGTAGGTGCGCTTCTCGTCGAGGGGCTCGCCGTCGATGAGCACCTCGGCGGGGTCGACCCGTTTGCCCGCCGGGGCACCGGCGTCGAAGGTGTAGCGGACGTTGCCGGAGACGGCGAGCGGGGCGTAGCCGAGGCCGCCGCCGGGGACGGGCGCCCACTGTTCCTCCAGGGCGTCGTGGAGTTGGCGCCCGGTGACGGTGACGGTCATGATCGGGTCACCGAAGCCGACGGCGTTCCAGGCGGCGCCGAAGGTGACGGTGCCGCCGCTGTCGGCGTCGTGCACCAGGTCGGCGGCGATGACGGACTGGCCCTGGCGGGGGGCGACGACGATCAGGGCGAGGTCGGCGGGGGTGTTGGCGGGTCCGCCCGGGTCGGCCATCGGGTCGAGCGGCTGCCGTCCGGCCCACAGCGCCCAGTCGGCCACGAGGTTGCCCATGGTGCTCTCGCCGGTGTCCTTACGGGTGCGGGTGAAGGACGCGGTCTGGGTGGCGATCGGGGTGGTGGCGCGGCGGGTGCCGTATCCGGCCCAGTAGTCGGCGATCTCGCGCAGGACGGGATCGGGGGTGATGTCGCGGGTGTTGGGGTGGTTGGTCGTGGTGGTCAGCTCGCGGACGACCTCGCCGGTGGCGGGGTCGAGGCGGAGGGTGATCTCGTTGATCAGCTGGCCGTAGCAGCCCGCCTCGACGAACGGGCGGGGTCGGCCCGCCGGGTCCGGCAGCATCATCGAGAAGGCGCAGTGCCAGTGGCCGGTGACGATGGCGTCGATGTCGGACGAGGCGCGCAGGGCGAGTTCGTAGGCGGGGCCCGAGGGGTTGGTGCCGCTGTTGAAGTCGGCTCCGGCGACGGCGCCGTCGTGCATGCTCAGGACGATGGCGCGGACGCCCTGGGCCTTGAGTTCGGCGGCGCAGCGGTTGGCGGTCTCCAGCTCGTCGAGGGTGCGCAGTCCGGGCTGGTAGGAGCCGGGGAACGACTCGGTGCCGATGGCGGTGAGGTGGATGAAGCCGATCGGCAGGGTGCGGCCGCCGCCCGCGTCGACGTGCACGACGTTGTACGGCGGCAGCACCGTCTTCCCGTTGGCGACGTACGTCATGTTGGCGCTGTAGTAGGCGAAGTCGGCGCCCTTGAAGCGGGTGCCGGTGGAGTCCTTGAAGGCGTCGTCGCGGTCGACGACGGGGAAGGGTTCGCCGCCCGCCATGTGTGTGGTGAGGTACCGCGCGGACTTGTCGAACTCGTGGTTCCCGGCGGAGGCGAAGTCCAGGCCCATGGCGTTGAGCGCCTCGATGGTGGGCTCGTCGGCGAGGGCGGCGGCGTCGAACTCCCAGCCGGAGAAGAGGTCTCCGGGGGCGAAGAAGACGGAGTTGGTGTGTCCGGCGCGCAGCGCCTTCAGGTGCGCGGCCATGTAGGCGACGCCGCCGACGGTGTATCTGCGGCCGCCCGCACCGGTGATGACGGAGTTTCCGCCTGGCGCGCCCTGGAGATACCCGTGCAGGTCGGTGATGTTGAGGAGCTGCACATCGACGTACTCGGTGGCGGTGGCCGCGTCGCGGGCGTGGCCGGTGGCGTAGGTGGGGGTGCCGAGGGCGCCGGTGGTGGCCAGCGCCCCGGCAGCGGTGAGGAAGGAACGTCGTCCGATCTCGCGCACTGCGTCACTCTCCTGGGAGGTCCCGGGCGGAAGGGAACGGACGGAGAGTCAAGCGGGCGGGGCGGGCGCGCCGATCTCCGCGACGCGACGCGGACGTGAACGGGCGGCGGACATCGGCCCGTCGGCCACCGGTACGCCCGGCGCGCCGTGGCGATCATGGTTGCCACCCGGCCCACGCCCCGGCGCCGACACGCCCCCGCCCGGCCCCGCGTCCCCCATCCGCACCCAAATCGGACGGCCGGGCAAGTACAGAGCGGGAGGGGTGGTGCGGGGTGGTGCGGACGGCGGCGCGGTGGGGTGGCCGGGGCGTATCGGCGTACGGGAACGGGCCCGGCGCGCGGTGCGCGCCGGGCCCGGGAGGCGGCGGGAGCGGGCGGGGGCGGCTCCCTAGGCGGCGGTCCCCCGCCGCTCCGCGTCCGGCGACGGTTCCGTGCTGTCGCCGAGCTCCTGGCCGCGCAGCAGGAACCAGGCGACGACCGCGGCGGTGAGCAGCAGCGCGGCGCCGATGCCCGCCGCGACGTCCAGGCCCTCGACGAAGGCGTTCTGCGCGGAGTGCAGCAGCGCCTCGGACTGGCCGGGCGGCAGCGTCCGCGCCGTGTCCACCGCGCCGCCCAGCGACTCATGGGCCGCGGCGGACGCGTCGCCCGGTACGCCCGCCGGGGCGGGGAAGCCGCGGTAGATGCCGGTGACGATGGAGCCGAGCAGGGCGATGCCGAGCGCGGCGCCCAGTTCGTAGGCGGTCTCGGAGACCGCGGAGGCGGCGCCCGCCTCCTCCTTGGGGACGCTGGAGAGGATGACGTCGGCGGTGACGGTGAAGGCGAACCCGGCGCCGATGCCGACGACGAAGAGGATCACGGTCAGCGCGAGGGTGGAGGTGTCGGCGTGCAGGGTGACGCACCCGGCGAGCGCCAGCCCGACGACGGCGAGGCCACCGGCCACCACGACGCGGACGGAGAGCCGCCGGGCGACGTACCCGGCGGTCAGGCCCGCGCCCACCGCGCCGACCGCCGCGGGCAGTTCCACGAGTCCGGCGTTGAGCGGCGGCCGCAACTGGACCATCTGGAGGAACTGCGAGAGGAAGAAGACCAGTCCGGACAGGCCGAGGATGGTCAGCAGATCGGCGAGGACCGCCCCGGAGAAGCCCCGGTGGTGGAAGAGCTTCATGTTCAGCAGCGGTGAGGTGAGGGCGTACTGGCGGCGGACGAAGACCACCAGTGCGGCGACGCCGACGACCGCGGCCACCGCGATGTCCCAGCGGAAGCCGAGCACCGCCGCCTCCTTGATCGCGTAGACCACGGCGACGATGCCGACGAGGGAGAGCGCGACACTGGGCAGGTCCCACGGGCCCGGCTCGGGGTTGCGGGACTCGGGGATGACCCGGGCGCCGACGATCACCAGCAGCGCCATCACCGGAAGATTGATCAGGAAGACCGAGCCCCACCAGAAGTGGCCCAGCAGGAAGCCGCCGAGGACCGGGCCGACGGCGGTGCCCGCGGAGGCCATCGCGCCCCAGATGCCGACCGCGAGGCTGCGCTCGCGGGGGTCGTGGAAGAGGTTGCGGATCAGGGCGAGGGTGGACGGCATCAGCGTCGCCCCGGCCACGCCGAGCAGCGCCCGCGCCGCGATCATCATCTCCGGGCTGGTCGCGTAGGCGCAGAGCGCCGACATCGCGCCGAACGCCACGGAGCCGATGAGCAGCAGCCGCTTACGGCCGATGCGGTCGCCGAGGCTGCCCATCGAGACCAGCAGACCGGCGATGACGAACGAGTAGATGTCGCCGATCCACAGCAGTTGGGTGCCGGACGGCTTGAGGTCCTCGCTGAGGTACGGGGTGGCGAGGCCCAGGACCGTCGCGTCGACGCCGACCAGCAGCACCGCGAGCACCAGGACGGCGAGCGCCAGCCAGCGGCCCGGGCGGGGGTGGTCCTCGTGGGCGGAGCCGGGGCCCACCGGTGCGCTCTCGGTCATTTCTCCATGCTCCGTCGTGCGCCGCCGAGCAGCAGCTCGGCGATCGAATGGGTGAGGTCGTTACGGGCCACCCGGCCGTCGTGGACGGCCCAGGCACCGGCGCCGATCAGGCCGTAGAACGCCTCGGTCAGCCACGCCGCGCCGAGGTCGATACGGAAGTCGCCCTCCTCCTGGCCGCGGCGGAAGAGCGCGTGGATCCGGGCGTCGAGGCGGGTCCAGCCCTCGTTGATGCCCTCGCCCTCGAAGAGCTGGTTCTCGGTGAAGAGGAAGGCGAGGACACCGGCGACCGGTTCGGCCTCGGCGACGAGCCGCCGGAGCGCGTCCGGGGCGGCGCCCTCGTCGAGCCGGGCGGCGTCCAGCGCGTGGGTGAGCTGTTCGATGCCCAGCTGCTCCAGCGCGCGGATCAGGGCGTCGCGCCCGGCGAAGTGCCGGTGCAGGGTGGCCCGGCCGATCCCGGCGGCGCGGGCGATCTCGTCCATGGAGGACGTGGGCCGCCGGGCGAGCAGCGCCGCGGCGGCGGTGAGTACATGGGAACGGTCCACAGCCATGAGACGCACCTTAATCGAGTGAGACGCAATTGTCTCATTCAGGCGCCCGGGGTCCCGTACGGCTCCCGGGGTACGCAGACGACGGCGGCCCCTCCGCGCGGGAGGGGCCGCCGTCGGTGCGGGCGGGCGCGGGTCAGCGCTTGGCCGCGGCCCACCGCTGCTGGACGGCGAGGTCGGCCTTGACCTCGGCGAGCTGGACGGCGACGGCGGACGGGGCGGTGCCGCCGCGGCCGTTGCGGGAGGCGAGCGCGCCGGGGACGTTGAGGACGGTGCGGACCTCGGGGGTCAGCTCGGCGGAGATCTTCGCGAACTGCTCGTCCGTCAGCTCGTCCAGCTCCTTGCCCTCGGCCTCGGCGACCTTCACGCACTCACCGGCGACCTCGTGCGCCACCCGGAACGGCACCCCCTGCTTGACCAGCCACTCGGCGATGTCGGTGGCGAGCGAGAAGCCCGCCGGGGCCAGCTCCGCCATCCGCTCACGGTTGACGGTGAGCGTCGCCGTCATGCCGGTGAACGCCGGGAGCAGCACCTCCAGCTGATCACAGGAGTCGAAGACCGGCTCCTTGTCCTCCTGGAGGTCACGGTTGTACGCCAGCGGCAGCGCCTTGAGCGTGGCCAGCAGACCGGTGAGGTTGCCGATCAGCCGACCGGACTTGCCGCGCGCCAGCTCCGCGATGTCCGGGTTCTTCTTCTGCGGCATGATCGACGAGCCGGTGGAGAACGCGTCGTGGAGGGTGACGAAGGAGAACTCCTTCGTGTTCCACAGGATGATCTCCTCGGCGATCCGGGAGAGGTTGACGCCGATCATCGCGGTGATGAACGCGAACTCCGCGACGAAGTCCCGCGAGGCCGTGCCGTCGATGGAGTTCCCGGCGCTGCCGCGCTCGAAGCCGAGGTCGGCGGCGACCGCCTCCGGGTCGAGCCCGAGCGAGGAGCCCGCCAGCGCGCCCGAGCCGTACGGCGAGACGGCGGTCCGCTCGTCCCACTGCCGCAGCCGCTCGCCGTCCCGCGACAGCGACTGGACGTGGGCGAGCACATGGTGGGCGAAGAGCACCGGCTGGGCGTGCTGGAGGTGGGTACGGCCCGGCATGGCGACGTCCGGGTGCGCCTCGGCGAGGCCGACCAGCGCCTCCTGGAGGTCGGCGATCAGCCCGCCGATGATCCGGGCGTGGTCGCGCAGGTACATCCGGAAGAGCGTGGCGACCTGGTCGTTGCGGGAGCGTCCGGCGCGCAGCTTGCCGCCGAGGTCGGCGCCGAGCCGCTCCAGCAGCCCGCGCTCCAGGGCGGTGTGGACGTCCTCGTCGGCGACGGTGCCGGTGAACGAGCCGTCGGCGACGTCCGCCTCCAGCTGGTCGAGACCGGCGATCATGCGCTCCAGCTCGTCGGCGGTGAGCAGTCCCGCCTTGTGCAGCACCCGGGCGTGGGCGCGCGAACCGGCGATGTCGTAGGGGGCCAGCCGCCAGTCGAAGTGGACGGACGCGGAAAGCTGGGCCAGCGCCTCGGCCGGACCGTCGGCGAACCGCCCGCCCCAGAGCCGGACGTCACCGCTGTTGCTGCTCACTGCTGCTCCTCGGAGGTGGTGAGGTACACCGCCACCCGCGCGGGGCGGGCGGCGGCCGTCGTACGAAGGTCGATCAGGTAACGAGCCGGGCCGGACGAAGTCGCGTCCGGCCGTATCCGCGACGGGCCGCCACGGCGGCGGGCACGAGGCGCGCGGCCCCGGCTCCCCCTCGGCGATCCCTGCACCGATAGGCATAAGTATGCAGTCGACTGCATGATTCGTCAACGTACGGAGGGCGGGCCGCCCGCGGTCGCCTCCGGGCGCGTCAGCCCGCGGTACGGATCTCCTCCAGCAGGATCTGCACATGCCCGTACGAGAGGTCCTTCGTGGCGGTCAGCAGCGTCATGGGGCCGTCGTGGGCGAGTTCCCGCAGATGGTGCAGGGCCTCGCCCGCGTCCGCGTCCCGTGCCAGCTCCTCGCGGTAGCGGTCGGCGAACTCCGCGAACCGCTCGGGTTCGTGCCGGTACCAGCGGCGCAGGTCCGTCGAGGGGGCGACCGCCTTGCACCACTCGGTGAGGTGGGCGTCCTCCTTGGAGAGTCCCCGCGGCCAGAGCCGGTCAACCAGGACCCGGGTGCCGTCGGACGGCTCCGGAGCCTCGTACACCCGGCGGATCCGCAGGCCGTCGGCGGAAGATTTTGTGGCCATACCTCATCGAAACACGCCACGCGCCGGTCCGCCGGTGCGGCGGTCCGGCCCTGGTCGGGGCGGTCCGCGCACCGCGCCGGGAGCCCGCCGGGGACCGCTCGGGGACCCCGCTTTTGGTCTCCGGGCACCGGACAGGGTATTTTTCTTCTGCACGCCCCGACCGGAGCCGATCCGGTCGGTACATGCACCGGGACGTGGCGCAGCTTGGTAGCGCACTTGACTGGGGGTCAAGGGGTCGCAGGTTCAAATCCTGTCGTCCCGACGGTGCGAAGGCCCGTCGGCCGGAGAGAGATCTCCAGGTCGGCGGGTTTTTCCGTGTGTACGGGGTCTGCCGTGTCCGGTGTGCGCGGGTGGACGGTGTCCCGGCCGGGGGGGCCGGGACACCGTCCCCGGGTCAGACCCGGGCGCCCGTGTCGTGGCGCGGCCGCTCGCCCGCCGGGCGGCGGGTGCGGGCTCCGCGCGGGCGGGCCGGCTGCGGCGGCGGGGCGCCGCTCACCGACTCCAGCGCGATGGCCAGCGGCATCGCCGTGAACATCGACGAGTACGTGCCGACGCCGATGCCGATGAGCAGCGCCACCGCGAAGTCGGTCAGCGCGTCCCCGGCGAGGACGGCCAGCGCGGCGAGGATGAAGACCGCGCCGATACCGGTGTTCACCGTCCGCGGCACGGTCTGCAGCAGCGCCCGGCCCGCGATCGTACGGAACGGCGTCGCGCGGTCGGCGGACCACAGTTCGCGGACCCGGTCGAAGACCACGACGGAGTCGTTGACGGAGTAGCCGACGACGGTCAGCAGTGCGGCGAGGAAGACGCCGTCGACCGGTTTGCCGAGCCAGGCGAAGGCGCCGACCAGCACCACCACGTCATGGGCGAGCGCGGCGACCGCGGAGAGGGCGAAGGTCCAGCGGAAGCGGATCGCCAGATAGAGCATCTGCCCGGCCAGCGCCACGCCCAGCGCGATCAGGGCGCCGCGGCGCAGTTCGGAGCCGAGGCTCGGGCCGATCTGCTCGTCGCGCACCTTCTCCGCGCCGCCGCCCAGCCCGGAGACCACGTCGGTGACCCGCTTCTCCGCGGTGGCGGAGAGCGGTTCGGTGCGGACGGTCAGCTCCCGGGTGCCCGAGGTGTGGACCACCGCCCGGGGGAAGCCCGCGTCACCCAGGGCGGTACGGGCCCGTTCGGCGTCCACGGGCGCGCTCGTCGTGTACTCGATCATCCGGCCGCCGGTGAACTCCACCCCGTAGTCGACACCGCGGACGACGATGCCGGTGACGGCGAGGGCGAGCGCGAGGACGGCCAGCAGCGGCCAGCGGCGGCGGTGGCGCAGCGGGTCGGGGGCGCGCTCCGCCAGCCAGGTGCGGACCCGACCGGGGCGGGTGAGGCCGGTGAGACCGGGGCGGCGGGTCACCGCGCGCCGGGAGAGGGCGAGTTCGGCCAGGGCGCGGGTGATCAGCAGGGCGCTCACCATGGAGGCGAGGACGCCGATGCAGAGGGTCACGGCGAAGCCGCGGACCGGGCCCGAGGCGAAGACGAAGAGCAGACCGGCGGCGAGCAGGGTGGTGAGGTTGGAGTCGGCGATGGCACTGAAGGCGTGCCGGAACCCGGCGGTGAGCGCGGCGCGGGGGCTGCGCCGTGGTGCGCCGCGCCGGGTCCGGCCGCCCGCCGCGTACTCCTCGCGGGCCCGCTCGAAGACCAGGACGTTGGCGTCGACGGCCATCCCGATGGCGAGGACGAACCCGGCGAGCCCGGGGAGGGTGAGGGTCGCGCCGACGGCGAGCAGCGCGGCGTACGAGATCAGGGCGTAGCAGGCCAGCGCGGCGGCGGCGAGGCCGCCCAGGAGGCGGTAGACGACACCGAGGAAGACCGCGGTCAGCGCCGTGCCGAGGAGCGCCGCGCGGGCGCTGGAGTCGAGGGCGGCGGCGCCGAGCGTCGGGCCGACGGTGCGCTGTTCGACGGTCTCGACGGGGACCGGCAGGGCGCCGCCGTTGATCAGGAGGGCGAGTTCCTTGGCGGATTCCTGGTCGAAGCCGCCGGTGATCTGGGTGGCGCCGCCGGTGATGCCGGTGCCACAGGCGACGGACGGGTCGACCTGCGGCGACGAGATGATCTTGTTGTCGAGGACGATGGCGGCGCGGCGGGCCGGGTCGCCCGGGGCCGCGCAGGCCGCCTGGGCGGTGACCTTCTCCCAGGCGTGCTCCCCCGCACCGCGCAGGTCGAGGGCGATGTGCCAGCCGGTGCCGCGCTCCGCGTCGAACCGGGCGGTGGCGTTCTCCACGCCGTCGCCGGTGAGCGCGGGCGGGCCGAGCCGCAGCCGGGTACCGGACTCGTCGGGCAGCACGGGCCCGGCGTCCTTGCCGGAGCCCTTCGCGGAACCGTCGGAGCCGTCGGAGCTGTCGGGGGCCTTGCCCGTTCCCGCCGGGTCCTTGCCGGGCGCCGGGGTGGCCTTGCCGGTGGCGTCCCCGCCCGGCCCGGTCTTGTCCGTCCCGTCCTTGCCGGTGGCCGGGCGGTCGGTGGGGGCGGCGGTGCCGAGGACGGGGTGGACGGTGAGTTGGGCGGTGCGGCCGAGGACGGCGGCGGCGTGGGCCGGGTCCTGGACGCCGGGGAGTTCGACGACGATGCGGTGGTCGCCGGAGCGGGTGAGGGAGGGTTCGGCGACGCCGAGGGCGTCCACCCGGCGGCGCAGCACCTCCAGCGTGCGGTCGGTGGCGTCCCGGTCGGCCTGCGCCGACGGGGAGTCACGGGTCTCCAGCACGAGCTGCGTACCGCCACGCAGATCGAGACCGAGCCGGACGGGTTGGGTCACGGCGAGATAGGCGGACAGGGCGAGCACGGCGAACGCGAACAGCGCGCGCACCCTGGTGGCGCGGGTCATGGTGCCTCCAACAGGCGTACCGCGTCCGGGCGTTGCCGGGCGCGGTGGAGTGCGACAGGACGTCGGTCAGCTGCCGGAGGAGGGCGGTGCGCGGGCCGGGGGGAGCGCGGCGAACCCGGGCGCGCCCGTGGCGGCGGCCCGGATCCGCGGCGGACGCGGCCCGGTGTACGGCGGGAGGGGAAGGACCGCGGCGGGCGGTGTGCCCGCCAACGGGTGGTACGTCTGCTCGGGACCGGCACCCGGGCCGGACCGCAGCAGGGGTGCCGGGTGCCGGACGGCGGGCGCGATCCGCAGACCGCCGGTGACGAGGACGGCGTACGGGGCTTCGGAGCGCGGGGGCGCGGGGTGGGCGGCCGGGTTCGGGGAGGTGTCCGGGGAGGCGTCGGACCGGGCCGGGGCGGAGGCGCCCGTGCCCGTGCCGGGGGCCTGCGGGACGGTGTCCCCCGGTGCGTACGCGGCGCCCGCCGCCCGGACCGGGCTCGCCGCGGCGGTGGCCGGGGCCGCCGCCCGCTCCCCCATCGGCGGCGGGAGCGCGCCGAGGAGCAGGGCGGTGAGCAGCAGGAGCGTACGGAGGACGGGGCCGCGCAGGGCGTGCCGGTCACCGGTGACCGTGCCCGACGGCCGTCGTCCGCTCCGCCGTGTCATCCCGCCCCTCCCCTCTCCGGCCCCATGATCCCGTCCCGTCCCGCCGCCGCTACGGCTCGATCAGGCCCACCCGGATCGCGTACCGGGTCAGCTCCAGACGGTCGCGCATCCCGAGTTTGTGCAGCATGTTGGCGCGGTGGCGTTCGACCGTCTTGACGCTGATGACGAGGGTGGCCGCGATCTCCTTGAAGGAGTGGCCCTCCGCGACCAGCTTGAGGATCTCCTCCTCGCGGGCGGTGAGGATCTTCTCCGGTACGCCGTCGCCCTGCCGGACGCGGTCGAGGTAGTTGCGGATCAGGGCGGTGACCGCGCCCGGGTAGAGGAAGGGTTCGCCGCGCATCGCGGCGCGGCAGGCCTCGACAAGGTCCCGGTCGGCGACGGATTTGAGGACGTAGCCGGAGGCGCCCGCCTTGAGCGCCTCGAAGAAGTACTGCTCGTTGTCGTACATCGTCAGCATGAGGATCCGCACGCCGGGCCGGGCCGCGGAGAGTTCGCGGGCCGCCTGGAGGCCGGTCATCCGGGGCATGGCGACGTCCAGCACGACCAGGTCGGGGCGGTGCTCGCGGGCGAGTGCCAGGGCCTCGGCGCCGTCGCCCGCCTCGGCGACGACCTCCAGGTCCGGTTCGCCGTCCAGGATCAGCCGGACGCCGCGCCGGACGAGGGCGTGGTCGTCGGCGAGCAGGATGCGGACGGGTCCGGGTGCGGTGCGCTCGATCATGCGGCTCCCCTCTCCTCCCCGGGCAGCGGGACGGTCAGCCGGACGCTGAGGCCCCCGGCGGGCGCGGGCCCGATGTCCAGACCCGCCTCGATGAACAGGGCGCGCTCCCGCATCCCGCGGATCCCGGCGCCCTCCCGGGCCCGTCCCATCCCGCGGCCGTCGTCGCGGACCTCCAGCACCACCGCCCCGGGCGTGCGGCGCAGCGTCAGCTCGACGGTGCGGGCGTCGGCGTGCCGGGCGGTGTTGGTCAGCGCCTCCTGGGCGACGCGGTAGACCACCAGCTCGGCGGCGGCGCCCAGGTCCGGCGGGCCGCTGTCGCAGCGGCAGCGCACCGAGAGGCCGGTGTGGGTGGCGTAGTCGGTGGCGAGGGCGGTGAGGGCGCTGGTCAGCCCGAGGTCGTCGAGGACGCCGGGGCGCAGCCGCCGGGCGATGCGGCGGACCTCGTCCAGGCTCTGCCGGGTGGTCTCCTGGGCGTGCTGGAGATCGGCGCGCAGCTCGTCCGGGGCGCGGTCGGCGGCGCGTTTCAGCTCCAGCAGCACCGCGGTCATGCTCTGGCCGACCTCGTCGTGCAGCTCCCGGGCGATACGGCGCCGCTCGGACTCCTGGGCGGAGAGGGCGCGGGCGGTGCTGGCGGCGCGTTCCGACTCCAGCCGGTCGAGCATCTCGTTGAAGGTGCGCAGCAGGACGGCGACGGAGCCGCGGCCGTCGACGGGCAGCCGGTGGCCGGGGCGGAGCAGGTCGACGGTGACCATCCGCTGGGTGAGCCGGTCGACCGGGGCGAGGCCGATGCGGAGCAGCGCCGCGTTGGCGACCAGCATGACGACGAGACCGCCGACGAGCACCACCGCCTCGGTCAGCCCCACCGGCACCGAAACGGTCACCGGCGCCCACAGCAGCAACGCCGTGGCCGCCCCCAGCACCACCGCGTTGAGCCCGAAGATCCGCCAGAACAGCGACACCGCGCGCCACACCTCCTTGATCGGCTCACTCTCCCATCCGCCGGGACCTCGGGGGCGCCCGGGTCGGGCGCCGGGCCCAGCCTGCCGGTGCCCGGCGACGGCGTCGATCGGGGGTGGGGACCATCCCTGACCAGGGCATACATCCCCGGCGCAGCCGTACATGGGTGGTGCCACCCATGTACGGAACGGGCGGCTGCGGCGAGGCTGGGAGGTGGGAGCGACGGTTCGCGTTGCCGGGCGGGGCACCGCCACGGGACGCGGTCCGGGCCGCTCCCGGCCGGGCGGTGACCGCCGCCCGCCGTCCCGTCACCCGCCCGCCCCGGCACCGTCGCCGGTGGCGTACCGGGGGCTGCGGTGGCCGCGTCCCGGCCCGGTCTCGGACCCGGGCCGGGGCACGCCCGCCGCAGCCCCCGTGGCGCAGCGAAAGGAACCGTCCACGATGTCGCCAGATGCGGCCCGCGCCGAAACCCCCGCCGACCGGATCGGCGCCGACGACGCCCGTCGGCGCCTGGTGCACGAGCGTGACGCCCGGCTGGCGCAGCTCACGGCCATCGAGGGCGAGGCGCCGCCCGGCAGCACCGACGCGCTGCTGACGGCGCAGACCGCCGCGATCCGCCAGGTGCTCGCCGAGATCGAGCAGGCCGAGGCGCGGCTGGCCGCGGGCACCTACGGGACCTGTGTGCGGTGCGCCGAGCCGGTGCCCGCCGAGCGGCTGGAGATCCTGCCGTACGCCCGCTGCTGCGTCGGCTGCCAGGAGCACACCGGTTGAGCCGCCGGTGGTGACGAGGGCCCGGGCGCGCCGCCGAGGAGGCGGGCGCCCGGGCCCTTCGGGTACGACGCCGCGGGCCCGGCGCCGACCGGTGCGGTCGGGCCGGGCCCGCGGGGTGTCAGTGCTCCTTCTGCGCCAGCCGCAGCAGATGGTCGGCGAGCGCCTGACCGCCCGCCGGGTCGCGGCTGATCAGCATCAGCGTGTCGTCACCGGCGATGGTGCCGAGGATGTCGTGGAGTTCGGCCTGGTCGATGGCGGAGGCGAGGAACTGCGCGGCGCCCGGCGGGGTGCGCAGCACGACGAGGTTGGCGGACGCCTCGGCCGAGATCAGCAACTCCCCGGAGAGGCGGCGCATCCGCTCCTCCTTGGCCGACTCCCCCAGCGGCGCCCGCGGGGTGCGGTCGCCGCCCTCGCTGGGCACCGCGTAGATCAGCTCCCCGCCGGTGTTGCGGATCTTCACCGCGCCCAGCTCGTCCAGGTCGCGGGAGAGCGTCGCCTGGGTGACGGAGAGTCCGTCGTCGGCGAGCAGCTTCGCGAGCTGGCTCTGCGAGCGGACCGCCTGCCGGTTGAGGATGTCCACGATCCGGCGGTGGCGGGCGGTACGGGTCTGGGGTACGGCCTGGCCTCCACCGAGTGTTTCGTTCTCCTGCGCCTCATGCATCGCTTCGTCAGTCTCCGGATCGTTGTTCCCCGTCGGCCGCTTCGCGGGCCGTGTCGAGGACGCCGGGCAGCTTGCGGAGGAACGTGTCGACGTCGTCGTCGGAGACGATCAGCGGCGGGGCGAGCCGGATGACGTCCGGCGCGACCGCGTTCACCAGCAGGCCCGCGTCCTGAGCCGCCTGCTGCGCCTGCGGCGCGAGGGGCTCCGTCAAGACGATACCCAGGAGGAGGCCCGCACCGCGGATCGAGGCGACCGCGGGGTGCGCCAGGGCCTCGATCCCGGAGCGCAGCCGCTCCCCGGCCCGCTTGACGTGGTCGAGCAGACCGTCGCGTTCGATGGTGTCCAGGACGGCGAGCGCCGCCGCGCAGACGACCGGGTTGCCGCTGAACGTCGAGCCGTGCGAACCGGGCGTGAGCAGGTCGGCGGCGGGGCCGAAGGCCAGCGTCGCGCCGATCGGCAGGCCGCCGCCCAGCCCCTTGGCCAGCGTGACGACGTCCGCCTCGACGCCCTCCTCCTGGGCGGCGAACCAGTGGCCGGTACGGCCGATGCCGGTCTGGATCTCGTCGAGGACGAGGAGGGTGCCGGTGGCGGCGGTGATCTCCCGGGCGGCCCGGAGGTAGCCGGGCGGCGGGACGACGACGCCGTTCTCGCCCTGCACGGGCTCCAGGATCACGAACGCGGTGTCGGTGGTGACCGCCGCGCGCAGCGCCTCGACATCGCCGTACGGGACGTGGTCGACGTCGCCGGGGAGCGGGGCGAACGGCTGCTGCTTGGCGGGCTGGCCGGTCAGCGCCAGGGCGCCCATCGTCCGGCCGTGGAAGCCACCGGCGGTGGAGACCATGTGGGTGCGGCCGGTGCGGCGGCCGATCTTGAAGGCCGCCTCGTTGGCCTCGGCGCCGGAGTTGGAGAAGTAGACGCGTCCGGGGCGCCCGGCGAGGGCGAG
This sequence comes from Streptomyces catenulae, assembly GCF_000718015.1. Lineage (GTDB taxonomy): Bacteria > Actinomycetota > Actinomycetes > Streptomycetales > Streptomycetaceae > Streptomyces > Streptomyces catenulae. The sequence goes on along the minus strand of NZ_JODY01000001.1, from coordinate 72,747 downwards.
CAGCCGCTCGGCGAGGGTGACGGTCGGCCCGGAGACGTAGAAGTTGGAGACATGGCCGAGGGTGGCGATCTGGTCGCTGACGGCGCGGACCACCGCGGGGTGGGCGTGGCCGAGGGCGTTGACCGCGATGCCGCCGAGGAAGTCGAGGTAGGCGCGGCCGTCGGCGTCCCAGAGGGTGGTGCCCTCGCCCCGGACGAGCGCCAGGCGGGGGGTGCCGAAGTTCTCCATCATGGCGCCCTGCCAGCGCCGTTGGAAGTCGGTGTTGCCGGTCGCGTCGGTCATGCCGTCCCCTCGTCCGTACCGTTCTCGGTGTCCTGGTCCGGCACGACCATCGTGCCGATGCCCTCGTCGGTGAAGATCTCCAGCAGGATCGAGTGCTGGACCCGCCCGTCGATGACCCGGGCGGTGTGCACGCCGTTGCGGACCGCGTGCAGACAGCCCCGCATCTTGGGGACCATCCCGCTGGCCAGATCCGGCAGCAGCGCCTCCAGTTCGGTGGCGGTGAGCCGGGAGATGACCTCGTCGCTGCTGGGCCAGTCCTCGTACAGGCCCTCGACGTCGGTGAGGACCATCAGGGTCTCGGCGCCGAGGGCGGCGGCGAGGGCGGCGGCGGCGGTGTCGGCGTTGACGTTGAAGACGCCGTGGTCGCCGTCGTCGCCGCTGGCCGCGACGGAGGAGATGACGGGGATCCGGCCGTCGTCCAGCAGCGCCTGGACGGCGCCGGTGTCGATCGCGGTGACCTCGCCGACCCGGCCGATGTCCACCCGCTCGCCGTCGATCGACGCGTAGTGCTGGGTGGCGGTCATCAGCTGGGCGTCCTCGCCGGTCATGCCGACGGCGAACGGGCCGTGCCGGTTGAGGAGGCCGACCAGCTCACGCTGGACCTGCCCGGCGAGCACCATCCGGACGACGTCCATCGCCTCGGGCGTGGTGACCCGCAGGCCCGCCTTGAACTCCGACTCCAGGCCCAAGCGGTCGAGTTGGGCGCTGATCTGCGGGCCGCCGCCGTGCACCACGACCGGACGGAGTCCGGCGTGGCGGAGGAAGACGACGTCCTGGGCGAAGGCGTTCTTCAGGTCCTCGTCGACCATGGCGTTGCCGCCGAATTTGATGACGACGGTCTTGCCGTGGTGCCGGGTCAGCCAGGGCAGCGCCTCGATGAGGGTGCGGGCCTTGGGCAGCGCGGTGTGTTTACGGGTACTCATGCGGCGGCCTCGCTGGCTGGGCTCGGGGCGGATGCGCGGGCGGCGGGCGGGCGGTGGGTCACGACGAGTACGCGCTGTTCTCGTGGACGTAGTCGGCGGTGAGGTCGTTGGCCCAGATGACCGCGGAGTCGTCGCCGGCGGCGAGGTCGGCGGTGATCCGCACCTCGCGGTAGCGCATGTCGACGAGGGTGCGGTCCTCGCCGACGGAGCCGTTCCTGCAGACCCAGACGTCGTTGATGGCGACGTTCAGCCGGTCGGGTTCGAAGGCGGCGGAGGTGGTGCCGATGGCGGAGAGGACCCGGCCCCAGTTGGGGTCCTCGCCGTGGATGGCGCACTTGAGGAGGTTGTTCCGGGCGATGGAGCGGCCGACCTCGACGGCGTCGTCCTCGCTCGCGGCGTTGATCACCTCGATGCGGATGTCCTTGCTGGCGCCCTCGGCGTCGCCGATCAGCTGGCGGGCCAGATCGTCGCAGACGGTACGGACGGCCTCGGCGAACGCGGCGGCCTCGGGGGCGACACCGGAGGCGCCGGAGGCCAGCAGCAGCACGGTGTCGTTGGTGGACATACAGCCGTCGGAGTCGACCCGGTCGAAGGTGGTGCGGGTCGCGGCGCGCAGGGCGGCGTCCAGTCCGGCGGCGGGGACGTCGGCGTCGGTGGTGAGGACGACGAGCATGGTGGCCAGGCCCGGCGCGAGCATCCCGGCGCCCTTGGCCATCCCGCCGACGGTCCAGCCGTCGCCGGTGGCGACGGCGGTCTTGTGGACGCTGTCGGTGGTCTTGATGGCGATGGCGGCCTTCTCGCCGCCGTGCGGGGTGAGCTGGGCGACGGCCTTGTCGACGCCCATGCGCACCTTCTTCATCGGCAGCAGTTCGCCGATCAGGCCGGTGGAGCAGACGGCGACGGCGCCGGGGGCGTGCTCGCCGGAGGCGTCGTGCCCCGCGGTGTTCAGCGATTCGGCGACCTTCTCGGCGGTCGCGTGGGTGTCCTGGAAGCCCTGCGGGCCGGTGCAGGCGTTGGCGCCGCCGGAGTTGAGGACGACGGCGGAGACCTCGCCGCCCCCCAGGACCTGCTCGGACCAGAGGACCGGCGCGGCCTTGACGCGGTTGGAGGTGAAGACGCCCGCGGCGGCCAGGCGCGGCCCGTGGTTCACCACGAGGGCGAGGTCCGGGTTGCCGTTCTCCTTGATCCCGGCGGCGATACCCGCCGCCGTGAATCCCTGTGCTGCCGTGACGCTCACTGCTTCTCCTCGATCAGTTCTCCGGCCGCGTCCGTCGTGGACCCGGCGCCCGCCCCGTACTGCCCGCCCGCGCCGTCCGTACGGCTCACGGGGCCACCCCGACGAGCGGCAGCCCGGTGGTCTCCGGGAGGCCGAGGGCGAGATTCATGCTCTGCACCGCGCCACCGGCGGTGCCCTTGGCGAGGTTGTCGATCGCGCAGATCGCGATGATCCGCCCGGCGGCCGGGTCCAGGGCCACCTGGATCTGCGCGGTGTTGGCGCCGTACACCGCGGCGGTCGCGGGCCACCGCCCCTCGGGCAGCAGCGTCACGAACGGCTCGTCCGCGAACGCCTTCTCGTACGCGCCCCGGACCGCCGCCGCGTCCACGCCCGGGAGCGCCTTGACGGTGCAGGTGGCGAGGATGCCGCGGGGCATCGGCGCGAGCGTCGGCGTGAACGAGACACCGACCCGCTCGCCCGCCACCTCGCTGAGGTTCTGGATCATCTCCGGCGTGTGCCGGTGCCCGCCGCCGACGCCGTACGGGCTCATCGAGCCCATCACCTCGGAGCCCAGCAGATGCGGTTTGGCGGCCTTGCCCGCGCCGGAGGTGCCGGACGCCGCGACGATCACCGCCTCGGGCCCGGCGAGCCGCGCGGCGTAGGCGGGGAAGAGGGCCAGCGAGACGGCGGTGGGGTAGCAGCCCGGCACCGCGATCCGCTTGGTGCCCTGGAGCGCCGTCCGCGCACCGGGCAGCTCGGGCAGCCCGTACGGCCAGACCCCGGCGTGCGGCGATCCGTAGAACGCCTCCCAGTCGGCGGCGTCCCGGAGCCGGAAGTCGGCGCCGCAGTCGATGACCAGCACCTCCGGGCCCAGCTCCGCGGCGACCGCCGCGGACTGCCCGTGCGGCAGCGCGAGGAAGACGACGTCGTGCCCGGCGAGCGCCTCGGCGGAGGTCGGCAGCACCTCGCGGTCGGCCAGCGGGAGCAGATGCGGCTGGAGGGAGCCCAGGCGCTGCCCAGCACTGGAGTGCCCGGTCACCGCACCGATCTCGACCTCCGGGTGCCCCAGCAGCATGCGCAGGACCTCACCCCCCGCATACCCACTCGCACCGGCCACTGCTGCACGTACCGCCATGGGACCCTCCTCCTTGATGGCATGACTATACGGCCGGGGGAAGTTTTATGCAATCCATTCAAAGGGAGGGCGCCGCAGGTGTGCAGCTGAGCGGCTGAGTCGGGCCTTTTGGCGCTCCGCTTGGCCCGCTGAGCACGGCTGGGTCTTCGGCGCACACCCGGCCGCCCCGCCTCTCGGGGCGAGGCGGGGCGGCCGGGCGGGTTCGCGGATGCTGTCGCGTGTTACAGCGGGATGCCCTGGTTGCGCTGGAGGAGTCGGTTCAGCTTGGGGCCGAACTCGTCGGCGATGCGCATGAACTCGTGGTTGTCCTTGCAGAACCGCCGACCGGCGTCGACGACTTCGAGGATCTTGCGGAGGAAGTCCTCGACCCGGCTGGTGGAGAACGACTGCTCACACGCCTCCACCCACTCGGTCCCCCGTCGCGCGACCACCGAGAAGGAGTGCGGTGAGGCGCCGCCGTGGCGCTTGGTGACGCCCTCCAGCACATCGATGGCCTCCCGCGCACGGTCGCGCAGGAAGGCATCGGCGGGGTTCTCCGTCGACCGGCGCAGCCGGATCGCGCTCCATGCGGTGAGGACGAAGTGATCGCTCGCTCCGCCTTCGCAGCCGTGGGCGGTCTCCAGATGGTTCTCGGCGATGCCGAGATCACCCCGCTCCAGCTCGTACTCGCCGCGCTGCAGCCAGTAGTGGAAGTTGTCCCGCAGCAGCTCGTGAACGGTGCCGTAGATGTCCCGCACCTGAGGGGGCCGGAGTCGGAGCGACACCATCAGGGAGTGACTGAGCAGCCGGATCAGGATCCGGCGGTAGGGGTTGTCGTTGTCGCGGATGTCGGCCGCGTACTGCGCATAGAACCGGAGCAGGTACTCGATGACACCGGCCAGCCCGCCCGGATTCTTCTTGAGGACCGTCTCGACCACGGTGTCCGCGATGGTGCGCTGCCGACACCGTACGGTCCCGTCCGGGCCCAGGGTGAGAATGCGCCGGTCGATGAGCCGGTTGATCGCACGGCTCATCGAGGGTTTGGGGGCGCCTCGCCCGGAGACGATCTGGAGCAGGTCGTCCAGCTCGATGCCGCGTTTCTTGAAGACGATGGTGGATTCGAAGACGCACACGGTGGCGTAGACCGAGACCTGCTCGGCATCCAACTGGTGGTACTCGCTGGCGACCTTGTCCTCGAAGCGCTTGCCCGTGACGACCTGGATCATGGCCGCGAGCAGATTGCGGTCGCACAGCTCCCGCAACTTGTCGATCTTCTCGGGCCGGAGCTTCTGCCGCTTGAGGATGCCCGGCAGTCCGTGCCGGTGCAGCACATCGACGATGTGCCCCAGGTCGTCGTCGTTCAACGGCTCGTCCGCCGACACCCGTTGGGAGCGGAAGGTGACGTCCAGTTCGTCGGAGCGGGTCGTCCTGATCGCCGCGACGATCAGTGTCCTGCCACCGTTGCCGAGTTCCCGGAGCAGGGAGGCCCCCAGGCTTCCGAAGATGTCGACGTCATCCACGAAGATCGCGTCCGCCGACATCCGGAGGGCCTGGGCCTTGAGGTTGGGCAGCGGATCGGTCGCCTCGCGGTCGATCCATGCCACGCTCCGCCCCGCCTGATGAAGTTCATGGGCGTACTGCATCAGGGCCGTGGTCTTCCCGGAGCCGGCCCGGCCCTCCACCAGGACGATCCGGTGCTTTCCGTCCGCCGCGGGCTGCGCTGCGGCACGGATGCGGTCGGTGATGGAGAGCTTCACGGCGATGCCGTCCTTGACGTCGCCCCACGTCGGGTCCTGACCCTTGAGGAACTCCACGCTGCCCTTCGACGCATTGTCGACGAGGGAGGAGACGGTCTTGATCCCGGAGCGCCTCCGGGCACCGTTCCGGATCTCGGCCAGTCGCCGTTTGCCCTGCTGGAGGACCTCCAGGCCCGGCCGCAGCTTCTCCACCGCGAACTCGTGAGGCGGCAGCTGAATATGGGTCAGCCCCGCCTGCCGGATCCGGGCGCGGTCCGCGGCGGTCCCCGGTCCCGAGATGAGGAACCGGGGCGAGTGCTCCGTCCCGTCCTGCGGTTGGGTCAGGGCGATCGCATTCCACAGCGACCGGCTGCTGGGGGAGGCGGCCATGAAGACCGTGGGATGGGTCAGGAGTTCCGCCTTCAGCTTGCGGAACCACAGTGCATGCGGCGAGAAGCCGTCGTCCGCCGGGACGGAGAAGTCGAGGGCCTCGTGGGCTGTGGGGGTGCCGTGCATGGCCACCGCCTCGACCGCGGCGTTGCCGACCGCGGGCTTCTGGAGCAGGGCGTTGACGAAGGTGTTGGTCTCCGCGGTCCCCGGGTCGCGTTCGAGGAGCGACGAAAAGATGTCGGACGCCGTGAAGTCGTAGATCCGCCGCCACGGGGCCTGCAGGACGCGGAGTGCGGACGTCATGGGCTCCTGCTCCGCACAGCGCAGTTGGTCGACGTACCGGCCCATCGCGGAGGCGCCCAGTTCGCTCAGCGCGGTGTTCCAGATTTCGGGGGTGCTGGGCGCCGGGTCGAGCAGTTGGCCGTACACATCCCGCGTCAGCCGTCGGGTGAGCTCATCGGTGTCGATCGGGCCGACCCCGCCGTGCACACCCGAGACCGCCACCAGAACCGTTCGGCCGGTGCCGATCTGCCGGTAGAGCTCCGCCACCGCGGCCTGCTCGTCGTAGCTCTCCGGCACGGCCGGGCCGGGCGTGGCGACGCGGTTCCCGGCGCGCCGGGGGCTCGGCAGTGCGACCGGCTGCTCCGCGGGTGGCGCCGCTAGGTCACGGACCTTGGGCGCCCCGACGTCGGCGCACTCCACGCGCAGCAGCCGGTGCTGACGTGTCGTACCGCGCGGAACGACCAGCCACCGCGCGGCCGAACCGGACCGGGCGGGCTCCCCCTCGGGAGCGAGCAGCACCGTCTTCGGCAGCGCGGGGGCGAGCGCTTCGGGGACGGCGGCGGAGTGACCCGCGACCAGCAGGGTGAGGTCGTTCTCCGCGGCCCACCGGAGGTACTCACCACCGACCGTGCCGTCCAACTGGCCCAGGGTGCAGGTGGCCAGGTCGGCGGTGGCATCCGGCACCGCCATACGGAAGACGGTGTTCACGGCGGCGATGCCGAGGGTGCCCGTGTCCGTCCCGAGGGTCACCGATCCCTCACCCGGCAGTACGCCCGGCCGCCACCGCGGGGAACACTCGAACTTTCCGGACCACTCGACGAATTCGGTGAAGGACGCGTCGCGGACGGCCTCCACGATGTCCGGCTCGTCACCCCGCCACAGCCCCGGCTCGGTGTCGCCCCAGTAGCGGGTGAGTGACTTGGCGAGCATGCCGCTGCCACGTCCGAGCAGGCGGACGTCATGCCGTCCCGGCACGGCCGTCACCGGCGGAAGCCGGTCCGCGTCGGCCTCCAGACACTCCAGGATCACCGTTTCGAGGAAATCCTCGGTTTCGGCGCGGCTGACGGGTCGCGGCCCGTCGGTGCCGGAGCCCAGCACGAGGATGCCGTCCAGGTGATCGCCCCGGGCGTGCAGTGAGCGCACCGTTTCGAGCGCGGATTCGGGGTGGACGAGTGGCGTGAAACACAAGAGATGGAAGACCGCACCCATGTCGGTGGTCATTCCCCTTCCCACGCAATTGCTCGGACGGCTGACTTGGGAATCACCAGCTCCGTTTCCTTGCCTCTCCGGCCGCCGCATTCCTCAGCAGCAACCGTGAGGTTCACGAAGGAGGTGGCGAGTGAGGCTTTGTCGATCCGGCCGGTGATCCGCTCACCCTTCACGGCACACACCGTGCGGACGCTGTTGACGTACGCGGGCGAGACCGCGACCGCGCCGGGGGCCTTCTCCTCCTTCGGGCCCGCGACGGCGGCGAGCCCGACCGTGAGCACGCTGACGCCCAACGCGCCCATGGCCACCCGGTTCGCGTACTTCTGCCGCCTGTCGACCTGAGCGGCCTCCTCGTCGGCCTTCTTCAGCACGGCTTCGAGCAGGTCCAGGCGGGTCCGCGCACGGCCCGGTCCGGCCAGGGGGCCGGTCGGCTGCGCCACCGCACGCACATAGAGGACCGCGGCGAACAGCCACAGGGCCACCGCCACGACACCGGCCAACTGGGTGCCCAGCGGCCGGTCGGTGAGCTGGGTGAAGGTCAGCGTCGCCACGATGCCGCCCGCGAACAACGTGACTGTGGACTGGGCCGCCTGAGCCCTGGCTCTCGCACCACTCCCGGACCGGACGCGCTCGGCGTAGTACGCCTCACTGGCCGGGCCCAACACGGCGTCCAACATCAGTTCGCGCTCATCGGGCGGGTTACCCGCGGAAGACGGCTGCGTGGTCATCAAGCCCCCGTTGCGCTCATCGGAAGAACAATCCTAGAGGGTGGCGGGGGCTTTCCGACGGGGTGTGGACAACCGCCCCCTCACCCCCCGGCCGCCCCGAACCACTCCTCCAACCGCTCCTCCAACTGACGCTGGTCGTCGCCGATCCAGGCGATGTGGCCGTCGGGGCGGAGGAGGGCGGCGGGGATGTCCGGGGAGACGGCGTTGTCGGGGACGCGGTCGACGCGGTCGGTCCAGCCGGTGACGGTGAGTCGGCGGGTGCGGTCCAGCAGGAGGCCGCGGCCGTGGTGCATCCGGTCGTAGAGGCGGCCCCGTGTCAGCGGCAGGTCGCGCATCCGGCGGCCGAGCAGGGGGTGGCCGTCGCCGAGGTCGTAGCGGAGGTCGACGGCGGTGATGAGGCCGGTGATGTGCCGGTTCACCTCGTCGATGGCCATCAGCCGGGAGAAGAGGCCGCGCAGTGCGGCCGGGCCCGGGTCGGTGCCCATCAGGGCCATCTGGGCGCGGGTGTGGGACAGGACGTCGGCGCCCACCGGGTGGCGTTCGGCGTGGTACGTGTCGAGCAGCCCCGCGGGGGCCCGTCCGGAGACCTCGGCGGCGAGCTTCCAGCCGAGGTTGAACGCGTCCTGGACACCGAGGTTGAGGCCCTGGCCACCGGCCGGGGGATGGATGTGGGCGGCGTCTCCGGCCAGCAGCACCCGGCCCGTCCGGTACCGCTCGGCCTGCCGGGTGGCGTCGCCGAAGCGGGAGAGCCACCGCGGTGAGTGCACCCCGAAGTCGGTGCCCGCCCAGGCCCGCAGCCGGTCCCTGAACTCGTCCAGCGTCGGCGGCGCCGTACGGTCCTCGGCGACGCCGTCGGCGGGGACGAGGAAACGGTGGACGCCTTTCTCGCCGTCCACGTCGGGCATGACGCCGAACCGCAGTTGGGTGCGGCGGACCTCGGCGACGGTGGCGGCGATGGCCGCCGGGTCCGCGGTCGCCTCCATGTCGCCCAGCAGCGTCTCGGTGGTGGCGGGTTCGCCGGGGAAGGCGACACCGGCCAGCTTGCGGACCGCGCTGCGCCCGCCGTCGCAGCCGACGAGGTACCGCGCCCGCAGCCGCGTCCCGTCCGCCGTCTCGACGGTCACCCCGTCCGCGTCCTGGTGCAGCGCGACGACCTCGTAGCCGCGGCGGAGGGTGGCGCCCAGCTCACGGGCGCGCGCTTCGAGCAGCCGCTCGGTCTCCGGCTGGCCGATGGCGATGCCGTACGGATGGGCGGTGTCCAGCCCGTCGGGCCAGGGCGTGAGGATGCCGCCGAACAGACCACCGGCGCGGAACCGCTCCCCCGCCGCGAGGAACCGCTCCAGCAGTCCGCGCTGGTCCAGCAGCTCCACGCTGCGCGCATGGAGCCCGCGTCCGCGGGACTGCCCGGACGGTGCGGTCAGTTTCTCCAGCACGACGACGTCCACCCCGTGCAGCCGCAGCTCCGCGGCGAGCATCAGACCGGTCGGCCCGGCGCCGACGACGATCACGTCGTGAAGGGCGTCGTGCGAGGTGGCGTGCGGGGTGGTGTGCGGGGTGGTGTGCGGCGCGTCACCCGCCATGTCGTCCGCCGCGTGTCGCACCGCGCCGTTCCTCGCGCCGTTCGTCGCGCCGTTCCTCGCGTCATTCGTCGCGTCGTTCATCGAATACCCCGTTCCACGGAATTTGCTTGACGGGCCTCCCGGCCCGGCACGTGGTGGCCCGCTCGGTGCGGGGGCCGCCGTTTCCGCTGGTCCCGGACGTGCGGCGGATATTCTGCGGCACCTTGGGGGCCTTGCGGCAAGGCCCCCTGTGCGCTATATCTTGAGAGTGGCAGGGAGCGGATATCCGTCCCTGCTTTTTCTTTTGCCTGGCCTTCGGGGGCGCTTCCCCTTTTCCGCTCCGGGCGGGGCCGGATTTCCCGCTCCGGGCGTGGTCCTTTCGGGGCGTCCCGGTCGCTATCCGAGAATTCCCCGGTCGTAGGCGTTCGCCACCGCCGCCGCGCGGTCCTTCGCGTCCAACTTGGCGTAGATGTGGGTGAGATGGGTTTTCACGGTCGCCTCGCTGATGAAGAGGACCCGGGCGATCTCGCGGTTGGAGGTGCCCTTGGCGACGAGGGTGAGGACCTCGCGTTCGCGGGCGGAGAGGGTGGCGTCGGCGGGAGCCGGGGAGCGGACGGCGGTGACCAGGCGGGAGGCGACGGCGGGCGAGAGGACCGTACGTCCGGCGGCCGCGGCGCGGACCGCGGTGAAGAGTTCGTCGCGCGGGGCGTCCTTGAGGAGGTAGCCGGTGGCGCCCGCCTCGATCGCCGGGAGGGTGTCGGAGTCGGTGTCGTAGGTGGTGAGGACGAGGACCTTGGCGCGGGCGCCGCGGCGGGTCAGCTCCGCGATGGCCTCCACGCCGCTGCCGCCCGGCATCCGCAGGTCCATGAGGACGACGTCGGGGTCGAGGCGGACGGCGAGCGCCACCGCCTCTACGCCGCCCGACGCCTCGCCGAGGACGGTGAAGCCGGGGGACGCGCTGAACATGCCGCGCAGTCCGTCGCGGACGACGGGATGGTCGTCGACGAGGAGGAGGGTGATCGTCGGATCGTCAGCCATGGCGCACCAACGGTACGCGAGCGGAGACGGCCGTTCCGGCGCCGGGCTCCGACTCGATGTCGACGGTTCCGGCGACGCGTTCGGCGCGGGCCCGCATCCCGCCGAGCCCGAAACCGCCGGTGGCCGACCGCGGCGGCAGCGCCAGCGGGTCGAAGCCGCGGCCGTCGTCGCGGATGTCGAGGCTCACCTCGTCCCCCATGTAGGAGAGGGTGACGCCGACGCGGTCGGCGGCGGCGTGCCGGTCGACGTTGGCGAGCGCCTCCTGGGCGATGCGGAGCAAGGTGGCCTCCAGTTCGTCGTGGAGCGGTTCGACGGTGCCGGTGAGGGTCAGTCCGGCGCGGGCGCCCGTCCGCGCCGACCAGTTCCGTACCAGCTTCTCCAGCGCCTCGGGGAGCGCGTCGTGCTCCAGGTCGCCGGGGCCGAGGTCCTGGACGGAGCGGCGGGCCTCGCCCAGGGAGCGGCGGGCGAGGGCGGCGGCGCGGGCGACGTGGGAGCGGGCGCGGTGCGGGTCGGGGGTGTCGGTGGCGGCCTGGAGTTGGGTGATGATGCCGGTCAGGCCCTGGGCGATGGTGTCGTGGATCTCGGCGGCCAGTCGGCGCCGTTCGTCGGCGACTCCGGCCTCGCGGGCCTGGACGAGGAGTTGGGCGTGGAGCCCGGCGTTCTCCTGGAGCGCCTGTTCCAGGCGGGCGTTGGCGCGCTCCAGCTCGGTGATGGCGGCCGCCTTGGCCGCCGCCCGGTCGGCGTCCCGCTTCGCGAGATGGCTGAAGAGCAGGCCGAGCCCGAAGTGGAGCAGGAACAGTCCGCCGAAGAGGCCCCAGCCCACCGCGCCCGGCCCCGGGGGCAGCCCGCCGGACTGCGATCCGGCCATCGTCACGGCGGTGAGGGCCAGTCCGAAGCGTTGCAGCCGAGGCGGCAGCAGCACCCCGATGTCGAAGTTCCCCATCACGGCGAAGATCGCGTAGAAGGGGTTCAGCCAGGTCAGGGCGAAGGCGAGCGCGGTGCGGAGCGCGTAGTAGGCGAGGGCGGGCACGGTGCCCGGGGCGGCGGTGCGGCGGCGGTGGTGCCACCACAGTTGGAGGGCGAGGGCGGCGGCGACGGGTCCGACGAGCCGACCGGGGGTGCCCGCGGTGGGCAGGAGCGGGCCCGCCGGGACCGCCAGGGCGGTGCTGACCGCCAGCAGGGCGTACGGGCCCCAACGGTGGAACTGCTCCCAGCGCTCGTCGGTGCCGGCGGGGCGGCTCACGGTCGTCATGGCGTTCAGGATGCCGCGGGCCGCCCCCGGGCTCCCCTGCGGCCCGGGGGCGGTGCGGCGCACCGTCCGCCCGTCGGTCACTCCCAACGGAACCGGCGGACCGCGACGGTCAGCAGCAGGACCGCCCACAGGCCGGTCACGCCCAGGTGCGACCAGCTCGGCCACTCCCCCGCGGCCGCCTGGGCGAGCGCCTGCGAGGCGGCGCCGAGCGGCGACCACTCGACGAGGTGGCGCAGCGTCTCCGGCATGGACTGGACCGGGAGCCACACGCCCGCGGTGAACATCATCGGGAAGAAGACGACGGTCCCGAGCGTCTGTGCCGCCTTCACCGTCCGGGAGACGGCCGACAGCGCGCCGCCCAGCGCGAACGCGGCGAGCGCGGTGACCAGCAACGCCAGGAGGTATCCGGTGGGTTGGGCGGGGAGCGCCACGCCGAACGCGAGGCGGCCGACGGCGAGGGCGAGCAGGACGGAGCCGAGGATGGCGGCGGCGTGCAGCACCAGCGACGCCGTCAGCAGGGACGCGGGGCGGGCCGGGGTGGTGGACAGGCGGCGCAGGATGCCGCGTTCGCGGTAGCCGGTGAGCTGGACCGGCATGGTCTGCACCCCGGCGACGGCCAGCGCGAGCAGCACGGCGACAGGGACGTACAGGTCGATGACGCGGAGTCCGCCGGGGGCGGCGCCCGGTTCGCGGAAGGCGGGGATGAGGCCGAGGATCGTCAGCAGTGCGCTCGGGAAGACCAGCAGCCAGAAGAGCGCGCCGGGTTCGCGGCGGAAGAGTCGCGCCTCGGTGCGCAGGACGGCGGTGTGCGCCGTGGTCACGGTCGGCATCTCAGCTCTCCCGATCGGTGCGGTCGGCGGCGTGTCCCGCGGTGAGGTCGAGGAAGGCGTCGTCGAGGGTGGCGTCGGTGACGCGCAGCCGCCCCGCGGTGATGCCGTGCCGGGCGAGCAGCGACAGCAGCGCGGTGACGGTGTCGTCGGCGCCGTGCAGGGTGATGCGGCCGTCCCGGTCCGTGGTGGTGGCGGTGACGGCGGGGAGCGCGGCGAGGTCGGCGGGGTCCGGTGGCCGGGAGGGGGTGAAGGAGATGACGGTGGCGGTGGCGGCGCCGCGGATCAGTCCGGCGGGGGTGTCGAGGGCGGCGACGCGGCCCCGGTCGATCACCGCGACGCGGTCGCAGAGCCGCTGCGCCTCCTCCATGAAGTGGGTGACGAGGAGGACGGTGACGCCGCTGTCGCGGACCTCCTCGATGAGCTGCCAGGTGTCGCGCCGGGACCGCGGGTCGAGGCCGGTCGTCAGCTCGTCGAGGACCACCACGCGGGGGTTGCCGATGAGGGCGAGCGCGATGAACAGGCGTTGTTTCTGGCCGCCGCTGAGCTTGCCGAAGCGGCGGTCGAGGAGGTCGGTGAGGCCGAGCCGGGCGGCGAGCGGGCCGGGGTCGGCGGGGTGCGGGTAGAAGGCGGCGTACAGCTCCAGGGCCTCGCCGACGGTGAGCTTCGGCTGGAGTTGGCTCTCCTGGAGCTGGGCGCCGAGGAGACCGGTCACCCGGTCGTGGTCGGCGATCGGGTCGAGCCCGGCGACCCGTACGGTTCCGGCGTCGGGGACGCGCAGCCCCTCGACGCATTCGACGGTGGTGGTCTTCCCGGCGCCGTTCGGGCCGAGGATGCCGAAGATCTCGCCCTCGTCGACGGTGAAGCTGACGCCGTCGACGACGGGGCGCCCCCCGTAGGCCCTGCGCAGGCCCGTCACTTCGATGATGGACATGGCGTCAGCCTGGCGCGCGGGGCGCGGGCCGGACATCGGCCGACGCGCTCGACGCCGTATCGGCCGATCGGTTGACGGCGCGGCGATCGGCCGATGGCCGGGGTGCGACCCGGGTGCCGCCGGACGGCGGACACCGAATGGCTTCGGGGCGGGGTGGCTGGGAGCATCCCCCCGTGTCACGAACGTTCGAGGATCTGGTGGCGGAGGCCGAGCGGGCTCCGGTGGCGGGCTGGGACTTCTCCTGGCTGGCGGGGCGGGCGACGGAGGAACGCCCGTCGTGGGGGTATCAGCGGCTGATGGGCGCGCGGATGGCGGGCGCGTCGGCGGCGTTGGACGTGCAGACCGGCGGCGGGGAGGTGCTGGCCGGGGTGGACCGGCTGCCGCCGCTGGTGGCCGCCACGGAGGCGTGGCCGCCGAATCTCGCGGCGGCGACCCGGCTGCTGCGGCCGCGGGGTGTAGTGGTGGTCGCCGATCCGGACGAGCCGCCGCTGCCGTTCGCCGACGGCGCCTTCGACCTGGTCGTCAGCCGCCATCCGGTGACGGTGTGGTGGCAGGAGATCGCCCGGGTGCTGGAGCCGGGCGGTACGTACCTGTCCCAGCAGGTCGGTCCGGCCAGCGTCTTCGAGCTGGTGGAGTTCTTCCTGGGGCCGCAGCCGGACGAGGTGCGGCGGCGCCGCCATCCGGACGACGCCCGGCGGGGCGCGGAGGCGGCCGGTCTGGACGTCGTCGATCTGCGGCTGGAGTCGCTGCGGACGGAGTTCCGGGACATCGGCGCGGTGGTGTACTTCCTGCGGAAGGTGATCTGGATGGTGCCGGGCTTCACCGTGGACGGCTACCGCGAGCGGCTGCGGGAGCTGCACGAGAAGATCCTCGCGGAGGGGCCGTTCCCGGCGCGGGCGACGCGGTTCCTGATCGAGGCGCGGAAGCCCGCGGGGTGAGCGGGGCGCGGGCCGCGAGGCGGGTCCGTTCCGCGGCCCGGGGGACAAACTGCCCCGCCTCGCCTGCCCGTTCGTCCGTCGCCCGGTTCTGCGTATGATCCCGGTCAAGCACAGAGCGGCCCCTCCGGGTGGCCGCCGTCCGACCTGCTCCAGGAGGCACCTTCGTGTCCGACCGCCGGCGGAAACTCTCCCTGCGGGCCACCACGGTGGGCTGTGTCCTGCTCGCCGCCGCGGTCCCGCTCCCGGCCGTGGCCGCCCCGTTCACCGACTCCGCCGTCCTGCCGCAGATCTCCACCGCGCTCGACGGAACGAAGTGCGTCAAGCACAGCTCCGGGACGGCGCGGGCGACGCCGTGGCCGCAGAAGCTGCTCGGCATCGGGAAGGCGCATCCGCTGAGCGAGGGGCGCGGGGTGACGGTCGGGGTGGTCGACGGCGGGCTCGACGCGTCCGTCCCGGCGCTGGCCGGGCGGGCGTCGGGCACCGGCAAGGACTGCTCCGGGCACGGCACCTTCCTCGCCGGGGTGGTCGCCGCCGCCCGCACCCCGGACATCGGCTTCGAGGGCGTCGCCCCGCAGGCGCGGGTCGTCGGGGCGGCCGTCGCGGCGGAGGGGTACAGCGGTGCGGCCGATCCCGACGCGGTGGCCGCGGGCATCCGCCGGACCGTCGACCACGGCGCGCGGGTGGTGCTGGTCGGGGTGGGGGCGGCGCGCTCCAGCGGGGCGCTGAAGTCGGCGCTCGCCTATGCGCAGCAGAAGGATGTCGTGGTGGTGGCGGGCGCCGGGACGGAGAGCCGCAGCCACGGGGTGTCGTATCCGGCGGCCTATCCGCGGGTGGTCAGTGTGGCCGCCGTCAATGTGGAGGGCGCCCCGCTCGGTGGTGACGCCGAACAGGCGGCGGCGACCGGCGGGGCGACGGTCCGGGTCGATCTGACGGCCCCCGGCGACCGGGTGCTGAGCGTGGGTCCGGGCGGCGGGCACTTCACGGGGAGCGGGGACCCGGTGGCGGCGGCGTTCGTCGCCGGGACCGCCGCGCTGGTCCGCGCCCGCGATCCACAGCTGTCGGCCGACGCGGTACGAGAACGGCTGCGGGCCACCGCGGTGCGCGGCGCCGGTGCGGTGCCGGACGCGGCGACCGGGTACGGCATGGTCGACCCGGAGGGTGCGGTGGCGGCGCTGCGGCCGGGCGGGAGCGCCCCCGGCCCGGGCTCGGGCTCGGTCGCCGCGGCCTACCAGGCGGACCAGCCGCCGCCGCAGGTGGCGTCCGGGCCGGTGTGGGCGATGGCGGGCGGGGTCGCGGCGGTGGCGGCGGTCGCGGCGCTGCTGGCGGTGGTCATCCCCCGCGGCCGGGCCCGCGGTTGGCGCGCGCCGTAGCGTCCGCGCCCGCACGGCGGAGGCGCACCGGGTCCGTCGCCCGGTGCGTCTGGTGTGTGGTGGCGCCGGTCAGCCGGGGTCCGGGAGGTCGGTGAGGTCGAGCGGGGGCAGTGCGGCCAGTTCGGTGCGGGCCGCGGCCATGGCGCGGAGGTGGCCAAGGTCGCCGAGGAGGGCGGTCACGGCGTCGGCGATCTCGGTACGCGCCGCCGTCGGGGGCAGGGACCGGCCGAGGCCGAGCCGGGCGAACGCGGCGGTGTTGGCGGGCTGGTCGGCGAGGATCCCCAGGCCGAGGACAGGCGCCCCGCCCTGTACCGCGTCGAGCAGGGAGGCCCGGCCGCCGTGGGTCACGAAGAGGTCGGCGCGGTGCAGCAGGGCGGGCTGCGGGACGTGGGGGACGACGGTGATCCGGGGATCGTCGGCGGTCAGGTCCCCGGCGAGGGCGCCCGCGGAGACGATCGCGTCGCAGTCGACCGTGGTGAGCGCGGCGATGATCTCCCGGTACAGGGCCTCCACGGTGGTGCGCAGCCCCGGCATCGCGGTGGTGAGGGTGCCCAGGCTGGCGTAGACGAGGGGGCGGCCGGTGGGGGCGCGGTCCAGCCGGGCGGGGAGGACGGTGCGGTGTGCCGCGACGGTGCGGCGGACCGGTCGCGCGGCGGGCGGGGGCGTCGGGTGGAACCACCGGACCGGGGCCGGGGTGAGCATCGGGGGCAGGGTGGGGGTGGCTTGGCCGTACTGCTTGTGCAGCGGGTTCAGGGCGGGCGCGATGTCGGTGTCCCACAGTTCCTGGAGCAGCGGGCCGAGGCCGTTGTCGGCCGCGAGCAGGGGCAGGCGGAGGATCCGGGCCGCGAGGTGGGCGCCGGGGTCGCTGCATTCGGCGATGACCAGGTCGGGGCGGTCCCGGCGCCAGGCGGTGAGCAGGGCGCGGGTCTTGGCCTCGGCGTGGTCGGGCCAGAGCCGTCCGAAGACATGGCGGTTGAAGGGCCCGTTGCCGTGCCGCCGCCAGATCTCGCTCGCCGTCTCCTGTACGCCGGGCGCGCAGGTCCAGTCGGTTCCGGTCGGCCGGTGGGCGATGCCGCGGCGGCGGGCCTCGGCGCGGAACATCGGGGGTGCGTGGAGGGTGACCCGGTGGCCCTGGTCGCGGGCCGGGCCGACGACGTAGTCGAGCGCGCTGAGGTGGGACGGTATCGGCTCGGCGGTGACGGCGATCCGTAAGGGCATGGGGGCTCCGGGCTCCTCGGGGGGCGTGGCGGTCCGGCCATGGTGCGCCGGAACGGACGCGCCCGGGCCACGGATGCGGTGTGCGGGCGCACTTCCGTGTCCGGGCCCGGGGAGCCGGGGGTGCCGGTCACCCCACCGGTGTGACCGGCACCTTCCCGGCGGGGCTCAGTGCTCCTTCTCCCCCAGCAGCGCGGTCTGCACCTGGACGTTGCGGCGGCGGGCGATCCACTGGGCGCGGCCCGGCGGGTACGTGCGGGGGCGGACGTCGCCGAAGAGGACGCCTTCGCCGGGCGGGCAGGAGAGCAGCAGACGGTTGGTGTTCGCCTCGACCAGGCGCCGCATCAGCGGGTCGTTCATGGCCCGGCTGACGCCGCCCGCGGAGCGGGCGAGGACCAGGTGGAAGCCGATCTCGGAGCCCTGGGTGAGGATGTCGATCAGCGGCTCGAACGGGGTCTGCGCGCCGATCCCGGCGCCGCCGACGAGGTCGTAGTCGTCCGCGATGAGGAAGACCTGCGGGCCCTTCCACCAGTCGCGCCGGCGCAGCCGGTCGGGGGTGATGTCCGGGCCGGGGATGCGGGGGCGCATCGAGGCGGCGCAGTTGCGGACCATCTCGCGGGCGGCGTCGAGGGAGACCGCGTAGTCGAGGCGGTACTCCTCGGGCACCGCGTCGTACAGCTCGCGCCGCAGGTCGACGAAGGCGAACTTGGCCTCGCTGGCGGTGTGGGTGCGGACGATGGAGTCTGCGACGAGGCGCAGCAGGTTGGTCTTGCCGCTCTCGGTGTCGCCGATGACGACGAGGTGCGGGTTGGCGTCGAAGTCCTGGCGGAAGGCGGCGAGTTCGTTCTCCTCCAGGCCCAGCGGGACGTCGCGGCCGACCGGTGCGGGCAGGTCGGTGGTGTGGACGGTGGAGGGCAGCATCCGTACGGCGGGTGCGCCGGGGCGGTCGCCCCAGGCGGCGCGGACGGCGGCGACCGTCTCCTGGGTGCCCTCGGTGAGGGTGGCGGCGTTGCCGTCGCCGTCGGTGCGGGGCAGTGCGGTGAGGAAGTGGTAGGTGTCCTCGGTCAGACCGCGGCCGGGGATGCGGGGGACCTCCTTGGCCTTGCGCATGTTGATGACGGAGTCGACGGTGTCGCCGAGCCGCAGCTCGAAGCGGCTGCCGATCTGGTCGCGCAGGGCGGGCTGGATGTCGGCCCAGCGGGGCGAGGAGATCAGCAGGTGGATGCCGTAGTTGAGGCCGCGGGCGCCGAGTTGGGCGATGTTCTGGCTGAGGTCGAAGAAGTCGTTGCGCAGTGTGGACCAGCCGTCGACGACGAGGAAGACGTCGCCCCAGGGGTCGTCGGCGAACTCCCCGGCGGCGCGGCGCCTGCGGTAGTCGGCGATGCCGTCGATGGTGGAGTCGGCGAACTGTTCCTCGCGCCGGGTCAGCAGGGTCTCCAGCTCGCCGACGGTGCGGTGGACGCGCTCGGTGTGGACGCGGCTGCTGATGGTGCCCATGTGCGGCAGGTCGGCCAGGGTGCCGAAGCCGCCGCCGCCGAAGTCGAGGCAGTGGAACTGCACCTCGCGCGGGGTGTGGCTGAGGGCGAGGGCGGTGATGACGGTGCGCAGCAGGGTGCTCTTGCCGGTCTGCGGGCCACCGGCGACGCCGAGGTGGCCGCCGGTGCCGGAGAGGTCGGCGACGAGCGGGTCGCGCCGCTGGTCGAAGGGGCGGTCGACGACGCCGACGGGTACCCGCAGCGGTCCGGCCTCCCGCCGCTCGGGGTCGTAGAGGCGGGCCAGGTCCTCGGGTTGGGCGGGGAGCATCTCGTCGAGGGTCGGCGGGATGTCCAGCGGGGGCAGCCAGATGCGGTGGGCGGGCGGGCCACCGGCGTCGAGCAGGCGCCGGTTGGCGGTCTCCAGCAGGGTGAGCTGCTCGCGCTCCTCGGCCGGGTCGGGCTCGACGGGGACGACGGGCCGGGTGGGGGCGACGTAGCCGGAGCGGTAGGGGACGGCGGAGCCGCCGCCCTGGGCGCTCGGGGCGTTGCGGCGCCGGGCCTCGTAGGGGCCGGAGACGTAGGCGGCCTTGAAGCGGGTGAGGGTGGCGGTGTCGCTCTTGAGGTAGCCGTTGCCGGGGGCGGGCGGCAGTTGGTGGGCGTCGGGGACGCCGAGGACGCCGCGGCTCTCCATGGCGGAGAAGGTGCGCAGGCCGATGCGGTACGAGAGGTGTGATTCGAGTTGGTGGACGCGGCCCTCGTCGAGGCGCTGGGAGGCGAGCAGCAGATGGACGCCGAGGCTGCGGCCGAGCCGTCCGATCATGACGAAGAGGTCCATGAAGGAGGGGTGGGCGGCGAGCAGTTCGCTGAACTCGTCGACGATGATGACGAGCGAGGGCATGGGCGCCAGCGGGGTCCCGGCGAGGCGGGCCTTCTCGTACTCCAGGTTGTTGGTGTAGTTGCCGGCCGAGCGCAGCAGTTCCTGGCGGCGGATCAGTTCGCCGTGGACCGCGTCGTGCATCCGGGTCACCAGCGCCGCCTCGTCGGCGAGGTTGGTGATGAGGGCGGAGGTGTGCGGCAGGTTCTCCAGGCCGAGGAAGGTGGCGCCGCCCTTGAAGTCCACCAGGACGAGATTGAGGATCTCGGAGGAGTGGGTGAGGGCGAGCGAGGTGACGAGGGTGCGCAGCAGCTCGCTCTTGCCGGAGCCGGTGGCGCCGATGAGCATGCCGTGCGGGCCCATGCCGTTGTGCGCGGACTCCTTGAGGTCGAGTTCGACGGGTGAGCCGTCGGCGGCGACACCGACCGGGACGCGCAGCCGGTCGCGCTCGCCCGGGCCGCGGAACTCGTGGAACCGCTCCAGCTCGTGGGTGTGGAGATCGGCGATGCCCAGCAGGGTGGTGAGCTGGAAGTCGGATTCCAGCGGCTCGGCGACCTCGGTGGTCACGCTCATGCGGTACGGCGCGATCATGCGGGCCAGGGCGCGGGCGCGGACCGGGGCGAGGGCGTCGGGGCGGCCGAGCCGGGAGACGGTCTCGCGGCCGTTGCGGTCGCGGCCGACGGCGCGCAGATGGCCGGGTTCGACCTCCAGGCCGAGGGTGTGCGGGCCGCCCCAGGCGAGGCTGCCGGAGAGGTCGAGGACGACGCAGTTGCGGTAGCCGCCGCCGGAGAGCCGGTCGTCGCCGGGGAGGTCGGCGCCGTCGAGGACGACGACGGTGAACGGCTCCTCCTTGCCGGGTGCGGCCTGGGGGTCGAAGCGCGGCCGGTCGGAGAGCAGACCTCCGAGGAGTTCGGCGAATTCGGTGGTGTCCTCGGTGACCAACCGGTGCTGTCCGGCGCCGTCGTGCTCGGTCGGATGGAGCGCGTGGGGCAGCCATTTGAGCCATTCCCATTGCTCCAGCGCGTCC
The DNA here is from genome assembly GCF_000718015.1 of Streptomyces catenulae. Classification (GTDB taxonomy): domain Bacteria; phylum Actinomycetota; class Actinomycetes; order Streptomycetales; family Streptomycetaceae; genus Streptomyces; species Streptomyces catenulae. Next base: position 52,358 of record NZ_JODY01000001.1, on the reverse strand, counting down.
TTGGAGGTGCAGGCCGCGAGGCGCAGTTCCTCGGGGGCGTGGAAGACGGCGAGTTGCCCGATGAGGGCGCGGATCATGGCCCGTGCGCTCTCCTCGTCACCGCGGAACTGGACGCGGGCATAGCCGCGGAGGTAAAGGGCGATGGGCTGGTCGGCGACGGAGGTGTAGGCGCGGATGAAGCGGCGCAGCGCATGCGCGGCGAGCGGTTCCAGGTCCTCGACGGGCTTGGTCTCCATGGGGGCGACGCGCATCCCGAGCCGCTGGTCGCCGACGGCCAGCCGGACCTCGGCGAAGTCCTCGTGAGAGGTGCGCCGTTCCCACAGCCGACTCGTTCGCACCAGTGAACGCAGCGCCTCCGGGTCGGGGTTGCGCCAGGCGTGGGCGTCGCGTTGGCCGACGACCGCCTCGCGGACCCGGCGGCGGTTCTGCGACAGATAGCGGAGGTAGTCGCGGCGGTCGCCGCTGAGCCGCCGCTTCCGTTCGCCCGCGGAGCGCACGAGTTGGCCGATCAGCATGGCCAACGTGCTGACCAGCATCATTCCGCCGACCATATAGGTGAAGACACCGCTGCCGCCGCCGGGCCGCAGGAAGATCAGCACCATGCCGGTGGAGGCGACGGCCATCGGCAGGTAGGTGAAGAGCGCGGAGAGGTTGCTGGTCCGCTCGGGGAGGGCCGGTGGCTCCTGCAATTCCAGTTCGCCACCGGGAACTTCAGGACCCGGCCGACGTGGTGGACGGCGGAAGAGGATGAGGCTCACACGGGTCCTCTCGGTACGTGCGGGACCGGCCGCCGCCGGGTCCGGCCGACCGTCCGGAGGGGGTGTCCGGGCAGGGGTCGGCGGCGTCAACGACGGGCGTCCGGCGGCGCGTCGGGCTGGTGGGCCCAGATGATGCCATGGCCGTTTGCGGGCCCCACCGCCCCACCCGGATGAAGATCACACAAGTTTTTGGCGGACCGGCCAATGTTAAAGCGACTTGTGTTAACTTCCTCTCCACCAGGACGCCCTCCACGCAGCCAGAGCAAGTGCTTTTTCGCGCCGGGAGCGTGACGTTCCGCGGCCTGTGCAGAGGCCCCACCCATCGAGAAGATCGAGAAAAAGGCGTCAGCACAGTCATCGGATGTCTATCCGTTTTATACCGGCAGGTGTACAACGGGGGCGTTTGCCCGGGCAGGACGTTCTGGTGGAACACCCTCGACGTTGGGGCGGAAGGCGAGAACTGACGTGAGCAGCACCATCGTTGCCGATATATGCAAGATCGTCGTCAAGGCGCCCGAGCGCTCCTTCGAGATCGGGCTCCCGGCCGACATGCCCCTGGTCGAGGTGATGCCCTCGCTGCTGGAACACGGCTCCGTCCCCGGCGGCGATCTCGACGAAACGGGCGTGGAGCACGGCGGTTGGATCCTTCAGCGCCTCGGCCGCCCCGCCCTCGACGAGGAGTCGACCCCCGCCGATCTGGGCCTGCGGGACGGCGAAACCCTCCATCTGCGGCCGCGCCGCGAACAGTTGCCGCCCGTCCACTTCGACGACCTCGTCGACGGCGTCGCCACCGGGATGCGCGAGCGCACCGGCCAGTGGGGCCCGGAGGGCACCCGGCGGCTCGCCCTCGGCTTCGGCGCCGCCGTGCTGCTGACCGGTCTGGTCCCGCTGGCCACCAGCGGCCTGCCGCTGCTGCACTCCGCGGCCACCGCCGCCGTCGGCGTCCTGCTGCTGCTCGGCGCGATCGCCGCCGCCCGCGCCGTGGGCGACGCGGTCGCCGGTACCACCCTCGGTCTGCTGGCCGTCCCCTATCTCTTCGTGGCGGGCTGGTTCGTGCCCACCGGACCGGTCGGCGACCCACTGCTCGGGGCGCGGCTGCTGGCCGGTGCCGCGGCGGGTTCCGGCGCCGCGATCCTGGCGCTGGCCGCGGCGGCGTCCGCGGCGCCGCTGTTCACCGCCGTCCTGCTGGGCTTCCTGCTCACCGCGGTCGGCGGGGTCCTCGGGCTGACCGCCGGGCTGGCACCGTCGGCGGCGGCCGGTCCGGTCGCCGCCGTCACCGTCGTCCTCGGCACCTTCGTCCCCCTGCTGTCGTTCCGGCTGGCCGGACTCCGGCTGCCGCCGCTGCCCACCAACGCCCAGGAACTCCAGGAGGGTATCGACCCGGTGCCCTCCACCGACGTGCTGGAGCGCACCCGCGTCGCCGACCGCTACATGACCGCCCTCTACACGGCCTGCGGTCTGATGTGCGCGGTCTGCCTGGTGGCGCTGTCCACCGGGCGGGGCTGGGAGCCTCTGGCGCTCGGCGCGGTGCTCAGTGTGCTGCTGGTGCTGCACGCCCGGGCGATGGCCGGTACCCGCCAGCGGCTGTCGGTGGCGCTCCCCGGCTGCCTCGGTCTGCTGCTGCCCGCCCTCGGCTTCGCCTGGCACGGCTCCCCCGGCACCCGCGCCGTCGTCCTGCTGGTGCTGCTGGTCGTCGGCGCCGGACTGACCATCGCCTCCTGGGCGCTGCCCGGCCGACGGCTGGTGCCGTACTGGGGGCGCGCCGCCGATCTGCTCCACTCGGCCTGCGCCATCGCCCTGCTCCCCCTCGTCCTGATCGACCTGGGCGCGCTCGGCGCCCTGCGGGACTGGCTGAGCTGACGTCCCGCGGCGCGCGGCGGACGACCGGCCCCGCGCGCCCCTCGCCCTCCCGGTGGTCCGCGACCGGCGCGAGCCCACCGTCCGGTCGGCACGACCCCGACAACACAGCCCGGCAGCAGTGGGCGCAGCACGGTGGCAGGAGAGCAGATGCAGTCACGGCGGGACCAGGTCCAGGCGTACTCCTTCGTGGTGGGACGCCTGACCTCCAGCATGCTCTCCGCCGATCCGGACGCCATCGACACCCATATGGGGCGCACCCGGCGCGGGACGGTCATCGGACTGGTCATCGGGGTGCTGCTCTGCCTCGGGTTCGCGGTGTCCGGTCTGCTCTTCCCCGGGCGGTCCACGTCCTGGCGGCAGGCGAACGCGATCATCGTGGAGAAGGAGACCGGCGCCCGCTACCTCTACGGCGGCGGGGAGCTGCGCCCGGTCCTCAACTACACCTCGGCGAAGCTCGCCGTCGGTGACAAGGGCCTGGTCCAGGAGGTCTCCCGGGAGTCCCTCGCGGGCGTGCCGCGCGGCACCGCGATCGGCATCCCGGACGCACCGGACTCACTGCCCTCGGGCGACGCGCTCTCCCTCAGCGCCTGGCAGGTGTGCGCCACCAGCCGCACCGGCGACGACGGGCGGGAGCTGGCGACCACCTCGGTGGGGATCGGCGTGAGCGCGCAGAGCCCGCCGCTGCGGGACTCCGAGGCGGTCCTCGTCCAGGACGCCAAGAAGAACGACTACCTGCTCTGGCACGGTCAGCGGCTGCGGCTGGACGACCACGGCGGCGCCGTGCAGGCGCTCGGCTACGGCACCGTCGAGCCGGTCGCGGTGGACGACTCGTTCCTCGCCGCGATCCCCGCCGGTCCCGATCTGGCGGCGCCGGACGTGCCCGGGCGCGGCTCCGCGGGCCCGGAGATCGGCGGGTCGAAGCGGCGCGTCGGCCAGTTCTTCGTGGTGCACACGCCCAGCTCCGCCGACCAGTACTACCTGCTGACCGAGGACGGGCTGGTGCCGTTCACCCTCACCGGCTCGCAGCTGCTGACCGGTGACGCCGACACCCGGAAGAAGGCGTACGACGGCGCCGCGCCCGCCGCCGTCGCCCTCACCCCGGACCAGGTCCGTCCGGCGCTGGCCAAGGGCGGGGCGGCCGACTTCCTGTCCGGGCTGCCCGCCGCGCCGCCCCGCGCGCTCTCCCCCGGCGGCGCCGTCCCCTGTCTGTCCGTCACCCCGCACGGCGACGCACCGCTCCAGCAACTCACCCTGACCGACCGGCGGCTGGCCGGGGGCCGGGAGATCGTGCCGCGGCAGAGCACCGCGCCGGGCTGCCCGCAGCCGGGGCTGGTGACCGCGCAGCCGGGCACCGCGGTGCTGGCCCGCCCGCTGCCGGGCCGTGGCGGCGAGGGCAGCGGCCGCAGCACCGGCGCGCCGTACCTCGTCACCGGGGACGGCACCAAGTACCCGCTGGCCGACGACTCGGTGCTGAAGAAGCTGTCGTTCACCGAGCCGGAGACCGTCCGTCTGCCGTCCGCGCTGCTGCGGCTGCTGCCGACGGGCCCCGTGCTCGACCCGGTGGCGGCGGCGCGGCCCGCGCTGTCGGCGCCGCAGGCGCCGGAGGACCCCGAGTGCCGTGCCTCCGCGAGCACCACCGCAGACTCCGGGAAGGGGGCGGCCGGATGACGCACCGTCGTCCGTCGGCCCGGTCCCGGACGCCGTTCACCGCACGCTCCCGCCGGGACACGGACACCGGGTCCGTGTACGGCGCCGATCTCTGAGGAGTCCCGCATGGTTGCCGGAAACCAGTTCACGAGTACCGAGCACGCGCTCCAGATCGCGGCGCAGGCCATCGACAACACGCACCAGAGCTGCCAGAACATCCAGACCAGCGTCGAGAACAGCAAGATCGCGCTGTCCGGCAGCTGGACGGGTAACGCGTCGGGCGGCTTCGGCGACGCCCTGGCGACCTGGCAGACGCAGCTGAAGTCGCTCATGGACTCCCTCCAGGCGATGGGCGACCAGCTGAGCGGCACCCGCTCCAACTTCACCACCAACGAGTCGGACAACCTCGGCCTGACCAAGCACTGGGTGTCGCAGACCAGCCCGCACTGAGCGACGTACGGGCGGACCGTTGCCGACGGTCCGCGACCGGGCCGCCGCCGGGCGGCCACCCTCCCCCTGTCATCCCATCGAACCGTGAGGACGTCCCCGATGCCCAGCCTCTCCGATTTCAGCACCAACCATGCGGCCATGGACCAGGGTCACCAGGAGCTGATCAACTACACCCAGCAGATCGAGAACTACCTGGAAGAGCTGAACGCCCAGGTCAACACCGTCCGCGGCGAGATGAGCGGTCAGGCCATCGAGGCGTACGACGCCGCGCACCGCAACTGGATCCGCAAGGTCGACGAGATGCGCGCGACCCTGGGCATGGGCGGCAAGACGCTCGGCCAGGTCCGGATGAACTACCAGCACGTCGACGGCTCCGAGCAGAACAAGTGGAACGCGCTCACCACCAGCTGACGGTCCGTGCGGTCGGCGTGCGGAGCGCGGTCTCCGCACGCCGCCCGCGCCCCGGGCGCCGTCCGCTGCGGGCGCCCCTCCCCCGTACCACTTCGTACTTCCGCGCCGATCACCGTGGCCCGCGCCGTGTGCGCGCGCCCTCACCCAGCAGGAGCGAGACATGGCGGACGACAACGGAACCCTGACGTTCACGAAGGCGACCCTGGAGGGTTTCCGGGAGAACGAGCTGACCCGGCTGCGCGACGAGGCGGACCGGGCCCGCCTCGCCCTCATGGCGTTCCAGGGCCCCAACAAGCTGCTGCCGGGCGGGCCCAACTACCAGCCGGCCGTCGATCTGCAGAACCGCTTCAAGGAGGCGGCGACGGCGCTGCTCAACGAGCTGACCACGGCGTACAACCTCTCGGACAAGATGATGGTGCAGTTGCTGGAGACCAGTACCGCCATGAGCAACATCGAGGACGAGAACACCCAGCTGACGGCCCAGCAGTTGCAGAGCATCATCGGCGGTGCGCTGGCGGCGGGCGGCAAGGGCTCCGGCACCACCGGCACCGAGTCGCCCGGCTCCTCCACCGGGAACGCGAACACCGGTCAGAACACCGACAGCAACGGCCAGAACAGCAACACGAGCACGAACACGAACAGCAACACGAACAGCAACACCAGCACCAGCACCACCGCCTGATCCGCCGGGCGCCCGGTCCCGGGAGTCCCGGCCGCCCCGTCCCCCGACCACATCTCACGCAGGAGCAGCCCCATGGCCGACCCCACGAACTGGTCCGACCTGCTGAACTCCTTCTACTCGAAGGGGTTGCCGGGCGGTACGGCCATCGACCCGATCCCTCCGCTGGAGGCCGTGACGGAGCCGCGCTGGACGAAGGCGTACTGGAACTACGCCCTCGGGCAGGACCCGTTCAAGGGGCAGTGGGTCACGCGCTACGACGACGGCCGGGGGCTCTCGCGCACCGCGGGCATCACGATGAAGGGCGAGGACGAACAGGGCCCGGACAGCAAGGACTCGGCGTGGCCCAAGCTCAACATGGGCTCCTTCCACGTCATCCAGGCGCTGGCGGGCACCGGGACCGACGTGACCTCGCTGCCGAGCTTCACCAACGCCGAACAGCAGCTCAAGGGCGCCATCCAGTACTTCAACAACTTCCATATCGGCCTCGACCAGTGGCGGGCCAAGATGGACGACCCGGAGAGCGGCTGGAAGGGCTCCGCCTCCTCGGCCTTTGCCGATGTCCTGTTGCGGCTGTCCCGCGCGTTCGAGGAGATCGACACGCTGACCGGTGGCCCGGACGGCAACGGCGGCTATCTCGGCGCCGTCGCCCAGGCGCGCGACGGGCTGCGCGCCGCGGTGGACGAGATGCAGCAGATGTACAGCACCTGGGGCTCGCAGCCCACCTGGTCGCCCGCCGGGGCGCTCCAGCAGGTGCTGTCCGGGCTGAACGTCGACCACAAGGACAATCCGGGCGGCGGCCAGGGCACCACCAAGCTCACCCACAGCGAGTACGGGGAGTTGGGCTACGTCGACCAGCAGGGCACCTGGGATCTGATCGAGCAGCACGCCAAGGACCTGTGGCTACAGACCGCCCAGCAGTATCTGAACGGCATGGTCGGTGATGTCCACACCAAGCTGTCGCAGGCGTACAACACCTCCGCGCTGGCGCTGAAGCCCGTCCCGCCGAGCATCGAGAACGCCATCAACGGCGGGGGCTACGGCTCCCAGACCCCGCCGGGCGGCACCGGTGACGACACCAAGGACAAGGACAAGGACAAGGGCGACGGGACCGACCTCGGCGGGGACAAGGACCTCGGCAGCGGCGACAAGGACACCGGGAACGGCGACGGCGATCTGCCCCCGGGCCAGAGCGACGGCGACGGTCTCGGCGACGGCAAGGGCCTGGGCGACACCAGCGATCTCGCCCCGGGACAGACCGACGGCAACGGTCTCGGCGACGGCAAGGGGCTCGGCGACACCAGCGATCTCGCCCCCGGCCAGACCGACTCCAACGGCCTCGGCGACGGCAAGGGCCTCGGCGACACCAGCGACCTGTCCCCGGGGCAGACGGACTCCAACGGCCTCGGCGACGGCAAGCTCGGCCCCGGCTCCGACCTCCCGCCGGGGCAGACCGACACCGACCCGAACCACTACGTGCCGCCGTACCTGCGCAACCCCGGCGGTATGACCCATCCGGGCAGCACCGACGTCACCCGGAAGAATCCGTCCACCGGTTACGGCAAGGGCAACAACCTCGGCGGGAACACCACGTACAAGCCGCCGCGTCCGGGGCAGACCGATCCGAAGCGGTGGATGCCGCACGACGTCAAGAACTACACCCCGCCGCGACTCTCCTCCGGCAACAGCAACCTGTCGCCGGGCACCACCGGCACCGGGACCGGGACCGGCGGGTTGCAGACCAGTTCGACCGGCGGCTCCGGGGCCTCCGGAGCCAACGGCGCGGGCGGGGCGCGCGGCCCGATCTCCACCTCGTCGACCGGCGGCAAGAACGGTTCCGGCGTCCCGCTGTTCCCGCCGATGGCCAACGGCATGGGCGGCGGCAAGGGCCAGGAGAACCAGGAGCGGGAGCGCACAACCTGGCTGGCCGAGGACGCGTCCGTATGGGGAACCGATCCGGAGCTGGCACCCACCGTGCTCGGCCGGCCGGGCACCCAACTCTTCGCCGACACCGCATATCAGGGAGAGACCGATGAATGGCAACCCGCTGCTGGGCCGTATGGAGGACGCCCTGGAACGTCTGGAGGAGGCGCGCGTCCAGGCCAAGGAGGCGCGGGAGAGTCTCGACCGGGTCAGCGTGACGGCTACGGCCAAGGATCATCTGCTCAGCGTCACGGCTGACGCCCGCGGCCGGGTGACCGGGATCAAGCTGCACAGCACCCGCTACCGCTCGATGGCCGCCGCGGAGCTGGCGAAGGCGCTGCTGGAGACGGTGCAGCGGGCGCAGGAGGACGCCGCCGAGGCGAAGCAGCGGACGATGGCGGCGCATCTGCCCGAGTCGCTCGACATGAAGGCGCTGTCGGAGGGACGCTCCACGCTGGACGACCTCCTCACCGCCTTCACCCGGGGCACCCTCCCCGGCCAGCAGAGCACGTAGCGGGTACGGGGGTCACCCCGCGGGGAAGTGAAGCGCCGTGCCGTACGGAATCCCGTACGGCACGGCGGTACGGCGGCGCCGTCGGAGCCGCCGGTGTGCGACGGATGTGACGGGACGAAGGGAGACGGCCGTGGCCGAGAATCTGGCTGCCGATCTGAGCGGGATCAACCATGGTGCGTCGCAGACGGACGAGTTGTCCGCGATCGTCATGGAGATCTCCCAGCAGACGCAGACCGTCTCCCTCCTGGCGAACGAGGCGTGCGGCTCCGGCGACGAGACCTCCGACCAGCTGCGGAAGACGCTCCTGCCCGGGGCCGAAGCCTTCCACGGGCTGCTCGGGAACCTCGCGAAGGCATTCCAGCAGACGGCCGAGGACACCCTCGGCACCCAGAAGTCGTTCGCCGACACCGAGCAGGCCAACATCGACGTCTCCCACCACCTGAAGCAGCGGATGACCCGGTGAGCCTCCACATATCCGACGAGGGCCGGGGCTGGTTCATCGCGCTGACGGGGCAGGACTTCACCCACGCGGACGAGGACAAGCTGCGGGAGATGGGCGACGGCTACGGGCAGATCCGCCAGCACCTGGAGGAGTTGCCCGCGCAGGTGGTCCGCGCCGTCAACACGGTCCGCAACAGCATCACGGGGGACACCGCCGACGCGTACGCGAAGTCGCTCTCGGAGTTCACCAGCGGCGACCGCAACTACATCCGGGCCGGTCAGGAACTCTCCGGTGGGCTGGAGAAGATGGCCAAGTCGTCCTCGGTGAACATCGAGTACATGAAGATCATGGCGATCCTCCAGATCACCGAGATGCTGATCGAGATCGTCATCGCCATCGCCATGCTGCAGTTCGAGGAAATCCCCGAGATCAAGATCAAGACCTCGACCTTCCTGCAACGTCTGCTCCGCTCCCTCCTCGACCACCTCGCGCTGCACGTCGTCCTCAACGAGTCCATCGGCACCGTCCTGGACGCGCTCGCGCAGCGCATCCAGATGGCCAAGGGCCACCGCGACTCCTGGGACATCAGCCTCACCAAGGACGCGGCGCTGGGCGGGCTGCTCGACGGGCTGCTGGAGGGCCCGCTGTCGCTGCTCGGCGGCAAGGCGGGCCAGAAGCTGTCCCACCTGTTCGCGGGGCCGGTGGGCAAGAACGTCGGCAAGCAGATCACCCAGGACCTGTCGATCGCCACCGACACGGTCTCCCACACCACCTCCAAGAACCTGGCCGACGGCGTCGAGAACATCATCACCAAGAACGCCGACGACCTCCTCCGCCCGCTCGGCGGCTCCGGCGCGGGCAAGGGCGTCGGTGAGAGCGCGACGAAGAAGATCGGCGACGACTTCGGCGACCTGTTCGGCCACACCTTCAAGGACACGCTGGGCGAACAGGCCGCCCGTGACCTCGGCAAGCAGTACGGCGACGCCTTCGCCAAGAACTGGGGCAAGGAGAGCAGACCGGCGCTGAAGGAGGCTCTCGACAGCGGCGGGCAGCACCTCGATCCCGCCGTCCACACGTCGCTGACCGGCCTCTCCGACACCACCCTCACGGCGATCCGCAACCACCACGACCACATCGCCGTCAAGAGCAGCCACTTCGCCGGGGCGACCGGCGCGGTGACCGGTCAGGCATACCTCTCCGAGGGCTTCTACAACCTGCTCTTCTCCGACGACAAGAGCTTCCACGTCACGGGGGTGTCCGGCGCGTCGGCGGCGGCGGGCCAGGCGGCCACCCACGTCGGAACCGTCGGCGGCGCCGCGGGGGTCTCCGCCCTGAAGAACGCCGTCGCGCACACGCCGGGGCCGCTGCCCCTCACCTCCGAGGGCAACCAGAACCTGTCCTCGTCCACCGAACCGAACGCGTACGTTCCGCCGCCCACCTCCAGCGACGAGCAGTTGAACGCGCCGTCCGACGGCACCGTCACGGACACCGAGCAGCAGCCGAAGACCCAACAGCAGTCCGACGACGCCACGGACACCCCCACGCACCCCTCCGCTCAGCAGAAGACCGCGAGCGGCGGCGACGGTGGCGACGGCGACGACCACCGCCCCCCGACGCGCGGGCACTACCTCGACCACATCGACACCCACGACGAGGAGTCCGCCAAGGACGACGCGTCCGTCACGGACACGGACGACGCATCGCTCCACGACGACGCGCCGGTCGTACCCGGAAAGTCCGATGCGGCGACGGACAACTCCCCCTCGAAGAACGCCCCCGAGGACGACCCGTCGCCCACGGCCACACCCCCCGTCCCCACCGGCAACCCGAACCAGCAGCACTCCCCGCCCCCCACCCCGGACACCGCGCAGACACCCAAGCCGAAGAACGGCTCCACCCCGGCGGCCCACGACCAGCACGCGGGTGGCCCACCGCCCAAGGAACAGAAGAAGGACGGGCAGTCGGCGACCACCGACAAGACCGCCGAGTCGGCGAAGGACACGTCCGGGACCCCGAAGAGCGAGCAGCGGAACGAGCAGAAGACCGCCACCTCCTCGGAGGAGCAGCACACCCCCGAGGAGCACCGCTCCGCCACGTCCTCCGAGAAGATCCCCGACGACGACCGGACACCACCACACGAGGAAAAGCCCCCGGAGCAGAACCAGCACGAGAACCAGCACGAGAAGCAGGACGAGAAGCAGGACGAGAAGCGGAACGAGGACCAGCACCGGGAAGACCGCCGGGAGCAGGACACGAAGGAGAAGGCGCAGCAGGAGAGCGCGCAGCAGGAGAAGGCGCAGCGGGAGAGCAAGTGGAGTGAGCTGACCACGCCGACCGACAACGAGGCCGAGAAGAGCCAGTCGGAGAAGGACCAGTCGGAGAAGGACGACGCGGAGACGGAGAAGGACGAGGCGGAGAAGGACGACGCGGAGAACGGCTCGGAGAAGAAGGCGGGCGAGACGGAGACGCCGCCGGTCACGGGCGACGAGCACCGGGCCGCGACGGCGCCGCCGGAGATCACCAAGCAGCGGAACGTCGTCAACCGCTACCCCGTGGAACACGAGCTGTACGACGAGTTGACGGTCAAGGGCGACGGTGACTGCCTCTTCACCTCGGTGCTGGTGAGCGCCCACCACCAGAACCTGGTGCCCCACATCCGGGGCCTGGACGTGCAGGGGCTGCGGAACCGCCTGGCCCGGTACGTCGAGACGGTCCCCGAGGTCATCCGTGACCACCAGGGCTTCGATCCCGTCGAGACCGTCAGGGACGATGTCTTCGGCAGGCTGTCGGACGCGGAGTTCCGGAACCGGATCGACCGGGCGCTGTTCGGCACGGACCGCAAGGCCCGGCAGCGGGCATGGCAGGAGCTGATCGGAAGCAGCCGGTACCCCGATCTGCTGGCCGTCGCGCCGACCCCGGAGAAGGCGCGGGAACTGGGGCTCGTCGGTCTGGTCGCCGCGGCGGCCGGTGGTGGCGGCCGCGATCTGTGGAACTCGCCGTTCGCCGACTACCTCCCGCAGCTCCTCGCCACCATGCCCGACCTGCGCGATGTGAACCTCACGGTCATCTCCACGGTGCCGAAGAAGCACCCGGGGGATCCCACCGTGATGCAGCCGCCGCAGCCGGGGAACCACCTCACCCCGGGCGGCCCGCCGCTGTACGTGTTCTACGACCGCGGCGGCGTGCACTACCAGGCGATGGCCAAGTCCACGTCCGCGCCCTCGCACCACACCTCCGCGAACCCGCCCACCTCGTCACAGGGCAAGGGCAAGGAACCCCTCGTTCCGCCGCAGCACAAGGAGCAGAACACTCAGCCGCGGAACGAGAAGCCGGTCGACCCGCCCAAGCCGACACACCGGCAACCCCCGCTCCACGACCCGCTGCACCACCCCGCGCACGGCGACGGCGACGACGCCGAGAACGCCCCGGGCGGCAGTGGGCAGAAGTCCGCGCCCGAGCCGCAGCCCGAGGTCCCCCAGGGCTTCGGGAAGGACGGGCGGTACGGGCTGGGGCAGTTCGGGCGGGTGCACCGCTTCGGCGACATCGCGTTCGGCGCGGGCGGGGAGCGCCCCGACCGCCTGCACCAGCTGGTCCGGGGGGCCATGGACGAGATCCCCGGCCCGCGCGGGTTCCGGCAGCGCTTCCTGAAGCCCGAGAACCGCGACCGGCTGGCCGACAACCTCTCCGCCCAGCTGTGGCAGGAACTGTCCGGTCCCAACGGTCAGCTCCTGGCCCGGAAACTGTTCGACGAGAGCGGGCTCCGGCTGCGCTTCTCCGTCGGCTCGCCCGGGAACTCGTACACCGTCACGCTCCGGCTCAACGGTGTGGACCGCGCCAACGCCGAGCACCTCTCCCCCACGGCGCCGCCGCGGAACACGCCCGGCGCCGCCTCGGCCACCGGTCCGGCGAAGGGCGCCGGGGCGACGCAGCGGCTCCGGTTCGGCGAGTCCGACAAGGGGCAGCGGGAAGCGGCGGTCAACTACAACGTCAGCGACAGTTCGACGGCGAGCAACAGCCGCAGCGTGTCGGCCAGCACCTCGCACGCCTCGACCGTCAACGAGGTGGGCATCAAGCCGAAGGTGACGCTGACCGGCTCCTCGTCCTCGTCGAAGGGGGACAGCAACCTCACCAACACCTACGTCCGGCCGGAACTGAACTTCGCCGGGACGCGGGAGCACTTCGGCTTCAAGAACGCCACGCTCACCGTCGGCGTCCGCCGCGACAGCGACGGGCGGCACGGGAGCGCCCCCGCGAAGGACACGGTGGAGGTGACCTTCCCGACCGAGCTGACCGACCCGAAGGCCAACAGCACCGACCACCCCTGGGAGGTGCACAGCGGCTCCTCGGCCAAGGCGCGGCGGAAGTTCGCGACGGCGCTGCAGAACACGTTCTTCATCGTGCAGGAGAGCCACGGCCAGTCGTCGCTCGCCGCCGAACTGACCACCCCGTACGCGTCGATGGGGCAGGATTCGACGCCCCGGAAGATGCTGGACAACTGGTTCAGCGAGCACAGCATGCTGTGGAGCCTGCGCCGGATGCTCTCCTCCACGATGCTGCCCTCCTTCTTCCACAAGGGGACCCACTACGTCACCGAGGCGCGCGCCGGGGTCACCTCCGTCCGCCGGGTCGGCGATGCGACGCAGGTGGGGCTGGCCGGGAACACCCGCGACTGGCACTCGGTGTTCAACACCACCTCCAAGGGCGGCGGCAAATCCCTCGACCTCGGCGTCGTCATCGGACCCGAGCACTTGCCGACGTCCTTCCCGATCAGCCTCGGCCTCGGCACCAGCAACGCGTCATCGCTGACCGAGGGGTACACCGGCGGTACGTCCAACACCACCCGCTTCAACGGGCTCAGCGTGCCGTACGAGGTGAAACTGCACGTCGAGGCGGGGCTCAACCCGGTGGGGAGCGCCTACTTCTCCGGCACCAAGGACGTCACCGTGATCGTCCGCGTCCCGGAACACCTCACCGGACAGTTCGAGAAGCAGCTCACCGAGGTGGCCCGGGAGGAGGGCGGCCGCGTCGTCGAACAGGAGGTCGGACAGGAGACCGGGCCGAACCCCACCGAGAGCCCCACCGCTGAGAACCCCACCACCGAGAACCACACCGAGGACACCGGGCAGCAGCACACGGAGAACGGCTCCGGGGAACCGCTCACGCCGCCGGGTCCGCCGCCGACCCGCGGGCTGTTCAGCGTCTTCGGGCTCCAGGGGCTCGAAGATCTGCCGAAGACGTTCCAGAACGACGCCCTCCACGCCGAGAGCAGGACCGATTTCCGCCACCGGACCGTCGAGAGCGGGAAGGAACACCGGCACGCCCTCAAGGAGTTCCTGACCACCCAGTTCCACCCCGAGCAGCTGTCCCACATGGCGCCCGACGTGATGAACGGCGGCGTACGGCGGACGTTCCGCGGCGCGAAGGGCGAGAAGGGCCGGCTGCTGATGCACTTCGGCATCTCCGCCCGCCCGGCCAGGCCCGGGGAGCAGGCGCAGGGCTGGCGGATTCCGGTCCCCGACGGCACCGTGCAGAAGTGGCCGACGCGCTGGGCGTGGCTGCAGGACTCCCAGAGCCGGACCACCAGCAAGTCGATCAGCGCCGGTGGCACCCTCTCCGCCGACATGACCGACGACTTCACCATGACGCCGGTCGACTCGCTCTTCTCCTACGGTCGCGACCGTTCCATGGCCGACGGCATCAACACGTACGGCTTCTCCCACATGGGGGCCAACGCCTCCGGCGAGATGTGGCACGACTCGTACCCGGTGGTCTTCGAGACGACCGTGGAGGTCGAGCACGTCTCCGGCACCGAGGTGATCGGCGAGCAGCCGGTGATCCGGAAGACCGTCGAGGGCCGTGCCGACTACCTGATACCGAAGTCGCTGCAGTACTCCTCCGAGGAGAACGCCCCCGGGGAGACCGAGCACAAGGTCACCGTCGAGGACGTCGAGCCGAACGCCGTCGGCAGGAAGAAGAGTTACCCGCCGCTGAAGGCACCGGACGGCGACACCGGGCACCAGCTCGACAGCCTAGACCGCATCGACCATGTGCACGGCTCCCTGGACCTCCAGCGGGAGGCGGTGCAGCTCTTCCGGGACGCGGGCATCCCCCTGCACCAGGCCGTCCCGTACCTGGAGAAGCTGCTCACCCCCGATCAGCTCAAGGGCATCCTCAACAGCGACGCGCAGTCGTCGTCCGGGCGGCAGGTCCGAAAGAAGACGTTCACCGACAACAACGTGCAGTTCGTCATCGAGGCCCTCACGGTCAACGACAAGACGTTCGGGCAGACGCAGGAGCTGTCGAACTTCACGCTGGACGAGGCGATGAGCCGCTTCACCAGCACCGACAAGAAGGTGGACAGCGGCTCCGGCACGCTGGACCTCTCGCTCAGCGGCTCCAAGGAGCACGGGGACGGCTCCGGCGGCGGTGCGGGCGACGCGTCCCTCGGCAAGTCCCTGTCGAAGGGCTCGTCCACCGTCCATGTGACCAGCGTCCACCCCGGCCAGTTCGTCGATCAGACCATGCCGCACCAGCAGCACGAGGCGGACGTCATCTGGCGGATGAGCGTCACCAGCCGCGACACCAACATGGCCGGTACGTGGGGGGAGGACATCCGGATCAAGGACGTCACCGTCCAGGGCGGCGTGTCGTATCTGCGTCCCCACTACACGCGGATGACGGCGGAGGAGGCGAAGGTCCCCGAGCATCTGACGCAGCTGCCGCTGACGGCGATGACCGTGGACCTCTCCCCCCGGAAGGACACCGGGTCGCCGGACGAGCAGGACGCAAACGCCACCCCCGGCGGACCGAAGCCCTCGGTGACCTCCTCGATCCTGACCCGGCTGGAGGAACTCCTCAAGGACCACGCACCGCACGCGCTGGGCAGGAACCATGCGTACAACACGCCCGGCACCCTGACGGAGTCCGGGGGCGACAGCGTCCTCGACGGCCGCACCCTGCAGAGCGCCGGCAGCCTGCTCCGCGGCACCGGGCTCCACATCCGTATGCGGACGGACGGTATCGGCCACCACTCGTACACCAACGTCATCGCCCAGATGACCCGGGACCCCGCGGGCGCGCACTTCACCGAGAAGGTCTCCAAGGGGGTGCTCTCCCGGTACACGCAGTCGCATATCCGCAAGGAGGAGGCGCACTCCCGGACCGTCAAGAACTCCCACGGGTTCGGCTTCGAGGGGTCCGGCGCCAAGGGCTCCGAGGGGGCCACGCCGTCCGCCTCCTACGGCGGCGGGAAGAGCACCACCTACTCCTCCAGTGACGCGACCATGATCCGCCGCCATGACGCGTACACGACCGCCGAGGAGGAGCTGTACGTCTACGAGATCAACGGCACGATCGATCTCACCGTCGAGGACGAGAGCCATGCGTCCCAGCTGGTGGACAGCCTGCTCCTCGGCGGGACGCAGGCGCTGAAGAGCGGCGCGCAGTCGCTGAAGAACCTCTTCCGCACGCACGAGGACGGCAGCCACACCCTCTCCATCCCCGTACGGGAGGAGGTCGTCCTCAGCCGTTCCGAACTCAGCCCGGAGCAGCTCAAGGAGGTCGAGAAGCCCACCGCACAGCAGGACGGGACGCAGCAGCCCACCGCCCAGCACTCCGACGCGGAGTCGGCGACCTCGCGGAACGGGACCGTCCGGCCGCCGCAGCAGACCCCGAAGTCGATCGACAAGGGCGAGTTCCACGACAACTCCGTGCTGGTGGACATGAAGGAGGAGTCGTCACGGAGTCTCTTCGACGCGCTGATGACGGATCTGAGCAGGCACGGCGGCGCGGCGAAGACGTTCGCGGCGAAGGGCCAGCAGAGCCGCGAGCAGCTCCGTCAGCTCCTCAACTCCCGTGAGCTGGCCTGGCATCTGCGCCGCGCGGGGCTCGGCGGGACGACCACGGAGGACAACACCTTCGGCGTCCGGCTGACCACCGAGGGCGGCGTCACGACGCTCACCTACGGGAACGTCCGGATCTCCTTCAGCCAGCCCGGATTCGGCTCGTCGGAAGGCTGGGCCAAGGGCACCTCCGAGCGCTCCGACTACCAGTACCAGTACAACACCCAGTCCCACGCGGCGGCCAAGGAGCGCAGCCTCGGCGCCGCGATCACCAGCACCTTCGCCGCGGCCACCGGCAAGATGACCCAGAACCTGGGCGGGAAGTTCAAGCAGAGCCAGACGGAGACGCACGACAGCGGCGCGTTCACCTCGATGCCCACCGAGTCGATCGACCGCACCGTGCACTGGCTCCGCCACAGCCCCACGGCGCTCAAGGTCGACATCGACATCGCCCCGAGCACCTCCGTCGACCACATCGGCTCCTTCACCGACGGCAACGCCTACCACGGCAGCTTCACCGTCGACGACATGCTGCAGCTGCGCTACTCGCCGGAGGCGGTGGTCCGCGAGGTGGGCGGCGTCACCGACGCGACGGTACGGATCGAGTCGGGCTGGTACGTCGCCCCGCACCACGCGACCGACGAGCAGCAGACCGCCGCCATGCTCGACGCGCTGCGCCTCGCCCAGGAGCGGGACGCCGTCGAGGACCGGACCACCTGGCACGTCACCGTGGGCGACGACGGCGCCGTCCTCGTCCGCGGTGAGCACCTGAGCGAGGACGAGTTCCTCGACCGCTACGTCCGCCCGCAGCTCAGCCCCGAACAGAACGCGCACCTGCACCACCTCACGCACTGGGAGGACGGCGACACCCCCGGAACCCGTCGGCTCCACGTCGATGCCACCGAGCGTCCGACGTCGGACGAGCCCCGGCAGAACAACGAGCACGACGAGCACGACTCCGACAAGCGGGACGGCGGCGATCACGGGGACGACAGCGAGAAGAAGCAGGAGCGGAAGCAGGAGCGGAAGCAGGAGCGGAAGCAGGAACAGGAGCAGGAACAGGACGAGCAGAAGGGGGGCGAGGACCGAACCGAGGACCGGCACGAGGACCAGAGCGAGAACCAGGACGAGAACCAGGACAAGGCCCACCACGACAACCCGGACGAGAACCCCGACCCCGACCCCGACCCCACCGCGCCCTCCCCCCTCCCCCTCGTGCACGCCCCGCAGGTGCCGAAGGGGTTCGGGGACGGTGGGCAGCATCCGCTGGGGCAGTTCGGGTCCGTGGTGCGGATCGGGGACATCCCCGTCGGCGTGCCCGGGCCGCGGCCCGAGTCGCTGACCGCGCTGGTGCGGGCGGCCGTCGACCGGACCGGGACGACGCTGGCGGCCGGGCACAAGAACGCGCTGGTCAACAAGGTTGCCACCGATGTGTGGCAGAAGCTCTCGGGGCCGGACGGTCCGCTGCTCGTACGGAAGTTGCTGTCGAAGGACGGGCTCACCCTGCTGCTGCACGACGACCGGCAGTCGAAGTACCGGATGAGGCTCTGGCTCGACGGGCTGTCGCAGGACGGGGCGGTCCATCTGGTCGGGGAGCGGATCACCCAGCCGCTGCCGTACGGGGCGAAGGTCGTCGGGCACCGCGAGGCGACGCTCAACCGGCAGTACGGCGGCACCCAGACCACCGGCAACTCCCGTTCGCTGACCGGCACCACGTCGTTCAGCCCCATCGCCGAGCACGCGCTGGTGAACCTCGCCGTCAACGTCGGCGGCTCCTCCAGCGCCTCCGCCGGGCAGAGCTTCCTGCACAACTCCTACGACCGGCCGGAGCTGGTGTTCGACGGGAGCCAGGAACACTTCGCCTTCCCGGACGCCCAGCTGACGGTGGAGCTGCACGGCGTCCCCAAGGCCGTACCGAACCCGGCCCCGCTCCACCGGCCGGTACCGGTCGAGGTGGCCTTCCCGCACGAGCTGACCAGCCACGAGGCCAACCACACCAGCCACGACTGGGAGATCACCCCGCACACCCCGGACCAGCGGCGCCGCGTCAGCCGGGCGCTCCAGGACATGTTCTTCCTCGTCCGGGAGAGCAGCGGGCAGGAGCAGCTCATCCCCCTGCTGACCGCCCCGTACCCGCACATGAGGGAGGGCTCGCGGGCGCATGAGTTCCTGAACCACTGGTTCGGCGAGATGGGCACGATCGCCAACTTCTCCCGGATGCTGAGCGACACCCGGCTGCCGTCCGTCCACAGCGGCGGACACCACTACGTCTCCGACGTCCGGACGCGGATCCTGACCGTCAAACGTTCCGGCGACGCGATCGACGCCGGGCTGGCGAACAATGTGCGGGCGTGGGACTCGCTGTTCCACACCACGTCCCAGGGCGGCGGCAAGAGCTTCGGCGTCGACCTCACCGTCGGGCCGAAGCTCTCCGGGGGCGACCCGTCGCTGTCGTTCCCGTTCTCCTTCTCGCTGAGCAGCAACAACTCCGCGTCGCTGACCGAGGGCAACACCGGCGGCTCCCTCGACACCGTCCGCTTCAACGGGAAGAGCGTGCCCTACGAGATCCGGCTGACGATGGAGGCGTCACTCACCGAGGTGGGCGAACCGGCGATGCCGCCGCAGTCCGTGCCGGTGCGGCTGGTCGTGCACGTCCCGGAGCATCTGACGGACCACTTCGAGTACCAACTGGCGCACGCCACGGGCGAGCCGGTGACCCCGCCGCCGACACTGACCACGCCGCCGACGGTCCCGCCCGCGTTCGGGCTCTACGAAGGGTTCGGGGTCTCCGGTCTCGCGCACCTCGTGGACCACTTCCGTCGGCAGGCCGTACTGGCGGAGAAGCGCGTCGACTTCTCCCATCCGACACCAGGGCACCGCAGCCGCCATCTCGACCAGCTCAACCGCTTCCTGGAGGTCCAGTTCCATGTGAACGAGCTGTCGCGGAAGACCAAGGACCTGTTCGGCGACGGGCTGCAGCTGACGTTCCTCGGGCCGCGCGGCGACAACGGCACCCAACTGCTGCTCCACTTCACGGTCCGGGGCCGGTACGGGCAGGGCGACGGCGCCGACGGTCCGTGGCGGCTGCCGGTCGAGAACGCCACCGTCCAGAGCTGGCCCACCCACTGGAACTGGCTGGCCACCACCGATTCCGTCGGCAACGGCCAGTCGCTGTCGCTCGGCTTCTCGCTGTCCACCGGCGGCGGGGGGATGACGTTCACCCCGCCCGGTCTGAGCTTCGGGCGCTCCCGTGACGTCTCGCTGACCAACGGCATCACCACGTACGCCTTCTCCCACCACGGTACGAACGCGTCCGGCACGATGTGGCACGACCACTACCCGGCGGAGTACGAGGTGTCGGTGCACGCCGAGAAGGTCAGCGGAGCCACCTCCGAGACGTCCACCCCGCATGTCACCACGGCGACCGGCGCGGTGCAGTACCTGGTGCCGAAGTCCCTGACGGATCTCCCGGTCGTCGAGCACCCTGAGGGTGCGGGCGGTGACGGTCCGCCGGTTCCGCAGCGGGCGCCGAAGCCGGTGTGGAACGGCAAAACGATGGCCTTCTCCGCCATCGAACTGCCCGACGGCTTCACCCCGGAGCCGCTGCAGTCCGGCGACCGGATCGACCACGTTCTGCACGCCCGGGTGCTGCGGGACGCCGCGGCGGAGCTGCTGTCCGAGCTGCGGGTGCCGCCGCACGTGGTCTCGTACCTCCAGCACATGATCACCACCGATCAGCTGAAGACGGCGCTGAGCAGCGATGCGAAGGCGTTGCCGGGCCGGTTCGTGGTGGGGAAGCAGTTCGCCGACGCGCATGTGTATCTGATGGTGCAGGCGGTCACCGGCAACAAGAAGCCGCTCAGCACCGGGACGCAGGACCTCTCCTCGTTCGGCCTGACCGAGTACATGCTCCGCCACACCAGGAAGACGCAGCTCTCCGGCTCGAACGCGGTCACCTCGGGCGGGAGCATGGCGTACGCGGGGAAGCAGGGCGACAACGAGGGCAGCGGATCGGTCGGCTACACGGAGACATGGAGCCGCTCCACGGCGCGGACCACGATCGACATCGACGACACCCACCCCGGCGAGTTCTACTCGATCGACGTACCGCACGAGCACCACGCCGTGGACATCCTCTGGCGGCTGAACATCGCGGTCACCGAGAACAACATGCTGGGCACCTGGAAGACGGACGGGCTCAGCACCACCCTGCATGTGCCGGGCGGGGCGACGTTCCGGCGTCCGGTGCTGACCGAACGCTCGGCGCAGGAGGCCGGGGTGCCGCCGACGCTGGAGCGGCTGCCGATCCTGTCCATGACCACCGGACTCACCCCGGTACCCGTCCCCCACCAGGGCACTCCCCCGAACGGCCCCACCCCGCACGGGAGCCGGGAGGAGAACCGGCCGCCGCACGAGCAGGCCCACGGGGACGAGGAGCAGCACGAGAGCTACGAACTCCGGGAGATCCAGGAGACCGGGAAGAGTGAGGAGATCCAGGAGGTCCGGGAGATTCAGGAGCGCGTTCCGCGGGAGCTGACGCAGGTGCCCGGGGAGCAGCGGAGTGTGCTGGATCCGACGCTCTCGCAGGAGGTGCTCCGCCGACTGGTCACGCTGCTGGCCAAGGACGCGCCGCAGGTCCTCGGGCCGCTGCACACCCTCGGCACACCGGCCGGAGCGATGAAGTCGATGGCCGACAGCATTCTCGACGGCGCCTCGCTGCGGAACCTGTCCAGCCTGCTGCGCGACACCGGACTCACCCTCCAGGTGCGCCTCGACGGATTCGGGCACCACACCCGCGTCGATGTCCATCTGCGATGGGACCGGAACGACACGGCCGCCCGCTTCACCGGGAAGTCGGCGCACGGTGTGCTGTCCCGCTACATCCAGTCCAACACCCGGGTGGAGGAGCAGTTCAGCGCCTCCGACAAGCACAGCAAGGGCGTCACGCTCGGCGCCGGGGGCAGCAACGCCGGGGGCGGGGGCTCGCTGTCGGCGTCGTGGACCCGCGCCACCGGCAACGGCGTCGCGAACAACAGCAGCGTCATGGTCCGGCGGCACGACGCGTACACCACCGACGCGGAGGACCTGTTCGTCTACCGGACCGAGGCGACCCTGACGCTGTCGGTGGGGAGCTTCTCGCACGCCTCGCAGCTGGTCAACGCGTTGCTGATGGGGAAGGCGCATCTTCTCAAGGCGGGCATCGACAAGGTCGCCGACCTGTTCCCGACCGGCCGGGACACCACCCACGAGATCCCGATCCCGGTCCATGAGGAGGTGCTCGTCCCGCGGTCCGAACTGCCGGTCCCGGTGGCGGGCGTCCCCACGCCGCTGTCCCCCATCTCGTCCCACGAGTTCCTCCGGCACGACGTGCTGGTGGACATGGACGAGCGGGCGGGGAAGGTGCTGTTCGATGCGGTGATGACGGAGCTGGCCGCGCACCCCGGTACGCCCAAGGTGTTCGCCGACCCCCGGCACGGCGGCCATGTGCAGCTCAAGCAGCTGATCGGCGCCCGGGAGCTGGCCCGCCACCTGGTCCGCACCGGGCTGGGCACCCCGACCCCGCAGACCGCGACGTTCCCGGTGCGGATCACCGCGGAGGGCGGTGTGGCCACCCACACCCATGCACAGCTCACCGTCGAGTTTCGGCCCCGCGATCTGGGCCTGTCGCAGGGCTGGCACCACGGCACCGGCGAGCGGGCCGACTACGACCTGCAGAACGACATCGACGCGCACACCGACAACGTCGGCACCACGCTGGGCGGCGGTCTGAGCGGCAGCTTCCTCGGCGTCAAGCAGGCGTTCTCCGCGTCCTCGTCGGTGACACACACGCTGGAGCACGACTCCGGCGGACAGCTGGCGCTGCAGAAGAACTCCGTCGACCGCACCGTGCACCGGCAGCGGTACACGCCGACCTCCGTGGACGTGGTGGTGAAGGTCGCCACGTACGGCACCTTCGACGCGTTCGGGCGGCCGAAGATCTCCGGCAAGAACGTCTTCGAGGGCGTCTTCACCCTGCCCGACGCGCTGCAACTGCGGTTCAGCCCGGAGGCGGTGCTGCGCGGCGTCGGCGGGGTGCGGCCCGGCGCGATCCGGGTGAACTCCGGCTGGTACGTCCCCCCGCACCCCTACGCGGACGCCAACGTCGCCCGGCGGAAGGCGATGTTGGACGGGCTGCTGACGGCGCAGAAGACGGCGGCGGACGACGACCGGCAGACCGTGCATCTGACGTCCGAGGGCGACGATGTGCTGGTGGGCGGCGAGCGGATGAGCCGGGAGCAGTTCCTCGATCGTTATGTGAAACCGCACCTGACGGAGGAACAGGCGGCGAAACTGGAGCAGTTGGTCCGGTGGGACGGCGGGGCGGGCGCGTCCCTCCTGCTCCACCTCGACCTGCCGGGCGACGCCTTCGGCACCCATGGGCCCCGTCCGGTGACACCGGAGCCGCGGACCCCCGACCCGCAGGGGCCGCCGAAGGCCACGGCGGGCCTCAAGACCTGGGCCGCCGCCCTCAACACGGAGCTGGACGCGGCGTTGGAGCACTACTGACCCTCTCCGGGCACCGCCGGGCCGAGCGCCCTCCCCGCGCCCCGCACGGCGGTGCCCGCACCCCCCACCCGAACACCCGACGAGTGAAGCGGAACTCATCATGACCGACGAGACGGCGAACTCCCGCAGCGCGAAAGAGGCCGGTGCCGCCGGGGCGACCGGCGACACCTCCGCCCCCGTGACCGACGCACCGCAGCCCCGCCCGGAGCGGACCGGCCCGGCCGACGCCACGGCCACGGACACCCCCACCGCGTCGGCGGGCACCACGAGGAACGCCACCGGCGGGACGGCCCTGCGCCCCGGTCAGGAGCAGCCGGACACCGCGCCGGACACCCCGGACGAGCCCCCGGCGGCCACCGGCAAAGCCACCGGGACGACCGTGCTGCGCCCCGGCGCACCGCTGCCCGGGGCGGCGGAGGGCGGGTCCGGGGCGGACGCGGAGCCGGACGCGGAGGCCGACGCCGGGTCCGGGACGGACGGCGGCGCGGCCACGGAGGAGACCGCGGACACCGGCGCCCCGGAGGCGGACGCGGCGGCCCCCGCACCGGCCGCACCGGCCGCCGGGAAGAAGGCGTCCGCCGGGCGGCGCGGCCTCGGCCTCTTCCGCCGCATGGACGCGGCGGTGGGCGCGGCGGCCGGAGCGGCCGGGGGGACGGGCGCGGAGACCAGGGCGGAGAGCGGCAGCCGGGTCTCCCCCGGTGTGGTGGCGGGCGCGGCGCTGGCCGGGGTGGTGCTGCTGGGCGCGCCGTTCGCGATCTCCGCGCTGAGCAAGACCTTCGCCGCGTCCCCGACGAACGCCGCCGGAGACCTGACGCAGCCGCTGCCGGACGCCGGGAGCGACGGCGGCAGGGGCTTCGTACCCGTCCCCGGCGGCGTCCGCGACGACGGCGGCACGGCGCCCCGGACGGACAGCCACGCCCCCGCGGACAGCGGGAACGCCCCCGGCGACGGCAGCGGCGGCGGCTCCGGCACCGGGCCGCACACCGACGGCGACGCCACCACCCGCACCGACCCGACCGCCGGGAGCGCCGACCACGGCGACAAGGCGGCCACGGACGACAAGGGGTCCGGCTCCGACGCGCACGCCCGGACGCTGGCCACCCGTACCTTCACCGCGTTCGCCGGGCCGACCTGCGCGAACACCGCCAATGCCGGGTACCACGAGATCGGCGCGTACGGCGACGGCAAGGAGGGGTGGCTGACGCGGACCGGCGGGTCGACGGCCGGGGGCTGCGGGGGCGGCTCCCGGGCGATACCGATGTCGGGGGACGCGGACTCGCCGGACTCGGACGTGACCGCGTACTGGCAGTTCAATTCCGGGATGAAGTCGGCAAGTTGCCGCATCTCCGTCTACATCCCCCAGGGCAAGAGCCCGGTGGAGGTGGGCGGGGCTCCCGCGCGATACTCGGTGCACAAGGGCACCAAGTGGTACGGCGGGGACCTCGCCGGGTTCCACATCGACCAGCCTCGCAACAAGGGAAGCTGGGTGCTCGGCACCACCGTCCACGTGGAGGGCGGCCGGTTCACCCTCCGGGTGACCAACGCCGGGCAGGACTGGAAGGGCGACACCTCGACGCTGGCGCATGTCGCCGCGGCCCAGGTGAAGGCCGAATGCCGCGCAGAGTGAGCACGTTCGGGCCCGGTGCCGTCACGGCGCCGGGCCCTGGAGGGAGTTAGCGGCGATGAGCCGTCAGGTGCTGGCCGTGGGGCCAGACGGGTCCGGGGCGTTCGCGACGATCGCGGAGGCGGTGCAGGCGGCGCCGAGCGGTGCGCTGATCACCGTGGCCCCGGGCCGGTACGCCGAGGCGCTGGTCTTCACCGGCATCGTGACCGTCGTCGCCGCGGAGGGCCTCGGCACGGTGCGGATCGCACCGCGCACCGGCTCCGCGGTCACGGTGGCCGCCGAGGCGGTGAAGCTGACCGGTCTGGTGGTGCACGGCAGCGACCCGGAGCGTCCGGCCGTGGACGTGGCCGACGGCCAACTGGAGCTGGACGGCTGCGAGGTCGGCGGCGCCGCGTGGGCCACCGTCCTCGCCCGCGACACCGGCACCCTCGCCATGCGCGACTGCGAGGTGACCAACCCCAAGGGCGCCGGGATCGTCGTCACCAGCGAGGCGGAGAGCGTCATCGAGGACTGCCGGCTGGCCGACCTCGGCGCGTCCGGCATCGTCATCGGCGACCACGGCGACCCGCTGGT
Source organism: Streptomyces catenulae (assembly GCF_000718015.1). GTDB lineage: Bacteria > Actinomycetota > Actinomycetes > Streptomycetales > Streptomycetaceae > Streptomyces > Streptomyces catenulae. Next base: position 27,090 of record NZ_JODY01000001.1, on the reverse strand, counting down.
GCGCCGCTGCACGGTCCGCGACGCGCGCGGCAACGGCCTCTACGTCAGCGGCCACGGCCAGGGCACCGTCGAGGACTGCGACTTCTCCGGGACGGCGCAGCCCGGCGTCGCGCTGGAGGACGACAGCGCGACCCGGCTGCTGCGCTGCCGCATCCACCGCACCAAGGCCGTCGGTCTCCATCTGGCCAGCCGTAACCAGGTGCTGGTCGAGGACTGCCGGGTCGAGGAGACCGGCGAGGAGGGCGTGACCGTCGCCGAGCACGCCGATCCGCTGGTGCGGCGGCTGCGGGTGGCCCGCACTGCCGGGCAGGGCGTGCGGATGTACGACTCGGCGCGGGGGCGGTTCGAGGACTGCGCGATCGAGGCGAGCGAGGGCACCGGTCTGTGGGTGGGCGGTGCGGCCCGGCCGGTCTTCGTGGACCTGCGGGTCACCGACGTCCGGGGCACCGGTGTGGAGCTGACACAGGACTGCGTACCGGAGCTGGACCGGCTGACGGTGACGGAGCCGCGGGGCATCGGCCTGCGGGTGGCCGAGGACGCCCGGCCGACGCTGCGCCGTACGGTGCTGACCGGCGGCGGGGCGCACGGTCTGGAGGCGTGCGACACCAGCCAGGGCCGGTTCGAGGACCTGGAGATCACCGGCACCCGGCGCAGCGGCGTCCAGATCGGCGGGGAGGCGCGGGCCCGGCTGACGATGCTGGTCGTCCGGCAGAGCGGCGCGGCGGGGATAGCGGTGTCCGGCACCGCGTCGGCGCGGCTGCGGGACTGCGATGTGGCCGGTACCGGCGGTGACGGGCTGTCGGTCGGCTCGGGCGCCAACGTCGTGGCGACGCAGTCGCGTTTCCACGACGGGGAGCGCAACGGCATCCTGGTGGCGGCGGGCGGCTCGGGCACCTTCACCGGCTGCGAGGTCTTCGGCAACCGCGGCGACGGCGTCCTGACGCACACCGACGGGCAGTTCGCCCTGCGCTCCGTCTCCACCTGGGAGAACGGCGGCGCCGGGGTGCACCGCACGGTGGTCAGCGAGAACGCCCTGCTGGAGGAGGTGATGTCGCGCGGCAACGGGCTGGCCGACATCCACGGCGAGGCGGCGGACGCCCCGGCGGCGGGGCGCGGTGAGCCGCGCGGCGGGGCGGACGTACCGGCCGCGGGCAGCGCCGCCTGGGACGCGGCGACCGGCGCGACGGACAACGCCGCCGGTGCGCCGTCCGGCGCCGGGCCGGAGCCGGACGGGCCCGCCCCCGAGGAGCCGAAGAAGGAGAAGAAGAAGGCCCCCGCCTCGCCGCTGGAGGAGCTGGACCAGCTGGTCGGGCTGGCCTCCGTCAAGCACGAGGTGACCACGCTGGTCAGCCTCAACCGCATGGCGCGGCGCCGCGAGGAGATGGGCATGACGGTGCCGCCGATGAGCCGCCATCTCGTCTTCGCCGGGCCGCCGGGCACCGGCAAGACCACCGTGGCCCGCCTCTACGGCACGATCCTCGCCGAGCTGGAGGTGCTGCGGTACGGGCATCTGGTGGAGGTGGCGCGCCAGGATCTGGTGGCGCAGGTCGTCGGCGGTACCGCGATCAAGACGACGGAGGCGTTCAACCGGGCGCTCGGCGGGGTCCTCTTCATCGATGAGGCGTACACCCTCACCGCCCAGTCCGGCTCCGGCGGCCCCGACTTCGGGCGGGAGGCGGTGGACACCCTGGTCAAGCTGATGGAGGACCACCGCGACGACGTCGTCGTCATCGCCGCCGGGTACTCCTCGCAGATGCGCAGCTTCCTGTCGTCGAACCCGGGCATGGCCTCGCGCTTCAACCGCACCGTGGAGTTCCCCAACTACACGGTGGACGAGTTGGTGACCATCGTCGAGAGCATCTGCGAGCGGCACGAGTACGCCCTCGACCCGGCCGCCCGGGACGGGCTGGACACACTGTTCCGGCAGATGACGCGGGACGAGACGTTCGGCAACGGCCGGGCCGCGCGCGGGGTGTTCGAGGAGATGGTGGACCGGCAGGCGTTCCGGCTGGCGAACGAGGTGAACGCCACCCCCGCCGACATGGTCCGGCTGCTGCCGCAGGACCTCGGCGAGATCGCCGGATCCGGCGTCGGCGCGCACGCGGCGGGCGGCGACGAAGGGCAACTGGACACACTGCTCGGCGAGTTGGAGCAGATGGTGGGGCTGGCGGAGGCGAAGCGGCAGGTCTCGGACCTGGTGCATCTGCTGGCCAACGCCCGGCAGCGGGAGGCGGCGGGGCTGCCGTCGCCGTCCCTCAGCCGCCATCTGGTCTTCGTCGGCCCGCCCGGCACCGGCAAGACCACCGTGGCGCGGCTCTACGCCAAGCTGCTCAAGGCGATGGGGGTGCTCGCCGGTGGCCAGGTGGTGGAGGTGGCGCGCGCCGATCTGGTCGGGCGGTACGTCGGCCACACCGCGCAGATGACCACCGAGGCGTTCGACAAGGCGCGCGGCGGGGTGCTCTTCATCGACGAGGCGTACACCCTCACACCGTCCGAGCGGGGCGGCAGCGACTTCGGTCAGGAGGCGGTGGACACCCTCGTCAAGCTGATGGAGGACCACCGCGACGACGTCGTCGTCATCGCCGCCGGATACGAGGCGGAGATGGGTTCCTTCCTCGCCTCCAACCCCGGTCTGACCTCCCGTTTCTCGCAGCGGGTGGAGTTCGGCAACTACGACGCCGACGAGCTGGTGATCATCGTGAACCGGCAGGCGAAGGCGGGCGGCTACACCTGCGCCCCGGAGCTGGAGGCGCTGCTGCGCGCACACTTCGCGTCGGTGCCCCGGGACCGTAACTTCGGCAACGCCCGCTACGCCCGCAAGGTCTTCGAGTCCCTCGTCACCCGCCAGGCGGGCCGCCTCAGCCGCCAGACGTCCCCGAGCCGCGAGGAGCTGCTCCAGCTGGTCCCGGAGGACTTCCAGGAGACGTCACTGACCTGATCCGCGGAGGGGCGGGGCCGTGGCCTGATCCCCGGCCGGGCGGGGCCGTACGGGGCGGCTCCGCCCCGCTCGGCGTTCAGTCCCGTCCCTCCTGGCGGCTCCGGCGGCGGTGGTCGACGACGCCCCAGCCGATCGCCCCGGCGAGCAGGGCGCCGCCCAGTGCGGTGGTGCCCAGACCGGTGCCCGCGGCGCCGCCGAGACCGGTGTCGGAGCCGCCCTTGGGCAGACGGCCGTGGTCGGCGGCGACCACGGTCAGGGTCCCGGTCAGCGTGGTCCTCCGGTGCCCGCGTCCACCGTCCCCGTCCGACCGCCCACCGCCGTCCGTCCGTACGGCGGACACCGCCCGCGCCGTGACCGCACCCGCCGGACCGGCCGCCACCGTTCCGTCCACCGGCGCCCCGGCGGGCAGCCCGGCTCCGGCGGCGTCTCCCGGATCCACCGGCGCGCCCGCCGCCCCGTCACCGGGCAGCACCGCCCCACCGGACGCCCCGGGATCCCCGGGCACGGGCGACGCGCCCTCCCCGGCTCCGGCTCCGGCTCCGGCCCCGGGCAGACCGTCGGCGGGCGGCGTCGCGCCGCCACCGGGAGCCGCCCCACCGGGAGCCTGACCACCGGGAGCCGTCCCGCCGGGCAGGCCACCGCCCGGCAGGCCACCGTCCGGTGCCGTGGCGCCCGGATCCGTGGCGTTCGGGTCCGTGGCATTCGGCTCCGTGGCGCCCGGACCGCTCTGGGGTTTCAGCCCGTCACCCGCCGACGGCCCCTGTGCGCCGGGCCGTCGACCGTTCCCGCCGTGGCCGCCGTCCTCGCCGCCGTCGCCGCAGACCACGGTCACCTTGTACGAACCGGGCTCGACGGAGTCGGGGACCCGGGCGGTGCCGCCCACCTGGTTGCGGAGCGTCGACAGCTTCATCGTCGGTATGCCCGCGCCGTCGAACGTCGCCTCGCCGCTCTCCCCGGGGCAGTTGCCGCCGTCGAAGACCGAGAACTCCTCCCCGGGGGCGACCGGGTCGGGCTGGACGACCGCCCGGTGGGCGTCGCCCGCGGCGAGGACCGGCCCGGCGCCGGTCAGGGCCAGCGAGGCGGCGAGGGCGCCGGTGGCCGGTACGTTTCGGAGGACGTGCCGTATGAACATGCACCGAGCAGACCCCGACCGCCCGCCGGGCGCACCTCGGTCCGGGCCCGCACCCCGCGCCGCGGGCCCCGAGCGGCGTCATCCGTGCAGGTCACGGGCGGCGCTCCGCCGACCGGGTGGCGGCTGGGCCGGACGGGGAACGGCGGTCAGCGCCCGGGCGTGTCCGGAGCGTCGGGCTGCCACGTCATCCACTCCCCGGGCACCGGCAGCGGCCGGAACCCGGCCTTCTCGTAGACGCCGTGCGCGTCCCGGGTGGCGAGCGCGACCCTTGGCAGTCCGCGCGCCGCGAGGTCGGCGGCGACCGCCCGGACGAGGGCGGTGCCCAGACCCAGACCGCGGTCGGCCGGATCGACGTAGACATCGCAGAGCCAGCCGAAGGTGGCGTGGTCGGTGACCACCCGCGCATACCCGGCCTGGCGGCCCGAACCGCTGTCGTACAGGCCGAAGTTGATCGAACCCGCCACCGCCCGCTCCTGCCGTTCCCGGCTGCGGCCGGACGCCCAGTAGCTGTCCTCGGACAGCCAGCGGTGCAGCCGCTCGTGGTCCAGGCGCGCCGGGTCGGTGGACAGCTCGTAGCCCGCGGGCAGGTGTGCATCCATGACCGGAGAGTCGCAGACCGGCAGGCGGGCGTCGAGCCCTTTCCGGCGGAGGGTTACGGTGCGACCTCCCGCCAGGCGGTGGCCAGGCGGTGTACGCCCTCGGCGAGTTCGGCGGGGCCGGAGGCGGAGCCGAAGGCGAGACGGAGATGGGCCGCGGGCGGCTCGGCGGGGAAGTACGGGCGGCCCGGGGCGACCGAGACCCCGGCCCGCAGCGCCGCACCGGCCAGCGCCTCTTCGGGGACGCCGTCCGGCAGCCGCAGCCAGAGGAAGCAGCCGCCCCGGGGCACGCCCGGCGCCGTACCGCCGTCCGCGCCCATCAGCTCCGGCAGCCGGGTGTGCAGCGCGGTGGTCAGCGCGTCCCGGCGGACGGCCAACTCCTTGGCAACCGTGCGGAGATGGCGCGGCCAGGACGGCGAGCCGACCAGCTCCAGCGCGGTCTCCTGGAGCGGCCCCGGGACGAAGAAACTGTCCACGACCTGGATGGCACGCAGCCGGTCGAGGACCGGTCCGCGGGCGGCCAGCGCCCCCACCCGCAGGCTCGGGGAGGTCACCTTCGTCAGCGAGCCGACGTGCACGACGGTGCCGTGCGCGTCGTCGCAGATCAGCGTCGGCGGCAGCGCGGACGCGGGCCCGTGGGCGAGGCGGCGGGCGAAGTCGTCCTCGATGACGAACGCCCCGGCGGCCCGCGCCACCCGCAGCACCTCGGCCCGCCGCCCGTCCGCGAGCACCGCGCCCGTCGGGTTCTGGAACAGCGGCTGGCAGACGAAGAGCCGGGCGCCGCTGGCCCGGAACGCCTCGGCGAGCAGATCGGTCCGGACGCCGTCCGCGTCGAGCGGCACCGGCACCGGCCGCAGCCCGGACGCGCGGGCGGCCGCCAGGACGCCGGGGTAGGTGGGCGACTCGACGAGCACCGGCGCGCCGGGCGGGGCGAGCGCCCGCAGCGCGGCGGTCAGGGCGCTCTGGCCGCCCGCCGTGATCAGCACATCGTTGCCGGACAGCGCGCCGCCCGGACCGCCGATCTCCCGCGCGAACCACGCCCGCAACTCGTCCACCCCCGCCACCGGCGGGCGCCGCCACGCCCCGGGGCGGCGCCCGGCCCGGGCCAGCGCGGCGGCGAGGGCGCGTTCCGGCTGGAGGTCGGGGTGGAGGTAGCCGCCGCTCAGCTCGACGACGCCGGGCGGCGGTACGGCGAGGGTGGCGAGCACCCCGGAGGCGTCGACACCGCGCGGCACCTGGTCGGCGGCCGCCTCGGCGCTGAGCGCGATCTCCTGCCAGGAGGTGTCGACGGGGTGCGCGGTGCGGGCGGGCGCGGCGGCGCGGAAGACCCCGGCGCCGGGCCGGGTGACGACGAGCCCCTCGGCGGCCAGTTCGGCGAGCGCCCGGGAGACCGTCACCGGGCTGACGCGGTACCGCTCCCGCAGCGCACGACTCGACGGCAGCTTCTCGCCGTCGGAGTAGCGGTTGACCTCTTTCCGCAGGGCTGCGGCCAGTTCGGCGACGCTGCTACGCTCATGCATGAGAGCACACGATAGCGCTATCGGCGCCGCGCGGATAACGGTCGACACCCCTTCGGCCCGGCCCCCGGCCTCCGGCACCGCCCCGGCCGGACCCCGGCCCACCGGCACCGCCTCCGCCCCTCCCCCCGACACCGCCCGCGGCGGCATCCTTCTGGCCGCGCTCGGCGTCGCCGCGTTCTCGCTCACCTTCCCGGCGACCGTCTGGGCGCTGGAGGGCCTGGGCCCGTGGACGGTGGTGATGCTGCGCAGCGTCCTGGCCGCCGCCGTCGCCGGCGCCTGCTTCGCGGCACGCCGCACCCCGCTGCCCGCACGGCGCCACTGGCCCGGTATCGCCGTCGTGGCCTGCGGGGTCGTCCTCGGCTTCCCGCTGCTGACCACGCTCGCCCTGGAGACGACGACCACCTCGCACGCGGCGGTGGTCGTCGGTCTGCTGCCGCTGACCACCGCCGCGTTCGCCGCGCTGCGCACCGGGACGCGGCCGTCGCGGACGTTCTGGCTCGCGGCGCTCACCGGTGCGGCGGTGGTCATCGCGTTCGCCCTGTACCAGAGCGGCGGCCGCCCGGGCGCCGGTGACCTCTTCCTCTTCGGGGCGCTGCTGGTCTGCGCCGCCGGGTACGCCGAGGGCGGGCGGCTGGCGCGTGTGCTGCCCGGCTGGGAGGTGATCGGCTGGGCGCTGGTCCTGGCGCTGCCGGTGACGGTCACGGGCTCGGCCCTCGCGCTCACCGCCGAGCCGCCGCACCCGACGCCGCACGCGGTGGCCGGGCTGCTGTGGCTGGCGGCCGGTTCGACCTTCGCCGGGATGGTCGTCTGGTACCGCGGGATGGCGGCCGTCGGGGTCGCCCGGGCCAGCCAGATCCAGTTGGCGCAGCCGCTGCTGACGCTGGTCTGGTCGGTCGCCCTGCTCGGCGAACACCTGCCGCCCGCGGCCCCGGTGGCGGCTCTGGCGGTGCTGGCCTGCATCGTGGTCACCCAGCGCGGCCGGGGCTGAACCGCAGGGCCCGGGGCCGGGCCGCGTCCGCCCGGCCCCCCGCGCGCGCCGGATGCGCCGTGCACCCCCGGACGTAAACTGGCCGCAGCGGCATGTACCGCCGTCCGGGCCGCCCCGGCCCGTAATTCCGTTGGCCAGGCCGCCCGGCCGAGCGGCGGCACGGCCTTCCCAGGCGGGAGGACCCCTGATGCATGCGACCAAGGGCGACCGGCTGCTGGTGCACGGCAGGACCGTCGGACACCAGGACCACGTCGTCGAGATCATCGAAGTGCTGGGCGACCACGGCGATCCCCCCTTCCGCGTCCGCGATGAATCGGGCCACGAGACGATCATGTCGCCCGGCCCCGACACGGTCGTCCGCCACGGCACGGGCAAGCACATCCACTGAGCCCCCGCCGTGGCGCGCCCCGCGGCGCCACGGCCCACCTCCGGGCGCCGCCCGCACGGCGGCGCCCGGAGCCGCGCCTACCGGTAGTGGTCCGCCACCACCCGCGCCATCGCCCCCGACGGATCGGCGGCCACCTCCGTCGCCGCGAAGAAGACATGGCCGCCCACCTGCGGATACCGGTCCGCGAAGGTGAGGTGGCGGGAGAGTTCCGCCGGATCCTGCCAGGGCGCGGGCTGCGCCGGGTCGCCCGCCTTGTAGAGCGCCTCGCCGAGGTAGAGGTCCACACCGGTGCCCGCCACCGTCCGCGCCCACCACGGCACGATCCGCGCGTAGTCCGCCGCCTCGAAGCCCAGGTGCCAGTACGCCTGCGGGGCGAGGTAGTCGAGCAGCCCCAGCCGGGCCCAGCGCCGGGTGTCGGCGTAGAGGTCGTCGTAGGTCTGCACCCCGGCGCGGGTGTCCGAGCCCGCCGGGTCGGTGGCGCGGTTGCGCCAGACGGCGAAGGGGCTGACCCCGAACCGCACCCGCCGCCCGGTCGCCCGGCCCACCGCCGCCACCCGCGCGGCGGTCTCCCGCACCAGCAGCTCGGTGTTCCACCGCCGCCACTCCGCCCGGTCGGGGAAGCCCGCGCCGTACGCCGCGTACGAGGCGTCGTCGCCGAAGGTCTCGCCCGCGACCGGATACGGATAGAAGTAGTCGTCGAAGTGGAGCCCGTCGACGCGGTAGCGGCGCACCGCGTCGAGGAACGCGTCCTGGACGAAGCGCCGGACCTCCGGCAGCCCCGGGTCGTAGTAGAGCTTGCCGCCGTACCGCACCACCCACCGCGGGTGGCGGCGGGCCGGATGGGACGGGTCCAGGCGTCCGGGGTCGTCGTGGAGGGCGACGCGGTACGGGTTGCACCAGGCGTGCAGCTCCAGACCGCGGCGGTGCGCCTCGTGGACCGCGCAGCCCAGCGGGTCCCAGCCGGGGTCGCGGCCCTGCTGCCCGGTGAGCCAGCCCGACCACGGTTCGTACGGTGACGGCCACAGGGCGTCGGCGGTGGGCCGGACCTGGAAGAAGACGGTGTCGAGGCGGCGGTCGGCGGCGGCGTCGAGCAGGGCGAGGAGTTCGCGGCGCGCCTCGGCGGGCGGCAGACCGGGGCGGGAGGGCCAGTCGCGGTGGGCGACGGTCGCCAGCCACACCCCGCGCAGCGTGGGGCGCGGGCGCGTCCGCCCGGCGCCCGGCCCGCCGGACGGTGCCGGTGCCGGGTGTCCGGACGGGTCCGCGGCGGCGGCCATGGGTCCGCCGGTGCGCCACGCGGTGGCCCCGAGCGCCGCCACGGTGAAGCTCCGGCGTGTGATCCGTCTCATCAAATACCCCCAACTTGTCCGTCTTTAGTCCGGTTCTTGGAGGTCAGAATGCCCGCCCCGGCGCCAAGAGGCCCGTACCCGTACGAGTAACTTGGGGGGCCGCGGCGGGTCCGGCACCTCATTACGGAGCCCCGCGGGTCCCGTAGATCAGCGAAAGGCACGAGGTGACGGACACTTTCACCGACATCGCACGCGTCGGCGTCGTCGGCTGCGGTCAGATGGGCGCCGGAATCGCCGAGGTGTGCGCACGCTCCGGGCTGGAGGTCATGGTCGCCGAGACCACCGGCGAAGCCCTGGAGCTGGGACGCACCCGGCTGACGAACTCGCTCGGCAAGGCCGCCGACCGCGGCAAGATCACCCCCGCCGAACGGGACTCGGCGCTCGCCCGCCTGAGCTTCACCACGGACCTCGGGGAGTTCGCCGACCGGGACCTCGTGATAGAGGCCGTCGTGGAGAGCGAGCAGGTCAAGACGGAGATCTTCCAGGTCCTCGACCAGGTCGTGACCCGCCCGGACGCGATCCTGGCGTCCAACACCTCCTCCATCCCGCTGGTGAAGCTGGCCGTCGCCACCTCCCGCCCGGACCAGGTCATCGGGATCCACTTCTTCAACCCGGCGCCGGTGCAGCAGCTCGTCGAGCTGATCCCCGCGCTGACCACCGGCGACGAGACGATCGCGCGCGCCGAGGCGCTGGTCCAGAACGTCCTGGGCAAGCACGCCATCCGCGCCCAGGACCGCTCGGGCTTCGTGGTGAACGCCCTGCTCATCCCGTACCTCCTCTCCGCGATCCGGATGTTCGAGTCCGGCATGGCCAGCCGCGAGGACATCGACAACGGCATGGAGCTGGGCTGCGCCCACCCGATGGGCCCCCTCAAGCTCTCCGACCTGATCGGCCTGGACACCGTCGCCTCGGTCGCCGCCTCGATGTACGAGGAGTACAAGGAGCCGCTGTACGCCGCGCCCCCGCTCCTCGCCCGCATGGTCGACGCGGGCCGGTTGGGGCGGAAGAGCGGGTCGGGGTTCTACTCGTACTGAGCCACCCACACTCCGGACACCCGACGGCCCGCCCCCTTCCCCGGGGGCGGGCCGTCGCGCTGCCGTCGCACCGTCCCCACCTTTCCCCGGTGCCCCTCCCACCCCTCCCATTCCTCACTCTCCGTTACTTCACACGGGGTGTGTGGCGCTGACTCACAGAAGCCCGGTGCACACACTCCCGCCTCTTGCTTCCGGGCAGTTGACTGGTCTCGTAACCGGATGACAGATGTCGCGACAGCGGAAAAGAGGCAACGGAAAGTGACCGCCCACCCTGAACGCAAGCTGGTAGCCACCGATGTGGCGGAGCTGAGGCGGTGTCTGGACGTACGCACCGCCCGCGTCGACGGCGAACTGGCACTGCTCGCGCAGCGGTCCGCGCAGTACGAGCGCGATGCGGACGAATTGAACGCCCGCATCGCGGAGTTGGAGCACGGCCGCTGGCCGCTGCCGTCGGTGGCCGCGCTCGCCTCCGTGGCGGGGGTGGCGGTGACCGTCTGGCAGGTGCTGGCCAGGTGACCGCTCCCGGCACCGCCGCCCGGGGACGGCGGTGCCGGGCCGCTATCCGCCTCAGCCGAGGCGGAGCTGATGGAGCATCAGCAGGGCCGCGGCCATGTTCGCCGCGGGCACCTCACCCCGGGCCACCATGTCGGGCACCAGCTTCAGCGGCACCCACTCCCGGCGGTCCGACTCGAAGCCGTCCTGCGGCGGGCCCGTGTAGGTGCCCTCGTCGGACCAGTAGATGTGGTGCCGGGCGTCGGTGAGGCCGTTGGACGGCTCCACCGACATCAGATGGGTCAGCGGACCGGGCCGCCACCCGGTCTCCTCCTCCATCTCCCGTGCCGCCGCCACCGCGATGTCCTCGCCGTCCTCGACGACGCCCGCGGCCAGCTCCCAGCCCCAGGAGTCGGTGATGAAGCGGTGCCGCCAGAGCAGCAGCACCTCATTGGCCTCGTTGACCACCGTCGCGACGGCCACCGGCCGCATCCGGATGAGGTAGTGGTCGAGGTGCCGGCCGTCGGGGATCCGCACATCGGCGAGATTCACCCGGAACCAGCGGTTCTCGTACACGGTCTCTTCCGCGAGATTGTTCCAACGCACTGTCTGCCACCTTCCGCGTAGATCCGGCAAGGTGACACGGGCCCGGTGCGGGATCGACCTACAGCGGTATGCGCAGCACCTCGTCGATGAGATCGGCCGCCGCGTCGGTCGCGGAGCTACCGGTCTCCGCCAGATGTTCGCGTACCGCCCGCAGCCGGTCCCGTAAGCGCTGGGACTCCACGCCCCTGGCCCGCTCGGTCATCTGCGCCGCGTTGGCCGCGGCCCGGTCCGCGTCACCCTGGCGCAGCTCGATGTGGGTGAGCATCGCCAGCCGGTGGACCCGGCCCCGGTCGTGTGCGGGAGTGTCCACGGCGGCATCCGCCTGCTCCCGTGCGGCCCGCAGATCCCCCAGGCTCAACAGGGCCTCCGCCACCTGGACGTTCACCAGACCCGGCTGGACGTAGCCGGTCTCGGCGGGCTCCAGGCCCGGCCGGATGCGCTCGGCCGCCGCCTCCGCCTGCCGGATGCAGGCGAGCGCGCCCGCGCCGTCGCCGAGCCGGGCGTAGGACTTGGCCTGCATCGCGTAGAGGTCGGCGGCGAGCGCCGGGGTCAGCTGCGGGCCCGCGGTCCGCAGCGCCGCCTCCGCGAACGCCACCGCCTGCCGGTACTCGCGGGAGAACAGCGACTGGTTGACCAGCAGCGCGATGATGTACGCGCCGAGCCCCCGGTCACCGCTGGCCTTGGCGAGCCGCAGCGCCTGGTGGAAGTAGCGCTGCGCCAGACCGAGCGCGTCCGAGTCGTAGGCGCAGATGCCCGCGACGGCGACCAGCCCGCCCGTCGCGCGGTGCAGCTGACGGCCGGTCGCGTCGCTGTACGCGCCGCGCAGCAGCGGCGCCGCCTCGGTGTTGAGGAACCCCACGATCCGCGTACGCGTCGCCACCCCACCGGCCTTGCGGTACAGATGCTCGTAGTGGGTACGGGCGGCGCGCAGCATCTCGATGTCGGCCATCCCGACCCGTGCCTGACCGTCCCGCGAGACGTCGGAGTCCTCGGGCGGGTTCTCCCACTCCCACACCGGCATGACCGCGGAGGTGCCGGTGAGCGCCGGGGCGTCGACGACATGGGCGCGTTGCTGTTCGTCGGAGCGCCACAGGGCGGTGGCGCGTTCGACGAAGCCGGAGAGCGGGGTGGTGGCGGAGCGGCGCGCCCCGGGGCGGCCGAGACCGATGTCGTCCAGGCCGACCGGGCGGTGCAGCCGCGCCGCGAGGATTTCGCAGATCAGGTCGGGCACCTGACCGCGCGGGCGCTGGCCCTTGAGCCAGCGGGCGACCGCGGTGTGTTCGTAGCGCAGTGCCAGGCCGCGGTGGCGGCCGAGTTGGTTGATACGCGCGGCGAGACCGGCGTGCGAGATGCCCGCCTCGTCGAGGATCGCGTCGAGCAGGGTGTTGGGCTCCATAAACCGGCCTCCCGGTGCGCCGGGCCCGCCCACGGGCCGCTGGCTCCGACCTCGTCGCCGTACAGACTCCGTACGTCCAGATTAGTGAAGCGCGGCTCACACGGGGTGTGAAGACGCCTCGTCACCCGCCGTACGTGGAGCGGCGGCAGCGGAGCGCGGGCGCTCGGCCGAGGGGCGCACCGGGGCCGGACGCCGGGGAGCGAGGGCCTGCCTCCACGGACGCGCGGGCTCCTCGACGCGGGCCGCCGGACGGCCGGGGCCCGAGGGCGCGGGGGCGGCAGGAGCCGGGCCGGAGGACGCCGGGCCCGAAGGCGCCGGACCCGAGGCGCGCGGCGGTGCGGCGCTCAGCATCACCAGCGCCACATCGTCGGTGAGCCGCCCGCGGGCGTGCCGCAGCAGGGCGTCGTGGACGCCGCCGACCACCGCGTCCGCCCGCGCCCCGGCGAACCGCCGCACCGTTTCGACCAGTGGGAAGAACCCGCCGTCCACACCCCGCGCGTCATGCGCGCCGTCGGTGTAGAGCAGCAGCCCCTCGCCCGGCGTCAGCCGCCCGCACTCCGTCGTCTCCAGCGCGCGGGGCAGCGGGAACAGACCGAGCGGCGGCAGCGGTTCCGCGCGGACGACGGGCTCCACCACACCGGGCGCGACACGGTACGGCCACGGGTGGCCGCAGTTGAGCGCCCGGGCCGTGCCGTCCGGCGCGATCTCCAGCAGCAGGATCGTCACGAACTCCTCGGCGTCCGGGCCGAGCGGGGCGGCGTCCGTGGCCGGGTCGCGCCCGGCCAGATGACGGGCGTGCGCGCGCTCCAACCGCCCCAGCAGTCCGCTCAGTTCGGCCTCGTCGTGGGCGGCCTCGCGGAAGCAGCCGAGCATCGCGGCGACCGTGGCGAGGGCTGCCAGCCCGTGGCCGCGCACATCGCCGATGACGGCCCGTACGCCGTACCGGGTGGCCACCACGTCGTAGAGGTCGCCGCCCATCGAGGCGCCCTCGTCGGCGGAGAGGTGGAGGGCGGCGGGGGCTACCGTGCCGATGCGGGGCGGCAGCGGGGGCAGCAGCGCCCGCTGCGCGGTGGCCGCCACCTCCCGGGCGCGGACCAGCTCCCGCACCAGCCGCAGCCGCCGACCGGCCGTCAGATAGCTGGCACACACCACCGTGAGGATCGCGGCGCAGTTGACGGCGCGGGCGGGCAACCCCGGGCCGATCGGCGGGGCGCCGTCGAACGGTACGAGCGCGAGGAGGGCGCAGAGGCCGCCCATGACCACACAGAGCCGACGGCCGGTGCCCGCGCAGGCGATGGCCGGGGCGGCGGCGAGCAGTTGGAGCAGCTGTCCGCTGCTGGGCCAGGACAGCTCCCAGGCCAGCACGGCGAACACCCACAGGCCGGGCAGGGCGAGGACGAAGGTCCACCGGGTGCGTGTGACGTCGGCGCGCGCTCCGTCGCTCACCCGACTACGGATCATGCCGATGGTCCCCCTTGCCTGTGGTTCCCACAGCGGGCTGCGCGGCGGTCGAGCCGCCCCGGTCCTGCGGACGGCGGGCCGTATCGGCCGCAACGATTGTGTCGACGTTACGTGCTCGGACCCCCACGGTGCGCATCTGTATCACTCCATTGGGTGAGGTGGTACGGGGCGCGCACAAGGGCGCGCCCGGACCTGCGCGAATGCGCCCCACCGGGGTGCGCGAGGGGTTCGGGAGGGGGTGGCGCGGGGTGGCTGAAGAACCGGTACACCACCTGTCGCGCGGGAGGTGTCGCCGCCCCGTCCGGGCCTTTCAGAGCCCTGCGGACGGCTTCGCGGGAGGGTGGCGCGCACCCCCGGAAAAGGCGAGGGCGCGACCGGCGGCAGTGCCGGTCGCGCCCTCACTCCTTCGTGTGCCCCGTGCCGTCAACGGCACGGTCCACCGTCAGCCCCGCAGCACCGCCCCGGTGTGCTCGGCGGCGGCTGCGACCGCCGCGTCCCGGGCGGCCGACGCCTCCTCGGCGGTCAGCGTGCGGTCGGCGGCGCGGAAGCGCAGCGCGTACGCCAGCGACTTCTTCCCGGCGCCCACCTGCTCACCGCTGAAGACGTCGAACAGCCGCAGCGACTCCAGGAGCTCACCCGCGCCGGAGCGCAGCGCACTCTCCACGGCGGCGGCCGGGACCGAGGCGTCGACGATGAGCGCGACGTCCTGCGTGGCCACCGGGAACGACGAGATCCGCGGGGCGCGCAGCGGACCGTCGGCGGCGGCCTCGACGCGGTCCAGGTCGATCTCCATCGCGCTGGTGCGCTCCGGCAGACCCATCGCCTTGATGACGCGCGGGTGCAGCTCACCGGCGTGGCCGACGACCTCCTCCGCGCCGCCGACGGTCACCACGAGCGCGGCACAGCGGCCCGGGTGCCACGGCGCCAGCTGGTCCTGACGGATGGTCAGCTCGACACCGGCCTCCCGCGCGACGGTACGGGCCGCCTCGACGGCGTCCGCCCACGTCGCCGGGTGACCCTTGCCCCACCAACCGGCCTGCTCACGGGCGCCGGCCAGCACCACCGCGACGCGGCGCGGCTGCGCCGGGAGCGCGGCGTTCAGCTCGGCGATCTCCGCGTCGGTCGGACGGCGGTCCACCGGCAGCCGGACCGCGGGCTTCTCGGCACCGGTCGGCAGGAAGACCTGGCCGGTCTCGAAGAGCGCGAGGTCGTGCGTGCCCCGGCCGTCGTTCCGCCGCAGCGCGCCGAGGAGGCCCGGGAGCAGCGTCGTCCGCAGATCGGGCTCCTCGTCGGAGAGCGGGTTGACGAGCGTGACGGTGTTGCGGCGCGCATCGTCCGGCCCGATGCCGAGCTGGTCGAGGACGGCCGTGCCCAGGAACGGGTAGTTCAGCGCCTCGGCGTACCCGGCACCGGCCAGCGCCCGGCCGACGCGGCGGTGCAGCCGCTGCCGCTCGGTCAGACCGCGACCGGCGGGCGGCAGCGGGAGCGTGGAGGGGAGGTTCTCGTACCCCTCCAGCCGGATGACCTCTTCGGCGAGGTCGTTCGGGTCGGTGAGGTCGGGCCGCCAGGACGGCACGGTGACGACCAGCTCGTCCTGACCGTAGACATCGCAGCCGACCTGCTGGAGGCGGCGGACGACGGTCTCCCGGCCGTACTCGACACCGGCGACCTCGTCGGGGTGCGAGGCGGGGATGGTCAGGGTGCGCGGGGCGCTGGGCGAGACGACCTCGGTGACGCCCGGCTCGGCGGTGCCACCGGCCAGCAGCACCAGCAGATCGACGGTGCGCTGCGCGGCGGCGGAGGCCGCCTGCGGGTCCACCCCGCGCTCGAAGCGGCGCGACGCCTCGGACGACAGCTTGTGGCGCCGGGCCGTACGGGCGATGGCGAGCGCGTCGAAGTACGCCGCCTCGATCACCACGTCGGTGGTGCCGCGCACCTCACCGGTCTCCGGGTCGCTGACGCCCCGGGCAATCTCGGTGTTGGCGCCGCCCATCACACCGGCCAGGCCGATCGGACCGCGGTCGTCGGTGATGACCAGGTCCTCGGTGTCCAGTACGCGCTTGACGCCGTCGAGGGTGGTGATCTCCTCGCCGCCGGTGGCGCGGCGGACGCCGATCGGGCCCTGGAGGGTGGCCCGGTCGTAGGCGTGCAGCGGCTGGCCCAGCTCCAGCATCACGTAGTTGGTGATGTCCACGGCGAGCGAGACCGGGCGCATCCCGGCCTTCTGCAGCCGCCGCTGGAGCCAGATCGGCGAACGCGCCTCAGGGCTCAGACCGCTGACCGTGCGGGCGGTGAAGCGGCCGCAGCCGATCGGGTCGGAGACCTTCACGGCGTATCCGCCGGAGTTCGGCGGCGGGACGTCGAGCAGCGCCGGGTCGCGCAGCGGCAGGCCGTACGCGGTGGCGGTCTCGCGGGCGACGCCGCGCAGCGAGAGGCAGTAGCCGCGGTCGGGGGTGACCGCGATGTCCAGCACCTCGTCGACGAGCTGGAGCAGCTCGATGGCGTCGGTGCCGATCTCGGACTCCGGGGGCAGCACGATGATGCCGCCGCTGCCGTCGTCGCCCATGCCCAGCTCGTCGCCGGAGCAGATCATGCCGTGCGACTTCTTGCCGTACGTCTTGCGCGCGGAGATCTTGAAGTCGCCGGGGAGGACGGCGCCGGGCAGGACCACGACGACCTTGTCGCCGACGGCGAAGTTGCGGGCGCCGCAGACGATCTCCTGCGGCTCACCGGTGCCGTTGGCGTCGCCGACGTCGACGGTGCAGAAGCGGATCGGCTTCTTGAAGCCCTCCAGCTCCTCGATGGTCAGCACCTGGCCGACCACCAGCGGGCCGGTCAGCCCCTCGCCGAGCTTCTCGACCGTCTCGACCTCCAGCCCGACGGCGACGAGCTTGGTCTGTACGTCACGGCCGGTCTCGGTCGCCGGCAGGTCGACGTACTCCCGCAGCCAGGAAAGCGGGACACGCATCTCAGATCTCCATCCCGAACGGCCGGGTGAACCGGACGTCGCCCTCGAACATGTCGCGCATGTCTTCCACGTTGTGCCGGAACATCAGCATCCGGTCGATGCCGAAGCCGAACGCGAACCCGCTGTACTTCTCCGGGTCCACCCCGCAGGCGGTCAGCACCCGGGGGTTGACCATGCCGCAGCCGCCCAGCTCGATCCAGCCCTCGCTGGAGCAGGTGCGGCAGGGGCGGTCCGGGTTGCCGACGGAGGCGCCACGGCAGACGTAGCAGACCATGTCCATCTCGGCGGACGGCTCGGTGAACGGGAAGTAGTTCGGCCGCAGGCGGGTGGTCATGTCCGGGCCGAAGAGCGCCTGGACCATGTGGTCGAGGGTGCCCTTGAGGTCCGCCATGGTCAGGCCCTCGTCGACGGCGAGCAGCTCGATCTGGTGGAAGACCGGGGAGTGCGTGGCGTCCAGCTCGTCGGTGCGGTAGACCCGCCCGGGGCAGACGACGTAGACCGGCGGCTCGCGGTCGACCAGCGTACGGGCCTGGACCGGCGAGGTGTGGGTGCGCAGCACGACACCGGACTCGTCGCCCTTGGTGCCCTCACCCTGGACGAAGAAGGTGTCCTGCATCTGGCGCGCGGGGTGGTCCGGCACGAAGTTGAGCGCGTCGAAGTTGAACCACTCCGCCTCGACCTCGGGGCCCTCGGCGACCTCGTAGCCCATGGCGACGAAGACGTCGGCGACCCGCTCCATGAAGGTGGTCAGCGGGTGGCGGGCACCGGCGGGCGTGCGGTCGTACGGCAGGGTGACGTCCACCGCCTCCTCGACCAGCACGCGGGCGTCCCGCTCCGCCTCCAGCTCCTCCTGGCGGGCCTTGAGCGCCTGGTTGACCCGGCCGCGGGCCTGGCCGACGCGCTTGCCGGCCTCCGCCTTGGCCTGCGGGGGCAGCGCGCCGATCTCGCGGTTGGCGAGGGCGAGCGGCGAGGTGCCACCGGCGTGTGCGATCTTCGCCTGGGCGAGCGCTTCGAGATCGCCCGCGGCGGCGACGGCGGCGAGCGCCTCGTCCAGCCGGGCGGCGATCTCTTCCGGTTTCAGGGCTTCGACCTCGACAGGGTCGTACGACTTATTGGGTGCGGACATCTCTTCCCGTGCTTCCGGTGGTCTGGCTTGGCTTCACGCCTCTTCGATCACAAACTTCGGATGCCGAGCCCGCGCTGCGCCCGCGATGCTTGTGCGCCAAAGGTGCCAAAGGGCAAGTCTAAGGGGACGGGCCGACGGTGCCGGTCCGAGCCCCGGGCGGGGGCGCCCGCCGCCGGACGGTCAGGCCATGAAGGCCGGGGTGGCGGCGGGCAGGATAAATCGGAACTCGGCGCCACCCGCGGGGGCCCGGCCGACGGTGATGGCGCCACCGTGTGCCTCGACGATGCCCTTGACGATGTAGAGGCCGAGGCCGGTGCCGCCGCGTTTGCTGCCGCGCCAGAAGCGGGTGAAGACCCGGCCCATGGACTCCTCGGGAATCCCCGCCCCCTCGTCGCCGACCGTCACCGCCGTCCCCTCCCCGCTGGTCACCGTGGCTGCCGTGACCTCGATGGTGACCGTTCCCTCGCCGTGCCGCACCGCATTTTCCAGCAGGTTGCTCAGCACCTGGTCGACCTTGTCCGGGTCGGCCCACAGATCGGGCAGCGCCCCGCACACCCGGATCATGAAACGGCCCGGGGAGCGCCCCGCGGTGATCTGCGCCTGGACGTGCCGCCGCACCGCCGCGACCATGTCGATCCGCTGGCGGCGCACCTCCAGCCGCCCGGAGTCGATACGGGAGATGTCCAGCAGCTCGGCGATGAGCCGGGTGACCCGGTGCGCGTCGGCGTCGACGGTCTCCAGCATCAGCCGCTTCTGGTCGTCGGTGAACCGCTCCCACTTCCGCAGCAGGGTGGCGGTGAACCCCTTGACGGAGGTCAGCGGCGAGCGCAGTTCATGAGCGACGGTCGCGATCAGCTCGGCGTGGCTGACCTCCGTACGCCGCCGGGCCTCGGTGCCGCGCAGCGAGACGACCAGCCGACGCAGCGGCCCGCCCCGACCGTCGCGGAGGTAGCGGGCGGAGACCAGCACCTCGCGGCCGCCGAGCAGCAGATTCCGCTCGGGCTGCCCGCGCCGGATGGCGAGACCGCCGTACGGGTCGGTCACCCGCCACCAGCGGCGGCCCTCCATGTCCTGGAGCGGCAGCGCCTCCTCCAGGGGGCGGCCGAGGGCGTCGGCCGCCCGGATGCCGGTGATCTTCGCGGCGGCGGCGTTGAAGCAGACGACGGTGGCGTCGGCGTCGGCGACGACCAGTCCGTCGGGCAGGTCGTCCGGCGCCACCACCGGCCCGTCCGCCGTCTCTCCGGCGGCCCGGCCCGGCGGCCCGCCGCCCCTCTCGTCCGGTGTCCTCGCGTCCATCCCCACCAGCCCCCTCCGGCCCCGGCCCGTCACCCTACTGACAACACCCGCGGACGGCTCGGGGTTGCGCCGCCGGGGCACATCCGGCGGGACGGAGGTCAGGCGGACGAGGCGGCGCGGCAGCCACCGGCGGTGCGCTGGGCGCGGGCCGAGGCGTAGAGGCAGACCGCGGCGGCGGTGGCGAGGTTGAGGCTCTCGGCCTTGCCGTGGATGGGCACCCGGACGACGGCGTCGGCCAGCGCGCGGGTCTCCTCCGGCAGGCCCCACGCCTCGTTGCCGAAGACCCAGGCGGTGGGGCCGCCCATGGAACCGGCGTCCAGCTCCGCGTCGAGGTC
The DNA here is from genome assembly GCF_000718015.1 of Streptomyces catenulae. Lineage (GTDB taxonomy): Bacteria > Actinomycetota > Actinomycetes > Streptomycetales > Streptomycetaceae > Streptomyces > Streptomyces catenulae. The sequence goes on along the minus strand of NZ_JODY01000001.1, from coordinate 7,468 downwards.
GCGGTCGCCCGCACCGTCGGCGGCGAGCAGCCGCGCCCCGACACCGCGCAGTCCGGCCATCACCTGCTCGACGGGGACGCCGACGGCGACCGGCAGATGGAAGAGCGAGCCGACCGAGGCGCGGACCGACTTGGGGTTGTAGAGGTCGACGGAGGCGTCGGTGAGGACCACCGCGTCGGCACCGGCGGCGTCGGCGCAGCGCAGGACGGTACCGGCGTTGCCGGGGTCGCGGACGTGCGCAAGGACGGCGATCAGCTTCGGGCGGGCGGCGAGGACGTCCTCGAACGGCGTGTCCAGGAAGCGGCAGACGCCGACCAGGCCCTGCGGGGTGACCGTCTGGGAGATGTCGGCGACGGTGCGGTCGTCGGCGTGGTGGACGCGGATCCCGGCGGCGTGCGCGGCGGCGACGATCTCGGCGTGCCGCTCGGCCGCCTCGACGGTCGCGAACAGTTCGACGAGGGTGGGCTCGCCGCCGGTGCGGTGCGCGATGGCCTCGCGTACGGCCTGCGGGCCCTCGGCGATGAACCGGCGCTCCCGGGCCCGGAAGGCGCGGCGGGCCAGCCGCCGGGCGGCGGAGACACGCGGGGACCGCGGGGAGATCAGCTCGGGGGTGCCCATGGGCGGCGGCTCGCTTCTGTGGTTCGGTGCGGGGAGAGGCGGGTGCGTCCGGTGAAAAGGCGGCGGACCCGCAGGCCGGTGCCTGCGGGTCCGCTCGTCACGTCGTCAGGCCGGTGTTCAGGCGGCCTTCGGGGCGTTGACGTCGCTCGGGAGCGCCTTCTGGGCGACCTCGACGAGCGCGGCGAACGCGTTCTCGTCGTTGACGGCCAGGTCCGCGAGGATCTTGCGGTCGACCTCGATGCTGGCGGCCTTCAGACCCTGGATGAAGCGGTTGTAGGTCATGCCGTTGGCGCGGGCAGCGGCGTTGATGCGCTGGATCCACAGCTGACGGAAGTCGCCCTTGCGCTTCTTGCGGTCGTTGTAGTTGTAGACGAAGGAGTGGGTCACCTGCTCCTTGGCCTTGCGGTACAGGCGCGAACGCTGACCGCGGTAACCGCTGGCCTGCTCCAGGATCGCCCGGCGCTTCTTGTGGGCGTTGACCGCCCGCTTGACGCGTGCCACTTCTTAACTCCTTGTAGCGGGGCCGTGGTGGTCGTCACACGGCCCGATTCGATTAGTCCCGGTCCTGGTCGCGCGCCCCGTACGGAGAGGGGCGCGGCGACTCACTTGCCGAGAAGCTTCTTGATCTTCTTGGCGTCGCCCGGGGCCATCTCGGCGTTGCCGGTGAGGCGACGCGTCACGCGGGACGACTTGTGCTCGAGCAGGTGGCGCTTGCCGGCGCGCTCGCGCAGCACCTTGCCGGAGCCGGTGACCTTGAAGCGCTTGCTGGTCCCGCTGTGCGTCTTGTTCTTCGGCATGCGCCGTTCTCTCCTCGTCAGTGGCGCTCCCAGCGGCCCGGGCCGTACGGGAGCGTCAGATGTATCGGTTGTGTCCGGGGCGGGTGCCCCGGCGCGATGTCCGGGGCGCGCCCGAGAATCACGCCTCGGCGGGCTCCTCGTGGGACTCCTCCACGGGAGCTCCACCCTGGCGCTCCGCCTTGCGGGCGGCCTGCGCCTCACGGGCCTCGGCCATCGCCTCGGTCTTCTTCTTGTGCGGACCGAGGACCATGATCATGTTTCGGCCGTCCTGCTTCGGATTCGACTCGATGAAGCCGAGGTCCTCCACATCGGCCGCGAGCCGCTGCAGCAGCCGGAAGCCCAGCTCGGGGCGGGACTGCTCGCGACCACGGAACATGATCGTGATCTTGACCTTGTCACCCTGCTTGAGGAACCGAACGACGTGACCCTTTTTGGTGTCGTAGTCGTGCGGGTCGATCTTCGGCCGGAGCTTCATCTCCTTGATGACCGTGTGCGCCTGGTTCTTGCGCGCCTCACGGGCCTTCATGGCCGACTCGTACTTGAACTTTCCGTAGTCCATGAGCTTGCAGACCGGCGGACGTGCGTTCGCGGCCACCTCGACCAGGTCGAGGTCGTACTCCTGCGCAAGCTCCAGGGCCTTGGCAAGCGGCACGATGCCGACCTGCTCGCCGCTGGGACCGACGAGTCGCACCTCGGGGACGCGAATCCGGTCGTTGATGCGGGGCTCGGCGCTGATGGATCCTCCTCGGTAGCACCACGCGACGGCCTGGCGGACTGCCGCGTCAGTTCTGTTTCGGTGTGACCAACCGCGCCGGTACATCAAAAAACGCCCCGGACGGGACACAGGCGGGGCTCCGTGAAAGGTTCAGGAACACCGCCGCGAAGGTCTCCGCGGGGCGCAGCCGGACCGTTGACCCGCCAACCCTGAGGTCGGTCGGGTGGGAGATCGGAGCCTCCACTTGTGGGCCGGTCACCTGGGTGTCCGGCCGGTCGGAACACCAGAATACACGAGTCAAGAGGTGACCCCCAGGCGGATGCGGACATCCGTGCGGAAGGTGCCGTAACCCCCGGAGGTACGGCGCGGGCGCGGAGGACCGGCCGGGGACGGGGACCGTACGGGCGGGTCTTAGGCTGGACGCGATCCCCTCCCGGCAGGAAGCGAAGCGCCCCGACATGAGTGACCAGACCCCGCAGCAGCCCGACGCCCCGGACGCGTCGGAGACGGACTTCGACGCGATGACCCGCGACATCGCGGACGTCCCGGCGGTCGAGGTGATCACCACCGTCGCCGTGCACCTGATGAGCTCCGCCGCGGTCAACCTCGGGCTCGCCGAGGAGGGCGACGCCCACAAGGACCTCGACGAGGCGCGGAAGCTGATCCAGGCGCTCGCGGGCCTGGTGACGGCCAGCGCCACCGAGATCGGCTCGTACCACGCGGCGCCGCTGCGCGACGGCCTCAAGTCGCTCCAGCTGGCCTTCCGCGAGGCGTCGGTCGTCCCGGACGAGCCGGGCCAGGGGCCGGGCGAGAAGTTCACCGGACCGGTCTACGGCTGACCCGCCGGACGTACGGAAGGAGCCCCGGACCGCGTGGTCCGGGGCTCCTTCCGCGTCTGCGGGCGCCGTCAGTCCTTCTCGGGCTCCGCGGCGACGTCGTCGGCGACGACCGCCGGGGCGTACGGCGGGTGGGTGTAGCGGTGCACGATCGCGGCGATCGCGCCGCCGATCAGCGGGGCGACGATGAACAGCCACAGCTGGGTGATGGCGGCGCCCCCGGCGAAGAGCGCCGGGCCGATGCTGCGGGCGGGGTTGACCGACGTACCGGTGAGCGGGATGCCGACGAGGTGGACCATGGCCAGCGCCAGACCGATGGGCAGCCCGCCGAAGCCGACAACCGCGACCTTGTGCGTGACGGAGAGCACCACGAAGACGAAGGCGAAGGTCAGCACGAGCTCCGCGACGAAGGCGCCGCCGGTGTTGAGATGCACGGCGGAGCGGTCGCCCCAGCCGTTGGAGCCGAACGACTCGCTGGTCCGCAGGCCCGGGATCTGCTTCGCGACCAGGAAGAGCACCGCCGCGCCGACGATGGCGCCCACCACCTGCGCGATCCAGTACTCCACGGCCGTACGGAGGGTGATACGGCGGGCCAGCAGCATGCCCAGGGTCACCGCCGGGTTGATGTGGCTGCCGGAGATCGGGCCGAGCGAGTAGGCCATGGCCAGCATGACGAAGCCGAAGCTCAGCGCGATGCCGAAGGTCCCGATGTACTCACCGGCCAGCACCACGGCGCCGACACCGAAGAACACCAGGAGCAGCGTCCCGAGGAATTCGGACAGGAGCGTGCGGGTCTCGGTGGTCTCCATAGGTGCTCTCCTCGCGTGGATCCCGAGCTGTCCTCGCATTCTGCGACCGGGGAGAGCGGTGCGCCCGTCGGGCGGGCGCGGCCCGGGGCCGGGTGGAGGTACCGGCCACCGGGGTCAGCGGCGGTAGAAGGGCTCCTCGGGCGGCTCCGCGCCGGGCGGCAGCAGGGCCAGGTCGAGGCCGCGGACCAGCCGGGCACGCAGCTCCTCGTCGGTGGCGAGGGACTGGGCCAGTCGGTGGGCGACGTCGGCGGCGGAGGCGTCCGGGGCGAGGCCGAGGGCGAGGGTCGCGTCGGTCTCGGCCGAGGGGGCCAGATGGGCGAGGCGGACGGCGGGCTCGGCGGCGAGGAGGGTGCGCAGCGCGTCGAGGACGGCCGGGTCGGTGCGCGGATCGGCGTCCCGGCGGCCCTCGGCGAGGGCGCGCAGGGCGGGGCCGGTGAGCTGGTAGGTGACGGGCCCGGCGAGGTCGACGACGACGGTGTCGGCCTTCTCGTGGGAGGCGGCCAGCAGCGCCTGACGGAGCGGGACGGCCACCGGGCGGGCGTCGGCGCGCCAGCGCTTGAGGGTGTCCATCGAGGTGAAGGCGGGCAGCGCCCGGCGGCCGTCGGGGGCCTGGAGCGTGGGGACGGCCATATCGCTGGTCTTCTCGCGGCGCAGGCCGTCGGGCCCGGTCTCGCTCTCGCCGAGGACGGCGACGACGGGCACCAGCACCCGGGCGCCGGAGAGGGCCGCGAGGAGCTGCGGTTCGGCGCTCCGGTCGCGGTCGTAGGCGGCCAGCGCGGCCGCGAGGGCCGGGTCGGCGGAGCCGTCGTCGTCGGAGAAACCGGGGTCCGGGATGTTCTTCTGCGCCACGGGGCGAGCCTAGCGGCACGGGGGCGGGCGGCCGGGGGCGGGTGCCGCGGGCCGCGGGCGCGGTGGCCCGCGCCACGCGGGGGTGGACGGAGGTGTATCCGCCGTGGTGGGGGCAGGCTCGGCTCCATGATCGAATTGCCGAACGACATCCGCCGCCGGATCGAGGCGCCGACCTTCTGGTACGTCGCCACGGTCAACCCGGACGGATCGCCGCATGTGAGCCCCATGTGGGTGGGGCTCGCCGGGGACCTGCTGCTGTTCAACACCTCCGTGGGACGGGTCAAGGAGCGCAACCTCCGCCACGACCCGCGGGTCTGCCTCTCCCACGCGGACCCGGACGACCCGTACGACCGGGTGCAGATCCACGGCCGCGCCGTCCGCTTCGTCGAGGGCCCGGAGGCGGAGCGGAACATGGACGAGCTGGCGCGCGTCTACCGCGGCGCCGAGGGGTACGAGTGGCTGCTCCCGGGTGAGCAGCGGGTGATGGTGCTCATCGAGCCTGACCGGGCGCGCCGCGTCACGGGCGTCGAACCGCTGCCCGCGGGGGCACCGGGCGCGGCGTCGTAGGGGCGCATCCGGGGTGACCCGGCCCGCGGTGGTCCGGACCGGCCGGGCCCCTCTCCCGTCCCGCGTACGGGGCGGGGCTTCCCGTACGGGCCGGGGCTAGCGGAAGAGGCGGGTGGGGTGGCGGTCGCGCCAGAGGGCCGCGGCGGCGGCGAGGAGGGCGGTGCCCGCGGCCGCGGCGGTCCAGGGGAACCAGCCCGCGGGGGCGGTGCCGTGGGCCTCGGCGGTGCGGCCGGGGCCGAAGTGGCGTGCGGTGTGGGCGGCGGGGGCCGGTTTCTGGGCGGCCGGTTCGAGGTCGGCGGCGGCCTTGAGGGCCGCCGCGGGGTCGACGGTTCCGGCGCCGCGGTCGTCGTCCCGGCCGCCGTCGGGGCGGTCCTGCGCGGTGGCCATGAGGAGTTGGCGGATCTGCGCGGGGCTCAGACGGGGGTGGGCGGCGCGGATGAGGGCGATGGAGCCGGAGACGAAGGCTGCTGCCGGGCTGGTGCCCCAGCCCTCGTAGTAGGTGCGGTCGGGGTTGGCGGTGGCGACCTCGTCGCCCGGGGCGGCGACGGTGGCGTACCAGTGGCGGGTGGAGAAGTCGGCGCGGCTGCCGTAGCGGTCGACGGCGGTGACGGCGATGACACCGGGATAGGCGGCCGGGTACGAGGCGCGGTTGCCCTCCTCGCCGCCGTTGCCCGCGGAGGCGACGACGGGTATCCCCTTGCCGAGCGCGTACTGGACGGCGGCGTCCTCGCGGGGTTCGGGGTGGGCGGAGGCGCTGTCGTCGCCCAGGGAGAGGTTGATGACGTCGGCGCCGTGGTCGGCGGCGTAACGGATGCCGTCGGCGAGGGCCCCGGCACGTTCGGCGCGGGCGCGTTTACGGGCCGGGTCGTCGTCCTCCAGGATCACCCGGACCGGGAGTATCCGGGACTCCGGGGCGATGCCGAGCACCCCGTCGCCCTTCTCCGGGCCATGGCCGTGACCTGCGATGATCCCGGCCATTCCGGTGCCGTGGACGGCCCACTGGGGGTCGCCGGGACCGGCGCCGAAGCCGATGAGGTCCTTCTCGGGGGCGACCGAGCCGCGCAGGTCGGGGTGGTCGGCGTCGACGCCGGTGTCGAGGACGGCGACGGTGACGCCCTTGCCCTTGGTGGTGCGCCAGGCGTCCTGGGCGTGGATGGCCTCCAGGGCCCACTCCTGGGCGCGGATGCCGTCGGCGCGGGCCGGGGCGGCGGTCAGCAGCGGCGCCAGGGCGGCGGTCAGGACCGTGGTCAGCGCGGCGGCGGCGCGCAGCGGGGCTCGGGTCACGGGGATGCCTCCGTGGTGCGGGTGGTGCTGCCGGCCGCGGCGCGGAAGGTGGCCTCGATCCGGTCGGCGAGGCCCTCGGCGTCGTGGCCGAGCCCGGCTTCGGCGGCCACGGTGGTGGTGCCGGGGCGGACGGCGTCCGCGGCGGGCTGCGGCGGGGTGACGGTGCGGCCGTCGGCGAACCCGGCGACGGCGGAGACGACGACCGGGATGTCGGTGAGTACCCGCACGGTCCAGGTGGCGCGCCGGTCGGCGCCGAAGGAGGCGGCCGGGGTGTCCTCGGGTGCGTAGGTGCGGGGCATGAGGTCCGCGTCGTCGGCGAGGCCCTTGGCGGCGAAGTGGTGGCGCAGCGCCTTCATGGTGTCCTGGTCGGCCCGGGCGGTCCGGACGCCGACGGTGACGAGGTCGGTGCGGGTGGCGTCGAGGTAGGTGGCGCGCAGCTGGCGTACGCAACCGGCCGGGGCGAGGGCCTTGGCCAGCTCCGGGTTCTCGGCGCCCGCGCAGGCGCGGTCCGGGGCGACGGCGACCCGGGTCCAGCGGCGGTCGGAGCCGCCAGGACCGGCGCCGAGCCCGTCGACGACCGGTGGGAAGAGCGCGTCGACGGGGGCGTTGTGCCAGGCGTCGCGGCCGTTGTCGTACGCGATCTGGGCGGCGGTACGGGTGTCGGCGCCCTCGGTGAGCCAGCTCCCGGCGACCGCGCCGCAGAGGAGCCCGGTGCCCAGCACCAGGCAGGCCGCGGCGGCGAACGCCCGGGAGAGCGGGCGGCGGGGCGCGGACAGCGGACGGGGCGGGCCCAGCGGTCCGGCGGCCTGCGGCGGCAGCGGGGTACGGGGGCGGAACGGCCCGCCGGTGCGGCCCGGGGGCAGTCCGGTGCCCGGGCCCCGGGTGGCGGCGCGGGCGCGGGGCGCGGCGCCGCCGGGCGCCCACAGGCCCTGGCTGCGGGCCAGGTGGTAGGCGGCGGTGTCCCGGAATCCGGGCGCGGCGGCGGGGCGCGGG